>JBBIND010000050.1:0-33341 GCA_037444075.1 Acidobacteriota bacterium | reverse complement strand
CGTGAACAGACTCACCTTCTTCATAGCCGCTCAGGAAACGGACGCCTTCAGTTCCCCGTGGAAGAACTCGTCCACGATGTTCAGGATTTCATCAATCTGGTGAGCCCTGTAGACGGCGGCTCTCAGCCGGGCGCCGTAGCGCAGGCCACGGCTGAAGTAGTTGGCGAACTGCTTCATCTTGCCTATCGTATCCGGAGCCTCGTTGCCGGCGAGCATCTGGTAGTAGCGGCGCATCAGCCGGTAGCGGTCCTCATCGCCCGGCTGGCTGTACTGGCCCGTTTCCAGATAGTCTCCTATTTGCTTGAATATCCAGGGGTTATAGGACGCGGCCCGGCCCACCATGACGGCATCACAGCCCGTTTCGGCCACCATGCGCAGGGCGTCCTCCGGCGTCACGATGTCGCCGTTGCCGATGACCGGAATCTTCACCGCCGCCTTCACGGCGGCGATACGCGTCCAATCGGCCCGGCCCGAGTAGCCCTGCTCCCGCGTGCGCGGATGCAGCGCCAGAACCGAAACGCCGACGTCCTCCGCCATGCGCGCCACCTCCACGTCCACGATTTCCTTGTGGTTCCAGCCGGAGCGGAACTTGATGGTGAGCGGAATCGAAATCGCGGCGCGCACTTTCGAGAGAATCAGCGCCACCAGCGGCAGGTCCCGCAGCAGCCCAGAGCCGCCGTTGCACCGCACCACTTTTTTCACCGGGCAGCCGAAGTTCAAGTCCACGGCGTCAAAGCCCAGGTCCTCGCAAACGCGGGCAGCGTCGGCGAGCACGTTCGCGTCCGCCCCGAACAGTTGCGCCGAGATGGGCCGCTCGCAGGGCTCGAAAGCCAGATAGCGCATGGTCCGCGACGGTTTCCTGGCCCGCGCCGAAGACACGATGCCGTGGGAGCTCGTGAACTCCGTCATGATCAGGCCGCAGCCGCCCAACTCGCGGATGAGCCGGCGGAAAAGAGTGTCCGTGACCCCGGCCATGGGGGCCAGAACGGTGGCCGGACTGACCCGGGCCGTTCCCAGCCGGAACCCTGTGGGAAACTGCGCCATCATTCACAATTGTAGCTGCCGCCTCACTGGAACCTGAAGCGCTCCGGCGGCGTCCTCAAATTGTATGGAGACGCCCGGGAAGGGGGACAATGTCATGAAATTGCTCGCAGGTTTCCTAGTCGGCGCCGCTGTGGCTGCCGTCATCGCCTACTACACGGTGGGCCGCCAACCGGCTCCCGCGCCTCCCGCCGAACCCGTGGCCGCGGAGACGCTTCCCCCGGCGGAACCCGCGCCGCCCGTGGCGGAACCGGCCGTTCCCGAACCGGTGCAAAAGGCCGTGACGCCGGAGCCCCCGGCGCGGCCAGCTGCCAGAACGGCGCGCAACCGCGCGCCTGAGCCGCCTGCCGCCCCCGTGGAAATGGCGCGCAAATCTGAACCCGTGGTTTCTCAACCGCCTCCGGCGCCTGCGCCCGCGCCGCCGGTTGCAGCGCAGGCCCCGCCACCACCGGCGCCGCCCTCTCCTCCGGCGCAGCCCGAGCCCGCAGTGGTGGCGGAGCCTCCTGCGCCTCCCCGCAAGCCCCGCACGGTGACTATCCCCGCCGGGACTCTGGTGAGCGTGCGGTTGGTTGAGACCTTGAATTCCGAAGTGAACGTGGCGGGAGACAACTTCACCGCCACGCTCGACAGGCCGTTGGTCATCGAAGACCTCGTGTTGGCCGAACGGGGCGCGCGGCTGCAAGGCAAAGTGGTGACGGCCGAGAAGGCGGGTAGGGTTAAAGGCACGGCGGAACTCGGCATACAACTCCTGAGCTTCCAGACCACCGACGGGCAAAAGGTGGCTATACAGACCGAGACCTTCACCAAGGAAGGCCCGGCCACGCGCGGTGAAGACGCCGCCAAGGTAGGAGCGGCGGCAGGCATCGGCGCGGCGATAGGCGCCATCGCGGGCGGCGGCAAGGGCGCAGCCATCGGCGCGGCGGTGGGCGGAGCCGCCGGAGCGGGCGGCGTGGCCGCCACGCGTGGCAAGCTGGCTGAACTGCCCGTGGAAACCCGCATCACCTTCCGCATCAACGCGCCGGTGACCATCACCGAACACCTGCGCTGAGGCGCCCGGAGCCGAGCTAGAGCGCGGGTGGTCAGGCTGCCGTAGTCCGCGGCGTCGCGCGGGTGGCGGCGGGTTTCCTGTCAGGGCTCTACGCGGAGCGCAGGCGTTGCAGGCGGGCGAGCGCGGCTCGCCAGAAAGGCACGCAGCCCGCCACGAGCAGCGCCGAAAGCAGGACCATCAAAACGGGCAGGCGCGCGGCGCTGAGACCCGCTTCCAGGCCGAGGCGCCAGGCAGCGGGCAGCAGGCGTTCGCCCAACACCACCAGCAGGAGCAGAACCAGTATCCCCGTGCGCACTATCTGCTTGGCGATAGCCGCCGAGTCCACGCGCAGCGCCACCCAGGCGCCCGCCGAGGCTACGAAAACGGCGAAAGCCAGGCTCAGCAGAGCCGTCCCCGCCAGCACCGTGTATGGCGGCAGCAGCAGCCGTCCAGCCCAGTTCAGGGCGTTGAACGTCCCCAGCGCCGCCAGCAGGATGACAAGCGAGCAAACCCAGCCGAACAGCGCCGCCACGGTGATTTTGGCCGCCAGGATATCGCGGTCATGGCCGGTCCCTCCCCGCCGGTTGGCCAGCACTGACCGGGCGGCGTCACTAGCCAGAGACTCGGCAATGGCGGGAGCGACGAAAAACAGGGACATGCAGGCGTAAATCAGAAAAATCCGCGCCTGAAGAAAACCGAAACCGAGCCGCCACGGCACAGCCACCGCGAGCAAGCCGCCGAACACCAGGTACAGAGCCGCGCCGGCAGGGCTGGCGGCGCCGCGCAGCAGGTCCATCCACTCCATCCAGATTCTTGTGCCCAGGGACGTGCTCATGGTCTTCTCCGGTGCGGGGCGGGCCCGAAATGCAGCGTACCTCAGACGCGCCTCCAGGGCAACTGCCAGAATCCTCTGCCAGAATCCTCTGGTAGAAAAAAGCCCTTCGGGATAGAATATGCGTGAAGGGGGAGTCTCTATCGGGCAGTTCGGCTGTGTTGCTCAGGTTCAGCGTCGGCAGAAGTTAAGTGAAATCCCGATGAGGCCGGCAGTAAGCTTCGGCCAGGGAGGCCGATAACTCAGAATATGCGAGACCGACGTGCGCAGCCGCGCATGCTGTGCGCCGACTTTGTCGAAGTGGACTGGCGGGATAAGTCCGGGCGTTCGCGCCGAACGGTGGCGAACCTGGAAGACATCTCCTCCTCCGGCGCCTGCCTGCAAATCGACATCGCCGTGCCCCTTCAAACCAAGGTGCGGATTTCACACGCCAAGGGGGAGTTTCTCGGCAAAGTGCGGTATTGCGTGTTCCGGGAAATCGGTTATTTCCTGGGAGTGGAGTTCGAGGCCGGCTATTGCTGGACTCAAAGGGCCTACAGGCCGCAGCATCTTCTGGACCCCCGCCGCCTTTCCAGGGCGCGCCGCCAGGATGACCCCGGCGGAGAGCCATCCGCGGCGGCCGGCTGACGGAACGCGCCGTCAGTAAGCCGCCAGCCAGCGCGCTTTTTCAACCACCTGTTCCACGCCCGGCAGGAATGCTTTTTCGAGAGTCGGACTGTAAGGCACCGGCGTATCCGGAGCGGCGATGCGCAGCACCGGGCCATCGAGACAATCGAACGCCTTCTCCATGATGCGGGCGCTGATTTCTCCGCCGATGCCTCCCGTCAACGTATCTTCGTGCAGGATGATCACTTTGCCGGTCTTGCGGGCGCTCTCGAGGATGGTCTCCTCATCGAGCGGCAGCAGCGTGCGCAGGTCGACAATCTCCACGGAGATGCCCTCCTGCTCCAACTGCCCGGCGGCGTCGCGCGCGGCATACAGCATGGCTCCGTAGGTGATGAGGCTGAGATGCTCGCCGGCGCGGTACACGGCCGCCTTGCCGATGGGGACGGTGTATTCCTCTTCCGGAATGTCCTCTTTGATGCTACGGTAAAGCGCCTTGTGCTCGAAGAAGATCACCGGATCGTTGTCCCGGATGGCGGACTTGATCAGCCCCTTGGCGTCGTAGGCTCTGGCTGGCGTGATCACCTTCAGTCCGGGCGTGTGGAAGAACCAGGCTTCGGGGTTTTGCGAATGAAAGGGCCCGCCGCTGAAGCCGCCGCCGCTCGGGGCGCGGACCACGATGGGGACGGGCGCGTTCCAGCGGTACCGGCACTTGGCGGCGAAGTTGACCACCTGGTCAAAAGCGCAGGTGATGAAATCAGCGAATTGCATCTCCGCCACCGGACGCAGACCCATGAAACTCGCGCCGATGGCGGCGCCGACAATGGCGGACTCGGAAATGGGCGTATCCACCACGCGCTTTTCACCGAACCGCTCCAGCAGCCCCGCCGTCACTTTGAAGGCTCCGCCGAAAACGCCGATATCTTCACCGAGCAGGAAGACGTTCGGGTCCCGCTCCATCTCCTCGCCGATGCCCTGCCGGATGGCTTCCAGGTAGGTGACCTGCATCAGCGGTTCTCCTCGCCGGCAGGCGGACGCGATTCATAGACGTTGTCGTGCAGTTCCGACGGGTCCGGGTACGGACTCTGGTCCGCCCACTCGATGGCCGCGTCGACTTCGGCGCGAATCTCCGCGTGCAGTTTCTCCACGGCTTCCTCTTCCATCCATTCGTTCTGACGGATGAGGGATTCCAGTTTGCGGATGGGGTCCTTTTCGCCCCACTCCTCCCACAGGTGTCCGGGCACGTAGTGGCCGTCGTCGTGGGCGGCGTGGCCGGTCATGCGGAAGGTTTTGCATTCGATCAGGTAGGGTCCGAGTCCTGAGCGCGCGTGGTCCGCCGCGCGTTGGGTAGCGCCGCGCACGGCGAACACATCGTTGCCGTCCACAATCTCCCCCGGAATGCCGTAGCCCGGGGCGCGGTCGGCCACATGTTCGCAAGCCATCTGGCGGGAGATCGGCGTCGAGTAAGCGTACTGGTTGTTGTTGCAGATGAGCACCAGCGGGGCTTTCTGCACGGCGGCGAAGTTGACGCCTTCGTGCCAGTCCCCACGGCTGGTGGCGCCATCCCCGAAAACGACCATGGCCACCTGGCGCGAGCCCTGGTACTTCAGGGCCATGGCGGCACCCGCGGCCACCGGGACCGAGGCAGCCATGGCGCTGATGATGGCGACGATGCGCAGCTTGAGGTCCCCCATGTGCATGTTGCCGTCTCTGCCGCGCGTCAAGCCGCCCACGCGGCCCATGTACTGCGCGAAGACCTGCCGCGGGGGAACGCCCCGTATGAAGTACATGGCCAGATCGCGGTGGCACGGGAAGAGCACGTCCTCGGGCTCGGCCACGAGTCCCGCTCCCACGCAAATGGCTTCCTGGCCGCGGCCCACGTACACGCCTCCCAGGATCTTTCCCTGGCGGTAGAGCTTGCGCTCAATGCGGTCCTCGACTTCGCGCATCAGCGCCATGTAGTACAGGGCCCGCTGCGCGAACTCGGCATCGGGCAAATGTCTGGCGTTGGCTGGATCGAGGCCGGGAAACGAATGAACAGGCTTGACTGCTGCCATGACGGACTCCGTATGGACTCAGACAGGGTCCAAAGCCTGTAGTATACGCCAAAAGCAGGGTTATCCGCCCCGCCAGGAGCCGGGAAGCTACTGTTTCAGTAAGGGAGAATACGCGGGCCGACGTCGGAGGTGACAATCAGTTCCACCGTTCCGTTGGTGACGCGGTAGCAGTCAGGCCAGCCCTGATAGGCGGTCGGTTCGATTCGCATCGAGGCCGAGGCCGCCATAGCTCCTAACACGAGCAAGGAAACGAGGATTCTGGACATGGCAGGTCAATTATGCCTTACGGCTTGCGGCACAGCAAGGCATCCAGCGTGGAACCGGTGCGTTTCCCCTGCACGTCGCGGAAACCGGCTTCCTCCAGCAGCCGCTTGTACTCGGACAAGGTACGCTCCTTGCCTTCGGTGATCACCAGCATGTTCAGGGATTGAAGCTGAGCGGAGACCGGACCACGCTTGTCTTCATCCAGCAGTCGTTCGGCGATCAGCAATCCCCCGCCCGAGGGCAGGTGGGAGTGAATTTTGGCCAGCAGGGAGCGGATCTCCGGCTCCCCCCAGTCATGCAGGATGCGCCCGACGGCGTAAAGATCCGCCTCCGGAAGAGAATCGGTGAAGAAGTCACCGGCCAGGAACTCGACCGTATCCGCTCCGGGCAGAGCCTCGGCGAAGGCAATCACCACGGGAAGGTCGAGGACCGAAGCCTTCAGTTCGGGGTAGCGGGCTTTGGCGGCCATTGCCAGGTGTCCCGTAGCGCCGCCCAAGTCCACCAGGCGCCGGAAGCCGCTCAGGTCAAAGGCGGACACCACCGCCGGGCTGCTCGCCAGGCCGAAGCCGTGCATGCCCAGGATGAAATCGCGCATGGCCTCCTCGGTCCTGTAGACACTGCTGAATTGGGGCCCGTCCAGTCCAAAGGCCTGCTTCCAGCGGTTGCCGCCCTCGCGCACGGCGTCCTCCAGGTGACGCCACAGGGGGAAGAGCACGTCGTTGGAAAAGCGTATGTAGCCTGTCAACGACAGCCGGGCGGACTTCAACAGGTACGTGCGGGCAGCGCGGGTGTTGCTGTAGCGGCCGTCGTGCTTCTCCAACAGCGAAAGGCCCACGCAGGCGTCCAGCAGCCTCTCAAGCGCGTCCTCGTCACAGCCTGCGGCCAGTTCCGAGACCGTGGCGGGACCGTCGGCGAGGCGGTCAAACACCCCCAACTCGACCGCAGCGAACAAAGCCTTCGAGCCGCGGAAGGCCTCAATCAGCCTGCCCAGCAATACCAGATCAGAATCCATCCTTACGTCTCCTCCCGGAAGTGATCGTAACCCAAAGCCGGCAGCGCCTTCCCGAATAGCTCCACCTCTCCGGCGCGTCCCTCGGTGATGGAACCGATGCGGGTGAGGGGCAAGCCGCCGAAAGCCGGCGGGACGGGGATGTGAGCGGCCACGGTGAACAAAAGCTCGTAGTCCTCGCCACCGTGCAAAACCTGTTCATGGGAAGCCTTGGGGAACGCCGGCAGCGGTTGGTCAATGGCGGCGGAGACGCCGGATTCCAGGCATAACCTGTGCAAATCCAGCGAAAGGCCATCGCTCAAATCCATGGCAGCGGAGGCGTGCAGTTGTGAACGCAGGAACTCGCCCAATTCCAACCTCGGCTCTGGCCGCAAGTGGCGCTTCCAGGCGGCTCCCGTCCGCGTCGCCAGGCCCAGGGCGGAGCCACCCAGCCACCCGGAAACGTAAATACCGTCCCCGGCTCGCGCGCCGTTGCGCCGCAAGGCTTTGCCTTGAGGGACGGCGCCGCAAACGACGATGTCGCAAACCAGCTTCTCCGCCCGCGCCAGGTCACCTCCCGCCAGATACGTGCCCGTTTGCCGCGCCAGTTGGAGGAATCCGCGGTAGAAGGAATCCACCCAGCGGGTTCCCGCCCAAGGCGGCAGCGCCAGCGAGAGCAGGCAGAATTTTGGCCTGCCGCCCATGGCGGCTATGTCGCTCAGCCCACGAGCCAGGGCCTTGTGTCCCACCGCCGCGGGAGGGTGCGTGGCGCGGAGCACATGGACGTCCTCCATCAGCAAGTCCGTGGTGAACAGCCAGTCTTCCCCGCCCCCGGCGGGCCGACAGATGGCGCAATCGTCCCCAATTCCGGCCACCATTTCGGGACCGGGCTCGGCGCCGGCCAGTTTGCGTATTCTCTCGAGCAGTTTGCGTTCGCTCATCGTCCATCCCGGGCTTGCGTCCGATTCTAGCGCGAACGGCCGCCGGCACGGATTTCCGCCGCCCGAGTGAAGCAGCAGGACTAGAAGAGAGACTGGGAACGCGTCTTCAGTGGAGCCAGACCGCGCGCCCCGCTTTCTCGAACATGATCAAGGCGGTCAAGGCGCAACTGGCGCGCGGAGCGCGGTGTCGCCGAGGACGCAACCCCTGCTGCCGTGGCGCCCAATCGCCGCAAATTTCCCTTGGAGCGGGTTTCGTTGTTATCCGCGGGGAAAATACGGGATAATAAGAGCGAGTCTGCCTCCCAGGGGGTAATCGGAACGCTTTCTGAATCCGCAGGTTGATTGCATGAGTAAGACGGCGTCATTTTTCCTACTTCTAGCTTTGGTTTCCCTGCCGGCGGCAGCCCAGGAGCGTCCGCGCGCGGGTAAGGTTGACATCCTGCCGGTCGCCGAAGTACGGGCGGGCATGCAAGGCACCGCCTGGACGGTCTTCGAGGGTTCGGAGCCGGAAGCCGTGCCGGTGGAGGTCATCGGCGTGTGGCGGAATGCCTGGGGACCCCGGCAGGACGTGATCCTGGCCAAACTGGGCGGAAAAGCCGCGCGCACCAACGTAGCCGGCGGCATGAGCGGCAGTCCGGTTTACGTAGACGGGAAACTGATGGGCGCTATCGCCCTGCGGCTCAGCGTCTTTTCGCCGGATTCCATCTGCGGCATCACACCGATTGAGTTGATGCTCGAGATCCAGGACTACGACACTTCCCGCCCTCCCGATGCCCTCACTCCGGACCGCGCCGCGCCGCGGGCGAGGCTTGAAATCCCGAGCGAAATGCTGGCGCAGGCAGTCGCCGCCGGGGCGGCCACACCTACCTGGATGCAGACGCCGGTGATGGTCCCCATCGAAACGCCGCTGACTTTTTCAGGCTTCCATGAGAATGTACTGCGCGAGTTCGGGCCTCTGTTCAGGCAATTGGGGATCACGCCCGTGCAGGGCGGAGCCAGCGGTTCGCTTGCAGAAACCAAACCCGCCGCGGGCTGGGAGAACGCGCTTCAGCCGGGAGACGCGGTAGCAGGCGTCATGGTCTCCGGTGACATGAACATTACCGGACTAGGCACTGTAACCCACAACGACGGGCGCCGCGTGCTGGCCTTCGGCCATTCGTTTTTCAACCTCGGCCCCGTAGAAATGCCCATGAGCCGGGGCGAAGTGCTGATGGTGCTTTCCTCGGCGCTCCAGCCGAACAAGTTCGCCAACGCGACGGAGATCGTGGGCGCGCTGCGCCAGGACCGGCGCAGCGGAATCCTCGGCGCGCTGGGCGAAGTAGCCCCGACCATTCCGGTGAGCGTCACCATCCGCAGTTTCGGCGAGGGCGACACCGTCATCAAAGAAAAGCAGCTCCGGTACAACGTCTTCGTGCAACAGAAGTGGACGCCGTACCTGATGATGATCACGCTATTCAACACCCTTTCGGGGCTTAACGACTTCGCTGAGGAAGTCACCTACCGGCTGAGCGGAGAAGTCGAACTGGACGGCATGAACAACGTCTCGCTTTCCACCATGCTGGCTGCCAGTGACCTGCCGGTGCCCGTGCCCATGCTTTTGGCCGGGTGGTGGGGAGACAAGTTCAACCGGCTGTTCCTGAACGCGGCGCGCATGCCGCAGCTGAGAAGAGTGAACGCGGTGGTGGACCTGCTGCCGGAGAGGCGCGTGGCCGCCATCGAGTCCGCCTGGAGCGCGCTGAGCGAGGTGGAGCCGGGCGCCGAGGTCCCCGTGAAGGTGGTGCTGCGGCCCTATCGCGGCGAGCGCCTGGAGCGGGAATTCCGTGTGCGCATCCCCTCCGGAATGCCGGCAGGCGAACACCGCATCCTCCTGAGCGATGCCGACGCATTGAACAGGACGCAGACGGTGGCCGCGCAAATGAACCGTCAGATGGACCTGTCTCAGACCGTATCTCTCATCAATCAGGAGCGCAGCAACAACCGGCTCTATGTGTCCCTGGTACAGAGCCAGCCGACGCTGTATCACGAGGACAAGGCGCTACCGAACCTGCCGGGCTCCATCGCCAACGTGATGCAATCCGGCCGCTCGTCGAACCGCACGTTCATGGTGATCCCGGAAAGCGCCCAGGAACAGATGTCCATCCCCTTTGACTTGGTCGTCAACGGCAGCTACTCGTTGAGGATCAGAGTGAAATAACTTTCTCCATGCTTACATCCCGGTACATGGCCCACGCGCTGGCTGCGCTGCTCCTGATAAGCGTCCCGGCAGCCGCCGTAGAGACGCGCACCTGGCAGCATTCCAGCCAGGCGGATTTCGAAAAAGGAACGCTCAAGCAGCTCTCGCTGAGAAGCGACGGCCGCCTCTTTCTGGCGCCCGCCGCCAGGGAAATCTCAGACGCCTCGCAGCCCTATTTTTGGGCGCTGGCGGTGGACGGCAAGGGCAGCCTCTACGCGGGAGGCGGCGGTCCGGGCTCCAAGGCGCGTCTGTATCGCGTCGAACCGGACGGGCAGGCGCGAGTGATCAGCGAGTGGGAAGAGATGCAGGTGCAGGCGCTGGCCACCTCGCCCGACGGCCGCATCTATGCGGCTACCTCGCCCGACGGGAAAGTCTACCGGGTAGACCCGGATGGCAAGCCGGAAGCGTTCTATGATCCCAAGGCGAAGTACATCTGGGGGCTGGCGTTCAACCGGCAGGGTGAGTTGTTTGTGGCCACCGGGGACCGTGGCGAAGTACACAAAGTAGCCGCCAATGGCTCGGGAAGCGTCTTTTTCCGTACCGAAGAATCACACGCCCGGTCCATCGCAGTGAACGAGCAGGGGCATGTGATCGTGGGCACGGACCCGGGTGGGGTGGTCATCCGAATCTCGCCTTCCGGGGAAGGTTTTGTCGTTTACCAATCAGAAAAGCGTGAGATCACGGCAGTTGCCGCAGCAGCCAACGGTACCATTTACGCGGCCGGCGTCGGCATCAAGCAACCGGGCGTGACCGCGCCGGTTGGCCCCCAACCCGTGCAGCCGGCACCCGCCGCACCGCAACCCGCCCCCGCTCCGGGGCAGCCCCCTGCGACGCCCACTCAAAGAACCGCCGCGCCCCCGCCCACGCTCGCGGTGCAGCTTCCGGCGCTCGCCGGCGGGTCCGAGGTTTATCGCATCGACGCCGACGGTTATCCGCAGAAGGTCTGGAGCCACGCGCAGGAAGTCGTATACACGCTGGCGGTGGACGCCCAGGGGCGTGGGCTGGTGGGAACCGGAAACAGGGGGAACCTGTACAGGCTGGAACCAGGCAACCTCACCACGCTTTTGCTCTCGCTGCCCGCCACCCAGGTGACGGCTATCGCTGTTGGGAGTTCGGGGAAACTGCATGCCGCCACAGGAAACCTCGGCAAGATTTACGACCTAGGTCCGGAACTCGAGGCCAAGGGAGAATACGAAAGCGAAGTACTGGACGCCGGCGGATTCTCGTATTGGGGCCGCCTCAGTTTGCTGGCTGACGGCGACGTTTCCAGGGTGAATGTGGAGACACGCAGCGGCAACCTGGACCGTCCGCAGCAAAACTGGAGCGCCTGGCAGAGCGCCGAATGGCAGCGGACGGAAGGCCGCGTCGTCTCACCGGCGGCGCGGTTCCTGCAATACCGGCTGCGTCTGGAGAGCCCGCAAAAGGGCGCCCCGACTCAGGTGAAGGGCGTCACCGCGGCTTACCTGCCCCGCAACGTGGCCCCTGTGGTCAATGAAATCGAGGCAACGCCCCCGAATTACCGTTTCCCGCCACCGTCCTTGAGCATCACCCCGACACAGAACATCACCCTTCAGCCGCTCGGAGTCCGGCGCACGGCGCCGCCCAAGCCCATCGCGCCCAGCCCCCAGTCGATGCAATATGCCAAGGGATACGTCGGCGCGCGCTGGCTGGCCAGCGACGAGAATGGCGATGAACTCGCCTACAAGGTTGAGATTCGCGGGGAGCAGGAAACCGAGTGGAAATTGCTCAAGGACACGCAGAAGGAAGCCTACCTGAGTTGGGATTCCACTTCCTATGCCGACGGCGAATATCGGCTGCGGGTGACGGCTTCCGACGACCCGGACAACCCGCCGCACCAAACCCTGCGCGCCGAGCGCATCAGCGAGCCGTTCCTCATCGACAATTCAGCGCCGGAAATCCGCGGGCTCGCGGCGGCGCGCACGCCCGATGCGAAATTGCGCGTGGAGTGGAAGGCGGTCGACGCCCGCTCGGTGATCCAACGCGCCGAGTATTCTCTCGATGGCAGTCCCTGGCGGGTGGTGGAGCCGGTTACGCGGCTCTCCGACGCGCGCGAACTCGACTACGTGCTCGTGCTCGAGGGGATTGCCTCAGGCGAACACACTGTCGCCATCCGCGTGACGGACGAGTTCGGCAACCAGAACGTCGGCAAAGTCATCGTGAAATTTGAAGCCGCCCGCTGAGGATGTCACTTGCCGGGCTTGCCGGCGGGACGGTAGGCGAAATCCCAAACGCGGATATTGCCCTTGCCCGGCATGAATTCGATCACGGCGTACTCGCCGGGCTCGAGCGGCTCTTCAGGCCAGATCTTATAGAGGTTGTAGGCCACCTCGCGGCGGAACACCTCTACTTCATCCTGCTCTTCGTAGATCTCGTTGCTGACCGGCACGATATTCAAGGTCTGCGCGAGGCGCTTCTTCTTCTCAGTCTTCACGCGGATGATGCCGAATCGCTGCTCGTCGTGAAGCCGCACGTAGAATTCCGGCTTGTCCGTTGTGATGATGAAGGCGGAATGTTCCCCATCGAGCTCCACGGTGGTTTTTCCGGGCACGATGGGCACGGGGCTGAGAACCTGCAAGATGGTGCGGCCTCTGCTGGTTTCCATTTTCAGTTCCGCCTGAGGTATGGGCCGGATTTGCTCGCCATCCACCAGGTAGGCGCCTTTGTCCATGGGGACGCTGGCCACTTCGCGCCGGTGGGCGCGCTCGGCTTCGTCTTCCGCGTCCAGGATCTTGATTTGCTCGCGGCGTAGCGCCTGCTTTTCGCGGAATTCGGCCTCGGTGCGTTTGAGATCGATCAAGTCGAGCGGGATTTCCTCCCACTGGCTGCGCTCGAGGCTGTAGAAGCGCACGCGGTCTTCCTTCACTTCGTACTCGCGCACGACATGATGCGTACCGTCGGTCAGGTAGAGGCGTAGGCTGGCCGCAGCTCCCAGCAGGGAAGCCGCCAGGATCAGGATGAATACCACTCGGCTCATGGAACCCGCTCTCATTGTATCTCCGCCCCTAAGTCCTGACGGCCCGGCTGCTACCATGGTTTCTGTCTATGCAATACCGCAAACTGGGAAGAACCGGCTGGCAGGTAAGTGACGTCGGCTTTGGCGCGTGGGGAATCGGCGGCCTGCAATGGCTGGGAGGCAATGACGACGAATCCCTGGCCGCTTTGCGGCGCGCCGTGGAACTCGGGGTGAACTTCATTGACACGGCCCTCGCCTACGGTGACGGGCACAGCGAACAACTGGTGGGGGAACTGGCACGCGGCACGCCCGGCCAGCTCTACATCGCCACGAAGATTCCTCCTAAGAATCAGCTGTGGCCCGCGCGTCCGGGCATCGGCATTGAACAGGTGTTCCCGTACGACTACATCATCCGTTGCACGGAGCAAAGCCTGCGCAACCTCCGGCTGGAGACGATCGACTTGCAGCAGTTCCACGTCTGGAACCCGGACTGGATAGGGCGGGACGAATGGCGCCGTGGCATCGAGGACCTGAAGAAGTCCGGCAAAGTCCGGGCGTTCGGCATCTCGATCAACGACCATCAGCCGGACTCGGCACTCGAGGCTCTCCAGACGGGATTGATTGATGCGGTCCAGGTGATCTACAACATTTTCGACCAGAGCCCGGAGAAAAACCTGTATCCTCTTTGCCAGCAACTGGATATCGGCGTGCTGGCAAGGGTTCCGCTGGATGAAGGCGCCCTGACCGGCCATATCGACGAGAACACAACCTTCCCGCCGGGCGACTTCCGCGAGGAGTACTTCGCTGGAGACCGCAAGCGGGAAGTAGCCGAACGAGTGGCCGCGCTGCGAGCCGATCTGGAAGGCGTGGAGGGCACCCTGGCAGAGATAGCTCTGCGTTTCTGCCTCTCCCACCCCGCGGTCTCGACCGTCATCCCCGGCATGCGGAAGGTCCGAAACGTGGAGAGCAGTTGCGGCGTCAGTGATGAAGGAGCACTTGCAGACTCGGTGCTCGCTATCTTGAGGCGCCATGTTTGGGACAAGAATTTCTACGGCGATTAGCGCCGCCTTGCTGGCTGCGTCGGTAGCTTCGGCGCAGCCGGATTATTTTCCCCTGCACGTCGGCAATCAGTGGGTCTATCATCAGACCGGCCTCGGCTCAGGCAATCCGGTAGTGGTGGAAGTGGTCCGCGCCGACTGGATTGAAGGGCGCTATTACTCCCTCCTGCGTGGCATGCCGGAAGGCGACCTGTGGCTGCGCATGGGAGAAGATGGCAGACTCTGGGCATGGAACGCCAGGGAAAGACGCGAGACGCTCTATGCCGCCTTTTGGACGCCGACGGGAGGAACCTACTCCGCGTCCATCGAGCCCTGCACGGGAACGGCGAGCGTAGTCTCGCGGCTGGCTTACTGGAAGGGCGCCATCGGAGAGTTTCATCACGCTTTGCAGATTGCTTACGCGCCGACAATCTGCGCGGACGCGGGCATTTCCGGCGATTTCTACTTGCCCTATGTCGGGTTGGTGGAGCGCAGCTACATCACGATTGCAGGACCCCGCAAATACGAGTTGACCTACGCCCGTCTCGGCGGGGTGACGGTGATCAGCGCTCCGGAGGTGAGTTTCGCTCTCTCGCTGGACGGGACCGTCTACACGCACGAAGTCTCGGGGCGCCCCGCCCAACTCTCCGCCCGCCTCACGTTGCGCAACACTTCCGCTGACCCGATTGAACTGACGTTTCCTTCAGGACAGCGTTTTGACCTGACGCTGCGCAACGAGAAGGGCGAAATCGTCTACCGCTGGTCAGACGGCAAGGCGTTCACTCTGGCGCTGGGAAGCCTGGAAGTGGGACCCGGCGAAAAGAACTTTGTTGTGGTCATCCAACTGGCCTCCGGTGGGCGCAATCTGCCGCCCGGCCGTTACGTGGCCGAAGGCTGGCTGACGACGATGGGCATACGGCAGTACGCGGCCTCGGCCGGTCTGGAAATCCGGGCTCCGCGTTAAGCCTGCGCCGCTTCAGATCCGGTTGAAGACCTCGATCGCCTTTTGCAGGGACCGGAATTTCTGGATGAAGGGCACCATTTTGGATTCCCTTTCATCGATCTCCTGCGCCCGTTTCAGCACCTCCTCGGCCCGGTCCTTGGGCACCACCGCGACGCCGTCTTCACCTGCCACGATAATGTCGCCGGGCGAAATCAGCACCCCGGCGCACTGCACCGGCGTCTGCTTGGCCACGCTGGCATAGCGGCCTACGGCCGTGGCCGGCGTGACGCTGCGCGCGAACACAGGCAGGCCTAGGGCTCTCAGTTCAGCAACGTCCCGCACGCCGCCGTCGATCACCATGCCCACCATGCCGCGGGACTTGGCAGCCGTGCCCATCAGGCCACCGATGGCGGCCACATCCAACGTGCCTTCCATCACGATGACGCCGACTTCGCCGGGTTGGGCGGCGTCGATCATCTCCGCGGAGTGCTTGACGGCGAGCGCGGGCGTGGCCTGCTCGGGCGGCGCCGGACGCACCAAGGCGGTAGCTGCCCTGCCAACGAAGGCGCCGCTTACGTAAGGCCGCATGTCGTGCGCCAGAAAACCCCGGCGTCCAACCACCTGATCCACGGCATCGGCCACCGAAGCTACTGTGCTTTTCTGGAAGCCTGCCACGAGCCGATCCTGGGCCACGGCCGGGGCCGGCTTCTGCACAGCTACCTGGTAGGCGTAGGCCAGCGAAAGGCCCGCGAGACAAACAGCGATGGTGAGAATAAGCTTCTTGCTCATGGTGAACACTCCCATTCAGATTATCCCATCAGCGGCTGGAACCACGGGGTTCCGGGCACTTGAGCCCGGCGCGCGAACTCGTCGTCCATTTCGACGCCGATACCCGGCCGCTCGGGCATGGAGATGAACCCGCGTTCGATGATCTCGCCTTCTTTCACGAACCCCTTCCACAATTCCAGCCGGGGCATCCAATGCCTTTCGAGAACCAGGAAGTTGGGGATGGCTGCGCAGCGCGGCTTCGCCGCAAATGGCGCAACTGATAGCCGTGTCCACGAATCTCAGCCGTGCGTACATCCGTGATTTTGAGCCGGGGACGCCGGTAAGGGGTGGCTGCCGCCTGCACCGCGGCAGCCAGCGAGGGAAGACCGAACCCACTCAGTCCGGCACCTGCCATGCCCATGAGAGCCTTGCGCCGATTAATTAGCATGTTCGCCTCCTGGGAAATCTCAGACACGCATGTTACTGCCACAAGCGCCGCGGAGGAAAGTCTGGACCCCGGTTGCGCCGCAACGAAGGGTATCAACCGGGGAGATTGTGCGCCGGTCCCCGGAACTGGCTTGCTTGCGGAAAGCACCCGCTTCCGCCGCCGTATTGATATCCTGGAGAGGACATTTTTTCAAAGGAGAGCAGTACGAACATGCCTGAAGATGTCTCGCGTCGGAACTTCATGAGAACTTCGATGGCGGCGTTAGCGGCAGCGCCGGCCGTAATTCCTGCCCTGGGTGCGAACTCCAAAATCACCATGGGCTGGATCGCCACCGGCAGCCGCGGCCGATACCTGATGCAGCGCGCCTTCCGTGGAAGTCCAGGCGCTGCGCAAGTGGTCGCGGTCTGCGACACCTACCAGGGGAACCTGGCGCGAGGCAAGGACCTTGCCCAGACTCTGAGCGGCGGCGCGCCCAAGACTTTCGTGGACTACCGTGATCTGCTGAAGGAGCCGGGCATCGACGCCGTCGTCATCGCCACCCCCGAACACCTGCACCACGAGATGACCATCGCGGCGCTCAAAGCCGGCAAGCACGTGTACGTCGAAAAGGCGCTCGCGCACACCATTGAGGAAGGTGAGGAAATCGTCAAGGCGGCCGAACAGAGCAATAGAGTTGTGCAGGTGGGCACGCAGAACCGCAGCAATTCGCTCTACATCATGGCCAAGGAACTGGTGAGCCAGGGGCTGATCGGTGAAGTGCACTACGTGCGCGCCTTCTGGTACCGGAATTCGCTGCCGGACAACCCTGCCTGGCGGTACACCATTCCCGCCGACGCCAGTGAACAAAACACTGACTGGGCGCGGTTCCTCGGCAAGGCTCCCAAGCGAGCCTTCGACAAGCGGCGCTACTATCAGTGGCGGCTTTACTGGGACTACTCCGGCGGCATCTCCACGGACCTGCTGGTGCACCAGACCGATATCAGCAACTTCGTCTGCGGCAAGACTGTTCCTTTGTCGTGCATGGCCAGCGGAGGCGTTTATCGCTGGACGGATGCGGACGATGACCGCGAAGTGCCCGACACGATCAGCGCCATCTACGAGTACCCCGGCCGTTTCCACTTGAACTACAGCTGCTACTTCGGCAACGTCCATTTCGGCTATGGCGAGCAGTTCATGGGCAACGAGGGCACCATCGAAGTCCTGAACCGGCAGATTCTCAACTTCTATCCCGAGAAGTTCGGAGGAAAGCCGCCCGCCCATATCGCTTCGCGCAAGGAACTGCACGTCGAAATGCCGGGCAATGACAACCTCGCCGTGGAAGCCCATGTGCGGAACTTCCTGGAAGCCATCCAGGGCAAGACCAAGGTGATTGCTCCCGCCACGGTGGGTCAGCAGGCAGCCATCTCCGGCCACATGGCGACTCTGTCCTACCGCAACGGCAAGAAGGTGCTGTGGGACGACAAGGCCCGCAAGTACAGCTTCGCCTAAGTATTCCAACCGCCCTGCGGGGCAAGTCTGATAAGATTTGAGACCGCGGCCTGCGAAGGCTGCGGTCTAATTTTCTGGAGGAGTTGTATGCTCATTCTCGCCGCCATCCTGGCGATCTTCGTCTACGGCATGATTGCCGCCATGCTCGGCACCATCCTGCCTAATCTCTCGCAGACGTTCCAGCTCACCCCGGAGCAGAACAGCTACATTGCGTTGGCGCAAGGGTTAGGGCTGACGGTGGCTTCCATCTCAGTCGGCCCGCTGGTTGACAACAAGGGGAAGAAGACCGGATTGCTGCTCGGTCTGAGCCTGATCGCGATCAGCCTGTACGCCCTGCCAAATTCGACCGGCTACGGCATGATCATCGTGGCTATGTTCGTGTTGGGCGTTGGCGGCGGCATCATCGTCACCGGGGCCAACGCTCTGGTGAGCGACATCGGCGCCGAGCGCCGCGCCACGGTGCTGAATTTCCTGAATCTGTTCTTCGGCTTGGGTGGTTTGACGACACCGTTCATCGCCGCCAATTTCCTTTCCGGGAACGCCATTTCTCTCTGCTACCTGACGGCGGTGCTGACGACGGCCACGCTCGCGGTTCACTCCTTCACGAAGATGCCTCCGCCGAGCGGCGAACGCGGCTTTAAGGCGGCTGAGGCGAGCACCCTGCTCGGGAAGCCATCCCTGTTCCTGCTCGCCCTGTTTCTCTTCCTCTATGTGGCCTGCGAGGTGGGCGTCTGGAACTGGCTGCCGCGGCATTTGATCGCCCAAGGCATACCGGAATCGCAAGCCTTGAACATCCTGTCGCTGGGATTCGCCCTTGGCCTGCTGATAGGCCGCGTGGCGGTGGCGCCGATTCTCATCAAGATCGCCCCTCCCACGGTTACGCTGGTGACATCCGTGCTCATGGCAATCACCACCTACGCCATGCTCCAGACGACTGATCCGACGACGGCGGGCATCGCCGTTTTCTGCGCCGGTCTGGCCATGGCTCCCGTCTTCCCGACCACGCTCGCCATGGTGGGCAACGCTTTTCCGCGCATGACGGCGACCGCCATGGGCATCGTCATCACGTCCGGCTGGATTGGTCTGGTGGTGAGTTCACCGATTATCGGCCGCATTGCGGGAGACGATCCCACGCGTCTGCAAACCGCGCTGCTGGTGCTGCCGGCGTGCTCGGTGGCCATGGTGATCGTCAACCTGGCGTTGCGGCCCATGCTTACCAGGCGGACGCTGCCTCCGGCCGCTTGATAGTGACGGCGTAGCCTCTAGGCAGCGCCCAGGAAGTAGAAACGCGCCAGGAACAGGGCGGTCAGCAGGTAGACCAGCCAGGAGACTTCCCTGTACCGGCCACGCAAAACCTTCAGCAAGGTGTAGACGGTGAAGCCGAAGGCAAGGCCGTTGGCGATGCTGAAAGTCAGCGGAATTGTAATCATCGTCAGAAAAGCTGGGATGGCCGAGAGCGGGTCATCCCAGCGTATCTCCGCGGCGTGGGAGATCATCAGCGCCCCCACCAGTATCAGAGCAGGCGCCGTGGCAGCCGTGGGCACCGCCCCGACAAGCGGCGCCAAAGGCAATGCCAGCAGGAAGAGGACTCCCGCCAGAATGGCCGGAACTCCCGTGCGGCCGCCGGCGGCGACGCCCGCAGCGCTTTCAATGTAACTCACCACCGTCGAAGTACCCGCCAGCGAGCCCGCCACCGTGGCCGAGGCGTTGGCAAAGAGGATGCGATTGGCGCGCGGGATGCGGTTGGCCTCATCAAACAGACCGGCCTTTTTCCCAACCCCCACCAGCGTGCCGATATCGTCAAACAGGTTCACGAAAAGCAAGGCGAAAACTACCTCGGCCAGCTCGATTTTCAACACGCCGCGCACATCCAGGGCCATCGCCGTGGAGGTGATGTCCGCCAATCCGTAGCTCTGCGGTTGCCAGGTGATCAACCCGAAAACGGCCCCTGCCGCGGCGGTGGCCAGAATGCCTATTAACATGGCGGCGCGCACTCCGCGCACCATCAGCCCGGCCGTCAGCAGCAGCCCGAAGACGCCGAGCAGGGCGTCCGGCTCGCGCAGGTCTCCCATCGCCACCCTGGTGGAAGGATGGCTGACCACGATGCCGGCATTCACGAGGCCAATGAACGCGATGAAGAGGCCGATGCCCACCGCCACGGCTGAATACAGCAACGGTGGGATGGAATAGAGGATCAGTTCACGGATGCCCGCCCAGGTGAGCAGCAGAAAGAGAACCCCTGACAGGAAGACCGCGCCCAGCGCCGCCTGCCACGGCAGTCCAAGACCCTGCACCACGGCATAGGCAAAGTAGGCGTTCAATCCCATGCCCGGCGCCAGAGCGATCGGGTAGCGGGCCAGCGCACCCATGAGAATGCTGCCGAACGCCGAGGCGAGGCAGGTGGCTGCCACGACACCCGTGTAGGGCATCCCGGCATCGCGCAAGATGGCCGGGTTGACAAAAATGATGTACGCCATGGTGAGGAACGTGGTGCAGCCGGCCAGCAGTTCCGTGCGCCACGTTGTGCCCAGCGCCTCAAATTGGAAGTACCGCTCCAGGCGCTCCCGCATAGCTTCTCCAGTTTGCCTCAACCGCTTCGACAGGCGCTTGCTGTGAAACCTTCTGCGAGCTACGCTGGCTGGGAACCGGCCGCCGGGACGATGACCCGGGCCGCAGAAGGAGGATTCATGCCGGCATCTTCAGCCCTAATCACACGTGTTGTTGCGGCAAGCGCGATTTGCCTGCTTGGGCCGCTACTTGGCCAAGCCGCCGTCAGCCTGCCCAGCCTGATCTCCGACAGGATGGTGTTGCAGCAGGACAAACCCGTCCGCATTTGGGGCAAGGCCACCCCTGGAGAGGGCGTTACCGTCAGCTTCCGGGGGCAAAAGGTGACCACCCAAACCCGCGCCGACGGCCGTTGGGAGATCTTCCTGGCTCCGATGAAGGCAGGCGGGCCGTTCGAACTGACCGTGGCCGCGGAGAACACCATCACCGTGCGTGACGTGCTGGTCGGCGAGGTCTGGGTAGGGTCGGGCCAATCCAACATGGTGTGGCCGGTTCAACGCTCGTCGAACCCGGAGCAGGAAGCGGCAGGCGCCAACTACCCGCAAATCCGGCTTTTCCAGGTGGCCCTGAAGGTGGCTGAGGCCCCCGCCGAGGACGTTGAGGGCGAATGGAAGGTGTGCACTCCGGAATCCGTGAAGTCCTTCTCCGCGGTGGGCTATGCCTTCGCGCGCCATCTGCACTCGCGCCTGAAGGTTCCGATGGGAGTGGTTCAGTCCGCGTGGGGCGGCACGCCCGCGCAGGCGTGGACGTCGCAGGGAGCGCTGGAGGCGGAGCCATCTCTGCACCGGTACCTGGAGAACTGGCAGAAGATCCTGGCGGCTTACCCCGCTGCCCGCCAGCGTTATCTGGATGCGCTGAAGGAATTTGAGCAGAAGGGCGGAGAGCGCAAGCCGCAGCCGCCCATGGGGCCGGGTCATCAGCATTCTCCAGCCGGGCTGTACAACGCCATGGTAGCGCCGCTGACCCCATTCGCCATCCGCGGAGTGATCTGGTACCAGGGAGAATCCAACGCAAACCAGGGTGAAGGGGCCGCCTACCGCCGACTGTTCCAGACAATGATCCTGGATTGGCGGAGAGCTTGGGGGCAAGGCGCTTTCCCATTCCTGTTCGTGCAACTGGCCAACTTCGCCAAGACCGGCGCCAACAGCAACTGGCCAGAGTTGCGCGCGGCACAAACCGCCGCTTTGGAACTGCGCAAAACAGGCATGGCAGTCACCATCGACATAGGCGACCCCGCCGACATCCACCCGTTGAACAAGCGCGACGTCGGCGAGCGCCTGGGGCTGGCGGCGCGCGCCATCGCCTACGGGGAGCAGCTGGTGTACTCGGGCCCGCTTTACCGGCAGATGACCCGTGAGGATGGGCGCCTGAGGCTGTGGTTCGACCACACCGGCGGCGGGCTGAAAGCTCGCGACGGAGATTTGCGCGGTTTCACCGTGGCGGGAGCAGATGGCGCGTTCTATCCTGCGGAAGCGAAGGTGGAGAGTGGAAGCATCGTCGTCAGCAGCCCGGCGGTCAAGCATCCCCTAGCGGCGCGTTATGCCTGGGCGGACGACCCCAACGGGAACCTCATCAACGCAGAAGGGCTTCCGGCCTCACCCTTCCGTACTGATGCATGGCGTGAGAACCGGAAGCCCTAAGAGCGGGTCTAATTCAAGGCGCTAGGCAGTGTAGCTGCTGAGCACCTTCATGTAGTTGGCACGATGATAGGCGGAGGGCTGAGGAGCAGACTCCTCGCTCATGCTGCCCTGCATCTGTTCGATGGAATGGTATTCCTTCTCATCCATCCATTCCGCCAGGTCCTGTTGGATCTTGGCGGCGTATTCGATGCCGTGGCGCAACAGAGCTGATGTGGTCATGGCTACGCGCGCTCCGCTCATCATGGACTTAAGCACATCGCCGGCGGTATGCACGCCGCCGGTGATGGCCAAATCCGCCTTGATCTTGCCGTAGAGCACAGCCACCCAGTGCAAACGCAGCAGCAGTTCGCCCGAATCGCTGAGTTCCAGAGCGGGATGGACTTCCATCGCCTCCAAGTCGATGTCCGGCTGGTAGAAGCGGTTGAACAGAACCAAGCCGTCCGCCCCCACCGCGTCGAGGCGGTGGGCCATCTCGGGGATGGAGCTGAAGTACGGACCGAGTTTCACCGCGATGGGGATGCTCACGCTGGCCTTCACATGACTGACCAGGTCGCAATACATCTGTTCCACTTGCGCTGAACTGACGGTTCCGTTGTTGGGCAGGAAGTAGATATTGAGCTCGAGCGCGTCCGCGCCCGCCTGCTCAATAAGCTTCGCGTAACGAATCCAGCCCCCGGTGGAAATCCCGTTCAAGCTTCCGATGACGGGGATATCCACGCCTTGCTTGGCCTTCCGGATATGCTCCAGATAGCCATCCGGACCAATGTTGTACTGGCCCATGTCCGGGAAGTAGCTCAGCGACTCGGCGTAGCTTTCCGCGCCGCTGCTGAGGAACTGATCGAGGTTACGGCTTTCGATGTCGATCTGTTCCTCGAACAGCGAATGCAACACAACCGCCGAGATGCCGGCATCCTCCATCTCGAGGATGTTGCTAACGTCCTTGCACAGGGGGCTCGAAGAGGCCACCAGCGGGTTCTTCAGGGTTAGTCCCAGATACTTCGTAGTCAGGTCAGGCATCTTTTGCCTCCTCCACAGCCTCGGCGGCGGGCATGGCCGCAAAGTGTTCATATTGTTTCCAGCGCTCACGTACGTCGCGCTCCGCCTGGACGAGCAGGCGGGCGGCGCCTTCCGGATCGCTGTGCTTCAGCATCGTATAACGCGTTTCGTTGTAGATGTACTTGTCCAGGCTCACCGCGGGAGCGCGGGAATCAAGCTGGAACGGGTTCTTGCCCTTGTCCGCCTGCCGCGGATCCCACCTGAACAGCGGCCAGTAGCCGGTTTGCACCGCCAGTTTCTGCTGATCCAATCCATGCACCATGTCGTAACCGTGGGCAATGCAGTGGCTATAGGCGATGATCAGGGACGGCCCATTGAAGGATTCCGCCTCGAGGATCGCCTTCACGGTGTGCGTGTCGTTGAAGCCCATGGCAATGCGGGCTACGTACACGTTGCCGTAGGTGATGGCCATCAGCGCCAGGTCCTTCTTGCCGGCAGGCTTTCCGCCGGCGGCGAACTTCGCCACCGCGCCGCGCGGAGTGGCCTTCGACATCTGGCCACCCGTGTTGGAATAAACCTCGGTGTCCAGCACAAGGATGTTCACGTCGCGTCCGGTGGACAGGACGTGATCCAGGCCGCCGAAGCCGATGTCATAGGCCCAGCCGTCACCGCCGACAATCCAGACGCTTTTCTTGACCAACGCGTCCGCTACGGCCAGCAGGTCGCGGGCTTCGGGCGTTTTCGCGCCCGCCAGTTTCTCCCGCAACTGCTTCACCCGCTCCCGCTGCTCGAAAATGCCGGTCTCTTTCGTTTGGTCGGCTTCCAGCAAGCCAGTGGCCAGCGTGTCTCCCAATTGCGAGGCCAGACGAGCCACCAACTCACGGGCGTATTCGTTCTGCTTGTCGATGCTCAGCCGCATGCCGAGGCCGAACTCGGCGTTGTCCTCGAACAGAGAGTTGGACCAGGTGGGTCCGCGTCCTTCCAGGTTCACCGTGTAAGGCGTGGTCGGCATGTTGCCGCCGTAAATCGAGGAGCACCCGGTGGCGTTGGCGATGAGCGTGCGGTCACCGAACAGCTGCGTGACCAGCTTGACGTAGGGGGTCTCGCCACAGCCCGTGCAAGCGCCGGAGAACTCGAACAGCGGCTGGTACAACTGGTTGTCCTTCACCAGCGCCGGGTTCAGCAGATCGCGCCGGGTTTCCGGCAGCGTCAGGAAGAACTCCCAGTTGCCGCGCTCCTGTTCCCGCAGCGGAATCTGCGGAGCCATGTTGAGCGCCTTGTGCTTGGCGTCGCTCTTGCTCTTGACCGGGCAGACTTCCACGCAAAGCGCGCAGCCGGTGCAGTCTTCCACCGCCACCTGCAGGCTGTACTTGAGGTCCTTAAATTCCTTCCAGCGGGCCGGAGCATGCTTGAACGTCTCCGGCGCGCCTTCCAGGTGAGATGGTTCATAGACCTTGGCGCGGATGACCGCGTGCGGGCAGACGAGCACGCACTTGCCGCACTGAATACAGATTTCCTCGTCCCAGATGGGCACTTCGAGGGCGATGTTGCGCTTCTCCCACTGAGCCGTGGCCGTGGGAAACGTACCATCCACCGGGAGTGCGCTGACTGGCAGCAGATCCCCTTCGCCCGCGATGATGCGGCCGAGCACGTCACGGACGAACTCCGGCGCGCGCTCCGGCACCGGCGGAACCATGGGGAGATTGCTGGTGGCCGCGGAAGGCACTTTGACTTCGTGCAGGTGGTCCAGCGTCAGGTCGACCGCTTCAAAGTTCTTCTTGACGATGGCCTCACCGCGCCTGCCGTAAGTTTTCTCGATGGCGTCCTTGATGGCGGCGATGGCTTCCTCGCGCGGCAGCACACCGCTGATGGCGAAGAAGCAGGTCTGCATGATCGTGTTGATGCGCGTGCCCATGCCTGTCTGGCGGGCCACTTCATAGCCGTCGATCACGTAGAACTTCAGCTGCTTGCCGATGATTTGCTCCTGAACCTGGCGCGGCAACTGATCCCACACCTGGTCAGCCGGATAGGGGCTGTTCAGCAGGAATGTGGCGCCAGGAACGGCGGACTTCAGCATGTTCAGCCGTTCCAGGAAGTGGAACTGGTGGCAGGCGATGAAGTTGGCCTTGGAGATGAGGTAAGTGGAACGGATCGGCTTGGGACCGAAGCGAAGATGCGAAATGGTCACCGCGCCGGATTTCTTGGAGTCGTAGACGAAGTAACCCTGGGCGTAATTGTCCGTGCCCTCACCGATGATCTTGATGGAGTTCTTGTTGGCGCCCACCGTGCCGTCCGCGCCCAAGCCGTAGAACAGGCAGCGGATGGTGGAGGGATGCTCGCTCGAGAAATCGTGATCGTATTCCAGGCTGCTGTTGGTGACGTCCTCGACGATGCCGACGGTGAAGTGGTTCTTGGGATTCTCCTTGGCGAGTTCGTCGTAGATTCCGCGCACCATGGCGGGAGTGAATTCCTTGGAGGAAAGCCCGTAGCGGCCGCCGATCACCTTGGGCAACGGGCGTCCGCGCATACCCTCGTGCAGAGCCGCAATGACGTCCAGATACAGCGGCTCGCCGATAGCGCCGGCTTCCTTGGTGCGGTCCATCACGGCGATGCTCTTCACGCTGGCGGGCAGAGCCTTGACGAAGTGCTCGACCGAGAAGGGCCGGTAGAGACGCACTTTGATAGCGCCGATCTTCTCGCCCTTCTCCACCAGGTAGTCCACGGTTTCTTCCACCGCCTCGGCGCCGGAGCCCATGATGATGATCACGCGTTCGGCATCCGGAGCGCCGATGTAGTCGAACAAGTTGTATTGCCTGCCCGTAACGCCGGCAAACTTGTCCATGACCTTCTGGACAATCCCCGCGGTGGCCAGGTAGAAGGGGTTGATGGCCTCCCGGCATTGGAAATAGACGTCGGGATTCTGGGCGGTGCCGCGGAGCACCGGTTTGTCCGGCGTCATGGCCCGCGCCCGGTGCGCCCGGATCAACTCGCCGTCCAGCATGGCATGCATGTCTTCCACGGTGAGCTGCTCTGCTTTGCAGACCTCGTGGGTGGTGCGGAAACCGTCGAAGAAGTGCACGAAGGGCACGCGGGATTCAAGCGTGGCCGCCTGCGAGATGAGGGCGTTATCCATCACTTCCTGGATGGAGTTCGACGCCAACATGGCGAACCCGGTCTGGCGGACCGCCATGACGTCCTGATGGTCGCCGAAGATGGAAAGCGCCTGAGCGGCGATGGACCGCGCGGCGACATGAATCACCGTCGGCGTGAGTTCGCCGGCGATCTTGTACATGTTCGGGATCATCAGCAGCAAGCCCTGCGCTGACGTGAAGGTCGTGCCGAGTGCTCCGGTTTGCAGCGCTCCATGCAGGCTGCCGGCGGCGCCTCCTTCGCTTTGAAGCTCGATCACCGTGGGGATAGAACCCCAGATGTTGGTCTGCTTTTCAGAAGACCATTGATCCGACCATTCCCCCATGGGTGATGAGGGCGTGATCGGGTAGATGGCGATGACTTCGTTAACCTTGTGGGCTACGTACGCCGCCGCCTCATTACCGTCGATGGTTACTTTTGCTCTGGCCATGATATAGGATTCCGAATCTCCTGTATTAAGGTGCACGTTGGGGTCCATTATCGACCCACGTTGAATCTCCTTTCCGGCTGAACGCCTTAGCGGAGATCACCTGTGTTGTCTGACATTATCGGGTGGGGTATCGCGCCCATTTGCCGGTACGACCAATCGGCGGTCGGGGCATATACCCCAATTGATCCGGCCACTCCTCAGGCGGAAGGACGAATCGGTGGCGAAAATTCGCAGCGCCGCGAAATACGACGCGCTAGCTTATCATTGGATATTATAGCCTTTCCGGCCGCCCCGCGTCATGAGTCAGCTCCCGCTCGTCACCGTCGTCACTCCATCTTTTAACCAGGGGCATTTCATCCGCGCCACTATCGAGAGCGTCCTCCGGCAGGACTACCCGCACATTGAGTACATCATCATGGATGGCGGCTCCACGGATGAGACCGCTCAAATTGCGGGAGATTATCGCGGCAGGCTGACGTTCATCTCGGAACCGGACCGGGGGCAAACACACGCCATCAACAAAGGATTCCTGCTCGGGCGCGGAAGCGTCCTGGCGTGGCTGAATTCCGACGACGTGCTTCTGGAGGGCGCCGTCAGCAAGGCGGTGCAGGCCCTGGAAGAGTCCCCCGAAGCTGCCGCAGTGTACGGAGAAGGCTACCTGATTGACCGTGCGGGCGATGTAACCGGACGATTCCCGGCGACGCAGCCGTTCGATTTGTGGCGCCTGATGCACGTCAGCGACTACATCCTGCAGCAGTCCACGTTCATGCGCCGCAGTGCTTTGGAAGCAATCGGGTATCTGGATGAGACGCTGCACTACACCATGGATTGGGACCTGTGGATACGCCTCGGCTTCCTCCACCCTCTGCGCTACCTGCCGGAGTACTTGGGCTGCCTTCGCGAGTATCCCGAGGCGAAGTCCTTTGCCGGAGGCAAGCGCCGCATCCGTGAAATAGGGCAACTGCTACGAAAGCACACTGGTCTGCGCTGGCCGCCCGGACTTCTCAGCTACGGCTGGGAGACCTACCAGGATTTGTATTTCGTTCAAACGGCCGGACGTCTGCCTCGCTGGCTGCGCCCTGCGCTGCTTCCTCTGCGATACGCCGCGACACTCCTGGTGGGGTACTTGTTGGTCCGGGCGGTGCGCGATGCGCAGGGCCTCTATGCGGACGGATGGGCCTCCCGCCGCCTGCATTACTGGTTGCCGCCGGGAGAGGGGGAAGTGGTCATTCGTGGAGAGGTTCCCGCGGACCAGCCTGCACTCAGCGGGCAGACCCTGGTTGTCTTGTGCAATGGCCAGCAGGCCGGCCGCTTTGAAGTCGGCAGCGGTGACTTCAACCTGCAATTCACTCCACCCCCGGGCCGTAACGGCCCTCTGCGGTTGGAGATACTCGCTTCGAAGCATTTCAAGCGCCGGTTCTCGGACGAGCCGTTTCCGAGGCGGCGGCTCAGCTACAGACTCCGCTCCATCGCCTGGAAGAACGCCTGAACACTCCGGGTACGCTTCACCGGGAGCGATAAGCTGCCACGGAAGTATCCGTCTCCCAGATGCGGACCTCCTGGAGGTGGACGTCGCGGCCGGGAGCCAATTCCGGAAGCCGTTTTTCGATTTCCTCGTGGAAATAGCGCGCCATGTTCTCGGCGGTCGGATTGAGGACGTCAAACGGGGGCAGGTCATTGATGTGCCGGTGGTCCAGGTATTCAGCGATAGAACTCACCACCCGCTTCAAGTCCCCGAAGTCCACCAGCAGACCGGCTTCGTCCAACTGCCCGCCCTCGAGCGTTACGCGCACCCGGTAGTTGTGACCATGCAGGTGCTCGCATTTCCCCTGGTAGCCGCGCAGAGCATGCGATGAGGCGAAGGTACGCTCTATGGAAATCTCATACATCGAAGAACCTCTCCACGTCCTCCCACCGCGTGGTGAAACTGTAGCCTGGCAAACTCTCCAGAAATACCCGTCCGTATCTCTGGCGGGTGATTCGGTTGTCCAGCAGCGCCAGCACACCACGGTCTGACCGGCTGCGGATCAGGCGTCCGAACCCCTGTTTCAGGGAGAGAGCGGCCTGCGGGATCTGGTACTCGTAGAAGGGGTTGCCGCCCGCCCTCCGGATGGCGTTGATTCGGGCTTCCACCACCGGGTCACTGGGCACCGCAAACGGCAGTTTATCTATGATAACGCAACTCAATTGATCGCCGGGCACATCCACGCCCTGCCAGAAGGAGGCAGTGGCAAACAGTACGCAGTGCGGCGTGTCGCGAAACTGCTCGAGCAGGGCGTTGCGGGGAGCAGAACCTTGCAGGAGAGTGGGATAGTCGAGGCGGTACTCTAGCAACTGGTGCACCAGGCGCATCTGCTGGTGGCTGGTGAACAGCACGAAAGCCCGGCCCTGGCTGAACTCGAGCAGCTTCTCGATCTCGCCGGCCGCTTCCCGGGCGAAGGAGGGCTCGCGTGGCTCGGGCAAATGCTGCGGGACGTAGAGCAGCGCCTGTTCGGCGTAGTCGAAATGACCCGGCACGAGCAGCGTGTCGGCTCGCGTGATGCCCAACCGGTGGCGCACGTAGTCAAAGTTCCCCGCTACCGCCAGGGTCGCCGAAGTGAGAATCGCGCACCGGGCGGCCCCAAACAAACGCTCGGTGAGTATCTCCGCCACGTCGATGGGCGTGGCCTGCAGGTAGCAGCCTCGTCCGCGGCGCTCCAGCCAGTAAACGTAGGCCGAGTCATTGCCTTCCATCCAAAAGCGCAGCTTGCTTGACAATTCCAAACTGCGGCGGTGGAGCGGCAGAACCTCCTCCGGCGCCTGCTTGATGAGTTGCAGCTGCGTGCCCGTCAGTTCCAGGCAGCGCAGCAGGTCCTCGTAGTGCTCCCCGTAGTCTTCCAGAAACTTCGACTGGGCACGGAAGCCGGTGCGTCCATCACCCGCCGGAAAAAGCGCGAAGAAGCGGATGGCATGTTCCTGGAGCATGTCGAGCGTGCGGTCCAACTCGGCCGAACCGAAGCTCTTGTTCCGCGCGGTGGCGGCCACGTCCCGTCTGAGTTCTTCAAACTGCTGGCTGCCGACCGAGATGCCGAAGTACTGGCCCACCACATCTTCGATTTCATGCGCCTCATCGAACACCACCGCGCCGTAGCTCGGGATGATTCCGTCGAATTCGTCCTCCCGCACGGCAAGGTCCGCAAAGAACAGGTGGTGGTTGACGATGATCAGGTCGCTTTCCCGCGCCCGCTGCTGCATCAGGGTGAGGAAGCAGCGGTCGAATTGCTGGCATTTCTGCCCGGTGCACATTTCCCGCCTCGCATCCAGACGGGGCCAAAGCGGGCTGTCCTCCGGCAGGGTTTTCAACTCGGAACGGTCCCCCGTGCCGGTGGTCTTTTCCCACTCGCGGATCAGGCGGAACTCGCCCACTTCATCGAGGTTCGTCAGGATGGGCTCACGCTCGGCGTTGTAGACCTTCTGGCGGCACAGGTAGTTGTTGCGCCCCTTCATGTAGCACACGCGCAACGGCCGTCCGAAATGCTTCTCCAGGAACGGCACATCCTTGAAGAAGAGCTGTTCCTGGAGGTTTTTGGTGCCGGTGGAAACCACGACGCGCGTTCCGGACAGCAGAGCAGGAACCAGGTAAGCCAGCGTTTTGCCGGTGCCGGTGCCCGCTTCCACGATGAGGTGGCGGCCCTGCTCGAGGGCCTCCTCGATCGCCATGGCCATCTCCAATTGCCCGGGACGATACTCGTAGTTCGGATGCCAGCGTGAAAGCTGTCCGTGGCGGCCAAAGAACTTCTGAGCAGTGAGTTCCCGGGGCTTCGGGGGCATGACTAGCTTCAGTATAAAGAATCGATGCGGCGGGACCGTTCACGCCTTGGGATGCGTGCGGTCGTAAATTGCCATGAGGTCCGCGAGGCTGACTTGCGTGTATTTCTGCGTGGTGGAGAGCCGTGCGTGGCCGAGCAATTCCTGGATCGTCCGCAGGTCTGCGCCATCACTCAGCAGGTGCGTGGCGTAGGCATGCCGGAAGCTGTGCGGGTGGACGGCGGCATCCCCCACGAGCATAACGGCGTAGAGTTTCACCATCGCGCGCACGCCCCGGTCCGTCAGCCGCTTTGCGCGATGGTTGAGGAAAAGGGCCTTCTGCTCGGGACCGGCTTCGCGCAATTCCAGGTAGCGGCGCAAGGCTGCCACCGCTTTGCCGGGGATGGGCACCTGCCGTTCCTTGCGGCCCTTGCCCGCCACACGCACCCAGCCTGCCTCCAGGTTGAGATGATCGAGATCCAGACTCGTCAATTCGCTCACGCGCAGTCCACAGCCGTACAGCAACTCGAGGATGGCTATGTCCCGGGGCAGGCGCGCCCTCGGCAGTTTGCCTTCGGCGACGGCGTCCAAGAGGCGGTTGGTCTGTTCTGCCGTCATCACTTTGGGGAGCTTCTTGGGAGCCTTGGGAGTCCGCACCTGCCGGCAGGGATTCACCCGCACCACCCCCTCGCGGAACAGGAACCGGTAGAAGCTGCGAACAGCCGCAAGTTTGCGCCGGATGCTGACCGCCGTCAATCCCTGGCTGTACAGGAACGCCAGCCACCCTCTCAGCGCCAGCCCGTCCACGTACGGCGGTTGGCTGGAAAGTTGACCGGATTCGCTCAAATAAGCCGCCCACTGAAGCAAATCGGACTTGTAGTTGCGCAGCGTGTGAGCGCTCGCATTCCTGCGCCGGAGTTCGTCAAGGAAGGAACTTATCTGGCTGGAAAGATCAGACATGAGCGCCCACGTATTGATCTAAGGCTGCCTGCGCGCGCTGACACACCGCGGCATGGCGAGCGCGCTTGTTCTTGCGAAGCGCCTGCCGGAGCGCTTCATCGAGCGGCGGCAACAGGTCGAAGGTCATGTTAGCCGGCTGGTAACCGTCCACCTCGGCGGCGGACACATAGTGGCTCAAGGCGCCCAGCGCCGTTTCCCGGGGCAACCCCTCGAGGGAGAGCCCCATGGCGCGCCGCGCCGCGTTGCGCCCGGCAATCAACCCCGTGGCGATGGCTTCCACGTAGCCTTCCACGCCCGAGATCTGTCCCGCGAAGAAGATCCGCGGCTCAGCCCGCAGCTGCAGAGTCGGCGCGAGCAGAGCCGGAGCGTTGATGTAGGTATTGCGATGGATCTGCCCGAAACGCAGGAATTCGGCGTTTTCCAGCCCGGGAATCAAACGCAGCACCCGCCGCTGTTCCCCCACCCGGAGCGACGTCTGGAAACCGACCAGGTTGTAACTCGCCGCTCTTAGATTCTCCTGCCTCAACTGCACTGCCGCGTAAGGACGCCTCCCGGTGCGGGGATCCGTCAACCCCACGGGCTTCATGGGACCGAAACGAAGCGTTTCCCGCCCCCGCCGCGCGAGCACCTCGATGGGCAGGCAGGCTTCGAAATAGGGAATGTCGTCTTCTATGTGCGGGGTGTGTGTTTCAGCCGAAAGGAGCGCATCCAGGAAGGCCTCGTACTGCGGCTTGTCGAAGGGGCAATTGAGGTAGTCTCCGGCTCCGTCCAGCGATTTGCCGTAACGGGAGGCTCGGAAGACGATGCTCGAATCGATGGAATCCGCCTCCACGATCGGGCTGATGGCATCGTAGAAACACAGCCCACCGGAGCCGGTGAGCGTCCCGATGACCTCGGCGAAGGCATCGCTCGTCAACGGACCCGTGGCAATGATCACCTCGCCGTCCGGCGGCAGGCTCACGAGTTCTTCCCGCCGGATCTCGACCCGCGGGTGAGCCTCCAAGGCAGCCGTGACGCGGGATGAGAAGGCCACCCGGTCAACCGTGAGCGCCTGCCCGCCGGGCACGCGCACGTCATCAGCGACGGACAACAGCAGCGAATTCAAACGCCGCAACTCGTTCTTGAGCAGTCCCGGAGCGGTGTTCTCAGTTTCGCTCTTGAGCGAATTGCTGCACACCAGTTCCGCCAGCATCCCCGTCTGATGGGCGGGGGTCGTCCGGGCGGGCCGCATCTCGTAAACGATGACTTGGGCCCCGGCGCAAGCAGCCTGCCAGGCGGCTTCACATCCCGCCAAGCCGCCGCCGACGATATGAATGGGCTGTGGCACAGCGCTGTAACCATTGTAGAAGCGCGGCCTGCGGCTCCACCACGTTGCACGCGCCGCCCTCGCGCCGTCTGAGCCTTCGGCTTCATCACAGCCGATCTTGCGCAGCTATAATCGGCCTCATGCCGCAGAACGGAACTCTTCGCAGAGACCTCTTTCGGGGCGCTGCCGCCATGACAGCCGCCTCCTATGGATTGATGCCGTGCACATGCTGCTGGGTTACGATGACCCCGTGGCGGCCGTAGCTTCAGGTGGGGTGTACCATTACAGGGACGGACGCACGGCGCCGGACACCATCTGCGCCTTGCTCGACTACCCGCAGGACTGGACAGCCACTTTCGAAGCCCCGCTGGCGCCCGGGCTGACTGGCGCCGGGGTCGAGCTGTGCGGCACCCTAGGCAGGCTCCACATCACGCGCGGGCGCTTCGAATTCACGCCCGCCGAAAAGGGCGCTCAGCCGGTTGTGGTGAAGCCGGAAAGGGAGCAAACTATAGACCACGTGCTGAACTTCCTGGAGTGCGTGCGCTCCCGCAAACTGCCTCACGGGGACGTCTACATCGGACACCGCTCCGCGCAAGCCTCGCACCTGGCGAACATCGCTTATATGCAGAAGCGGCGGATCAAGTTCGACCCGGAGCGCGAGGAGATACTGCCGCTCTGATTCGCAAGGCCCAAGCCAACTACTGGAAGAGAACGGGGGCCGGAGCAACTTAGTTCCAGACCTTTCGCCCGCCTCCGTCCGCCGGCTCGGCCGGCGCACTCCCGCTCCAGCCAGCATTGGACCCAACGCGCAAAGGGTGAGCATTCGGGAACCCAGCGGCCTGTAAGCCGGTTTCTGTATCCCTT
>JBBIND010000049.1:0-33399 GCA_037444075.1 Acidobacteriota bacterium | reverse complement strand
CTGCGATGTCACGAACGGAAATGAAGCTCGTCTTCCCGTCGCCCGCCGCAAGGTAGATCGCTCCTTGCGCCTTGATACTTCCCGCCAGGAATCCCTCTGAGAAGTTCTCCATGAAAAAGTTCGGCCGCAGGATGGTGTAGGGGACCCCGGAGTTCATCACCAGGTGTTCCACCACGCGGAGCGGCGCCTGCTCGTTGTGGTTGGCGCCGAAAGCCGATATGAAAATGATGTGCGTGACGCCCGCCGTCTTCGCCGCATCAATAACCGGACGGAGTTTCTGAGCAGCATTCGGATCGAGCGGGGGCGCCATCAGCAACAAGCCCGCTACACCTTCCACGGCAGGTGAAATTGTCGGGGGGGCGGCGTAGTCCAGGCGCACCACTGGAGCGGCCGGTGTGGCCTTCTTGGGATCGCGGACCCCTTGCCGCACCGCCAAACCGGCTTCTACAGCGGCGTCGACGATGGCTTTGCCCAGTAACCCCGACGCACCCGTTATCAGAATTGTGGTTTTCATCTATTGACCTCCAAGTTCGATTCTTGGACACTTAGAGTAATCTGGCAAGTAGGCACCTTTATGAGCAATAGTTACCTCTTGGAAACCAAGCCTCGCTGGGATGTGTTCAATAGCAAGTGTCCGACGCGGCAAGTGCTTGATCGGATTGCGGATAAGTGGACAGTGCTGGTTGTCCGGCGTCTGTCGGGTGGAACCATGCGGTTTGCGGAGCTGCGGCGATCCATCGACGGGATTTCGCAGAAGGTCTTGACGAGCACGCTCCGTGGTTTGGAGCGAGACGGCTTGGTGACTCGCCGTATTTACGCGAGCGTACCGCCCCGTGTCGAGTATTCCATGACTGATCTGGGCAGGTCGCTGTGCGACCTAGTGGCCGACATCTGCGGTTGGGCTGAATCCAACATCGAGATCGTGGAAGCAGCGCGTGCGCGCTTTGACGAAGCGTCCTCGCGCTGATCCTCGGGGTCAATATGTCACTCATAGCCGCTGAATCGGTAGTGAACTGACCTGGGTCAGCCTTGCAGAATTGGTGCAGATGCGCCATCACCTCATCGGTCTACAATGGCGCGGCGAGAATAACGAAGTATCAGGATGGACATATACGCTCCTCTAAATGGGGCACGGGAGCCCCAGTCAGTCGGGCAGGCTTTCGGAAACGGCTGATTTCTCCAAAGCCTGCCGCAGGTTAGCGAGGGACTGAATCAGCCACTCGCGATCGTTTCGCACGTCGGTCTCCCGGTCACCGCTGGCCGGCACCCAATTCTCGATGAGCAGGTGCGAGGGGCCACCGGTCCACAGCGTAGCAAAGGAGGCCAGCCTAATCCATATTGCGGCCGGGCGCCTGAGCAGTACCTTTCTATACCGCGCATGCACGTCAAGCTATTTCCGTTTGTAGCTGGTAGAGGTGTAGAATGCACCCAAGGGCTTCTTACTATGAGATGGATTCCCATTGCTATGCTCGTTTTCTCCGCCTGCGCCTGGACGCAGGTGGAGCAGGCCACCATCACCGGCACAGTCACCGATCCTACGGGGGCACTGATTCCCAACGTGCAGGTGACCGCTCGCAACCGCGCCACCGGTGTGGAGGCGGGCACGCGCACCAATTCAGAGGGGATTTACAGGATTCCCTACCTGCGCCCCGGCTCCTACGATGTCAGCGCGGAGTCGGGGGGCTTCAAGCGGGCGCGCGTCACCAACCTGACTTTGACCGTGGGGTTGACGGCGACCGTGGACCTCAGCCTGGAAGTGGGCTCGGTTCAAAGCGAGGTGACCGTGACGGCCTTGGCCGTGCAACTGGAGCAGCAGTCAGCCGCCATAGGGGCGGTGATCGGGAGCGCGCAGATGCTCGAACTGCCGCTCCTGGGCCGCAATCCTTACACACTGTTGCAGTTGTCGCCCGGCGTGCTGCCCAAGGGCGGCGCCGGTGCGGGCCCCATCGTGTCCGGCGGCCGGTCCAACACGAGCGAGATCCTGCTGGACGGCGCTGAGACGCGCAACAGCACCACCAACGACATCACCTACACGCCTCCGCTGGAAGCGGTGCAGGAATTCAAGGTCATCATTAACAACTTCTCGAGCGAGTTTGGCCGCTCCGGCGGCGGCGTGCTGACGGCCGCCTCGCGCTCGGGCACCAACGAATTGCACGGCAGCTTTTACGAGTTTCTGAGGAACGAGAAGCTCAACGCCAACAGTTGGACCAGCAACCGCCAGGGGCTGAAGAAATCCCCCTTGCGGCGCAACGAGTACGGCTTCGCGGTGGGCGGGCCCGTGATGCTCCCCAAGGTCTATAGCGGCCGAGACAGGACGTTCTTCTTCTTCAACTGGGAAGCCATTCCGCAGCGCTCGCCGGACAACATCAATTCCACCGTCCCCACTGCTGCCGAGCGCGCGGGCGACTTCACTTCCACGCGGGACGGCGGGGGGAATTTGATCCGCATTTTCGACCCGCTGACGACGCGCCCCGATCCGGCCCGCGCCGGCCGCTACATACGCGATCAGTTCGCCGGCAACCGCATCCCGGCTTCGCGCTTCGATCCCATCGCGCTGAAGATCATGCAGTACTACCCGCTGCCCAACCGCGAATCGCGCACCGAGAACCTGGCGCTGAACAACTCGCGCGCCAACGACACCTGGAAGATGTTCTGGCGCGTGGACCACGCCGTGGGCTCCAAGCACCGATTCTTCTTCAGCCACGGCCGGCAGACTCAGAACCAGCTGACGCCGGGCGTCAATCTGGCCTTCCCGCCTGAGGGCACCAACGGCGAGCAGGGCAAGATTGGCAACCGCCCCAAGGTGGCCGTGCTCAGCGACACCGTCACGTTCCGGCCCAACCTGCTAGGCGAGTTCCGAGCCAGCATCGCGCGCAACGTCATACGCACCGAGCCGCGCAGCGCGGGCTTCGATTTCACCCAACTGGGCCTGCCCGGCTACCTCAAGGCGCAGGCCCGGCAGTTCATGTTCCCGCGCATCGAGGCGGCCGACGTCACCGCCCTGGGGCCCAACCGCGCTTCCTACTTCACCGACGCTGAATCGGCCATGGAGTTTCAGGGCCACCTGACCTGGATTCGCGGCCGGCACTCGTTGAAGACCGGCTTCCTGCGAACGTTCCACACCTTCAACGTCACGCGCGCCGAGCGGCCCAGCGGCCAGTACGCCTTCGCGCGCGGCTTTACCCAGGGACCTGACCCGGCCACCTCCAGCGCCAGCGCCGGTTTCGGCGTGGCCACCCTGCTGCTGGGAGCCCCCACCGGCGGGCAGTTCTCGCTCGACCCGTCGTTGGCGGCTTCGCAGAAGTACTACGCCGGCTACTTGCAGGATGACTGGAAGGCGACCCGGAACCTGACCCTCAACCTGGGCGTGCGCTGGGAGTACCAATCGCCCTGGGCCGACCGCTACAACCAGCTGGCGTGGTTCGATCCGGACTTCCAGGATCCGCTGACCAAGTCCCGGGGACTGCTGCGTTTCGCCGGCCGCGACGGCAACCCGCGCCAGCAGTCAGACTCGGACCGCAACAACTTCGCCCCGCGCCTGGGGCTGGCCTGGCGGTTTGAAGAAAAAACCGTACTGCGCGCCGGATGGGGGTTGTTCTTCTCTCCGGGCTCGGGCGGCATTGGCTCCGGCGCCAGCGACTTGGGCAGCGGCTTCCTGGTTCAGACTTCGGTTTACCTGGGTCCCCCGGAGCCCTCGCCCAACACGCCCCCGCCCGGCGGCTCGCTGGCAGACCCATTCAAGACCGGCATCATCCAACCCCCCTCCACCGGTGTCGGCACCAGCGTGAACACAGCCTTCCGGGACTGGGTAACCCCTTACGCGCAGCAGTGGAACATCAACTTTCAACGCACGATTTCCCAAGACACGCTGGTGGAAGTGGCCTGGATCGGCAGCCGCGGCCAGCGCCTGTGGGTGAACCGCTCCCGAACCGCGGTCTCGACAGAGTTCCTGTCGCTGGGGCCGGCGCTGGACGAACTGGTGCCCAATCCCTACTTCGGCACTATCACAACCGGCACGCTCAGCGCCCGCACCGTCCGCCGCGCCCAGCTGTTGCAGCCCTTTAACCACTACACCGGCATCAGCCGTTTCCGCGACGCAGTGGGAGACTCGATCTACCACGCCTTCACGCTGCGCATGGAGAAGCGGGCCACTCGCCACCTGACGTTGAACGTCTCTTACACCGCCGGCAAACTGATCGACAACGTGCAGGAGCGCTTCAGCGGCCGCACCAGCCTGCTGGATCCCAACAACCTGCGCCTGTCGCGCTCCATCGCCGACTTCGACCGCCCGCAATACCTGGTGGTCAACTACATCTACGAGTTCCCCTGGGGCCGCGGCAAGCGCTGGCTGCGGCAGGGTCCGCTGGCGGCCATCGTGGGCAACTGGCAGTTGAGCGGCATCACCACGTTCGCCGCAGGCACGCCGGTGGTCATTACCGGGCCTAACGACACCCGTCTTCCCGGCGTGGGCGGCTATGCCAACCGGCTGCGGCCGGGAGCCCTGCCCGAAGGTCAGCGCACCATCGACCGGTGGTACGACACCACCGCCTGGGCTCCCGCCCCGGCCTACACACTGCCCAACGGCTCGCGCACCGAGCCTAACCTGCGCAACCCCGGCATCAAGTCTTTCGACATCGGCCTGAGCCGCACGCAGCGGATCCGCGAGCGCGTCAACGTGCAGTTCCGCGCCGAGTTCTTCAGCGCCTTCAACACGCCTCAGTTCGGGGAGCCGACAGGATCCGTAACCTCCGTCAACTTTGGCCGCATCACTTCGGCCAGCGGCGCGCGCAACATCCAACTCGGCCTGCGCGTGAGTTACTAACATCAGCGCACCGTTTGTTGCTGTAAGTATGGGGGCCATGTGCCGGGTTGACGCCCGGGCGCCAGCCTCTTCCGGCGAAAAGGTTGCGGCGCAATTGAAGCTTGGCGAGGCGGAGCAGCATCGGCTGCATCCGCTGATGCGCGTGGTACAAAGACAAAGGTGAAAATCATGAGACTCTCTTCTGCGCTGCTGTTGGCTGCCGCGCTGGGCGCGCAGCCGGTTGATGTTTCCACCCTCAATGGCAAGGTCCTGTCCGGGTACCAGGGCTGGTTCAACTGTGCCGGCGACGGGGCTCCTCAGAACAACTGGCGCAGTTGGGCTCGCGGGACGCCGGCTCCGGAAACGCTCACTATTGACATGTACCCCGACTTGACGGACTTCGATCCTGCCGACCTGTGCGAGGCGCCGGGCTTCACCATCGGCGGCCGGCCTGCGCATTTTTACTCGGCCTGGAACCCGAAGGTCGTTGACCGCCATTTTCAGTGGATGAAGGAATACGGCCTGGACGGCGTGCTGCTGCAGCGCTTTGTCACTACTGTCGCCAATAAGCGCGCTAGCGGCGACGTGGTGCTCAAGAACGCCTTCGCCGCGGCCAAGGCGCACGGCCGCGCCATCGCCATTGAGTACGACGTCACAGGCTTCGACGCGGAGAAATTCTTCGACGTGATGCGCGAGGACTGGCAGTATTTGGTGGACGAGCTGAAGGTCACCGAGCACTCCAGTTACCTGCGGCACAACGGCCGGCCGGTGCTCTCAGTGTGGGGCATGGGCCTTCAGGATCCGCGCCATCCTCCGCGCGAGCCGGGCGGGGCCAGGCGCGTGGTGCATTGGTTCAAGAATGAGGCCCCGGCCAGGTACCGCGTGACTTACATGGGCGGTACGCCTTCCCGCTGGCGCACCGGCACCGCCGACGCCCAGCCCGACCCCGGCTGGCACGAAGTCTACGCCATGATGGACGTGGTCCAGCCCTGGACCCCCGGCCGCTACCGCGACCTGGCCGGCGTGGATAAGTGGAAAGAAGACCAGATTGTCCCAGACTTGGCCAAGACGCGCGACAACAAGCAACTCTATATGCCGGTGGTCTTCCCCGGCTTCTCCTGGAACAACCTCAAGAAGGAAGCCAAGCCCAATCAGATCCCGCGCCTGGGCGGCCGCTTCCTCTGGCAGCAGGCCATGAACGCAAGACAGGCCGGTGCGGCCATGCTCAAGATCGCCATGTTCGACGAGGTGAACGAAGGCACCGCCATTTACAAACTCGCGGCCCGGCGCCAGGATGCGCCAGAACAGGGCTTCTGGCTCACGCTGGACGCTGACGGCGAGCAACTGCCCAGTGACTGGTACCTGCGCCTGTCGGGCGAGATCACGCGCATCTTCCACGGCGACAAGCCGGCGACTTTGACACTGCCGACAGTCACGAGCAGTCGCTGACCCAAAGTCGCACCAAAACGCCGGGGATCTGTTGCCCCTTCTGCATGCGGCCCGCTCGCCGACCGGCGTGCCGCGCGGGAACTGAACACTCTTGCCTTACGAAGTGGGCGGTTTTGCGTTTGCGGCTAGTGAACGCTTTTGGCGCGTTCGTCGATCTCGCTGAGTTTCAGCCGCACACTGACTACGAAAGGCGGCTCGCCCTGAATCCAGTGGCCGTAGGTCGTCGTGACGAAGGTGCCGTCAGGCAATAGTTCCAGGCCCGGGTAACAACAATCCCATTTGTTGTGGTTGTCCATGAGCCGTACGCGATACTGTCCTTCGCGGCCCTTCACGATGTCGTCATACGTCCCAACCCAGGCTACCCAATCACCTTGTGTCGGGCTTTCGCGCGTTGTGTCGCGAAACATCAGGAATAGGCGGCCATCGGGCGCGTAGCGGCCTATGTGACGGTCTCCAGTGAGAGCGCCGGGCAGCTCGCGCGGCTTGGTCCAGGTTTCGCCTTCGTCGTTGCTGAAGATCACAAACGAGTTCTGCTTCCGGCTGTTCTCCCGCAGCAACACGGCGAGTTGGTTGCCGTCGGGGGACCGAACGATGCCGGGCTCGCAGAGGTGTGCCGTGGGGTGCTCGGCAATCACCGCCGGGGGACTCCAACTCAGCCCGCCGTCCCTGGAAACGGTTTTGTACACGTAAAACGCTCCGCGCTGACCGCCTTCCCGGATGAAACGTCCGTCGTCGTGAAACAGTGCGAGGTAGCGCCCGTCCTTGAGCCGATGAACGTCGCCCATGGCCACGATGCCGCCGAAATTGCCGATCGGCTGCAGGGGCGTCCACTCCCGGCCGTCATCCTCGGAGACGGCCATGCGGATCGGGTAAAGCCCCGAGAACATGATCAGACGCTTGACGCCCTTTGAATCCACTACGCGGTGAATCGTCGGCGTCTCGCGCGAAGTGGCCCAATTCTCCGGCGTGAGCAAGCGTTCTGACCACGTGAGTCCGGCGTCGAGACTGCGCTTCATGACGATGGGTCCCTTTCCATGGCCCTTAGGATAGACGATCAGCATAGTCCGGTTGTCCTCAAGCAGGACCGTGGTGGGATGGCCCAGGTATTGCCCCGGCTCTCTGTCGACCACCACCTGACGGTGCGTCTCGGCGGACAGGTCGACGAGCGGAATGGTGTAACCGCGCGGCATCGGGGCTTCCTGACCGGCGCACGGCAGAACGATGGCGAACAAGCCCGCCACACAGAGGCGGATTGCGGTGGCTGCGATGGTCATCAGATGCTCCTAAGACCGGATCTTTCCTTGGATCTGAATATAGCGGTTCCGCGTGCCGGTCTGGGTCGAGCGTCTCTATGGCGCGGGCGCCGACGGGCTCTATGTATGCGGGCAGACGGGTGAAGGGATGCAGCAGCCCGTATCGCAGCGCCGGCGGGTTACAGAGGCGGCGGTGCGGTGCTCGCCCGCGGGCAAGAACGTCATTGTTCACGTCGGAGCCGCGCGGCAGGATGAAGCGGCAGAACTGGCCCGGCACGCCGCTGAAGCAGGCGCGCACGCTGTCAGCAGCCTGCCGCCGGGCGCCGGCTACTCTTATCAGGACGTGCGCCGCTATTACGAATCCCTGGCGGGTACGTTGGCCAGCCTGTACGTCTGTTTTGGACGCGAATGGTTTGGCCTGGAGAAGAGCCTCTCGTTCCTGTGGGTGGTTCCGGGTTCGTTCCTCTGCGGGCTTCTTGGCGCAGCCTGCTGGACCTGCGTTTCCCCGCGTTTCGGCGGGAATCCGCCGGAGCCGGCAAGATCGTAGGGCGGAGTCTGGGTCAACCGGCGAAACTCCTGCCAAATAGAGGCAGAGTGGGGCTTTGACGAACGGGGCAACAGGCAGAAATCGGAGCTGTGGCGCTCACTCCTCATGAAGCAGCTGCGAGCGCCGGGATGTGCTCAGGAGCGGCCGATTCTGCGGGCTCGCAAGAAACTCGTTACGCCGAAGTACAGCATGATGACGATGAACAGGCAGGTCAGCAGAATGCGAAAGAAACTCTCCGCATCACCCGTGAAATTGCGGAAATTGCGGGTGGCTGAAGGAATCGCCCACACTGCCAGCACCAGGAACACGAAGCCTATGACCTCGTTCCAAAGCACGCGCAGGGGGCGAATCACGCCCGGAATCACAAAACCAAGGAATTGCCGAACTCTAGCTACCATCCGAAAACCTGCTCCTCCCCCATGTTAGCAAACGGCACCGTTTTGGCCCGATCTGTTACCTTATTTGCAGATTGATCTTCAGGCAGATCCCCTGGCAACCGGGTCTTCTTACCCGCTGCGTGCGTTATGGCAAGCCAACTGTCCGCTACTGGATGCTGACGGAGACTCACGTCTATGCCTTTTCCATGGCGGCAAACATTTTGCTGTCCTTCTTCCCGTTCCTGATCGTCATGGTGTCCATCAGCCGCTACGTGCTCGAGTGGCACGCCGCCGAGGAGGCTATCTATCTCGCTCTACGGGATTACTTCCCCGGATCTCTGGGCGATTTCATCCAGCGCAATCTGAAGTGGACCGTCACTTCGCGCGGCCCGTTTCAAGCCATCTCCGTGCTCCTGCTGCTATTCACGGCCAATGGCATTTTTGAACCGCTCGAGGTGGCGCTCAACCGTGCCTGGGGTATCCAGCGCAACCGCAACTACTTCCACAATCAGCTCATCAGTTTCGGCCTGATTCTGGTCTGCGGAGCGCTGGCTCTCATCTCGACCGTGTTCACTGCGCTCAACCAGCAACTCTGGGCCAATCTCACTGGTACGGGGGTCTGGATTGCCACGCTCGTGACCACCATCTTCTTGAAGGTCGCCGCCGTGCCCATCACCATCGTGCTCCTGTTCCTGATTTACTGGCTTCTGCCCAATGCCAAAGTGGATCCCAGACGCGTGGCTTCGGCCGCCATCGTGGTGGGCCTGACGTTGGAAGTGATGAAGTACATAAACTTGCTCACCTGGCCCTGGCTGCGCGCGAAGCTACAGATGGAGTACGGTCCCTTCCATTACTCGGCGTCCATTGTGCTCTGGGGTTTCCTGGTGTCCATGGTGGTGCTGGGCGGCGCTGAGTGGGCCGCACGCGTTCCCAGGGAGCCGATCCAGGCCGGTTTGCAATCAAACGGCGAAGTCGATAGACTCTAAAAGAGTATTCCAAATACCCGAGCCCTATTACGAGGTACCGCAATGCCACAATCCCCGGAAATGACCCGCCGCGACGTGGTCAAAATGGCCGGCGCAGCCACGGCGATAGCAGCCGCGGAAAGACTCCAGGCCGCGCCAGGCATTCAGAAGGTGAAAGCCGCCAGCAACACCGTCCAGTACGCCATGATCGGGACAGGAGGACGAGGCAGTTACCTGCTACGGCACCTGAATTCCGTTGACGGCGGCCGCTGTGTGGCCGTTTGCGACATTTTTGACCAGGCGCTCAAGAACGGCATCGAGGCCTCCAAAGACAAGCCGCAGGGCTACAAGGACTACCGCGAGGTCCTGGCCCGCAAGGACGTGGACGCCGTCTTTATCGCCACGCCGCTGTACGTCCATTTCCCCGTGACACGCGACGCGCTGCTGGCTGGCAAGCACGTCTTCTGCGAAAAGAGTCTCGTGTTCAAAGCGGATGAGGTCCACGCGCTGCGCGCCCTCAGCAACGAACGTCCCCGGCAGGTGCTCCAGGTTGGCTTGCAACGCCGCTACAGCCGTTTCTACCAGGCGGCGAGGCAGATGATTGAAAAGGGCATGCTCGGGACCGTGACGCACGTGCAAGCCTGGTGGCACAGGAATCCCGGCTGGACCATGCGCCCGGACCCGGTGCGGCAGAAAGAGCGCAACTGGCGGCTCTTCAGGGACTACTCGGGAGGTTTGGTAGCGGAACTCGCATCCCACCAGATTGATGTAGCGGATTGGATGTTCGGCTCCCACTTCGACTTTGTCACCGGCGTAGGCGGATTGGATTTCGCCAAGGACGGACGCGACGTCTACGACAACGTGCAGCTCATCTACAGCTACCCCAACGGCCGGAAGCTGATGTACAGCTCCATTTCGACGAACAAGCACCTGCCGCTGTTCCACGGCGCCCGCACAGAGTTCGGTGAGATGATCATGGGGACCGACGGCACGATCCACATCACCGTCGGCAGCGACAATGAGCCTGCCATCGGCATGTGGTTCTACGAGCCGAGCCCGAAGCTCACCGAGGCGGAGAAGAAGGAAAGGGAAAAGGCCATGCTGGTCGGCGCGACGCTGGCCGCTACCGGCAAAGGCGCGCGGGGGCTCCCGATCCTGTTCGAAAGGGACCGGATCACCGGCAGAGAGTCCTTCCTCTCGCGCGAGATGAAGTACGCCAGGATGTGGCTCTATTCCCGCGGCGTGATGGTGCCTGAGGAGGACAAGAATCCGGTGGACGTCATGTTGGAGGAATTCTTCCAATGCGTGCGCACCGGCGCCCGGCCGAAGGCGGATCTAGAGGTCGGCCTCGGGGATTCGGTTGGCGTGATTCTCTCCAATCTCGCCATGGATGAAGGCCGCCGCGTGTATTTCAAGGAAATCGACAACATGGGCCGTGGGGCCCAAACCGCTCCCGCCAAGAAAGCCTAGTCAGATTCACCGGAAAAGGGGCGGGCCATTGGCTCACCCCTTTTTTGTGTCTTATTCACCCAAATCACGGCGCGCTCCAATCCGCGTTTCATCCACTACACACAGATCCGTGAGCGAGAACCAATTGATGGATGACGTGCGCGCCTGAGATGTTTTCCAGCGCTTTCAGCGAGAGGCCGCCTCACATGCTGAGGGCGTCATGGCGAACTGAGGTCAGAGGATTGTCAGCAGAGTCAGGCGGGTGAGACGAGTGGCGGAGTGGGCGGAACTGGCTGTTCCGCCCACTCGAAAAAGGATGCAGGCTAGTCTTCTTCTTCCTCTTCGGCGCCGGCCTTGGCTGCCTTGGCGGCCGCGATGATCTTCTCGGACTGCATCTGCGGGACAAAGTCGTAGTGGTCGAATTCCATCGAGAAAGAAGCGCGGCCTTGCGTCATCGACGTCAGATCGTTCTGGTAGCTGAGCATCTCGGACATGGGTACCTGCGCCCGGACGACCTGCACGTTGCCGCGCACGTCCATTCCGGTGATGCGGCCGCGCCGCCCGTTCATGTCGCCCATCAGGTCTCCGGCATACTCCACCGGAGCCTCAACCTCCACGGACATGATGGGTTCAAGCAGCGCCGGCTTGGCCTGTTGCATGGCCAGTTTGAAGGCCTTGCGTCCGGCGAGTTTGAAGGAAAGCTCATTGGAATCGACGTCATGATAGGAGCCGTCGTAGAGCGTTGCCTTGAAGTCCACTACCGGGTAGCCGGCCAGGAACCCGTTCGCCGCAGCCTCCAGGATGCCTTTTTCCACGGCGGGGATGAACTGCCGGGGAATGGCGCCGCCGAAGATCTCGTTAGCGAATTCGAAGTTGGCGCCGCGCGCCAGGGGTTCGACGCGAATGCGGCAGTCGCCGAACTGTCCGTGGCCGCCGGTCTGCTTCTTATGGCGGCCATGCACGTCGGCGTTGCCGCGGATGGTCTCGCGATACGGGATCTTGGGTGCGCGCAGATTCACCTCGACGTTGTAGCGCTTGGCGAGCCGGCTCACCACCACCTCGACGTGCTGTTGTCCGCTGCCGGCCACCAGGAATTCCTTGGTCTGCGGGTCGCGGTAGAAACGCAGCGAAAGATCCTCTTCAAGGATGCGTTGGATGGCGTTGCCCATGCGGTCTTCGTCCTGGCGGGACTTGGCCTCTACGGCGAACGCGATGGAAGGCTCCGGCAACTTGACTGCCGGGTAGGCGATCATGGCGCCCTTCTCGCAGAGCGTGTCGCCCGTCAGCGTGTCCTTCAGTTTTGCCACCGCTCCGAGGTCGCCGGCGTGCAACTGCGTCACGGGTGCAATGTCTTTCCCCATCAGGCACCCCACGTGCGCGAGCCGCTCGCTGTTTTCCGAACGTGAATTGATCAGGTTGGCGTCGTTCTTCAGGACGCCGGATTGGACTTTGAAGTAGGAGAGGCGCCCCGCAAACGGGTCCGCCACCGTCTTGTAGACGTAGATGGAAACGGGCTCAGAATCGCTGACCGCGCGCTCGATTTCCGCTCCGTTGCTGACACCGGCCTTGGCCGGGCGCTCTATCGGGGCAGGGAAGAATTCCACGGCGAATTCCAGCAACCGGTCCGTCCCGATGTTGCGGAGACCGGAGGCGCACAGAACCGGAAAAAGGCGCTGCTCCCGCACGGCCTGAGCGAGTCCTTCACGGATTTGGGCTTCCGTCAGCGAGCCTTTGTCGAAAAACTCCTCGAGCAGGGCGTCGTTGCCCTCGGCCACCATCTCCACTAGCTCCTCATGGGCCTTTTGGGCGGCCTCTGCGCGTTTAGCAGGGATGTCGCCCTCCGTTCCTCGCCCGTTTCCGTCCGGCGTGTAGGTGTAGGCCTTCATGCTGACCAGGTCGATCACGCCCGTGAAATCGCGTTCTTCGCCGAGCGGCAGTTGAATGGGTACGGCGGTGCGCCCGAACCGCTCGTGGATGCTCTCAAGGGTGCGGTCGAAGCTGGCGCGCTCGCGGTCGAGCTTGTTGACCACCAGCGCCCGGGGCAGGGAGTCCTCTTCGGCGAATTTCCAGACCTTCTCAGTCTGAACTTCGACCCCGGCGACCCCGTCCACCACGACCAGAGCCGAATCGGCGGCCACCAGGGCGGCCTTCGTGTCATTGATGAAGATGTTGAAGCCCGGCGTATCCAGAAAATTCAGCTTGCGCTTCTTCCACTCGGTGTGCGCGAGGGCGGTGGAAATGGTGATCTTGCGCTGGATCTCTTCTTCGTCGAAATCGGTGACGGTGTTGCCCTCATCGGCACGCGTCAAGCGGTTGGTGGCGCCGGTGCAGTAAAGGATTCCGGCCAGCAGCGAGGTTTTGCCGCAGTTGCCGTGTCCAACCAGACCAATATTGCGGATATCATTGCCTGCGAATACTTTCACTTGTTCACTCCCTGATGATCAGCCTGAACTGGCTGAAAAGTGGACCAAAAAAGGATGTTAGCACACTGGCTGGAGGCGAAAACCGCACGCGGACCACGTTTCCGCCCACCCGAAGGGCATTTACTAACCGGGCGCGCAATTCATTTCGCCGGCCACGTCCACGGGCGGGTTGTAATACAGCAGCCGCCCGCAACTTTCGCACGTCATACCGGAGTTGGTTTGCCGCAGTTCCTGGAAGTATTGCGGCCTCAGAATGATGTGGCACGCCGAGCAGCGGCCGTTGGTGGCGTCGGAGATCGCTACTCCGCCCCACTTTTTCCGGGCGCGCTCGTAGGCGGAGTAGAGGGGAGCCTGAATGGACTCGATCATCTGCTTGCGCTGAGTCTTCAGCTCCGCTTCTTCCTTCTGGTCCTGAGCCGTCAACTCACGCACCCGCTGCTGCTCCGCCTTCACGCTGCGGCGCTCTTCCTCCAGCGCCTTCTCGGCGATTGCCACTGCCTGGTCAAGCGGTTCGGAGGCAGCCATCAGATCCAGTATCTTGTCCTCCGCCTTGCGGATGGCCTGCTGGCAGTACTCAATCTCGTGCTGGAAAGCCCAGTATTGCTCGTTGGTCCGGGCCTCGTTCATCTGGCCCTTCAGCTTCGAAGCCTTCTGTTCCTGGACCTGAATGTCCGCTTCGAACTTCTTTCTGTCTTTCAAATTGGCTGCAAGGGCAGACCGGTCGATCTCCAGTTTCCGGATGTGCGCTTCAAGGGTTTTTTCCGCTTGCGCGAGTTGCCTGGGCAGGGTGGCTATTTGCTCCTGCAACTCTTTGATGCGGCTGTCCAAACGCTGGAGTTCAACGATACGTTGAATCTCTGGAGCCATTTTCTAGTCAATTCTAGCACGCCGGATTCCTAACCGACGCCCGAGGGGCCCGGAGATGGCGTTTACGGCGAGTTCGAGTTCCGGAACGCGGGCGGCGCGGCATAGGAAGTAAAACAGGACGACGCCAATCAGCAGCGACACGCCCAGTTCAGCCAGCAGGGCTAACCGCGAGGTGCCCAGCCAAAGCGCCAGTTGCCTGCTCACGTACCATACGCCAGCGCCCATCACGGCGGAAGCTCCCAGGATGCGCAGCGTGCTCGTGAGCAGGTTCCAGCCGTAGATGCCTCCGATGCGCCTGCGCATGACGAGAAACAGCGCCACAAAGCCGAAAAGCGCCACAGCGGAGGTGGAAAGCGCCAGCCCGGCGTGGCCCATGCCGGTGTACTTCAGCAGTGAGTAAGCCGTGCAGTAGTTGATCAGGATCGAACTCAAGCTGACGATCATGGGCGTGCGGGCGTCATTCAGGGCGTAAAACGCCGGGTTCAGCACTTTGATGGCTGAGTACCCGGCCAATCCAATGGCGTAATAAGTCAAAGCCACCGCCGTCTGCTGGGTATCGTAGGGCTCGAACCTGCCGCCCTGGTAAACCACGGCGATCATGGCATGTCCCAGCACGGCCAAACCCACCGAAGAGGGCACGGTCAGCAGAAAGACCATGCCGAGCGAGCGCGACAACGTGCGGCGGAATTCCTCCATGTGGCCCCCCGCCAGGCTGCGCGAGATGGCGGGCAGCGTAGCTGCGGCGATGGCGACCCCAAACAGGCCCAAAGGCAGTTGCATGAACCGGAACGCGTAGCCAAGCCAGCTTACCGGACCATCGGGTCCGCGCAGGGCGTCCTCAATCCTCGATGCGAAGTTGGTGTTCACCATCACGTTGACCTGCACCGCGGCGCTGCCCAACACCGCCGGCCCCATCAGCTTGATAATGCGGCGCAGCCCGGGGTGGGACCAGTCCCAGCCCGGCCGCAGCGAAAAACCCGAGCGGTAGAGGCTGGGTAACTGCCAGGCCAATTGCAGCCCACCTCCGAAAACGACGCCATAGGCCATGCCTTCAATGGGTTGCAGCCCGAGCCAGGGTCCGGCCCAGTAGCCCAAAGCCAGGCCGGCGGCCAGCGAACCGAAATTGAAGAAGGAACTGGCTAAAGCTGGGATGGCGAACTGGTTGCACGCATTCAGAATGCCCATGGCCTGGGCGGCCAGGGCCACGAGCAACAGGAAGGGGAACATCACGCGCGTCATGCTGATGGCGAGTTCGGACTTGCCGGGCACTTCGCTGAAGCCCGGGGCCAACAGGTGCACCAGAGCCGGGCTGAAGATCACGCCGCACAAGCAAAGCGCGCCGACGATCAGAACCTGGGCTGTGGCCACGAGGTTGGCGAGCCGGGCCGCTTCCTGGCGGCTGCGGCTGGTGAGGTACTCGGTGAAGGTGGGAATGAAGGCGCTTGAAAGAGCCCCTTCCGCAAAGAGGTCGCGCGTGAGATTGGGTATGCGGAAACCGAGCAGGAAAGCGTCGTAGGCCATGCCCGCGCCGAACAGCCTGGCCATGACGATTTCACGGACCAAGCCGCTCACGCGGCCCATCAGCACGGCCGCGGACACAATTCCCGCTGAGCGAACTACACTATCCGCCTGCGAGCTTTCCTGCGAACCGGTTGCCAGAGCCAGTGCCCCCTTGAAGCCGGGCTAGCTGGCTTGCCCGTACTGCTCCAGGAAATCGGCTACCGTCTTGATGCCGGTGTAGTAGTTCTCCAGGTTGAACTTCTCGTTCGGGGAGTGCAGCGCATCATCCGGCAGCCCGAAGCCCATCAGCACCGTCGGGATGTTCAAGTGCTTGGCGAACTCACCGACGATGGGAATTGACCCGCCCGAACGGATCAACACGGTGGGCTGTCCCAGCAGTTCTCCGAAGGCTTTTGACGCCATCTGGATGGCGGGGTGGCCGGGATTGACGACCACCGCCGGGCTCGCGCTCAGCACGCGCACCTCGGTCTGGATTCCCTTGGGAGCGTTCTTCTTCACAAACGCCTTGAAAGCCTCAATCACCTTCTGAGGATCCTGCTTGGGCACCAGCCGCATGCTCACTTTGGCGGTGGCGCGCGCCGGGATCACGGTCTTGGCGCCGGCGCCGGCGAACCCCCCGGCGATGCCGTGCACTTCCAGGGTGGGTCTGGCCCACACACGCTCGAGGACCGAATAGCCCGGCTCGCCCGTCAGTTTTTTGGAGCCGACCTCGTCTTTGCGGAATTGCTTCTCATCAAACGGCAGCCTCGCCCAGCTTTCCTTCTCGGCGGCGGCGGGTTCCTCGACGTCGTCGTAAATCCCCGGTATCCGGATAACGCCGTTCTTCTTGGTCTTCGAGAGAAGTTCAATGAGCCCGTAGACGGCATTGGGAGCGGCGCCGCCATACAGCCCTGAATGCAGATCCTTGCCGGGACCAGTGGCTTCGACTTCGAAGTAAACCAGCCCGCGCAGACCGATGCACAGCGTCGGCATGCCCTCCGCATAGAGCGCCGTGTCGGAAACCAGAGCCACGTCGGCCTTGAGTTTCTCCGGGTTTTCCGCCACAAACCGGGCGACGGATGCGCCTCCGACCTCTTCTTCGCCCTCCACCAAAAACTTCAGGTTGACGGGAAGCGTGCCATGCGCCGCGCGGAGCGCCTCAATCGCCTTGATGTGCATGTACATCTGCCCCTTGTCGTCGGACGAGCCGCGGGCGTAGATGTTGCCACCACGCAGGGTGGGCTCAAAGGGCGCGCTGAGCCATTCATCCATCGGGTCAGGGGGCTGTACATCGTAGTGGCCGTAGCAAAGCACGGTGGGCTTGCCGGGAGCGTGCATCCAGTCGGCGTAAACCAACGGGTGACGCGCCGTTTGAATCACTTCCACGTTCTCCATCCCCACGGTTCGCAGGCTGTCGGCGACAAACTCCGCCGCCTGGTCGACGTCGGGTTTGTTCTCAGGCAGCGTGCTGATGCTGGGGATTCTCAGAAACGTGAACAACTCCTCGAGGAAGCGGTCCTTATTCTGTTGGACATACTCGCTGGTGGCTTGGGACATAGGGTGGTCTCCTGACGAATAAACCATTATAGTTTCAAATATGCGCAAGACGCCCTCGACGACTTCGGGATTCAGCCGCCGCGACTTCATAGCCGGAACCGGCGCCGCCGCCGCGTTCTCCGTGCCGGGTTTTGGGAGCGAGCGTCCCAGGCCGAACATCCTGTGGATCATCGCGGAGGACTTCAGCCCGGATCTGGCTTGCTACGGCGCCCCGCTGATACGGACGCCGCACCTGGACAGGCTGGCGTCGGAGGGGGTACGGTTCACCCACGCCTACGTGACGGGTCCGGTGTGTTCAGCGAGCCGGTCAGCCATCGCCACGGGCATGTACCAGACCAGCATCAATGCGCATCATCATCGCAGTCACCGCGATGACGGGTATCGCCTGCCGGAGAACATCCCCCTCTTCACGCACTACTTGCGGCAGGCGGGCTACCACACGTCGAATGTTCTGACAGCCGCGCCGGGCTTGAAGGGCGCCGGCAAGACCGATTTCAACTTCAACGTTGATAAGCCCTACGACGGAACGGACTGGAACCAGCGTGCCTCCGGCCAGCCGTTCTACGCCCAGGTCAACTTCCCTGAAACGCATCGGGCCTTCCGCCGCTTCCCGGAAAACCCCGTGGACCCGGCCAAAGTGACTTTGCCGCCCTGCTATCCCGACCACCCCGCCGTGCGGGAGGACTGGGCGATGTACCTGGACACGGCGCAGCACCTTGACGTGAAAGTAGGCAAGGTGCTGGACCGTCTCCGCTCGGAGAACCTGCTCGAGGAAACCATCATCTTCTTCTTCGGCGACCATGGCCAGCCCATGCCGCGCGGCAAGCAGTTTCTCTATGAAGCCGGGATTCGTATTCCGTTGATCGTGCGCGTGCCGGAGAAATACCGGTTGGCGGGCGTGAATCCGGGCTCCGTGCGCGATGACTTCGTCAGCGCCATCGACCTCACCGTAACCACGCTTCAGTTGGCGGGGATCAAGCCTCCGGCGCACATGCAGGGGCAAATCTTTTTGGGGCCAGGCGCGCGGAAGCGCGACTTCATCGTGGCCGCCCGCGACCGGTGCGATGAGACCGTGGACCGGATACGGTGTGTCCGCACAGCGCGGTACAAGTACATTCGCAACTACTATCCGGACCGGCCTTACACCCAGCCCAACGTGTACAAGGACACCTCCTACCCGACGCTCACGGTGATGCGTCAGCTTCAGGCGGAAGGCAAGCTCAGCGGACCTCCCGCGCAGTTCATGGCGCCGACCCGCCCGGCCGAGGAACTTTACGATTTGCAGGCCGATCCGCACGAGGTGACCAACCTGGCTGGCTCCGCCGCGCACGCGCGCCCGCTCGCCGAACTGCGTTCCCGGCTGGATGAATGGATCAAGAAAACGGGCGACATGGGTGAGAAGCCGGAAATTCCCATACCCGCCGAGTACAAGTACCGCGCCCAGGTGGACGGTTGGACCACGCAAGGCAATTGCCTCTTAACCAGAAGTGACGGGTTGATGCGCGTCGAATGCTCCGGCAACCAGAACACGATACGGCGGGGCTTTGTTTGCCCGGGCGGTGACCTGACGCTGCGATTCCGCGCGCGGAGCACGGCGGTGAAGTTGCAAGCCGTGCGCTGGGGCGCCGTCACGCTCGTGAACAGCCCGAAGTACCGCGCCTCGTTGGACTTCGTGGCCGACGGCACGTGGCGAGAGTACACGGTGCCCATCACGGTGGAAGGCCATCTCGCATTGCTGGCGTTTGAAATCGGCGCTGCCGAGGGCGCGCTCGAGTTCGACTGGATACGCCTTCAGAGGCAAGACCAGCAACCCGTCAAGGAGTGGGACTTCGCCGGTTAGGTTTTCTCCGGATTCATCACCGCGATCATGGGCAGGTCGCGGTAGAGTTGCTTGTAATCCAGACCGCAGCCGATGACGAAGCGGTCCGGGATCTCAAAGCAGCGGAAGTCCACGGGAACCTGAACGATGCGCCGCGAGGTGCGGTCCAGCAGCGTGCAGATGGTGAGCGAGTTCGGGCCCCGGCTGGCCAGCGTCCGCAAGAGATAACGGGCCGTAAAGCCCGTATCCACGATGTCTTCGACGAGCAGGACGTCTTCCCCCTCGATGCCTTCGTCGAGGTCCTTGGCGATGCGCACCACACCCGGCGAAGCGGCGTTGGGCGAGAAACTCGAGATGGCCAGGAAGTCGATCTTGTGCGGAATCTGGATCTCACGCGAGAGCGCCGTGAGGAAGAACACGGACCCTTTCAGCACCCCGATGAGCTTCAACTGGCGCCCGTTGTAACGCTCGGAGATCTCCGCCGCAACCTCCCGGACACGTTCGCGAACCTGCTCTTCGGTATATAGAATCCGGTCAATGCCCGGCGGGAGCGGCTTGCTCATACTCCTATAGTGCGATCAGCCAGGCCATATTTAAAAATAAGATTCTGAAAGTCCTTCAAATAGAACACCTGTATGTTGACGTGCGGGTAGAGTTCTCTCAACAACTTGACCTTGCGGTTCTTCCGCGTGACGTGGGCCTGTTTCATGGTAGTGAGTTCGACGTAAAGGTCGAACTCAGGCAGATAAAAATCCGGCGTGAACGCCTCGGAGACCTTGCCTTCTTTGTCCCATTGCACCGGAAAGCTGCGGGGTTCATACTCCCAGGCGATGCGGTAGAAGTCGAGCAGGTGGGCGAAGATCTCCTCGCTGGAGTGCGTGAACGGCTTGCGGGGCAAATGGAGTTCGCCGGGCGGCGACACGCCGTGACGGGCCAATTGCAGCCGCACGCGAAACTGTATCCGGGTTTCGGCGTTGCGTGACAACAAGCCCTGCCCGGCCAAGTCGAGGGATTCCGCGGACTTTGCGATCAGCTCCGCGGCATGTTCGGCGTCGAAGCATTCGTCGTTGACCACCAGGTCAAAGAGGTTGGCGGGCGCCAACGCGCGGCCAAAGCGGCTCTTGCGCTCCGCTCGGTATTCGCGGTCAAGTTCCCGCAGCAGGGCGCGCGCCTCGGCGCGTTCCAGGCGGCGGTCCAGCATGAGGGCGCCCACGCGCCGGGAATCCGGCGCCACCAGGCAGGTTCTCAGCCTGCCGGGGAAACCGTCGACGAGAAGTTCCGCCCCGGGTACGCACGCCACCAGGTGGTGCTCCGTGGCCAGCCGCGCCAGGATAGCCAGCAGCAGGCGCGGGTAAGCCTTGGCCGGCAGTGAGCTTTCCTCGCCGAATTCCCGCTCTATCAGGGAATGGACCGCCGTCGGAGTGATAAACTCGAACCCCAACCGCCGCGCTGCGAGCCGGCCGGCTTCTTCGTGGTGGCAGCCGGGCTCGCCGGAGACAGTGATGACCGCCATCTAGGCTCATGATATCGTAACGGGCATGATCGTCCTCGGTGTGGACATAGGCGGCACCAAGATCGCCACCGGGCGGGTGAATGAACACGCCGAGTTGCTCTCTTCCGCCGTGACGCCAACCCTCGCCTCGCGAGGCTATGAGGCTTCCATCGGCCAGATCTACAGCGCCATCGCGGACAACCTCACGCCGGACGTTGAGGCCATCGGTGTTTGCGCGCCGGGACCGATGAACCCGATAACCGGCGTCGTGATCAACCCGCCCAACCTGCCCGGCTGGCATAACATCCCACTGGCGGATCTTATTTCCAGCAAGTTCAAGCTGCCTTGCCGCGTCGAGAACGACGCCAACGCAGCCGGGCTGGCGGAAACATTGTTCGGCGCCGCGCGTGGAAAAGAGAGCGTGTTCTACATCACCCTGAGCACCGGCATCGGCACCGGCGTCATCCTGGGCGGGAAGATCTACCGCGGGCGCACCGGCAGCGCGGGCGAGGGCGGCCATCTCACCATCGATTACCGCAGCCAGAGCGTGTGCAATTGCGGCGTGCCCGGCTGCATCGAGGCGCTCGCCTCCGGCACGGCGCTGGCGCGCCGCGGAATCGTCCCGGAACGCTGGAGCGAACAGGTGGCGGCGGGCGAGCCCGGCGCGCTGGAACTGCTGGACGAGGTCAGCCTGATGCTCTCCGCATGGCTGGGGGGCGTGATCAGCCTGCTTGACCCTGACATGATCGTCATCGGCGGCGGGCTCACCAAGCTTGGCGAGCCGCTGTTTTCGCGCTTGCGCCAACTGACGCCCGGACGCACTATCAACCAGTTCGCCGCGGAGACGCCTATCGTGCCCGCGCAATTGGCCGGTGATGTGGGCGTGCTCGGGGCGGCGGCTGTGATGTTGGCGGAAGCCGCGAGCGTCTGACCACAGGGAGCCTGGGCGCAGTTCCCCATCCGGCGAGGGCGTGCGGCCTGTTGCCCCGCCGGTTCAGCCCCAGTAGAATCGGCGTGGGAGCGTCCTATGAGCATGCACCGAAGAGACTTTCTGGCTGGCGCGGGAGCCTTGTTCGCTCTGCCGGCTTGGCTCGATGGCGCGCGGGAGCTGCGCTGCGACGTAGCCGTCATCGGAGGCGGCACCGGAGGCTGCGCCGCTGCCTTGGCGGCTTTGCGCAACGGCCTGAGCGTCATCATGACCGAGGAGACGGACTGGGTGGGCGGGCAACTCACCTCGCAGTTGGTGCCGCCTGACGAACATCCCTGGATTGAGCATTTCGGTTGCACGCAACTCTACCGCGCCTACCGCAACGCCGTCCGGGATTATTACCGCCGCCACTTCCCGCTGACCGAAGCGGCGCGCGCCCGCTGGAACCTCAACCCCGGCGACGGGCGCGTCTCGAGGATTACCCACGAGCCAACGGTTTCGCTGGCGGTCCTCGAGGCAATGCTCGCGCCGCACACGAGCGGCGGGCGACTCACCGTGCTGCTTCGCCATAAGCCCCTGCGAGCCGACGTGGCCGGTGACACAGTGCGCGCCGTTACCGTGCGGAGTCTGGAGTCCGGTGCAGAGAGGACCGTCCACGCGCCCTATTTCATTGACGCCACGGAAATGGGCGATTTGCTGCCGCTCACCAAGACTGAGTACGTCACCGGTTTCGAGTCGCGCAAGCAAACGGGCGAACCGAGCGCGCCCGAGCAGGCGCAACCCGCCAATCACCAGGCTTTCACCGTATGTTTTGCCATTGACCACCTGCCCGGCGAGAACCACACCATCGACAAGCCTGCGGAATACGACATCTGGCGGGACTACATTCCCGCCATGCGTCCCCCCTGGCCCGGGAAACTGCTTGCCTGGTCCATGAGCGACCCGATCACGCTCAAGCCGCGCCCGGTGATGTTTGATCCTGAAGGCGATGATACCGTCACCGGCCCGCCGCTCAATCTGTGGCTCTACCGGCGCATCGCCAGCAAGAAGAACTTCACGCCAGGCTCCTACAGGAGCGACATATCGCTTATCAACTGGCCGCAGAACGACTACTGGCTGGGTAACCTGCACGAGGTCAGCGAACCGGAGGCGGCTGCCCACCTCCGCCGCGGCAGGCAACTGAGTCTGTCCCTGCTTTACTGGATGCAAACCGAGGCGCCCCGCCCGGATGGCAAGCAAGGCTGGCCCGGATTGCGCCTGCGAGGCGACCTGTCCGGGACCGAGGACGGGCTCGCCAAGTACCCGTACATACGCGAATCGCGGCGCATTCAGGCCGAGTTCACGGTGCTCGAGCAGCACGTAGGGACGGACGCGCGCATGAAACTCACCGGCCTGAAGCGCGAGGAACTGACCGCCGAGGTGTTCCCGGATTCGGTGGGCGTGGGCAGCTACCGCATCGACCTCCATCCAAGTTCGGGCGGCGATAACTACATCGACGTCAGTTCCTTGCCTTTCCAGATCCCTCTGGGGTCGCTTATCCCGAAGAGAGTCGAGAACCTGATCCCCGCGGCGAAGAACCTGGGCGTCACGCACATCACCAACGGCTGTTACCGGCTGCATCCCGTCGAGTGGAACATCGGAGAAGCCGCCGGCGCGCTGGCGGCGCACGCTGTGCAGAGTAAGCGGACGCCACGCGCCATCCGCAACACGGGAAAGGAGCTGCGGGATTTCCAGGCCAAGCTCACAGCCCAGGGTTTTGAGCTGGCCTGGCCACGGCTGAGCCCGCGTTGACGAAGTGCGTGCCCATTTCGGAAGGCGCTGGTATCCCAGCGGCGCCTTCTGCTTCGCCCCCGCGCCATTTTGCCATGAGGCCGGCTGACGACATCGTATGATCCCTCCGGCGGTGTCCGTACTCTTCGGTGCAGCTTTCACGCTCTTGACGTGCTGGGCGCTCGGCAGCCTGCTCCTGCGCCGCCTGAATGCCCGTCTTGCCAGCGGTGAAACGCTCGTTTTTTCTCTCGCCGGCGGGGGCGCGTTGCTGAGCCTGATGGTGTTCCTGGTCTGCCTGACGGGGTTGGCGAGCCCCGCCGTCTTTCTGGCGCTGGGGGCTTTGCCGATTGCTGCGGTTCTGCATCCCAGGCTGCGTGCGGGGCAGGGTGTGGCGTTGCCCGCTCTCGAGTTGATGTGGCGGCGGCTTTTCCTGCTGATCTTCGTGCCCTACTTCGTCCTTTATTTCGTCAACGCCATGGCGCCGGAAAACAGCCCCGACGGAAGCACTTACCATCTCGGGCTCGTGGCGCATTACCTCCGCGAGGGCGGACTCCAACCGCTTGCCACCAACATCTTCTCCCACCTCCCGGCGGGCGTGGAGATGCTGTTCCTCTTCGCCTTCGCCTTCGGCGGGCATTCGGCTGCCTCGCTGGTGCATTTCGCCTTTCTGGTTGCTCTGCCGTTGGCTCTGGTGCTCTATGGCCGGCGCTTTGGGTTGCCGGGTGTTGGGGCAGCGGCCGCCCTGTTTTTTTTCCTGGCGCCCGTAGCGGGGATGGACGGAACCAGCGCCTACAACGACGTCGCGCTGGCGTGCGTGCTGTTCCTCGTGTTCTACGCGCTCGAGATGTGGGCTGCCGCCGCGCCGGATTCTGGCGAATCCCGAGGGTTGGCCGTCCTGGCAGGGCTGCTGGCAGGCTTCGCGTTTGCCATCAAGTACACGGCCTTCATGGCGCTCCTCTATGTGCCGGTCTACATGTTCTGGAAGAAATACAGGCACGTCCGCAGGCCATGGCCGGAGGTGTTGGCCGCCTGCGTTTCTGCAGCGTGTTCCGTAGGGCCATGGCTCATCCGGAATTGGTACTGGATAGGCAACCCGGTTTCGCCGTTCTTCAACGCGGTATTTCCCAACCCGCACGTACACCGGTCCTTCGAACTCATCTTATCTTCGCGCATGCGCGACTTTCGGACCTACGGACTGGACTCCGCCTGGGAGATCCCCCGCGCACTCCTGGCCACCGGAGAACTGGGAGGGATTCTGGGTCCGCTGTTTGTCCTCTGCCCCATCGGGCTCGTAGCGTTACGCTCTCCTGCCGGACGCCGCTGGCTGCTGGCCGGCTTGCTGTTCGGGCTGCCTTTCGCCGCCAACATCGGCTGCCGCTTCCTGCTCCCGGCGCTGCCGTTTGCCTCTCTGGCCTTGGCTTCCGCTCTGAGCGGCGTGCGGTGGGTGGTCCCCATCCTCGTCCTGGTCCACGCCTGGGCAAGTTGGCCGACCACACTCAAGAGCTATTTCCCACCACTCAACTTCATCGTGAATTCCATGCCGGTCCAAGCCGCCATGCGCATTGAGCCGGAGGACCGCTTCCTGCGCCGGACCATGCCCGCCTACAGTCACGCCCGCCTGATTGAGGAACGCGTGCCTGCGAACGGCGCCGTGCTGGCCTATGATGACGTGTCCATCGCCTACACGGCCAGAAACGTCCTGGTGCCTTACCAGGGAGCGTTCAACTCGGTTGCCGATGACGTTCTCAAGGTGGCCCTCTATGACGAATTCGGACCAGTGCAGCGCATTCACTTTTCGTTTCCCTCAAAACCGCTAAAACGCTTTCGGCTGGTACAAGCCGGCTCCAGCCACGATTCGTGGAGCGTCCATCAACTGCGTGTTTTCCACGCGGGCGGCATCATAGTCCGCAAGCCCGGCTGGCGCCTTCGGGCCAGCCCCAACCCCTGGGACGTCGAAATGGCTTTCGACGAAAATCCTGTGACACGCTGGCGAAGCTGGCAGCCTGCCTCGCCGGGGATGTGGATGGAGGCCGATTTCGGCACACCGCAAGCAGCCGATGCCATCGTCGTAGAATGTTCAGCGGACCAGCCCGGCCTGCGGCTCCGATTGGAACTCGAAGATGCTGAAGGCCGTTGGGAGACGGTCCAGGAAGCCTCCCCGCGCTCGCTGCAACCTCCTCCACCCGGGTTGGGCCGAGCCGCCGTGGAGCATTTGAAACGGCTCGGCATCACGCACCTGTTCATCTTCCAGAAGAACCCCCTGGACGCCATGCTTCGTCAGCGTGCGGATGAGTGGGGGTTGGTCGAAATCGGTGTGGAGTCCGGCGCCAGGCTGTATCGTCTCCGGTAAGGATTTTCCGGGCCCGGCGCGGCATCCTCAAGCGGGCGGACTACTGCTTCCCGCGGAGCGCCCTGTTCCGGTGCGCATTCCGGAGTTCAGGTGAGGCGGACAAAGAACCAGACCAAGCCGACGATCGCCAGCAGCGCGGCTGCGCCTTTGCGCAACCTCGCCGCCCAACCCAGCCTGTCAAGCTGCGTCAAGACGAGGAAGAAGACGACCAGCACGGCGGCTTCGGCCATGGCCACGCCGGTGAGAACATACGCAGTCCGATAACCGCTCTGCGCGATGAACAGCGCAAAGTACTGTCCCAGGAAGATCCCCAGCACCCCCACCACGATCCAGCGCATTCCCGCCTGCGGGAGAAGCAGCGTCTCCACCGCCAGGTAGGCGATGGCAAGCGCCGAGAGCGCCTCTACGAGGTTCGGCCCGGGGGACCACCCGGAGAGCGGTGGAAGCGTACAGGAAACAACCTGGCCCGCCATCAACATGCCCGCCAGGAGGATGAGTTCGCAGCGGGTGCGGGCCGCCACGGCGGTGGCCAGAAGCAGCAGCAGAACGGCGGGTCCTCCGGTGGCGCGCAGCAGTCCAGCTCCGGCCTGCCGTAGAGCAACTTCCCAGGGTCCCGGCGGATCGAAGTTGATGTCCGCGGTGGGAAAAGTGAAGTCGAATACGGCGCGGTCCGAGCGGTCTTCCTTGTAAGCGCGGAGGACGTGAACGTGATTCGGCACTGTGACTGAGTGCAGGCGGCATTTCACCTGGACCTGGTCCGGAATGGAAGCAAACTCGTACACCGCGCGGCAAACGAAAGCGCCATCTTCAGGCACTTCGCGGCAGTCCAGGCTGACCCGCCGCGCCTCGGCGCCCTCGCCGCGAAGGCGGATCACTTCGAACAGGGTCCGCGCCGGATCTGCGACATGTTCCAGCTCATAGAGCGGCATGCGCAGTTCGTAGCGCGCCGTGGGACCCTCGATATGCAATTCCCCGGTGCTGATGCTGACCATGTGCGCGGCGGATGGCGCCGCGCCCAGGCAGAGGGCCAGGAGCAAACGTGACTTCACGGCTCGGCGATGTCCGGCACAGGCCCTTCCTGAGCCTTCCGTATACGAACGTAGACAACGCGCAGGACGGCGATTGCGGGAACAGACAGGAACATGCCCATCATCCCGCCCACCTGCGCTCCTGCCACGACTCCGAGGATGACGGCCGCCGGCGGAAGCTTCACTCCCGCGCCGAGCAGATACGGCCAGATGAGGTAGTCCTGCACCAAACGGTAGGCCACCAGAAAGACGACGATCCAGATGATGTGCTCATAGCCCGCAAAGCCAGCCACCACCAGGATGGCCAGCGAGGCAGCCAGGGGTCCGGCGACGGGTATGAACTCCACAATCCCCGCGCCGACGGCCAGCAGCAGCGCATACGGGACCTTCATTGTGCCGAGAAACAGCCAGTACGCCAGGAAAGTGATGAAGCACAGCACCACCAGCGCGCGTATGAACTGCGCCAGCAGTACGTGCGCGTCCTGCATGATGTCCTTCACCAGCCGGCGCTGCCGCTCCTGAAGGAACTGGTCAAGAAATGTGCTGCGTATGGAGGCGGAGTCTTTCAAGAAGAAGAAACTGAGGATCGGAACCAGCAGGACGAAAACCAGGTTGCCCAGCACGGACATCACTTGTTGGGCCGCCTTCCGCAACATGGGGACAAGTTCCTTGGCGTTGGCTTCCAGTTGGCCGCGCAGTGTGCTGAGAGCCTCTTCGCGGTAAGGTTCCAGCCATACCGGCAAGGGCCAACTGGCGAGCGTCTCCGGGTTGTCCAGATACTGCGGCAGGCGGCTGGCCAGCAGCGCGCCTTCCTGCGCGATGCGGGCGCCTATGAAACCCATGCCCGTGGCGAGAGCGGCCAGGAGCAGCAGGTAGACGACGGCCAGAGACAAGTTCCGCGGGATGCGCTTGGCGGAGAAGCGGTCCACCAGATCCACCAGCGGGCTGAGCAGGTAGGCGAACAGCAGCGCGCAGATGAGAATCAGCAGCGTGTGGCGAATGACGAAGGCCAGAGCGACCAGGCCCGCGATCAGCAACACAGTCCAAGCGGCGCGGGCAGCCCGCCAGTCCAGGCCTAGCATGCCGTTATCCTAGCGCAGATTCGGCCATCGCGCCGACGGGCGCCGCGGCTATGGCGGCCCGAAAAAAACACGGAACGAGGCGAATTTGCGGGTTCGTATGCTGAAGACCAGCCCTATACTTGACATAACTGCGCGCGGCGGAACCCGGAGGGTGGGCCTTCGAGGCGAGCGGTTCCGGACAGGAGGGACGCTGCAGCGCCGCCGTGCCGTCAGGACGAAGCTCAAAGGACCGGGATTTTGGAGGAGGGAAGATGGGTCGCGAGGTCATAACGAAGAAGGACATTCAGGCCGCTGCGTTGACGGCCAGGTTGCCTGCCGGGGCAGGAGCGCCCCCAGCCACGCCGGACGATTACAAGGACCGCCTGCTCAAGTACATCCCCGGCGACATTGTGGCCATCTATGTCGCTCTCAAGAACGGCGTGGGACTAATGCAGGAACCCACGCCCATCCCCGTACACACGCTGTATTGGGCGGTGTTCTGGATTGTGCTGGTTCTCTCGGTTCCCTGGCAGCTCAAGGTGGCGAAGATCCGCAAATGGAAGCAAATCGCCATTACCACGGGAGCTTTCGCGGTGTGGTCGACGTCTCTCGGCCATCCTTTCTCCGCCGAAATGCTCGGCAATTGGTATCAGCCGGCCCTCGGAGCGCTGGTGCTGACGCTTTACACCTTCATCGTCGCCATGTTTGAGGTGGATTAGCGCTTTGGACACGGCTTCCGCTTACGGCTTGCGCGGCGATTGAGAGGTAGGCGGGGTTCTGCGTGGATGTCGGACGTATTCTCTCCGGCCCAGGCTCGGCCTAGTCCCCGTCCAGCTTGCTGGCGCGCCGCACCGCTGCGCGGGCTTCGGCCTCCTGCTCGCGGGTTCTGATCGCTTCGCGCTTATCATGCGCCTTCCGCCCACGCGCAAGCGCGATTTCGCATTTGACGCGGCCATTTTTCAGGTAGACCTTCGTCGGGACCAGGGTGAGCCCTCTTTCGCGGGTCTTCACGTGGAGTTTCTGGATTTCGGCGCGGTGCAGCAGGAGCTTGCGGGGGCGTGTCACCTCGTGGTTGGCGTAACTGCCGTGCGAATAGTGGCTGATGTGGACGTTCTTGAGCCACGCTTCGCCGCCTTCAATCTCCGCAAAGCCGTCCTGAAGCTGAATCTTCCCCGTCCGGGCCGCCTTCACCTCGGTGCCGGTCAGCGCCAGGCCCGCCTCGAAGCGCTCCAGCAGGAAATAATCGTGCCGGGCGCGGCGGTTGTCGCTCAGGATCCTGTCTCCACCCGATTCTCTGGCCACACTTTCCAATCAACACACTCAAAGCGAATTGCGTCACACATTTATGAGGTTTCGAGTGAGTGCGAAACCACATCTTAACACAAGCGTCCGATTTCATCGACTAACATGCCTGTCTTGAATCGCTTAGGGGTAATCCTGGGGGTCGCTGCGCTGCTCTCCGCGACCGTATTTCTCGAGGCGCGGACGCGCAAGGGCGACCGCTACCTGAAGGATGGCCGCGCCGCCGAGGTCCGCCGCGAATACGACAAAGCTCTGGAACTCTTTGAGAAAGCCGTGGCGGAAGATCCCTTTGACTCCGGCTACCAGCTCGCTCTGCGCCGAGTTCGCTTCCAGGCAGGTCAGGCTCATGTCCACAACGGCCAGAAGCTCCGCGTGGAGGGCAAACTCGAGGAGGCGTTGGCCGAGTTTCAGAAAGCCTACGCCATCGACCCCGGTTCGAGCATCGCCGAACAGGAACTCCGGCGCACGTACGGGATGATCGAACGCGAGAAGCAGCGTCCGCCGGAGGGCGAACCGCAAGCCGCCGTGCCGCCTGAGCAGCGCGGGCTCACGCCCTCTGAAGAAGCCGAACGCAAGAGCCTGGAACGCGCCTCCACGCTGCTGCCCGTGCCGGAACTGAGGCCGATCTCGCGGCACATCACCACGCTGAAGATGAACAATCAGCCGGTGAAGGTGCTGTTTGAAACCATCGGCAAGCTGGCCGGCGTCAACGTGCTTTTCGACCCCGAGTACCAGCCGCCGCCCCGCAACAGCTTCTCGGTCGAACTCTCCAGAACCACGCTGGAAGAGGCTCTGGAGCATCTCTGCGTGCTGACGAAATCCTACTGGAAACCTCTTTCGGCGACCACCATCTTCGTGACCAACGACAACGTCACCAAGCGGCGCGATTACGAAGACCTGGTCGTCAAGGTGTTCTACATCAAGAACATCACCACCGTGCAGGAGTTGCAGGAGATTCACACCGCCGTGCGCTCCATCGTCAACATCCGGCTGATGTTCACCTACAACGCCCTGAACGCCATCATCGCCCGGGGCACCGTGGATCAGATCGCCTTGGCGGAGAAGCTGATCCATGATCTCGACAAGCCGAAGCCGGAAGTGGTGGTGGACGTCATCGTGATGGAGGCCAACCGCACCCGCACGCGTGACCTTGCCGCCACTCTGGCGTCCGCCGGGCAGGCAGGCCTGCAGCTCCCGATTTCCTTCACTCCGCGGGGGGAGTTGGCGTTGCCGAAGCAAGCTACCGCAACCACCGATGACGGGACCGGCCTCACCTCGGGCCTCACTTCGCTTTCATCCGCGGCGACTGCCAGCGCCATACGGCTTTCCAGTCTCGGGCGCATCAGCACGGGCGACTACTCCATGACCCTTCCCGGCGCGTTGCTCACCGCTTTGATGAGTGACCGCCAGACGAAAGTCCTCCAATCGCCCCAACTGCGCACGGCCGACGGGCAGAAAGCCTCGCTCAAAATCGGCGACAAATTCCCGTACGCTACGGGTAGTTTTCAACCCGGTATTGGCGCTGTCGGTGTCAGCCCGCTGGTCAGCACGCAGTTCCAATTTGCGGACGTGGGAGTGAACGTCGACATCACGCCGAAAATCCACGGGGCCGACGAAGTCTCCATGCATGTGGAGATTGAGATCTCCAACGTGCGTGACCGCATTGACGTGGGCGGCCTTTCGCAGCCCGTCATCGGCTCCCGCCGGCTGATCCACAGCATACGCATGAAGAAAGGCGAAACCACCCTGCTCGGCGGTTTGATGCAGGACACCGACACGCGCACGCAGACCGGCGTGCCGGGTCTCGGCAACCTGCCCATTATTCGCCGGCTCTTTTCGAGCGAGACCAAGGAGCGCAACGAGAGCGAACTGCTGATAGCGCTCGTGCCGCACATCGTCCGCGCTCCTGAAATCACCGAATTGAACATACGCGGCGTGGCAGCCGGAACGGACCAGGTGCTGAAGCTCACTTACGGCGCGCGCGGTGACACGAGCCCGCCTCCACCGGAGTCCAAGCCCATGGAAGAGCCGCCCGCGGCGGCGCCCGCCCCCGCTCCTGAAGAGGCGCCCAAGCCCGAAGCCGAGGCTCCCGCACCCCCTGCGCCGGAGCCTGCGGTAGGCGCGCGCATGGTGTTTATGCCGGCTGCCGTGCAGGCGAAAGCGGGAGAAACGGTGTCCGTGTCGCTGAATCTGGAGAACGTCACCGACGTTTTCAACACGCCCATGCGGCTGAAGTTCAATCAGCAGTTGCTGCGCCTGGAAGAAGTGACTGTGGGCGGTTTGATGACCGGCGATGGTCAGCAGCCCATCTTTGCGCGGAACATCCTGAACGACGTCGGGGAAGCCAGCGTCTTGCTCAACCGGCTGCCGGGCTCTTCCGGAGTGAGCGGCTCAGGCGCGCTGCTGGTGCTCACGTTTACCGCTCTCGGACCTGGGACGGCTGAAGTCGGCATGTCCGAGCTCACGGTGCGCAACTCGCAGATGCAATCCATCGACGTCGGTTCGCCGGTTCTGTCAGTGGTGATTCAATAAGGCAGGCGGCCATGCGGCGATCCCGGCAGCGAGGCCTGACTCTGGTGGAACTGATCGTGGCTTTCACCATCATGCTGTTGCTCGCCGCCATGGCAGTGCCTCTGGCCCGCTACAAGGTTCGCCGGGATCACGAGCGGGAACTGCGCTGGGCGTTGCGCGAGGTGCGCACGGCCATTGACAAGTACAAGGACGCCTGCGACCAGGGTCATCTCGGGCCGCCCAAGATCGGCACCGAATGCTATCCTGAGACGCTGGAGATTCTGGCCGAAGGGGTGAAACTCTCCGGCACCGTGGACCGCAAGATCCGTTTCCTGCGCCGCATCCCCAAGGACCCGTTCACGGGCAACCAGGACTGGGGCAAGCGCAGCATGCAGGATGATTCCCAATCGCTTTCCTGGGGCGGGCAGAATGTGTTTGACGTCTACTCCAAGACGTTTGAGAAGGCGCCCGACGGGACGCCTTACTCGGAATGGTGACAAGGCAATGAAGCGCGCGCGAGGATTCACGCTGATCGAGATCATGATCGTGATGGCGATCGTTTCGATCCTGGTTTCGATTGCCGTCCCGCTCTATCAGAAGTCCGTGTTGCGCGCCAAGGAGAGCGTATTGCGCAGCAACCTGTTCACCCTGCGCACGGTGATTGACGAATACACCTACGACAAGCAGAAAGCCCCGCAGTCCTTGCAGGACCTGGTGAGCGAGGGTTACCTGCGTCAGATCCCCGTGGACCCGATCACCAATTCAGACCGTACCTGGCGGGTCATCATGGAAGACGCGCTGACGAGCGTGAACCAGAACGAGCCGGGCATTTACGACGTGCGCAGCGGCTCGGACAAAGTCAGCCTGGAGGGCATGCCGTATTCGGAATGGTGACCCCCGGACGCGCTTTGCTACACTGAACTCAGGCGGGCGCTCCCTCAGCGCCTTACTCCCCGGTCGTCTAATGGTAGGACAGCGGCCTTTGGAGCCGTGAATCGTGGTTCGAATCCATGCCGGGGAGCCACACCGACTACGCCCCAACTCCAAGGCCCGTTATCTTGACGGGAGCGCTTGCCACGGCTCCCGCCCGTATCCGCCACATTTCGCAGGTTCTTGCGCTGCGGCCGTCCTCTCTCGTTGAAACCATGATTCGCGGGGTGGCGCACTCAACCCCCGGGGTTGAGGCCGGACCCCAAGTTTCCGCGTACCAATTCTCGGCTTTCTCCTGTTGACAGGAGGCGTTTGTTGACGGCCCCGTCCAACGCGGGGCGCCAATCAAGTTCGCAGCGTGTCGTCGTTCAAACCCAATTCCCGGAGCGCCGCCTTTGTTTCTTCCACCGACTGTTTGGTGACGCCCTCCGGCGGCGCGACGTCCACATTCACCGTCAGCCGCAAGCTCTTGGTGGTCGCGAACTTGGCCAGCACCTTGGTGTAGAAGTTCATCCACTTCTGGGCAGGCACCTCTCCGGACCATGTCAGTGCACGAGTCCTGTCGCCCGCCGGCGCCATTTCGGGCTTAGTCACGCCTGGGGTTTCCGTCTCACCGATTCCTGCCCCCGCACCGCCGGTTCCGGCCGCGCCGCCGCCCTCCACAAAGAGCGGTCCCGCGCCGATCACTTCCTGCGGCTTGGTGAGTGCCTGCCGGTAGGCCTCCGCCACCTCGGCCGTAATCAGGAAGACGTCATCGGAGATCTCAACCTCCTGCGCGGTCATGCTGGCGCCGAACAGAAACGGCTCGTACTTCCCGCTCGCCGCCTTGCCGACGTACGCCAGAATGCCGTTGCTCACACCCTTGGCGATCGTGTCTCGAATCAAGTCGCCGTTGAGCAGCCGCGGAAACAGTGGCGAGGCGAATACCGCGTCTTTCACCGCCTTCGTGCTCCACTCTTTGTGCGCCCTCCGTGCCAACATGGATGAGACACCTCTCCCGGTCGTGATTACTGAGCAGGG
>JBBIND010000048.1:0-33548 GCA_037444075.1 Acidobacteriota bacterium | reverse complement strand
GGCGAGCTCGTCGTGCTCTGCGAAGGACGAAAGAGCCAAGGTTTCCTGATCTGTCCGACGTGCGGCGCGGGCGTGCAAGACGAACGGGAACATAAGACGCCCTTGGGACGCCGCTGTAATGGTCAGCCCCAGCGAGTGGCTCTGGGCCATGAGTTCGTCACGGACGTGCTCCGGGTCCGCTTCCACCATGCGCCCCTATCAATGGATGCACACGACGGCTTGCTCTGGGTCGGCTATTCTCTCGCTTACGCGCTCCTTCACGGTGCCCAACAGATTCTGGAGGTTCCTCTGCAGGACCTGAGCGTCACGGTTCGCAGTGCACCAGGTAACGACCTTCCCGAGATCATCCTTTTCGACGATGTGCCTGGAGGGGCTGGCCTCGTCGCGAGACTTGAGCATCCGTCCACGTTTCGCCTCTGCTTGGAACGGGCCCAGGAGCGCATTGGTGGCCGCTGCGGATGTGCACCCAATACGAGCTGCTATGGATGCCTGCGGAGCTATTCAAACCAATTCGCGCATCCACAACTTCGGCGCGGGCCTGCCCTAACGTATCTTGGCAACGCCCTTGCTCGATGGAGCACATAGCCATCCCTTGGTGATTGACCGAGGAAGCGTTTCAGTGAGACCGGGCCATGAAGGTCCGGAATAATCAGCGATTCCGCAACCACCTCCTGATTGAACATCGAAACATTTGATTCCCGACATGTTCCGGCTCTCCTGAACGGGACGAGCAGATTCGCATTGCACTTTGGGCTTGCATTTTCGTCTGTTTCTTGTATCAGATGCATATACAAGGTATGGACGCCCCCTGCCCCCGCTCCAAACTCTCCGCCGCTGAACGCAACTTCCGCTGACACTCTCCGTCAGCGTGCCGATTTCCATCTCGACGAGCACGTTGAGGACGTCACCTACACGCACCTCAATGGGGCCCCGTTCGTATCGCTTGAATCCTGACAGTTCCGCAACCAGCCGGTACCGGCCGGGATTCAGATTAAGGGCCTCATAGTTGCCCTCAGCATTGCTGGCGGTCGCCGTGGCTACGTTGGTCGACTCGTGGATGACGCGGACAGTGACTCCGGGCACCAGGGCGCCGGCCGAGTCCGTGACGCGGCCGGTGATGCGGCCGTAAGGGTTTTGCGCCACAAGGGTGGCGCAGCCGATTGTAATGAAAGCCAAGTAACGAAGCATGCGCGCGGACCTCTCTACGCGTGGTCGCCAAGCATATCACACGGTCCGGATCCGCGCGCTGGTTGACTCAGGACTCCTGGGTCTTTTCGGGTTCCTCCGGTTTGCGCATGACCGTTTCCAGGTCCATGTACGGCCGCGTGCGGTGCAGCGAAAAGTACACAGCCAGAAGCGTGACCATGGCCAATCCTGTGAGGGCCAGTAAAGCGTTCAAACGGCCAACGGCTCGGATGGGAGCCAAGGCTTGGCTCGCATCCTGGGCCACCAGGACAACCCAACCCAGGTTAAGGTAGTCTTCCTTGAGCCCGGTGTCGGCAAAGCCAATCAGATGACGCCCGCCGTCGGGCACGTCACTGAGGATGTAGCCGGTCTGGCGCCCCTGAATGGTGGTCAGCGCGTCGCGAACGGCGCTGAATTCGCCCGATTTCATGCCCATTGACAGCGTGGCTTCCGGCGAACTGATCACAGTGCCGTCGTCTTTGACAAGGAGAGTCCTCAGGTTGAGCGGCGCTTGAGTCTGATTCACCAACCGGAACAGGGTGCTGACATCGATCAGGGCGTCCACGGCTCCCAGGAAGCGATTGGTGCCTTCTTCGAGCACCGGGACGCCGACTCCGATGTAGTTCGACTTGGTGACGTCGTCGTACAGGATATCGGTCAGGTGGATAGCGCCCCTGCCCTGCGCGTAAATGGCCTGCCAGAAATCTTCGTCAGCCTGGAAATAGTCCAGCGTCTTGTGGGTAGCTGCTACGGTGGCTCCTCTTTCGTCGGTCACCGTGATACGCAGGAATCTGCGGTCTATTTCCTGATAGCGGCGCAGCCATCGGGAAGCCCGCGAACCCAATATGTCTCTGACCACCGCATCGGCGGCGGGGGTGTTCCACTCTTTCTCAATCCGCTCGATGCGCGCCGTGGCCGCCGCGGTGCTCATGCCCCCGTAGGAACGGTTGGAGCTTTGGATGGCGTCCAGCACGGCTGGTTCCGTGGCGATAGTTCCCACGTTGATCACTCGACTGTGGATGAACTCTGCCACCCCGGATGCCGTGGATTCAGCGTAGATCTTGAAATGTGTCCCGATGGACTTCTCAAGGGCGTCTGCGCTCTGGGTAATGACGTACAAACCCGCCAGGCTGATAGGGACAAGGGTTACCAGAAGGCCGATTAGCAGCTTCCGGACGGATACTCGCAACTCGAACGTGTCTTTAGGCATGGCAACCTCCTTCCATGAGCGGTTTGGCCCGCTCAGCTGTATTGACGTTCCACTGCCTCTAGCTGCTGGTTTGGGCAGATGCGACTGCAAAGAACTGTTAGGCCGAATAGCGGCCTCACCTACCAGGATATCTGAAACTGCGCTCTAGTTAAAGGATTTTCATGTTTTGCCCATGCTGCGGACGAGCCTGGCGGGAAGCGTGACGACTGCCCAGACGAAGTCCAGAACCGCTCCTACCGCGATTCCGACAAGCCTGAATGGAAGCAAGATTAGCCAGATCAGAGGGTACAGCAGTAATGCCAGCAACGCCAATGGCCAGCACAGCACCAGCAGAATACACCACAGAAGAAACTTCAACATGTACACCTCCTCGCCTAAGTAGACGAGGATTATTCGCCGGAGGTTCGCAACGCGTCGGCGGCGTGATAGGAACTTCGCACCAGCGGACCGGCTTCCACGTGGGTGAAGCCCATGTTCCTGCCCAGATCCCGCAAAGCGCCAAACTCGGAGGGCGGAACAAAGCGAATCACCGGGGCATGGGCTGGGGACGGACTGAGATACTGCCCCAGGGTAAGCGTATCCACCTGGCAGGAGCGGAGGTCCCGCATCACTTCAAGTACTTCCTCAAGAGTTTCCCCTAAACCAAGCATCAGGCCTGACTTCGTGGCGATGCCCGGGCGGCTGCGCTTGGACTGGTTGAGCAGCTCGAGAGACCGCGCATAACGCGATCCCGGGCGGATTGTCCGGTAGAGCCGCGGGACGGTCTCCACGTTGTGGTTCATGACGTCCGGTCCGGCTTCCAGAACTGTCACCAGAGACCGGGCGGATCCCTGAAAGTCCGGAACCAGCACCTCGACGCTGCAAGCGGGCACGCGGTGGCGGATGGCTCGAATGGTCAGCGCGAACAGCTCCGCTCCGCCGTCTTTCAGGTCATCGCGGTTCACGCTGGTGATGACGGCGTGGCGCAATCCGAGCGTGGCCACGGCTTCGGCAACCCGTTGAGGCTCCTCGTGATCCACGTTGAGCGGCGCGCCCTTGGACACCGCGCAAAAGCGGCACCGCCGGGTGCACACGTTGCCCAGGATCATGAAGGTGGCCGTTCTCCGGTTCCAGCACTCGCCGATGTTGGGGCAGGCGGCGCTCTCACAAACCGTGTGGAGCTTCAGTTGTTCCGCCAATTGTTTGACTTCGCGAAAATGCCCCCCGGCCGGAGCCGGCGCGCGCAGCCAATCCGGCCTTTTAGGCTTTCTGGCTTGAATGCTGACCAGCATTCACTCCATTCTATCGCGGGCCGCCCGCATGGCCTTTTCCAGTCGGTCTTCGAACGCGTAATGCTCCGCGGGGTGACCGAGGCGGAGGCTCGAACCCGGTGGAGTTTGGAGAGCCCGGCGAGGAGCTAATCCGACCAGTTCGCTCTCCAGGACCTCCACCCCTCGCGCCGCCGCTTCGCGCTCCACTGCCAGCAGAGCGTCGTATGGCGTGGTGGCAGAGACGTCGGTGAGGTTCATGGAAACCTGCGTCAGGCCTCGCGAGGCCAGCCACAAACCCAGCGCCTGCACGCCCGGCAGGCCGCCCGTGCTCTGGCGGACGGCCCGGGCAATGGCGCGAGCTGCCTCGACGTCGGCTGAATCCAACACGACGTTGTAAGCGACCAGCCAGGGACGGGCGCCAACAACAGCGGCGCCCGCGGTGGGGTGCAGGCCGGACTCCCCGACGTCGGGTTGCCGCCCGGCGTTCAGCCGGACAAGCTCCTTGAGGGTTTCAAATCCGCCCCGGCGGATGTCGGCTAGAGCGGCGCGCCCGGCGTGAGGCGAGGCGGCGCCGTAGAAATAGACTGGAACGCCGTGGCGTTGCCACAACTCATGGCCCGCCCGAACTGCAAGCCGCGCGCAGTCTTCGAGAGAAACGCCCGAGTACGGCACGAAGGGCAGCACGTCCAACGCACCGATGCGAGGGTGCACGCCGGCGTGCCCGTTCATGTCAATCACTTCAAAAGCCTTGGCCGCGCCACGCAAAGCCCCCTCGAGCACGGCCTCGGGCGGTCCCACAAAAGTGATGACGCTTCGATGGTGATCGGGGTCCTGGTGGCAGTCCAGGACCCAGACTCCTTCGGCTGAGGCGATGGCCGCTGTCAGCGCTGAGATCTTGTCCGCGTCGCGGCCCTCAGAAAAATTGGGCACGCACGAGACTAGGACTCCGGCCAAGGGTACTCCACTCGCGGGTGAAGCACTTCACCCCGCTTGATCGTCAACGCAACCAGGTTCACACCGAAATGGTACGGGATTTCCCGGTAGTCTGGCGCGTCTACCATGATCAAGTCCGCCTGTTTCCCATACTCCAGACTGCCCAGAGTCGAAGCGCGCCGCAAGGCATGGGCGGCGTTGATGGTGGCTGCGGTGATGGCTTCGGCGGGGGTCATGCGCATCCGGGCGCAAGCCAGCGAAAGGACCATGGGCATGCTCCAGGTGGGACAGGTGTCCATAGTGAAGCCGCTCGCCAGGGACACGGCGACGCCGGTGTCAATGAACAGTCTCGCCGGCGGATAGCGCTCTGAGCCCAGATGGTATGTGTAGCCAGGCAGGAGCGTGGCGACGGTAGGGGAGTTCGCCAGCAACCGTGCCTCCTGCTCGCCTGCCGCGGCGAGGTGGTCAGCGCTAGCAGCGCCCCCTTGCACGGCTGCTGCTGCACCAGCCGCCAGGGATTCCCCCTCCAGGTGGATGCGGGTATGGAGGCCCAGTTCACGCGCCGCCCGTAGGAACTCGAGCGACTCCTGCGGTGTGAACCCGCCCTCTCCGCACGTGATACCCGCGTACCTCGCCAGCTTCCGTTGCGCCACCTTCGGCAGGAGTTCCTGGAGAATCCGCTGAAGATACTCCCCACTCCGGCGCTCGTATTCCGGAGGGACGGCGCGCGCGCCCAGAAAAGTCGCTTCCACGTCCAGTGGTTTCTTGTCGATGGCCTTGTAGACGCGCAGGGTGCGCATCTCGGTCGTCTCGTCCAACCCGTAGCCGGTGCCGGCTTCAAGAGTGGTGGTCCCATACCGGACAAACTGCCTGAGCAGCTTGCGCGCCACCATCTCCATACGCCGCGTCGAAATCTGTCTGAGATGGCGAACTGAAGCGAAGGTTTCAGGAACCGGCCAACCGCCTCCCGCGGTAGGTGTTTCCTCCAGAAGGGTCTCTTGTTCAGGGAGCCGCGCCGGAGGACAAATCAGGTGGGTGCGGCAGTCCACGAAGCCGGGCATGACGACCCGGCCGTCGGCGCTGATTTCCAGGGCGTTACGGGCTTCGGCCAGGTTTTCGATGCGCCGGCTGGGCCCCACCGCCTGAATAACGCCGTCCACGATGAAAACGGCGCCGTCTTCGATCAAACCTAAGCTCCGCATCGCGGCCCCCCGGCGGGGTCCGCTTGAGCCGCGCAAGGTCAGCAATTGCCGGGCTCCACGGATCAAAATCCGCTTTGTCATTCGGCCGAACCGGCTGACCCGGCTAACAGGGGCGCCGATGCCAAGTCACCACTTTAGCAGCCCGGCGACGGTCCGGTGGGGCTACCTGCCGAAGAGGGTCGTGACGCTCCCCGCCGGAGACACATAGCGCACGCGGCCTGCCTCAGTTGACAAGGGAGCCCCGAACAATACGGTTTTTGCGGCGCGAGCTTACCCCAACAGAGTGACCCGGCTGGGAGCCCCGGGCGAGAGCGGCTCGCCGTCGACCCAAACGCGCGCGGAACGGTGCGGACGCCATAGCTCGCCGGCGGCGGGCAGAGGCGCCAGGTTGAGGCGAGCGCGCCGAGGTCCGGCAACCATCACTTTGTCCCGTCCGGCGCTGACGCACAGGCCGGCTTCCGACCGCGCGAGAGTCTTGCCCTCGTACTCCAACAGGCGTCCATCGCCGAAAACGTAACCCAGCAACTCGCCTTGCGGACCGCGGCGCAGCATGGTGAGGAACGCGTCGGTCTTCAGTTCGCCGCAAGTGAGCAGCCGGCCGGGGGTGTCCGCCGTTTCCTCAGGCTGCCACACGATCAGGTCGGAGAAGCCGGGGCCAGCGACGGCCATGCTGAACGCCACCGCGCTGCCAGCAACTTCCGGGCCGCGCGAGAGGCGCGGTTCCGGCTCGCCGCTGCGGTGCGCGGCAGCGACGGCCAGGAAGCGGACGCGGGATCCGCGCAGATGCACACGAAGCAGGCCGAGTTCGTATTGGCGGCGCGCGTCTTCGCTGTGCACCACTCGAAAGTCATGCGCGGGTATTTCCGGAGTGTGGAAGGCGAGCAGGCAACTCGCGTTCTTCCCTGTGAAGCAGAACGGTGCTTCGCAAGTGCCGCTGCCGGCCACCTGCTTCGCCTGGCTGTACCACTGCCAGTAGTAGTCGTGTTCGGCGGCGCTGCGCTGGATGTCATCGGCAACGACGATATACGGTACCGGCCCCTGCTTGGAAAACAGCACGGCCCGCTCAGCGCGCACGGCGGGAGGGTCGCCGCGCACAGAGCGGTCAGCGTAGGAGCGGCGGGCATCGCCGCGGGCGTAGTCGGCAAAGTGGCCGGCCACCACCCCGGTCATGAACCCGAACAACGAGCCGTCGTCGCCGGCCGAGGTGGGGCGGTCCGCGACGGGCATGCCGCCTTCACCGACGATGACGATGTTGTGCTCGATGTCGGCGCCGTGATGCCGGTGGCTATAGGGAAAGATGTTCTCGTGCGCGGCGAACTGCTCGCCGAAGGCGGTAAAGAGGAAACTGTTTGGGTCGTAATGGGTGTGGTTGGCGTTGTCGTGGCGCGTGGTGAAGACGAACCATGAGGCGCGTTCGTCGTCCCACTGGTTGCGGGCGAACAAATAACCGGCGCGGTTCGGATCGATTTCGAAGTAGTGAGAGACAGGCAGGTCCAGCGAGCCGGGGCTGGCCGGCGTGAGATGGTCAGGCCAGTAGAGGAAAACACCGGTGGGATTGATGCGGTCGATATCGGCGTACTTCTCGAAGGTCCACAGGCCGGCGGCGTCGCCGGTCTCACGGATGCCGTGTAGGTAAATGGGCTGGAAGACGCGGCGGCCATAGCCGGTGTTGTCCCCCACCGGCCCGCACCCGCCCTGAGGCATCCACTGGTGGCGCAAGTAGTGCATGGCGTTGACCGCGCCGGAAGCGGGGATGATGTCGGGCCCCCCGAGACGCCGCATCGCCTCGGCGAACAGCGTCGGATTCCTGTGGTAGTGGGCGTAGCCCGGACCTTCGTTGCAGATGCCGTTGGCGCGCCACGTTGCGGGGAAGTAGTTGCGGCTGACTTTGCGGAAGCAGGTGGAGAGCCAGTGCTCGAGTTGCGGGTGGCGCGATTCGCCGCGGATCGCGCATAGCAGCACGCCCTGTGCGCCTACGGGGATCGCGCCGCAGTTGTAACCGGCGTCCCGCCACCACCAGCTTTCCGTGTGTTCGAACAGCGCGGCGTTCCAGTGTTCGAGGGCCTCCAGCAGGCGTGTCCTGGAGGTTGATGAAAGCAGCGGATAGAGCCAGTCCCAGGCGTAGGCGAATGAGAGCGGCCAGTGCTCGGTCGCGAAGAAATCGCTGTCGACGACACGGTGAAACTCGCGCGCCTCGATGTTGAGTGCGATGGATTCAAACAGCGCGGCGGCGCGGCGGCCCACTTCCTCGTCGCGTTCCACTTGATACACCAAAGCCATGGCTTCAAGTTGTTCCGCGAGGCGCACTCCCTGGCGGCTGACCGCCTGCTTCACTGTGAGCGCGGCGGGGGATTCGGCGGCGGCGAGACTGCGGACGCGGCGCCAGGCTTCTCCGGGCAGGCCAGGTGCTTGTGTGCGCTTGCGCAGGGCAGCCACTTCCGCGGCGGAAAAGAGGATGCCCGGATGAGTGCCGGGCGCCACGACAGTATAGTGCTTGCGAGGCGCGGGCAACGCCTGCGCGAGCAGAAGCGAAAGGAATTCGGCGCGGGTCATGGCCGGGAGTTCCTGACGGGTCTGGATTGATCGTTGTTGTTCACAGCCTTCCAAGCAGAATACAACCGCGCGAGCGGAAATGCACAGGTCAAATAGCGCGAAGCGAACACGGCGCGCGTGTACCCTGCGCCGTCGGCTTGCTCACGGCAGGCGGTCCTGATACGGTGTTCAATGCCGTTGCCCGCTTCTAGCAGGCTGCTGAACAAGCCGTTGGGCAAGCTGAAGCTCACCCTACGTGGGTCCGCAACTGGTTGGTTTGCAGCGTAGCATAAGCTTCAGCTTGTGTGCCCCGGACCCACGTGAAGGCTTTTTCAGCAGCCTTCCAGGCAACGAGGGAAGGAGCCATCCTATGCCGTCCATCACTCGCCGCGCCATGCTGGCTGCCGCCGCGGCGCCGCTCGCTTTCGGGCAACCGCGCCAGACTGCCTCCCGGCGTCCGAACGTGATCTTCTTCATGACTGATGACCACTCGGATTGGGCTCTCGGCGCCTACGGCTGCAAGGACATCCACACGCCGAACATCGACCGGCTGGCTGTCGGCGGAGCCCGGTTTACGAGAGGCTATGCCTGTACGCCGGTCTGCTCACCCAGCCGCCTGACCTACCTCACCGGCAGGCTGCCTTCGCACCACGGTGTTCAGGACTGGCTGCGTCCGGTGGACAGTTTTGGTCCGCAAACGCGCCGCTGGCTCGAGGGTCATCCCACGTTCACCGAAATCCTCGCCGCCAATGGCTACACGCTCGGTATGTCCGGCAAATGGCACATGGGCGATGACGAAAACGCGCAAGCCGGGTTCACTTACTGGAACACCGTGCCGGGCGGCGGCGGACCTTACAAGGACGCCGAATTCGTCAAGAACGGCAAGCGCGCCGTGGTGGAGGGCTTTAAGACGGACGTGGTCACCGACGGGGCACTCGAGTTCATCGACCAGACCAAGGACCGCCCCTTCTTCCTCTACGTGCCCTATTACGCCCCGCACACCCCCTACAACTATCAGCCCGAGCAATACCGCCGCCCCTACGCGGACGCCACCTTCAGCTGCTTCCCTGAGGTGGGCATTCACCCGTGGCAGAACAAGGGTCTGCGCGCGCACCATGGCAACCGGGAAAGCATGCGCAGCTTCTCAGCGCTGGTAACCGGCGTGGATCACAACGTGGGACGCATCGTGAAGCGGCTGGAAGAGCACGGCTTGCGCGGCAACACGCTGATCGTCTTTACCTCCGACCAGGGCTGGAACGCCGGACACCACGGCGTCTGGGGGAAGGGCAACGGCACCTGGCCGTTCAACATGCACGAAGGGTCCATACGCGTTCCGCTCATCTGGAACCATCCGGGCAGGATTCGCGCCGGGATGACGCCGGACGCCATGGTGTCCTCCTACGACTTCTTTCCGACGATCCTGGATTACCTCGGCGTTCAGGCGCCTGCCGACCCGCGCCGCGTCGGGCGCAGCTATGCCGCGTTCCTGCGAGGGCAGAATCCCGCTTGGCGCGACCGGCTGTACTTTGAGTACTCCAACGTGAGGAGCGTGCGCACTCGGAACCTGAAGTACGTCGAGCGCACCTCCGAATGGCCCAGTGAACTCTTCGACGTGGAAGCCGACCCCGGGGAGAGGCGCAACCTCATCGAAGAGCCGGGCCACCGCAAGCAACTCGAGAGCCTGAGAGCCGATCTCCGCGGCTTCTTCGAGAAAGCCGGTGCGCCGCCGCTCGAGCAGTGGCGGTCCACCACGAAGCAGCAACTCACCGAGTACAGCCGTTAGGGGTCCGCAGAGTACAATAAATGCTTCATGTCCCGTGAATACGACCTCAATCCGCGCCGGGTGCCTCGTGTCGAGACCACGCTACGGCGCATCGTGACCGAACTGCCAGCGCCCGGTTCGGTCCCCATCCTGGAAAAATTGCAGCGCTATGAGCCGGTGGCCATGCGCGGGCAGCCGCCCATCCTCTGGGACCGCGCCGAGGGCTTCCAGGTGTATGACGCCTTCGGCAATTGCTGGATCGATTGGTCGAGCGGCGTGCTCATCACCAATGCCGGCCATGGGCGGGCGGAAATCGCCGATGCCATTATCCGGCAGGCCGGCTCCCGCCTGCTGACCACTTACTGCTTCCCCACCGAGATGCGCGCCCGGCTGGTCGAAAAACTGGCCGAGATCTGCCCGGAGCCGCTGAAGAAGGTCTTCCTTCTCACCACCGGCTCGGAAGCGGTGGAGTGCGCCATCAAGTTGTGCCGCACGCACGGGGCGAAAGTCGGCGGCAACTCCAAGAACGTCATTGTTTCGTATGAGAAGTCCTTCCACGGGCGCACGCTTGGCGCGCAGCAGGCAGGCGGCATCCCGGCGCTGAAGAGTTGGATCATCAACCTCGATCCCGGGTTCGTGCAGGCGCCCTTTCCCGATGGTTTCCGCACGGAGGACGTCTCCTTCGACTACTTCCTGCGCTGCCTCGCTGAGCAAGGCGTCCAGCCTGAGCAGGTGGCAGGCGTCATGCTGGAGACGTATCAGGGCGGCAGCGCTTCGTTCGCTCCACCCGAGTATATGCGCTCGCTGCGGGAGTGGTGCGACCGCCACCAGGTGCTCCTGGTGTGCGACGAGGTTCAGGCTGGCTTCGGCCGCACCGGCACGCTGTTCGGCTTCGAACACTACGGCATCGTGCCGGATCTCAGCACATGGGGGAAGGGAATTTCGAGTTCCATGCCCTTGTCCGCCGTCATAGGGCGCCCGGACGTCATGGACCTCCATCCGCCCGGCAGCATGACTTCCACGCACACCGGAAACCCGGTGTGCTGCGCGGCAGCGCTGGCTTCTATCGAATTGGTGCTCAAGGAAGACCTGGCGAAGAACGCGCGCGAGATGGGCCACCTGCTGCATCAAGGACTACGGCGCATGCAGGCACGCTACCCCCAAATCGGATGCGTCGACGGGAAAGGACTGGTGGCGGGTGTGGCTTGCGTGGTCCCCTCCACGCTCGAGCCGCACGGAGACTTGGCTTGGGACGTTGTCAGCCGGTCCATCGACAAAGGCGTGCTGATGTTCTCTCCCGTAGGCTACGGGGGAGCCACAGTGAAGATCTGTCCGCCGTTGGTAATCACCGCCGAAGCGATGGCCGAAAGTCTGGCCGCTTTCGAGGAGGCCTTTTCAGAAGCTGTGGCTGCCCGGGAGGGGGGTCGTCCATGAGCAAGCCGAAGGTTGCCGTCATTGGCGGCGGGATGATCACCCACGATCAGATCCTGCCTTCGCTCTACCACCTGCAACGCCAGGGTTTGATTGGAGATATCTCCATTTGCGCGCTCCAGGGGCGGCCGCTGAAGGCATTGGCCGAAGCGGAGATCTTCAGCCGCGCGTTTCCGGGGCAGTCTTTCACGCCGTATCCGGATTACAAGCAAGACCTGGAAGAACCGCACCCCGACTTGTTCCGCGAGGTGATTGCCGGGCTGCCGCCACGGAACATCGTCGTCGTGGCTGTGCCGGACCCACTGCATTACGACGTCATCATGGAGGCGCTCAGGCACGACCAGCATGTGCTGACGGTGAAGCCGCTCGTTTTGAAGGTCAGCCAGGCGCTCGAAATCGAGCAGGAAGCGCTGCGGCGTGGCCTGGTCGTCGGCATCGAATACCACAAGAGGTTCGATGACCGCAGCCTGCTCGCCCGCCGGCGTTACCGAGAAGCCTGGTTCGGAGAGTTCAAGCTAGGCACGGCTTGCCTGCTCGAGAAGTGGTACTACCGGCACTCGAATTTTCAAAACTGGTGCACGGTGGAGAACTCCGACGCTTTTGCTTACATCGGGTGCCACTACGTTGATTTGGTGCATTTCATCACCGGCTTGATGCCCGTTTCCGTTAGTGTGTATGGACTTCGCGACAAGTACCCTAACGGGCACGAGGGCTTCCTGTGGACCGACGCCCGGCTCGTCTGGAACAACGGAGCGTGCCTGAATGTTCAGAACGCTTTGGGATTCCCGGACGAAGCGCCGGGCACGAACACGCAAGGGCTGACGATGTACTGCGCCACCAAGGAGAAGGGCGCCTGGTTAGAGCACTCGGACCAATACCGGGGACTCAAATACTGCTACGTCTGTCGGCCCGAAGGACCTGGCGCGACCACCTTCGCCGAACCGAGCACGGACTACTTCCAGTACCTCGATTTGGGTGGTCCCGGCCTGACCCCGGTAGGCTACGGCTTCCGCTCCATCGATTACATTGTCCGGACTTGCCTTCGAGTGGAAGCCGAACCAGCCGGCGGACGCCAGAAACTGTTGAAAGCAATTGATCACACCGGCATCATGGCGACCCCGGCTAACAGCCTGTACAACGAACTCGTCCTGGAGGCAGGGCGGTTGTCCATCCTGAACGGCGGACGGGAAGCCGTGATCGAATACGAACCGCAACCGACGGTCAGGTTGCGGGATTATCCACCCGCGAATACGGCTGGGACGTAGCATAAGTAACATCTCAGCCTGTGTAGAACGTCTGTAAGGATTTGAACCTTTCGGGAGTTTACCGATTAGCAGCATTAACAGTACTTAACCGTTTTACTTTTGAGGAGGCTATGTGCGTCTGAAGATCTGCTTAGTGATCGCTGTACTTGCGACACTGGCCGTGCCGCTTGTGGCTCAACAGCCCGCGACGGCTCAGCCTGCTGCGCCCGCGGCGGGAATGCTGGAAATTGTCGTTATCGAGGGCGAGGGCGCCCGCAACAACATACGGGCCCGAAGCGCGGTCGCGCCGGTAGTGGAAGTGCGCGACGCTTCGGGCAATCCGGTAGCTGGAGCGGAAGTGCTGTTCCAGTTGCCTCTGGTCGGACCGAGCGGCGTTTTCAATGGCTGGGTGAAGACCCAAACCGTACGGACTAACGAGCAGGGAAGGGCCCAGGCTTCCGGCTACACGCCGAACCAGGAAGAGGGCCGCTTCAACATTAAGGTGACGGCGACGGCGGCCGGCCGAACAGGCTCGGTTGTGATTGCACAGTCCAACGTGACCGGCTCGGGCGGGGCTGGCGCACAGGCCGGCGGCCGGTCCGGTTGGTGGAAGGCTCTGGCTGTGATTGGCGCCGGGGCGGCAGTGGCCGGAATCGTGCTTGCATCGCGCGACGATGACACGCCAGTCGCGGCGGTAACCAATCCTGTGACGATCACCACCGGTCCGATTACGGTGGCCGGACCCCGATAGGAGAGGAGGCGACACATGATCATGAAAAATGAACACTCTCCTCAATTGAATCGGATCTTGACCGTCATTCTCGCCTGCCTGCTGTTGGCCGGCCTGGCGTCCGCCGAGCAGACTCGGCTGACCGGGCCAGTGAGCGGGTTCGTCTTTGACGCCCACGCCGGAGCCATCCGTCCGGTGATCGGCGTCGCCGGATCTGCCTACCTGGGCGGCGCGCTCGTTGAAGGCGTTGAACTGGCGTCCTTCTCACCCGACGGGAAGCGCGTTTTGGCGGCGATTGACGGCAATTGGATGCTGGGCTCCTGGAATGTACAAGGTTTGTCCTGGACAAGACTGTCCGACGGCGCCCTGGAACCGGAACGCATCGCCTGGAGCGACAGCGGTGAAGCTGTTGCCGCCTACAGCGGCTCCGGGAGGCTGTGGTTATGGCAGGATGCCGGCGAGGGGCTCCGGGCCTCGGAGCTCGGTGAAGTGCCGGCCGGCAAACTGACGGCCATGGCTGTCAGCGATGCGGGCTCCCTTCTGATTGGCGTGGAAGGCGCGGCCGGAGGCGGCGTCTACCTCCTCACGCCGGGCGAGCAGACCCGCCTGTTGCTCAGCGCAGCGCGGCCGAGTGGGCTGGCGTTTTCGCGCGACGGGGCGGATCTGTTTGTCACCGATCGCGACCGTAACGAATTGATTCAGATCAGGGACTATCGCGGCGCTGCCGCCGCGGCTTTGTTCGCCAACCGTAACCTGGGCCTCTCAGATCCGGTGGCGGTTTCCTTGTCCGCTGACCGCAAAGGGCTGCTGGTGGCCAACTCCGGAACGAGAACGCTGGCGATGTACGAACTCGCCTCCGGCGCTCTCACCGGGGTGATCGAATTGGACTTCGAGCCCACCCGCCTGGAACTGCTCGGTGGCAGTTCGCTGCTTCTGTTGAACAGCCGAGCCGGCCTCCAGGAACCGTTGCGTGTTCTGGAGACCGGTCCTGAGCCGGCGGTCTACTTTATCCCCGCCGAGTCCAGCCCTGTGGAGGATTAGCCCATGTTCCGCTTGAGAATAAATTCACTTCTTCTTGTTCTCGCCTGTGTTCTGCTGGCGCCGTTGGCGGTGGCCCAGACTGCCTCAATATTCACTATTTCCCTCCAGCAGGGTCAGACTGTGCTGACCATCGCCGACGGGGCGACCATTACCATGGCCGCCGACGCCATCGGAGTTCCTACGACGGCGAATGTGACCGTAACATATCGCGGCACCTCCACCGTCACCATCAACACCACTGATCTCACCGGCTCACTCGACTTTTCTGTCGGCGGAGTGCCGGAGACTCCGTTTGTTTTGGACCGCAACCAGAGTTTCACGGCCGTGGTCCGGTTCCAGCCCACGGGCAGCACTCGCGTGACGGGGAGGATGGCATTCGGCTACACCGAAGGCCGAACTTCCGGAACCGTGGGCGTGAATCTGACCGGCATCGCTCCTGAGTTTGCCTTCAGCTACACGCCGCAGGGCGGCAACACAACCCTGCTCTCGGCAGGCGGCACGATTGCCTTGCCGCAGACGGCGATTGACGCAACGTCCACGGCTACGGTGATCGTGACGAACCGGGGCAGCGGGGCAGGGAATGTCAACGCGATTTCCCTGACAGGGGAAGCCTTTCAACTCGTCGGCGTGCCCCTGCTGCCCGCGGCAGTGGAAGCGGGCCGGGACCTGCGTTTCACAGTGAGCTTCACGCCGAGGCGGCTGGATGCCACTTCCGGCACACTGGCCGTCGAAACGCTGGAGCGGCGTGCGACGTTTGCGCTGCAAGGAACGGGCAGCGGCGCCCGCTGGGCTTACGACAGCGTGCCGGCCACCGGCCCGGTTGCCCTGCAGCCGAATCAATCGCTGGCCTTGCCCGACGCTCCCGTGGGCGAGAGGAGCACGATGATGGTGCGCGTCCGCAATACCGGCAACGCCGATGGCCGCATTACCGCTATCAGCGTGTCCGGTACGGGTTTCAGCCTGAGTGACGCGCCTTTCCTGCCTCTGGTGGTGCCCGCAGGCGGGACCGCCACGTTCACGGTGGCCTTCGCTCCCACTCAAGCCGGGCGCTCCACAGGCCGTCTGCGCGTGGGCGACGACGCGTTTGAGTTGGCGGCCACCGGCCTAGGCGCCATCGTCAACTTCGCTTACATCGCCGGGGGCGCTTCGACTTCCGTGCTCAACAACGGCACGGTCGTTTTGGTGCCCGTGGCGGTGGGCGGCGTGGCGCGCGCGCAGTTCCAGATCAGCAACACCGGCACGACGGCGGCTACTATCAACAGCATCGGTTTGACGGCGGCAAGCACCGTATTCGCGCTCACGGGTCTGCCCCGCCTGCCGTTGACGCTCGCGCCGGGCGCAAGTACGACGATTGGCGTCGAGTTCGCGCCTGCCGTGGTGGGCGCCGCTACAGCCACGCTGCGTGTCGACACCAACAACTTCACGTTGTCTGGTACCGGCAACGCGCCTCCGGCTCTGCCCGCTTACCGCTTTGAGGGAGCCACCGGTGTTCAGGCTGCCCGGCAGCAACCAGCCATCGGCATCACGCTGACTTCGGCTTATTCACTGCCTCTCACGGGAACGCTGACACTGGCGTTCAACTCCGAGGTGTTCAGCAACGATCCGGCGGTGCAGTTTGAGACCGGCGGGCGCACCGTGAGCTTCACCATTCCAGCCAACGCCACGCGGGCGGTCTTCGCCGGGATACCGGATAAGACCCAGATCCGGCTGCAAACCGGAACGGTGGCCGGCAGCATCATTTTGACGCCGTCCTTCCTGACCGAAGGCGGTGTGAACCTCACGCCGGCTGCGCCGCTATCCCACGCTCTGCGCGTGGCGCAGACCGCGCCGGTGATTCTGAGCGTAGCCGTCAGTACGAAGTCCGCCAGCGCCATGACGCTGCTGGTTACGGGCTACTCGACGTCCCGCGCCCTCAACCAGATGGAGTTCACCTTCACGCCGGTCTCCGGAGAGAACGTTTCGACCACCAGGCTGACACTCAGCGTGGAACCGACGTTCAACGCCTGGTATCAGGGCTCCACCTCTCAACCGTTCGGGAGCCTGTTCACCGCCACTGTTCCCTTCACCTTTGCGGGTGATGTGAAGAACGTCACGACGCTGGCCGACACCGTGCAGTCCGTATCGGTAACCGCCAGCAACGCTCAGGGCGCGTCAGCCGCCCAAAGCGTCAACCTCAGGTAGGCCATCCACAGGGGCGTGGCACGCCGCGCCCCTGTTTCAACGCGGCAAGTCCAGTTGCGCCACGTGCAGTTGGCGCGTCCAGTTGGCAGTTTCCAGGGCGTCGAAGCAAATCTGATCTCCCGTCCGGTTCCAGCGCGGGTGCAGGCCGCAGCGCACCAGAGGGCTTCTGTCGGCACTCTTCAGCGGGCGGGATACCACCATTGCGGCCGCCTGCAACAACGCTCTACGATTGAATGATATACTTCTCCTACAGGCCCAATCAGCAGGCCGCCAAACGTCTCCCGGCTTGTGCTATCCTTTATGGTAGAAAAAATTGAGATTAAGGTAAGACGAGGAGTTCGTTTTTTTTAATGGCACTGGCGGCAGACTTTAAACAGCAAGTAATCGGTGAGTACAAGACTCACAAACAGGATAGCGGCTCACCTGAGGTGCAGGTAGCCATCCTGACGCAGCGTATCACTCAACTCACCGAGCACTTCAAGACCCACAAAAAGGATCACAGTTCCCGGCGTGGACTTCTCGCTCTGGTAGCCCGGAGGCGCAGGCTGCTGGATTACTTGAGGCGGGTGGGCCCTGATCGGTACGCCACGCTGATCCAACGTCTGGGAATCCGCCGCTAGGCGAGCTCTTGATTTGCAGGCGGGCCTGAGCTCACCATTGCCCACCGTCCTACCGGGACCGGGAAGCTTGGACGCCGTCCAGAAAGACAAACCGCTCGACGGCAGCCGTCCATCCGGGCGGAGGCCCACGCATCTTCCAACTCCAGTCTCCTTGATCGGTTGTCTGCGCACGCCGGCTCAAACTGCCGGGAATGTCTGTGCGCGCCCGACCCCGATAAGAGGAAAATTCCATGATACATACAGTTGAGATCGACCTGGATGGTCGCACGATCACCCTTGAGACGGGTAAGATCGCCAAGCAAGCCGACGGAGCCGTCGTGGTCCGTTCCGGCGATAACGTCGTTTTCGTGTCCGCCTGTTCGGCGGAAAAACCCAAACCTACGGCCGCCTTCTTCCCGCTCACGGTCGATTACCGCGAGTACACCTACGCCGCGGGGCGGTTCCCCGGCGGGTTCATCAAGCGCGAGGGGCGCCCCTCGGAGAAGGAAATTCTCACCAGCCGGCTGATTGACCGGCCCATCCGCCCTCTGTTCCCGGAAGGCTACATGTGCGACTCGCAGGTAATCGCGCTCGTGCTGTCAGCCGACCCGGAGCGTGATCCCGCGCCTTTGGCGATTGCCGGTGCGGGAGCTGCGCTGGCCATCTCTGATATCCCCTTCCACCACGTTCTGGCAGGCGTCCGCGTGGCCCTGGTGGACGGCAAGATGATCGCCAACCCGACCTACGAAGAGGCCAAGACGGCCAAGCTGAGCATTATGGTAGCCGGCACGGCTGAGGGCATCGTGATGGTGGAAGCCAGCGGGGCGGGCGCCTCCGAAGCGGAAGTGCTCGAGGCTATTGACTTCGGGCACGCCTGTTGCCGCCGCATCATCCGGGGCATCGAAGAGCTGGCCGCCGCTTGCGGCAAGCCCAAGCGGGAATATGTCCCGCCCCCAGTCGACCAGGAACTCTCCGAGCGCATTTCGGAAAAGTTCCGCACGGAATTGAGCGACGCGCTGAACACGGGCAAGTATTCGAAGGTCGAAAGCTACCGCAAAGTGGATGCCTTGCGCGCCGAAGCGCAGGGACTGGTGGAAGAAAAGGAGCGGCAGGAGGAAGCCGGCGAATTGTTCGACCGCCTCAAGGAACGGATCTTCCGCGACGAAATGTTGCGGGACCGGCGCCGCCCCGACGGGCGCGATTTCGAGGAAATCCGCAATATCGCAGCGGAAGTAGGCTTACTTCCACGCACGCACGGCTCGTCGCTGTTCACCCGCGGTGAAACCCAGGCGCTGGTGACCGTGACGTTGGGCACCAAGGATGACGAGCAGCGCATCGAGTTGCTGGACACCAGCGAGACCTCCAAGCGCTTCATGCTTCACTACAACTTCCCGCCGTTCAGCGTAGGAGAAGTTTCCATGCTACGCGGCGCCGGCCGGCGCGAAATCGGCCATGGCGTTTTGGCCGAGCGGGCTCTGCTCGCGGTGATCCCTGAAGGCGCGGCCTTCCCCTACACGCTGCGCGTGGTCAGCGACATCATGGAGTCCAATGGCTCCAGTTCCATGGCCAGCGTCTGCGGCGCTTCTCTCGCCCTGATGGATGCCGGAGTTCCGATTGCAGCGCCCGTGGCCGGCATTGCCATGGGCCTGGTGATTGAGAACGACAGCTACGCGATTCTGACTGACATCGCCGGCGCTGAAGACCATTACGGCGACATGGATTTCAAAGTGGCCGGAACGCGCGAAGGCATCACCGCGCTGCAGATGGACATCAAGGTCACCAACGTCAGCCTGGACATCATGAAGGAGGCTCTGGATCAAGCGCGGCGCGCACGCTTGCACATCCTCGACAAGATGGAGGGGGTCATCGGCACGCCGCGAGCCGAGCTTTCGCGCTATGCCCCGCGGATCTTCACAATGACCATCCCGACCGACAAGATCCGGGAACTGATCGGACCGGGCGGCAAGGTCATCCGCGGCATCGTGGAACAGACCGGCGTCAAGATCGACGTCGAGGACGACGGATCGGTGAAGATCTTCGCCACCGACGGCGACTCGGCACGCCGCGCCATGCAAATGGTGTCCGATATCGCCGCCGTGGCCGAGGTCGGCAAGACCTATCTCGGCAAGGTGGTGCGGATTGTCGAATTCGGCGCTTTTGTCGAAATCTTCCCCGGTACCGACGGTCTTCTGCACATCAGCGAAATATCGGAAAACCGCATCCGCAACGTGAAGGACGAGTTGAACGAGGGCGACCAGATCCTGGTCAAGGTGCTGGCGCTCGAAGGCAACAAGATCAAGCTGAGCCGCAAGGCGGTTCTTCGCGAGCAGCGTGAGAAGTTGAAGTCCGGCAAATCCTAGCGAGTTGACGCAAAAGGGGGCGGCTGTGGCGCCGCCCCCTTTTTGGGTCCAACATCCACAACCAGCTCTTCGGGCATGACCCGCGCGCTGGTTTTTGAAGCGCCCGGTTCGGCGTTATCCTGCCGATACCGGGCGGTGTTTGTCTATGCCGTCAGGCTGCATCCGAGATCCTGCCCACATGCACGCGGTAGGAGAAGTACACCAGCACCATGAGTAGCAACGGCGTCATGGCCACGCCCCATCCGGTGACTTTCGCGGCGACGAGGATCAAAGCAGCAAACCCGGCCCCCACCAGATAGTAGGGCAGGGACCAAAAGCAGAATCTCTTCCAGAGGTTGCTGAGACTGTTACGCTCGCTGAGGCTGACCACAAGCACAACCAGGAAAGTGTTGGTGCTGTACATCGTCAGCGTGGCAAGCATCAGCATTCCCAGAACGGAACCCTGCAAATAGGGCGCTGCTGTCGAGCAGACCTGGTGGGCGAAGCAAGCCGCCAGGGCCAGGGCGGTGGGGTTGAAGATCATTTGCGCCGTGCTCGGGCGCACCTTTGGCTTCCACATTACTTGCACTATGGCGGAGGTGCCGGCCAGCAGGGCTACTTCAAGGAGCTGAAGTTCCACGATGGCCGCCAGCAGGACCACAAAATTCAAAGAGACGTTGCCCGTCAGTTTGGGCATGCGCACTTTGAAAACGGACACCGCCCCCCCCACCAGCATGTAAATGATGAAGCGCTCCAGTTCGAGGGCCTCCCACTGGAAGGCCGCCCAGGTCACGATGGTAAGGCAGGCGGCTGCCACGAGACTGATGTAGATCTTGGCGGAGCTTGGAAATCCGGTCCCGCTGTTAGCGCGGTGCCCGGTTCCGGGGTCCGGATGAGTCCGCTCGGAGAGACCGTAGTAGAATTGAACGAGATAAAGCACAGGCACCAGCGCCAGCCAGGCTTCCGGCTCCGGCATGCGTCCGGACAGAGGCAGCAAGCCAACCAAGGCGACTCCTACGAGATAGTAGGGAAAAGACCAAGCGTACCACTGTGAACAGACTTCTTTGAGGCCCTTTCCTTGAAGCAGGGCTAACAAGCCCGAAACCAGCACCGTGTTGACAACGAAGTAGACGCAAGCAGCCACTGCCAGCGCGACCGGGAGGTAGCCGCCCAACTGCGCTTCCCAGGGACCTCTGACGACCAGGAAACAGGTCCCGACGCTCAAGGCGACGTTCCCCAGGTTAAACACAGCTTGCACGAGCTTGGGCCTTTGCTGTGTGAACAGTAGCATTTGCGCCAGCATCGCCAGGCAGGTGCCCACCATGGTCTCTGCCGGCGACAGGTGCCCCACGCCGATCAAAACAAACAGAAACAGAGGCGAAAAGGTCCCTGGCATCCCTGGCAGCCGCAGCTTCAACAAGGACACCAAAACTGCCAGCAGCACATATATGAGGAAATATCGGTGTCCAGTGCTTTGCCAGTTCGCAAGCGTCCATGCCAGCACAGCGGCCCCGGATAACGTCACGGCTCCGATGTACGACTTCAGCTTAAGCGTCATAGCCCATCCTCGCCTTGGGGTTCCCAGCTTTGGCCATTGCTCTCACTCCCAAACCAACGTCATTCTCCACTCGCAGGGGCTCCTTCTGCCCCAGCCAGACTTTTGAGGCGCTGGCCGCGCCATTGGTGCAATCCTGCCATCGAGTCCCGGCGCTTCTGCCGCCGGGAACTGCGCGCCCATCATGGAGCAATTGCGGGGCCAGAATCCGGGACGCTAAGTGCCTGTAAAATCAACGCGGTTTGCGGCTACGTGATAACCGCCACCGGACAACTTGTCCGGTAAGATCTCGAATCGAGATGAAGTTCAGTTTCCTAAGTGATTGAAAAACAGCTCCTTATATTCCAGTGAGGCGGGATGACAGCTTGTCCGGCGGCGACGGAGCGTATCTGTCAGACCAGAACGGTCAGAGTGGAGTCGTTTGTAGGGACGGAGCGGTACAGTGTATCCCGCTCCACCGGCTGGCGCCCGGCTGCACGGATGAGGCGGAGCAGATCAGAGCGCCGCATTTCCTGGCTGGTGCTGGCGTCGGCGTCGTGGTAGATCTTCTCCTCCAGCACGGTGCCGTCGATGTCGTCGGCTCCGAAATGCTGGGCTACCTGAGCCACGCGAGGAGTCAGCATCACCCAGTAAGCCTTCATGTGCGGGATGTTGTCGAGCAGCAGGCGAGCCACGGCGATGTTCTTCAGATCGTCGTGCCCGGTGGTCACCGGCAGGTGCGCCAGCGCCGTATTGCCGGGGTGGAAAGCCAGGGGAATAAACGTGACGAAGCCACCGGTTTCATCCTGCAAATCCCTGAGCTTGAGCAAGTGGTCCACCCTATCCGCATCCGTTTCAATGTGACCGTAGAGCATCGTGCAGTTGGACTTGATGCCCATCCGGTGGGCGCTTCGAGCCACGTCGAGCCACTGCGCTCCATCGATCTTGTGGCCGCAGATGATGCGTCTCACACGCTCGGAGAAGATCTCGGCGCCGCCGCCGGGGATGGAATCCATGCCGGCTTGTTGGAGGCGTAGAAGCGTCTCTTCGATGGTCAACCGGGCGCGCTTGGCCAGGTAGGCGATCTCCACCATGGTGAGAGCTTTCAGGTGTATCTGCGGATAGCGTTGTTTGAGCCCGCGCAGCATTTCGCAGTACCAGTCCAGCGTCAGCTCCGGGTGCAGGCCACCGACGATGTGGAACTCGGTGGCGGACGCCCGCCAGCCTTGCCCGGCGGTCTCCCAAACCTGCTCGAGCGACAGGGCGTAAGCCTTTGGATCCTTCGACTTGCGGCCGAACGCGCAGAGCCGGCAACTGGCTACGCAGAGATTGGTCGGGTTGATGTGCCGGTTAACGTTGAAATACGTGACGTTGCCGTGGAGCTTCTCGCGGACGAGGTTGGCGAGGTAGCCGATCCCCAGCAGGTCATGGCTGCCGTAAAGCGCCAGCCCGTCTTCAAAGCCCAGACGTTCTCCGCCCTGGAGCCTGGCGTGTATGGCTGCAACGCGGGGGTCCTCAAAATACGGAGTCAAGATCCCTGCCCTCTACTAACTACCAGGATGTCCGTTGCCCAGATAATCAAGAATAGCACGCTGACACAGCCGTTAATGGTGAAGAAGGCGGCATTGACCCGCGAGAGGTCGCGAGGGCTCACCAGCCGGTGCTCGTAGACCAGCAGCGCGGCTACGACGGCTACGCCAGCCATGCTCAGCCAACCCAGGCTGAAGCTCGCGGTCAGCGCCAGCAGGCAAGTCAGCATGAGCACGTGGAGCCAGCGGGAGAGCGTCAGCGCGCGCGCGATGCCAAGCCGCCGGGGCAGGCTGAACAAGCCTGCGTTCGAATCGAACTCGTAGTCCTGGCAGGCGTAGATGATGTCGAATCCGGCTGTCCAGAGGGTGACGGCGGCTGTCAGCCAGAGAATGCGCAGGTCCAGGGATCCCTGGATTGCGATCCAGGCAGCAGGCGGTGAAATGCCGAGCGCAAAACCCAGGACCAGGTGAGAGTAGGAGGTGAACCGCTTGGTGTAGGAGTAGAGAAAGACTACGGCCAGCGCCAGCGGCGCCAGCTTCAGGCACAACGGGTTCAGCGCCGCAGCCGCCACCAGGAAGATGCCCGAGCTGACCACAACGAAACCACAGGCGAAGGTGCGGCTCAACAAACCCGCCGGAAGATGACGGGCGCGAGTGCGCGGATTCCGCGCGTCGAGGGCGGCGTCGGCCAGCCGGTTAAAGGTCATAGCCGCCGAACGGGCTGAGACCATGGCCACCACGATCCAGAAGAACTTCCAGCCCAGCCCCTCGGTAATGAACCCGCCATCGCGGATTGCCAGCAACGCCCCAATGAGGGCGAAGGGCAGGGCGAACACCGAATGCTCAAACTTGATCATCTCCAGCGTGAGCCGGAGCCTGTGTAAGAAGCCGGAGTTCATGTGCAGGATGCAACCATGGGTGCGATACGGATATCATTGTATTTCATGCTTCGCGGCGGATTGATTGTGGTGACATTGTGTGCGGCCGTTTGGGGTGTGAACTGTGGCTCGAGAACCACGTCAATGGAGACCTTCAACACCCGCCAGGTCATACTGCCGAATGGCAAAAAGATCCGCGCCGAGGTGCTGGTGCGGCCCGAGGACCTGATGCGCGGAATGATGTTCCGCGAGGAGTTGCCCGAAGACCGTGGCATGCTTTTCCTGCACGACCGAGCAGGCAGCTATCCCTACTGGATGTACCAGGTGCGCATTCCGCTGGATATCATCTGGATGGACGCGAACCGCCGCATCGTCGAGTTGGTGGCTGACGCGCCTCCCTGCCGTGGACGTCCGCAGGAGTGCCCAAGCTACGGTGGCACTGTGGAATCGCTGATCGTGCTGGAACTGGCGGCTGGCAGTATTCAACGTCACGGCCTGCGCGTCGGCCAAGCTCTGGAATTTTGAAAGGCGGACTAGAACGCGATGGATAAAACCCAACTGAGGGGACTTCTTGAGGATGTGCGGACAGGCGGCGTCAACGTGGACGACGCCCTGGACCGCTTGCGGCACATGCCGTTCGAGGATCTGGGCTTCGCGAAGGTGGATCATCACCGGGCGCTGAGGCACGGGATGCCTGAAGTGATCTTCGGCATCGGCAAGACGGCGGAGCACGTCGTTGGTATCGCTACGAAGGTGTTGGAACGCAGCAGCAACCTTCTCGCCACCAGGACCACTCCGGAAACGGCGGAGCTGCTCCAACGGAGTTTCCCGGAGGCGGAGTACTTTCCACGCTCGGGCGCGCTGCGCGTGTGGAGAGACAAGACCATCCTCGGTAGGGGCACGCTGGCGGTGGTTTGCGCCGGCACGAGTGACATCCCCGTCGCGGAGGAAGCGCAGGTGACGGCGGAAGTGATGGGCAACGAGGTGGAGGTCATTCAGGACATTGGTGTCGCCGGTATCCACCGGCTCATGCATCACCGGGAGCGCCTGACGCAAGCCAAGGTGATTGTGGTTTGTGCCGGGATGGAAGGGGCTCTGCCCAGCGCCGTGGGCGGTTTAGTTTCCTGTCCGGTGATTGCTGTTCCCACGAGCGTGGGTTACGGCGCCAGTTTCCTGGGCTTAGCCGCGCTGCTGGGCATGCTCAACAGCTGCTCCAGCAACGTGTGCGTGGTGAACATTGACAACGGCTTCGGCGGCGGCTACGTCGCCAGCCTCGTCAACCGCGTGTGACGGCACGGGGCAACGCAGCGCGTTCAGGCGCTTGCGCTTGCCCCGGCTGAAGCTTCTTTGGCGAAGACGTAGAAGCCGCACAGCGGTTCCGGCGTACCCCGTCCCCACCGGCTCATCTTCCATTGAGCCTTGAGGTGTGTGACGCCGGGGTGTTGAGCCAGGTCCAGCACCAGTGTGTAGACGCCGCAATAGAATTTCTGCGGAAAGACGAGCAGCGGCTTGGCGCCCCATTCCTGCCCATCCGCCGAACCCCAAATGGAAACGTCCAGGGTTTCCTGTTCGATGACTCGCGTAATGCCCAGTGTGATCAAGAGCGGCTTGCCGCGGGAACTACCCAGATCCAGCGGTTCAGAAGCGCCATCCTGGCGCTCTGAAGATTCCGGAAGGATGAAATTCGGTAGCATGGTGTTCCTGGTCCGACCCTCGGCCGGCCCGCCAAGCCTTAGAAATCAAGTGACTTTCTTTAACCGCGAGCCGGCCTCTCTCAGCGTCTCATATTTCTTGGCAAAACAAAAGCGCACCATGCCGGCGCCGTCCCCGGGGTTGGCGTAGAAACTGGAGCCCGGCACTGCCGCGACACCGGCATGCTGCACCAGGTACCGTACGAATTCCACGTCCGTGCCCCGGTGGAAGCCTCCGATATCGGTCATCACGTAGTAAGCCCCGCGTGGCGTGAAGCAGCGGAAGCCGGTTTCTTCGAGCACTGACAACGCCAGGCTGCGGCGTTCGGCGTATTGGCGGGCCATGTTTTCGTAGTAGGACTCCGGCAGCGCGAGTGCCGCGGCGCCGGCTTGTTGCAGGGGAGCCGCCGCGCCGACGGTGAGGAAGTCGTGCACCTTGCGGATGGAGTCCGTCAGGCCGGGCGCCGCCAGCACCCAGCCCACGCGCCAGCCGGTAACGGCGTAGGTCTTGCTCATGCTGTTGACCAGGATGGCGCGCTCACGCATGCCGGGCAGGCTGAGGACGGGGATGTGCTCGGCGCCGTCGTAGAGAATGTGCTCGTAGATCTCATCCGTGATGGCGAGTGCGTCGAATTCCTGGCAGAGGGCGGCAATCTGCCCGAGTTCATCCCGCGTAAACACCTTTCCGGTGGGGTTGTTGGGAGTGTTGACGATGATCGCCTTGGTGCGCGTGTTGAAGGCGCGGCGCAACTCTTCCGGGTCGAACGTCCATTCCGGCGGGTGGAGCCTGACGAGCCGGCGGCGCGCGCCGCAGAGGTATGCGTCCGGACCGTAGTTTTCGTAGAACGGCTCGAAGATCACAACCTCGTCATCCGGATTGGTGACAGCCAGCAGGGAGGCGATCATGCCTTCGGTGGCGCCGCAGCAGACGGTGATCTCGGTTTCCGGGTCCAACTCGATGCCGTACGTGCGCCGGTACTTGGCCGCGATGGCGTCGCGGAGGGGCTTGGCGCCCCAGGTGATGGCGTACTGGTTGATATCGTCGGCGATGGCTTGCCGGGCGGCTTCCTTGATTTCCTCCGGGGCGGGGAAGTCCGGGAACCCCTGCGCCAGGTTGACGGCCCCGTGCTTCAGAGCCAATCTCGTCATTTCGCGGATGACGCTTTCGGTGAAGGAGACCGTCCGGTCGCTGCGAAACCTACTTGTTTTTGCGCTTCTTGGCTGGCTTGGCTGGCCCGCTGCTGGCGGGTTTGCGCTGGCTGGTGGCTCCATCCGTCAAGGTTACAGTATCCTTCCCGGACGCGTAAAGCCGCCGGTAGATATCGGCATTGCGCAGGACGGTTTGGACGTAGTTGCGCGTTTCGGTGAAGGGGATGGTCTCCACGAATTCAGCCGGTTCGGCATACTCGGCCCAGGACAGCCAGTTGTTGACCCGCGTCTTGCCACCGTTATAAGCGGCCAGCGCGGCTTCAACGCTCCCGCCCAAACTGTCGAGCAGAGTGCGGAGGTAGTACGTGCCGAGATTCAGGTTCAGGTCCGGCTGATACAACATCGGTGTGCGGAACCCGCGGACGCCCAGTTTCCGGCTGAGCTGACGGCCTGTGGCGGGCATAATCTGCGCCAGACCCATCGCCTTGGCGCGTGACAGAGCGCGCGGATCGAACTCGGATTCCTGGCGCACCAGCGCCGCGAAAAAGTGCGGGTCCAGGGACCTATCGCGGCAGCGCCGTTCCAACTCGCGCCGGTAGGGCAACGGGAACGCTGCTTCCCAAAACGCCCTGGGAGCCGAATCGAGAGGCATGGTCAGATAAGCCGGCGCCATTCCCTTGATGTAGCGGATGCCTTGCGCAAACGCGCCCCGGCGGTGCGCTGCCTGAGCAGCCTCCAAAGCGAGCACGTGCGCCTGTCCCCCGTTACGAGCGCCGAACCGGATCTCAGTTTCACCCCACTCGGGAAAACCGGCAGCTATGAGCAGGCGAGACCTTTGCACGCGGGTCTGGGTGGCCTCATTGGGCGCGAAGTCCTCCCTACGGGCGCGTTGGGCAAACTGAACGCTTTGGAGGAAGGCCAAAGCGGATTGAGAGGCTTCCGCCCGCCGCAAGGCGGCGCTTTCCATCCGCTGACGCGCCAGGAGGTTGTAATAGCGGTTGGGATAGTGTTCGGTGATCTCTTCGTAGAACAGGCGCGCCGCTCCGGCGTCGCCAGAGCGCTCCGCTAGTCTGCCCAGAAAATACAGGGCGGCGGGCGAATAATCCGAAGAAGGAAACCGGACCAAGTGCTCGCGCAGCATGCTGGCGGCGTTGGAGCGCCGCTGAAGATAGTGGGCCCAGGTAACTTTCCAGTGACAGTAAGCCGCCCTGGGCTCGTTGGGAAAGGCCGAGTAACACTCCGTGTAAACGGGAACATAGGTTGCCTGATCGTTCAGGAGCAGGAACTTATTCCCCGTTGAGACGAGCGCCTCTAACCGCCAGTTGGAACCGGGGTGTTTGCTGCGTAACTCGGAGATCGTTTCCAGGACATCGTCCCTTCTCTCCAGCCGCCTGGAGGCAGCCAGCAGGTAGTACAAGCGCTCGGCATCGGCTTCGCTGTCAGTTATGTGCAGCGGGCGCAGGTGGCGGATCGCGTTATTGTCTTCCCTGGCGAAATAATGAGCCGCTCCCAGACGCACCTGGACGAGTTCCTGATCCCTGCCGCGTACCTGAGGGAGCATGTCCTCCAATTCGCGCCTGGCGCGGGATGCGTTGCCGCGCTCCATGAGCGTGCCCGCGCGCGCCAGCATCGCCTGAGGCATGGCGGGCGGAAAAGCGCCGGCGAGCAACTGCCTGAGCCTGAGCAGCCCGGACTCGGCTGTTTTGCTCTCAGCCGATAGCGGGTGCTCGTAGAAGACGCGCTGATACTGCATGGCTGCCGCGGCGAGATCCCCTGCGGCTTCCATGGCTTCCGCCAACCGCTGCGTTCCCTGAGGCTGCGGGAGTATTTCCTGATGACGCCGGAGCGTGGCCACAGCCTGCCGGGCTTCGTCCATTTCGAGATAGATGGAGGCAGCCATTAGAGCTGCTCTGGCCCTCAAGGGCGAAGGGGGCGAGGCGCGCAGAACTGCCTCCGCTTCCTTGAGCGCGGCGTCCAGATTCCTGGACCCCCGCAGCGCTTCTGCCAGGTAGAACGACACGTAGTCGGCGAGCGCCGGCAGCCTCGGGCGGGCAGCGCTCAGCAGGCGGGCGGCTTCGCTGAAGTTTTTGCTCTCCAGATCCGTGATGGCCACCACGAATTGGGCCTGAGCGCCCTCCGTCAGCTTGGGCCGTTCGGCGGCGTAGCGCAGCAGCGCGCTTCTCTTCTGCGGTGTAGGTTGGGCGCGGTAGTCTTTGGCCAGTTGCTCCAGGGTCTGGGCACTGGCCGGCTGGCAGGCAGCAACCGCGACCAGGGCCAGCAGGCAGGCTCTCAGCAACTTCACGTTACACCAGGGGTCCCGGGTAGCCGGGCCCCAATAACGCGGGATTGTCGTTGGCCAGAGTACGCAGGAGTTCCCAATGATAGTAGTCCGTCATGGATGAACACGGTTCGATGAATTCGCGGCGAAACGCCTCCCGGCACGCTTCGATTTCCGGGCGCAGAGCGCCATATAAGTCCGCCGCTGCCCGCCCCGCCTTCACGACTTCTGACTTATACAACCGCAGTTCAGCCACTTGCACGCGGGCATAGCGTTGAGCGCGTAAGTGAAAGTCCTGATCCTCGCGCGACAGGGAAGACCATTCCACGGAGCGCGCAGGCGTCTTCCAGATGGCGGCGTGCAAAGCGGGGCCTCCGCGCGCCTCCCACATCAATCCGGCTAAGACCGCCGCCAACTCCAACTGCGGGCGCGACGCCTCAGGGTCGCCAGTCACGCCACACAACACGGCGACGGACTTGCCTTTCAGCACTACGGGCGCTAGCAGCACGCTCTCCCCCGGACCCTGCAGGCGCGCGGCGATGATCTCGGGCAGATCCTCTGAGGAGCGGCTCAACTCCGCAACCGCCAAATCCGCGCAGGCGTGGGCGATAGCCGGAGCTTCACCAAGCGGCAACCCTTGCTCGGGGAATTCGGACGCTTCCTCAGTTTGGCCTGGCCCGGCGAGCTGCAGACGATCATTTTCAATCAGAAAAAGCGCTGCGGCGCCCTCGGGCAATCCGGACGCCTGCGCTACGGTTTGACCCCAAGCAGCGGTGTCCCGGGTCAGTTTCAGCGCTGCCAACGCTTGAGTTAACTCATCTGCCTGGCGGCGGGTTGACTGGACACGCGCCTCGCGCAGCGAAACCTGCCACTCGCGGCTCGAACGTTCCGCGATGGCATTCTCCACCTGCTTTTCGAGCATTTCAGACAGCTCACTGAAGCGCTCCTCGAAAACCCGGGCGATGTGCTCCCGCCAGCCGGCTTCGAGCTGTGCCTGTACGCTATCGACGTGCAATTGCCAGGCAGCCGCCAGTTGATCTCGCGCGGCGGCCTGCACCTCGCCCAAAGTCTCCCGCAGATGTGGCACCGCGGGTGATGAATCAGCCGAATTCATGGAAATTTATCGCCCTTTTCGAGGGTCCTTCAAACGCCATTCTAACTTAGTTCAGCGCGCCGGCAAGGCGCTCAGGCGGAGTGGCAAGACCGTTCCGGCCAGCTTCAGTTGCTTGTCCGCGGCAGCCAGTTCGAGTTGCAGCCGTCCGTCCGGAAGGCTCGAGCCGTGGCCCCGGTAAATCTCCGAACCGGTGTTCACCTCGACCGAATTCAAAAGATATCTGGGCGCGCCTCTGGTTATGGAGAACTCGAACATTCCTTGCGCCGAACGCCATTCCTCCGCCGGACCCACCAAAAGCGCGCGGCCCGCGAACGTCCCTTCCGCCCTCAAATTGGCGAGCAGCGCATCTCCGGTGCCGGAGGTCTCCAAACGGGTCTCGGCATTCAGCCGTCCACCGCTGAAGGCGGCCCCCGCTAATTCAAGCGCAAAACGGTAGTCAGGCTGGCCGCCTCCCAGGCTGACGATTCCCGAGGCGGTAAGCTGGCCACCGCCTGCCCGGAGGTCAAGCCGCGGAATTTCGACTTCCTCACCGTGCCAGCGGAAGTGAAGACTCATGCTCTCCGCGGGGAAGGGCAAGGAAGTCACCTGGTCAGCCTGCAACATCCCATCCAGGCGGCGCCCGGAAAGCCAGGCGGGCAAGGGCGCAGCGCCGAGGCGCAACGTTCGCGCCAGGAAACCTCGGCGCCGCTCGAGCGTCGGAGCGAGAAGACGCTCCAGCAGAGCGGCGTCGAAGCGCGTGAACTTCAGGTGGAGTTGCGCCGCCTCTCCGTCCTCTTTTGCTTCCCGGTACTCGCCCTCGAAGCTCAGCTGGCCTACGCGGCCGTTCAGACTGGAGAATACCGCGCGGTTGCCGCTAAGCGTTACCAGCGCGGAGTCGATGTGCACGGGCTCCGCCACGCCCGGCAGGATGATGCGGGTTCCCTTCAGGTTGATGCGTCCTGACCATTCCTCCCGACGCTCGGCTTCCTGCCGGAACCGCAGCCTTCCGCTCCAGCCGCCCTGCCGGCACTCCTCCAGCACCCCTGCCGCGGACCGGCCCAATAGGTCTTTCCAAAGCTCGCGAAAACGCTCCACGGGAATGGAATCCGCCGTGAGGCGCGCGTCCAGGGATCCGGTGGCGGGGACGTAGCGCACTTCGGCGCTCCCTGAGCCGATTTCGCCGAGCTGGAAGTCCGCCGGGTCCATCGTCAGGCGCCCGGTGTTGTAGGCTAGCCTGGCCGTTCCGAAACGCACTGGCGGGTGCGGAGGCAGCTCAAGGGCGGCATCCTCAACCAACACGGCGCCCTGCAAGCCTGTCTCCGGCGCATAGCTGAATGCGCCTGACGCCTCCCCGGTGAGCCTGCTCTTGGCTGGCAGAAGGATGCCCACTCTCCTCCCGGCTTCGGTCAAGACGCCTACGGGCGCCCTGGCCAACTGCGCCGCCATCGTCCACCTGGGCCGAGTCAGCCACTGCGACATCCTGAAGCGGACAGCTACCGGGGTGGCCTGGTCAGGCGAAGTCTCCACGACCAGTTCCTGGTGGCGCATGTCGAGGTTGCCGCTATAAGCTACATCCCAGGCGCCGGGACGGGCATCGGTAACGCTGCCGAAGTGAACACCCTCTAACTGCAACTCGCCCGACAATGACAAGTTACTAACATACCCTTCCAGCCGCGCGCGCGAGGCGACAAAACCGCTGACCGGCAGACCGCTCTGTTCAAACAGACTCAGCACCTCTCCCAACGCGCTGCGCTCGAGGTGCAGGCTGATCTGCAGGCGTCCCTCGCTCTCTGCGGGGAAGAACAGCCTTCCCCGGCCGGTGAGACGGCCGAAGCCGTGGGCGGGCCGGTCCGTGCGTGCCGGCGAACCGGAGAAACGGATGGCCAGCGCGTTGTCTTCGCCGCCGGGAGACAGGACCACGTCCGCATTGGCGAAGTAGAAAGCCGACTTGGTGTCGCCCACCCGGACATTCATCCGGCCGGCGTCCACTTCGATGGTTGGCAGAGCGTCGCCGCGGGTTCGGGAGGCGCCGAGCCCGCGCTCAATCAAAGCGACGAAATTCCAGCCCCTGTCCGGGTGCCTGGCCAGGTTGATGCTGGGCTCTTCCAACGCGAGGTGGGAGAACTCGAGGCGCCCTCGCAGGAGGCTGGTCAGCCGCAGGCGCGCATGTAAAGTCTCCACGTAGGCAATCGGCTCCGCTCCGAATTCCGGTTTCTCGTGAATCACCACGCTGGCGAGCGAAAAACCGGGGCCGGGCAGGAGATGGAACCGGACCGCGCCCGCCACTTCCACTTGCCGGTCCAGAGCTTGCCCCAAGGCTCCCCGGACACCCTCGGCGAAGCGGTCGGCGCGGGCGAAGGGCAGGCTCGCGGCTCCCGCCAGAATCAGGAGCCCGCCGATGAGGAAGCGGCGGCGCAGGCGTCGACGGAAGAACTTCACCTCAGCCATTCTCCCTTTACCAGGCTCTGGTAGGAGTCCGGGTCGTCCACATCCCTGGCGATGCCGGGGTCCTCCACGTCGACATAGCAGGTGCGGTCAACGTGGCGGTGCAGAATATCTCTGGCAGTTGCTTCCGGCGGCAGCGCCAGAAACTCCGGGAGCAACAGGCGAGAAACACCCACCGGGTGACCGCGGCGTCCCTGCCAGCGTGGCACAGCGAGCAGCCACCGGGCAGAGCCGTTGCGGAGAACTTCAGCCAGCGCGGTCACTGTGGAAGGCAGCCAGGCGGGGAGATCGACGGGAGTGAACAAAACTCCTTCGGCGCTTTCGGGTACGGCTCGCAGTCCACATTGCAGCGAGCTGAACTGCCCGAGTTCCGGGTGGGGATTGTCGACGGCGACAATGTGGCTGCCTCCACGGATTCCCTGCCGTATGAGATCGGCATGGTAGCCGAGCACCGCGATGACTGGGTTGCACTCCACCGCCAGCAAACTGCCGATATGGTCCAGAAAAGTCTGCCCCCGGTAACTCAACAGCGCCTTAGGAGAACCCATGCGGGTTGAGGCGCCCGCCGCCAGGATCACTCCCGCCAGGCTCACTTCAGTACAGTCCGCAGAGCGGGATTGGTGAAGACCGATTTGGAGAGGTCACGCCAGGCGGAGGCAGCTCCGCGGCGCACCGCGATCATCTCCGCCACCACGGAGATGGCGATTTCCTCCGGTGTGACCGCGCCCACGTCAAGGCCCATCGGCGCCGACAGGCGGTTGAACGCCTCGCGCGGCATGCCCTCCCGCTCGAGTTCCTTGATTAGCGAGATCACTTTCCGCTTGCTGCCAACCATGGCGATGTAGCGAGCCGGAACGGTGATGGCCCATCGCAGCACGCGCAGATCATCCCGATGTCCCCGCGTGACGATGATGATGTAGCTGGAGCTGGTGATCAACAACCGGTCGAACACCGTCTCGTATTCGCCGGCGTGGACTTCCTCGGCTTCCGGAAAGCGCTCCCGGTTGGCAAAACTTTCGCGGTCGTCGACGATGACGGTAGCAAACCCGGCCAGATTGGCCGCCTGGGAGAGGCTGCGGGATATGTGGCCGGCGCCGAAGATGAAGACCCGCGGCTGCGGGACCACCGGCTCGACATAGATGCTCAGCTGGCCTCCGCAGATGAGGCCGTTCTCATGGGCGGCCTGCTGGTTCAGCGCGAAAGTCAGGTGCTTGGGCCTTTCGGTCTCCAGCACCTCGCGGGCCGCATTCCACACCTCAGCTTCGACACAGCCGCCCCCAATGGTGCCGACCGCCGAGCCATCCTCGCGGAT
>JBBIND010000047.1:0-33811 GCA_037444075.1 Acidobacteriota bacterium | reverse complement strand
CGGTCAATTCGACCTCCGGGCGCGAGTGGACGGCGAAGTGGATTTCCTCATTCAAGGGGAGACGATGCGATACGAGATAATGAGCGGGAGCCCGCCGGTGGACGCTGGCTCCGAGTACACTCAGCCGCTGCCTCGCGCGCCGCGAATGTCTTTTGAAATCGAAAAGAGAGACGGTCGAGGGCGAGTGGACCTGATTGAGGAACCAAACCCTGGCAACATGTTCACGGCGCGCATCCGCATCAACGACCGTCAGTCCGGGGACGACCGCTATCATGTGCGCCTGCGCTGGGATACGGGGCAGCGGGAGGTTGGTCTGCGTGTGCCTCCTTCGCCCGCGCGGCGCGAACCGGCGCTGACGCCTGAGCCGCCGCTCAGCCCGCCTCCCCCTGCGCGCGGGAGACCGAATCTGCCCCCGAGGCGCGGCGCTTATCCGATGCCGGGTCAGGTGCTCGAGTCCCATGACAACCAGCCCTCCCGGTACAACCGCGGAAGATCGGGCTCTCTGTCGTTCCGCGGGCGGGTGGATGACGAAGTGGTCTTCTACATACGGGGGGACGTCATTGCGGCGCAGGTCATGCAGGGCAGACCGGTGATGGTGGAGCGGTTCCGCTTCAGCCAACCGCTTCCCTCGCGGCGTCTGCGCGATTTTGAGTTGAACAAGGCATATGGACGCGGCGTGGTGGAACTGATTGAACCTCCGGAATCTTTGAACGGCTACACGGCGATCGTCCGCATCATCGACGACCAACGCGGCGACGGGCGCTACCATTTCGAATTGCGATGGCGCCAATGACGGCCGCGGTATACTAAGTTACTAGCTTGCATCTATGTCATTCGCATCCATCCCGGAGGCGATTGAAGAGATCCGCGCCGGCCGCATGCTGGTCGTCGTCGACGACGAGGACCGCGAAAACGAGGGCGACCTGACAATCGCGGCGGATCTGGCGACTCCGGAAGCCATCAATTTCATGGCCGTGCACGGCCGCGGCCTGATTTGCCTCGCGCTGAGCGAGGAGCGCTGCGACGAGTTGCGGATTCCGCTGATGTCGCCGCACAACACCTCGCGGTTCGGGACGGCTTTCTGCGAAGCGGTGGATGCCCGCGAGGGCGTCACTACGGGGATTTCGGCCACGGACAGAGCGCACACCATCCGCGTCGCCATGCGCCCCGACGCAACCCCCGAAGACCTGGCGCGCCCCGGGCACGTGTTCCCGCTGCGGGCGCGCTCGGGCGGCGTGCTTGTGCGTGCCGGGCAGACCGAAGCCGCCGTCGACCTGGCCGTACTGGCCGGATGCGGTCCGGGAGGCGTGATCTGCGAGATCATGAACGACGACGGCACGATGGCGCGCGTCCCCGAACTCCGCGACTATTGCCGGCGGCACGGGCTGAAGATGATTTCCGTGGCGGACCTGATCCGCTACCGTTTGCGGCATGAGAAGTTTATCCGGCGGCGCGCGGAGGGCATGATGCGGACCGAATTCGGGGAATTCCACACCATCGCCTATTCCACGCCGGTCGACGAGGAAACGCACCTCGCGCTGATCAGGGGAGACGTGGCCGGGCGCGAGGACGTGCTGGTCCGCATGCATGCCCACTGCGTTTACGGCGACGTATTCTGCTCCACGGAGTGTGACTGCGGTCAACTCATGCGGAAATCGCTTGAGCGCATTGCCTTTGAGGATGCCGGTGTCCTCGTTTATCTGCACCAGACGGGTCCTGGTCTGGAGATATGCCGGGAGAACGGCGAGGGCCGACTGTTGCTTTCGCACCGCAAGGATTTCATGCACTACACCACACCGCACGGTCAGAAGCTCATGCAGCACGAAAGCGGCATTGGCGCGCAAATTCTCTCCGATTTAGGATTGCACCGCATCCGCCTGCTCACGAATCATCCCCGCAAGATCGTCGGGTTGGAGGGATTCGGCATTGAGATTGTTGAGCAGGTGCCCGTCGGCTAGGAGCGTGGAACTTTTCGCGTTTCAGTGCGTACGTGGTTATGTAGGAGGAACCAGATGCAGACAGTTGTTCGGATGCTTCAGATCGCTTTGATCGCGTTGCTTGCCGTGGGTACGCTGGCCGCAGCCGACCCGGCGCTCCTCGCGCTCATGCCCGCGGATTCGACTCTACTCGCTGGGGTGCACGCGGACCGCGCCGTGGCGTCGCGCTTCGGGCAGTACGTGCTCCAACGCATGGGCCCTGGGGCTGACGATATGGAGAAGTTGACTGCCGCCACAGGCTTTGACCCTCGGCGCGACCTGCGGGAGGCTATGCTTGCCTCGCGCGGCCTGGGAGATCAGCGGCAGGCTCTTATGGCGGCACGTGGCACTTTTGACGTGCAGCGCTTGCGGGCTCAGGCCACGGCCCACGGTGCACCGATTGTGACCTACCGAGGAGTGGAACTGCTGGCGGGCAGCAAGCAGGATTCGGGCCGTGTGGCCTTTTTGAACGGCAGTCTGGCCGTCGCCGGGCAGGAGGAAGAAGTCAAGGCTGCCGTTGACCGCTGGCGCTCCGGCGCGCGCCCCTCCGCGGCGCTTGCCGCAAAAGCCACTGAGATGAGCGCCCGCAACGATGCCTGGTTCGTGTCCGTCGGTTCACCCGCTTTGCTGGCGGGCCGCGTCCCGAACCCCACCGTGGGCGGTGCGATGAAAGGCGATCTCATCCAGGCCATCGAGCAATACAGCGGGGGCGCCAGGTTCGGCAATGAGGTGGTGCTCAGCGGCGAGGCCGTCGCCCGGTCCGAAAGAGACGCCACGGCGCTTTCCGACGTAGTGAGGTTCCTGGTGAGCCTGCTGCAATTGAACGCCGGCAGGGGCGAGGCAAACACCGTGGACCTGGTCAGCCAACTCGAACTCGACGTTCATGGCAGGACGGTGAAAGGCACGCTGACTATCCCTGAAGAGCAAATGGAACGCCTCTTGGAGCAGACCATGCCGCCCGGCCGTGGGCGCAAAGCGGCACGCACGGACTGATATCGAGAACATCCGCCCGCTCCACACTCCGTACAGGCGGTCCTCCCGCCAAGTGCCCGCCGTGCGCTACATTGGATGTTTGTCGTGATTCCGGCGAGTTCTGACGCCGGCGCCGTGACGCCAGTTGGCTAGTTGAGCCTGGCAGTCTGGTGGTTTTCAAATCAGCGTTGACATGGAATCAGGAAGAATAATGTCGAAGTTCATCGTGCGCGGCGCCCTTCTTTGTCTTTTGACAACGGCCGCCGCCCAGGCCCAGAGAATGGAGTTTTCCCTCGTTGCCGGCTATCCCCGCTGGAACGCCGCCAAGCTGGGCTCCAGTGCGGATAGGGATGGCAAGGATACAGATACACGCATCCTCGGACGGGAAGGCTACGGAGCACGCCTCACCTTGAACACCCGCGGCTACTACGGCCATGAAGTTGGCTACATGTACAACCGGGCGGTAGTGAGAGCCAGGGTAGGGAGGGAAGGCACCAGAGGACCGGACATCTTTAGAGAAGACGAAGTGCCCGTCCGGCAAGCCTTCTACAATTTCCTCATGTACTTCATGCCGGCTGGCGAACGCTTGCGTCCCTTCATGACCGGTGGGGTCCAAGCGCACGATTATGCGGAGCCGGGGTTTTCAGAATGGAAAGGCTTCCCCACGCGTAATTATGGTCTCAACTATGGCGGCGGCCTGAAGCTGAAGCTGTTCAAGCACGCGTTGGTGCGCGTGGATGTCCGGCAGTACATCGGCGGGAAACCGTACGATCTGACTTTTGAAGACCCCGTGAAGTCAGGCGGACTTGTGCGCCAATTGGAAGGCTCCGTCGGCGTGGGCTTCATGTTCTGAAGGCCAATATCCGGGCTTTCACCCTCAGCTTTTCACGCGCGCGCTTGACGAAACGCCCGGCTTGTTTGGAGAATCGGACATGGAGCGTCACTCAAGACTGGCCGCGTCCCCGGCACTGCTGGCCTGTCTGCTGCTGGCCTTCGCCGTTCCGGGCATTCCCCAGAATTGGGAATCGGCTCTTCTCCCCACCAGAGCGGGACACTACCACCGCACCCCCGTCGATTTCGACGGGCGGGTGTGGCAGTTGGACGACTACTCGTACTCAGGCTACCGTCTCGGAACACGCCCATTAGCGGAAGTCCCTTGCCGGGTGTCCGTCGTGGAGGGGGCCGGGAACATCACCTCAGAGCTGCAACAGGCTATCGATGCGGTCGGGCGCGCCGGCGGTGGCGTCGTCCGGATTCCGCAAGGCAGCTTCGTCATCGACCGCACGATCACCATCCCCCATCACAACGTCGCCGTGGAAGGCGCAGGCAGCGGGAGAACCAACATCCATGTTCCGGAGTCTTACGTTCCGCGGGAAGCCTCGAACGAAGGCGTCTTCACGTTCGGCAAGGTGGTAGGGGCCTGGAACCAGGGGTGGACCCACCAGGGCAGGGTAATCGGGCGCATTACTCACAGAATCCGGCGAGGCGATTTTCACGTCGACTCCGATGACGCCGGCGGGGTGAACCCAGGGGACTGGGTGGTGGTCCAGCAGTATTTCTGGGATGCCTTCGTGGACCGCCATTCCACGGCTCCCAACCGCTGGGTTGCTGACGGCAGCAACCGGACGTTCTCTTTCACTTACCTGCGGCAGGTGCTTGCTCGTTCGGGACGCAGGCTGTATTTCGACGCTCCCATTCCCTGGGACCTCGACCCCGCCAACAATCCCATCCAGCTGCGCTATACCGACAACCGCATGGTGGAGAACGTCGGCATACGAGGGCTGACAATCGAGTTCGCCAACAACCGCAACAGCGCCACGCAACGCCCGCTGGGGACGGGCGTCTTCTTTGAGGGGGTGCGCAACGGGTGGACCGCGGACGTCGTGGTGCGCAACATGCCGCGGTTCGGGTTCTACAGCCTGCAATCGGCCCGCCTCACTTTCCTGGACAGCCATGTGCGCGGCGCGCAGGATTATGGCGATGACGGCTATGGGTACGGCTTCCATATCCACAGTTCCCAGAACATCCTGCTGAAGAGCAGTTCCGTTGACGACGCGCGGCGTCCCTTCACCTCCCAGCGCGCGCTGACTTCCGTGCTGGTGTACTCCGGTTGCTCTTCCTCGAACGCCACGCAGGGCGATGACACGCACCACTCCTTCATTCACGGCGTGCTGTGGGACCGTCACAGGCAGAGCAACGGCAACAACCTTACGTCCTACAATCGCGGGAACTTCAGCACGGGCGCTTACGAAACGCTGGGCTATGGCGTCGTATGGAACTTTGAAGGTGACGGTATTCGAGGAAGGGTCAGCACGGGAGGACAGGTTCACATCAAGCCGTCACCCGATGGGGAGGCCATCGTGGCCGGAGGGCCGGGCGCTCACCAGGTCTATGACGATAGCGTGGGCAATCCGTTCCGCGCGGGGGAACGCATCCTCGCGCGCCCCGGCTTCCAAACGGGAACGCGCCCGAGCGCTCTGCGCAATGTGCTCTACGAAGGCGTTGGGCAGGCCGGCTTGAAGCCCGACTCATTGCACGAGGCGCTCCTCCATGAGCGGACGGGACTAGCGGCTGCTACGCTGGCCGAGGTCTGCCGGGGATCTGTGTTCGGCATCAACGCCGGCGGCGTTGTAAATGCAGCGTCTTCCGGCGCCTACGCTCCTCTGGCTCCAGGATCCCTGGTTTCCGTTTACGGAGCCTTGCCTGTTTCAGCCAGCGGGACGGAGGTGAGAGTTGGCGCGCACCGCGCCACGGTGCTGCATGCCGGAGGGTCGCAGTGGAACATTCACATCCCCTTCAGCGCGCCTGTCGGCTCACCGGTTCTGCGGTTCACAGCGCCCAACCATGAAACTGCCTCTGCGTCCATCGTGTTGGCCGAGGCGGCGCCGGGCATTTTCATGGGAACGGACGGTCATGCTGTGGCGCAGCACCCTGATTCCGGAGCCCTGGTCAGCGCTTCGCGCCCTGCGCGCCCCGGCCAGGCGATCGTAGTCTATCTGACGGGTGCGGGACCGCTGGATGGCACGCCGCCGGACGGCGGTCCGGCTCGGTTTTCGCCGCTTTTCAGAGCGGCTCTGCCGGCCACAGCCTCCATCGGCGGTTTGCCGGCACGAATCCTCTTCCTCGGTTTGACTCCCGGATACCTGGGTCTCTACCAGGCGAATCTGATTGTCCCCGAGGGGTTACCCGCCGGGGAGCATGCGCTCCAATTGACTGTCGGCGGTGTGGCGAGCAACGCGCCTCCTCTCAGAGTCGCTCCCTGATTCCCGGCCGGGCTGTAAGAGGTTCGCGCCTGCTCTCGGGTCCGGCAGGTTGCCGTCTTGGCGGCGCTCACTGGAAGGTCACGTTGACGATCACTTGACGGTCTACCAAGGCTTTCACCGTGACGTGCAGGTTGCCGCGAGCCTTGTCGTAGAACCATTGCCCGGGTTTGAGCGCATCCGCCGCGCGCGCCTCAGAGTAGGTTTGGCCTCCGGACTCTACTCCCCGAACCGCTGGGACGTGGTGCGCTACCCAGGCGTATTCGCGCTCTATCTTGGAGTTCATCTCAAACCGCATGTAGTCCCCCGCCGGTGCGGCGTGCAGTTGAGTAACGTCGTTCAGGTCCGGCTCATACAGGAAGAACTCCGCGGCGAGGTTCGGGAAGTAATGGATCTGAAGGCGATTTGGAGCTGTTTCGAGCGGCAGGATGGAGCCATTCTTCACAAAGAACGGAATGGAGCCCTTAACGGTCTCCACTTCGACGTATTGCCGCCCAGCATACGCGCGGTTTGTGCGGAAATCCGTCCACCTGCCCATTGGAAGATACACGCGGCGTGAAGAACCGGGCGAAAGGACCGGCGCGACCAGAACTTCGTCGCCGAGCATGAACTGATCGCCGATCTTGGCGCCCTCCGCGTCCTTGGAGAACCGCACCGCCAGGGGGCGAACCACGGGCAGACCGCGTTCCCGGGCTTCGTCGAGGTAGGCCATCAGGTACGGCGTCCAACTCTTCCTGTCCCGAACGAGCCGCTGCTGAACCCCACGGCGCCCAGCCGGTTCAGACGCGGCTCCCACGGAACTGTAAGATACCGGCAGAAAAAGGCTTAGCTGCGCGGCGCGGCGGTAGACCTCGTCGCTTGCCTGGCGGAATGCGCTTAAATCAAAAGCCGGAACCAGCACCCCGGAGAAACCGGCATGAACCAGGGAATGCACCCATTCCGACACCGCCTCCCACCCCGTACCCGCAGGCGCGGGCATAAGGTAAACGCTGCGGTGCGATGGAACGGAATGCCGAAATTCCGCATCCCTCGGACGGAACGCGCGCACGGTTGGAGTCACGCTATGGCGTTCTTCCAGGATCTCTTTGGGCGAAGGACCGTAATGGAAGAAGAAGCTCAGCTCCTCGCCCTCGCCGATCAAAGTCCGGACAAGTTTCGGATTGCCCTTGGCCAAGTCAAATACGGTCGTGCCCTGAGCCTCGTAGTAGAGCCCGTAACCGGCGCTCGACAGCAACAGCGGATTCGATGACTCCACCAGGCTGCCGCGCAAATCGGGGGAAGCCACCGCGCGGATGCCCAAGCCGTAGAACTTTTCATCGGCTTGTACGGTGCGCTCCACGATCACTTTGCCCCCTTGCCGCCTGACGGGGGAAGCGTCTGCCATGAGGGTTTCGCCATCGGCGTCCCGGACGCTCAGCGTGAGTCCTTTCTTCAATAGGGCTACCGTCAGATAGCGGGTGCGGAACTCGAGCTGCGAAGCCCGGTTGCGCACATCCACATCGACAGGATCGCGGTTGGCAGGCATTCGCGGCTCCAGCGGCGCGCGCCATCGCAGCGTATAGCGGAAGGAAGACGTGCTGACCCACTCGATCTCGCCCGCGCCTTCAGTCAGTTCCAGTTTGAAGAGGTTGCCCTCGCGCGAGTGGCGTTTCAGATCAGCGCCGGCCAGCGGCAGGGCCAGAATCAGAACCCACAGAAGACGCTGCATCGTTTCAAACCGCTATGACCACGGGTTCGCGTTGCACTTCGCCCGTGACGAAAGCCCGTGTCTCATCCACGAACACGTCAACCTCGGAGCGCACTCCGAAACCGTCCGCGTAAATCCCTGGTTCCACTGAAAAGCAGCTCCAGGGAATGATGCGCCGCTCGTCATGCGTCTCAAGGTTGTCCATGTTGGCGCCGGCGCCGTGGACTTCCCTGCCTATCGAGTGGCCCGTGCGGTGAACGAATTGGCTGCCGTAGCCCTGTTCGCGGATATGTCCACGCGCCACGTCGTCCACTTCATAGCCGCAAGGAGGTTGGCCGGACGCCACCGCCTGCTGCACGAATTCCACGGCCAGGTCGCGGGCTCGAGTCACGATGCCGAAGACCTTCGCCATCCTGTCGGGCACCGCCGAGCCGCAGTAGCCGGTCCAGGTAACGTCGTAATAGACACCTTCGGGAGCGTCCACTTTGGCCCAGAGGTCGATCAAAACCCAGTCGTTTGCCCGGATGTCGCGATTCCGTTCCCGGCTGGGCTCATAGTGAGGGTCGGCGGAGTTTTCATTCACTGCCACAATCGGGCCATGATCGGTTACGAGGCCTTGATTCGCGAAAGCCTTCAGGATGAACTCCTTGATGTCCCATTCGCTGCCGGGTTCGGCATTGCGGAGCCTCCGGCCGATTTCGGCAAAAGCCTCTCTCCGGATTTCGTCGACGATTGCAGCTGCTTTCAGATGTGCATCCAATTGGGCCTGATTCCATCGTGCCTCAAACACCTGGATGAGATTGGCGGAACTGCACACTTCGGCCCCGAGTTCGCGCACGAGATCGATGGTCCCCCCGTCCACCATGGATACGTAGGGCACCGCGCAGCGCGGAGAGTACTGCATGGCGACACGCGAACAGCCTTCGAGCAGTGTCCGCAGACCCTGCAACTGTTGTTCCCAGCCGGCGTAAGGGAGTTTCGCGCCGGGCAGCGCATCCAACATGCGGGGTTCGATGCGATGAACCAGCCCCCTCGGCTCTCCCACGGCGGGAATGAAGTAGTACCAACGCCGGGTCGGTTCCCGCTCGGGTCTTAGCTTAAGCACGCGGTACGCCAGCGGGTCGCGGTGGTGGTGATCGAAAAAAAGCCAGCCGTCCAGCCCCTCCTCGCGGAGCGCTTTCTGTATTTCAGTGAGATTCATGCCCGAATGCAGCGCCGGTTCCTTTCCTCATCCCATGCTACTTCAGGCCGCCCATAAGCCGTCGCATGGGCTTCACAAACAGTAGCAGGACCAAGGCCGCCGCGAGGCCGAAAATCGACACCGCCGTGAAGAGCGAAGGCAAGGGCAGCGTCTCGTACAGAGACGCCAGCCGGCCCCCCATGTAATTGCCCACCGCCAGTGACAGGAACCAGACCCCCATCAGCAGACCGCCCACTCTGGCCGGCGCCAGCTTGGTCATGGCGCTGAGTCCTACCGGGCTCAGGCACAACTCTCCGGCGGTGTGAAGCAGGTAGGTCGACACCAGCCACAAGGGGCTCACCTGCTCGCCGCCGGCGGCGCGCGTGGCGGGATGGATGAGTACGGTGAAACCGAGCGCCGCGAACATCAGTCCAAAGGCGAACTTGGCCGGGCTGGACGGTTCCCGTTTGCCTAGCTTCACCCACAGGTAAGCGAAGACGGGCGCGAGTGAAATAATGAACAGCGAATTCAGGGACTGAAACCAACTGGCGGGGAATTCCATCCCGGCCACGCGTTTGTCCGTGCTGCGGTCGGCAAAGAGATTGAGTGTCGAGCCTGCCTGCTCAAACAGAGACCAGAAGACGGCCGAAGCCGCGAACAGCCCGATCACTACGATAAGGCGCTTGCGTTCCACCGGCGTCCAATTCCCTCCGAACAGGAGCCATCCGAAGACCACGGCCACAGCCAGGAACAGGCCCGTCCCGAAGGCGTCGCTCACCAGGCTGGCAGAAAGCTGTATGACTCCTTGCAGGTGGAGCAACGCCACGGTGACCACGCCCGCGCCTGCCAGAACGGCGCCCAGCCAGAACCTCTTTACCAGCCGAGCCTGTTCCTGAGGGGATGCGGGCGGCACGGGGTGAAGTCCTGCCTCTCCCAATCTCGCGCGCCCCAGCCAGTATTGGATGGTGCCCAGCGTCATCCCCACGCCGGCGATGGCGAAGCCCAGGTGCCAGTTGACTCTCTGCCCCGCGTACCCGCATACGAGAGGAGCCAGGAAAGCCCCGATGTTGATCCCCATGTAGAAGATCGAAAAGCCTGCGTCGCGCCGGGCATCCCCGCTCGCGTACAGCTGACCTACGATCATGCTGATATTCGGCTTCAGCAAGCCCGTTCCCACTGTGATGATCAGCAGACCGGCGAAGAACGTGAGCAGCCCGGGTACTGCGAGAGAAAAATTGCCCAGGGCAATCAGCATGCCCCCGTAGAGCACCGCCCGCCGCTGACCGAGGATGCGGTCCGCCACCCAACCGCCGGGCAGGCTGAGCAGGTAAACCATGGCTGTATACAGCCCGTATACCGCCCCTGCGGACGCCACGTCGAAGCCCAAGCCGCCCCGTTCCGCTGATGCCGTCATGAACAGAATCAGCAGCGCCCTCATCCCGTAGTAGCTGAACCGTTCCCATAACTCTGTGAAAAATAAAGTGGATAGCCCTCGAGGATGACCGAAAAAGCCTGTGTCCAGGGTGGTGTTCTTATTCCCGCCTGCGTCCACTGCCTGGGTCTCTTGTGGTTGGTTGTTCTGGTTCATCGCCATTCAATCTGTACAGGCAGCCTCATCAGCCCTGCTCTGTCGCTCACGTCATACACTGTAAACTCAATCGCGTCGTCCAGCCAATCCTGGCTGGTCCCGTCCCAATTCTGTGTTGCCACGGTCAGCGTGTAGTCCTGCCGGGTAAGGCAGCAGTCGAAGCTGAAGGAAACTTCGACGTGCGCGCCTTCCGCGTAGTTGCCCAGGTTTTTGCCCTCCAGTCGCGTATTGGTGCCCATGGCGTCAATCCCCAGCCGGTTCCTGATGAGGATGCCGACGACGGGTTCCGAAACGTCCCGCAGAAACCTGGCGCGCACCACCACGCGGAGGCGCTCACCCCACCGGAAATGGCGCGCAGCGTTGCCTGACTCGTCCTGCAATTCGACGCTGACGATGCGGCTGGCCCCGTCCCCGTGACGGTGGCGGCTGCTTGGGGCGGACTCCACGAAGGCAGGCTGTTCCATAGATTGGCCGCGCTGCTCGAGGACCATGCCTACGTAGCGGTTCACGACCTCCGATGGGTGGCCTTCAGCCTCCACGCGCCCGCCGACCAGCAGAACAGCCCTGTCAGACAGCCTTTTCACCAACCCCAGGTCATGGGAAACGAAGATGATGGTCACCCCCGACGCTTTCAACTCCTCGAACTTGCGCATGCAGCGGTTGGAGAAGACCGCGTCGCCCACGGCAAGCGCCTCGTCCACGATCAGGATCTCCGGTTGGACGTGGATGGCAGCCGCAAACGCCAGCCGGACGTACATCCCGCTCGAGTACTCACGCACCGGACGGTCCATGAAGTCGCCGATTTCGGCAAAGGACTCAATCAATGGCAGCGCCGCTTCGACCTCCCGGCCACTCATGCCCATGAGCTCGCCGTTAAGCCGCACGTTTTCACGGCCTGTGAATTGGGGATTAAATCCAGCCCCCAATTCCAGCAAGGCGGCGATCCGCGCGCTCGTCGAGACGCGCCCTTGCGTTGGTTCCAGGATCCCCGCAATGATCTGCAGCAGCGTGCTCTTGCCGGAACCGTTCGGTCCGATCAGACCGAGCGTCTCGCCCCTGCTGGCCGTGAGGTTCACATCCCGTAAAGCCCAGAAATCTCGATGCAAAGGGCGGCCGGACAGCCGCATCGCCTCAAACAGCCGGTCGGACGGCCGTTGATAGAGCCTATAAAGTTTTGAGACCCTCTGGACGATTACCACGGCTGAACCGTCAACTATATCGCGCCGAGGCGGATGCGTTCAACCGTGTATTTATTTATGGATTATTAATGCTTAATGTGTGTCAATTTTTTGTTGACAAAAGTCAGACAAACTGTTAGTGTTTTCACAATACAGTTTGAGTTGTTCTATGTGGGTGCTGCTTCTTGGGGCAGACAGGGCGGTAGCTTGTCCCCGATCACGATTTCAGCCCCCAAGATAAAGCATTAAATGACTCAGGAGCTTATAGCTACGGCGCTGGCCCCCCTCGACACTGCCATTGGTTTCCCTTGGTTTGCATTACGTGTGAGGGCGAATTGTGAGAAATTAACCGGGGAATTATTGCGGAAAAAGGGGTATGAAGAGTTCTCTCCTTTGTACCGCCTCCGGCGGCAGTGGTCGGACCGGGTAAAGGTAGTTGAAATGCCGCTCTTCTCCGGTTATGTGTTCTGCCGCTTCGATGTCCACCGCCGGCTGCCGATCCTCACCACACCGGGGGTTGTTACCATCGTCAATTTTGGAGGAATCCCGGCCGAGATCGATGAAGCCGAAATCTCAGCCATCCAGACCATCCTCGTCTCCGGACGCCTCACGCTGCCATGGCCTTATCTCAAAGTGGGACAGCGGGTGCGTGTGACGTCGGGTCCGCTCAGGGGCGTGGAAGGTTTGCTCACCCAGATGAAAGACGAGCTCCGGATGGTCGTCTCAGTAACCCTTTTGCAGCGGTCGGTGTCCGTCGAAATTGACCGCGAAGATGTGGAACCGATACTCCAATGAACCGAATGAGCCGGATGGTCAGCTTTCGATTGTCCGAAAGGGAATACATACAAATAAAGACTATGTGCGAAGCCCAGGGTGCCCGCAGTCTCTCGGAAGCGGCCAGGGCGGCCGTGTGTCACTGGTTGGATGCCGCACCGGATCCGCTCTCGCAAAGGGTGGATTCGATCGAACAGCGGATGGAAGCCCTGCGGGCGGAAATCGACCGGCTTTCGGTCTTGGTTGGGAGTGAAAAGCCATGAAAGTGACGCTGGTTTTATTGATGCTGGCGGCGATGGCCGCCGCGCAGTCCCAGGTTCCCTCTACGTATTTGCTCGGCAGCGACGACACCATCCTGGTCCGTGCTCTGGATGTCGAAGAGTTTGACGACAAGCCCGTTCGCATCGACATGCGCGGCAACATCAATCTTCCGCTGGTGGGGCGCGTCCGGGCGGCCGGCCTCACACTCGAAGAACTTGAAGCCGATATCGTGAGCAAGCTGAAGACCTTCCTGCACGAGCCGCAGGTGACCGTCTCAATGGTCGAGTACCGGAGCCAGCCGGTTTCAGTGCTGGGAGCTGTCACCGAGCCCGGTGTACACCAGGTTCAGGGGCGCAAGACGCTGTTTGAGATGCTCTCTCTGGCAGGGGGATTGCGCCAGGACGCCGGGAACATCATCAAGATCACGCGCCGCAAGGAGTGGGGAGCGATAGCACTGCCCACAGCTGCGGAAGACCCGACCGGGCAATTCAGCGTAGCCGAAGTCAAGGTGCGGTCCGTGATGGATGCCCGGAACCCCGAAGAAAACATCCAGGTGATGCCGCACGATGTGATTTCGGTGCCGCGCGCGGACTTGGTCTACGTAATCGGGGAAGTGCAGCGCGCCGGTGGTTTCGTCTTCACCGAATCGGGGGCCCTGTCGGTGCTGCAGGCGTTGTCTCTGGCGGGAGGCTTGGGGCGTACTGCCGCCCCGCACAAGGCGAGAGTGCTGCGCATGCAGGAAGGCTCCGCCGAAAGACAGGAAATCGCCTTGAATTTAAGGGACATTCTGGCTGGGAAGGCCCAAGACGTGCAATTAGTACCCGAGGACATTTTGTTCATTCCGAACAACACCGGTAGGACCATTGCCCTGCGCGCCATTGAGGCCGCAATCAACACCGGATCGGGTGTCATGATTTGGCGTGGAGGCAGGTTCTGATGGACCCTCGCAAGCAGGAACTGGAACCCTACAAACCCAAGAATACCCGGGAGGATCTCGTCCGCTATGCGCCGCAAGCGGGCGATCCTGCGCCTTACGGATACGGGTATGGCTACGATTACGCCGACCAGCCGGGCCAGGAGGGTCTGCTTGAGTATTGGCAGATGCTGCGGCGCCGCAAAGGCACGCTCATCGTGGTGGCCTTCGTCGGGGCGGTTCTGGGGCTGCTGCTCACTTTGCCGCAAACCCCCGTGTATCAGGCCAAGACGACCATCGAAATCCAGGGGTTCAACCAGGATTTCATGAATATGCGTGAGGTGAACCCGGTCGACCAGGGTTCAACTATTTCTCAACAGTCCGACATTCAAACGCAGGTCAAAATCCTGCAAAGTGAGAGCCTGGCGCGAGCGGTATTAGAGAAGCTGAAGAAGACGCGCCCGGTGGAGCTAGGTACGGAATCCAGCCGGGTGACTGCCTGGAAGAAGGCCCTTAATCTTTCGGATACACAGGAGCAGCCGCAGACACCCGAGGAAGGGGCTCGCGCCGCGATCAAGAACCTGAAGGTGCGCCCCTCCGGCCAGACGCGCATCGTCGAAATCACGTACGACTCGACGGATCCCCAACTTGCGGCCGATTTCGCTAACACCCTGGTGGACGAATACATCGAAACCAGCCTCGAATCACGCTGGCAGACCACGCAGAGGACTGGCGAGTGGCTGAGCAGGCAGTTGGAGGACATGCGTATCAAGCTCGAACGTTCTGAAGACGCTCTGCAGGTTTATGCGCGCCAGGCGGGCCTCATGTTCGTATCGGAGAAAGAGAGCGTGAGTGAGGAGAAGCTTCGCCAGATGCAGGCGGAACTCTCCAGGGCCGAGGCGGACCGGGTAGCCAGGCAATCGCGCTACGAGCTGGTGAGAACCAGCCCGGCTGAGACGCTTCCGGACGTGCTGAACGACGCCTCTCTGCGCGAATACCAGACACGGATTACGGACCTGAGACGCCAGTTGGCTGAACTCAGCACGACCTACACGCCGGCGCACGCCCGGGTGAAGCGCGTTGAGGCGCAGATCGTCACCCTCGAATCGGCCTTGACACGCGAGCGGGGCGCCATTCTGGAACGCATCCGCAACGAGTTTGAGGAAGCACAGCGCCGCGAGAAGATGCTGGCCGCGAATTACCAGAACCAGGTACGCCAAGTCACGGGCGAGGCGGAAAGGTCCATCCAGTACAACATCCTCAAGCGTGAGGTGGACTCCAACCGGCAGCTTTACGAGACCATGCTCCAGCGGGTGAAGGAAGCGAGCGTAGCCAGCGCTCTGCGCGCCAGTAATGTCCGCCAGGTCGATTTGGCCCGCGCGCCGAGGCGGCCCTACAAACCGCAGACGTCGCTGTACACGCTGCTCGGCATGTTTGTGGGCGGTTTTGCCGGCGTCGCCTTCGTGGTCATTCAGTCGCGGGCCGACCGCAGCTTGCAGCAGCCGGGTGAAACCAGCCTCTACATGAACGTCTCCGAACTGGGTGTGATCCCCGCAGCCGAGGCACGACCCGCGCTCGGTGGGTACTACAAACGGCGCAAAGCCCTTCCGGAGTCACAAGCGGCCCCTTCGGGCGGTTTGGAACGAGTGGAACTGGCTACCTGGAAACAGCAGCAGTCCATGGTATCGGAAGCTTTCCGGGCCGTCCTGACCTCGATTCTCTTTTCGGGCGAGAACGGCGACCGGCCGAGAGTGATGGTCCTCACCAGCCCGAATCCTTCGGAGGGCAAGTCTACCGTCGCAAGCAACGTGGCGATTGCCCTGGCTGAAGTCCGGCAGCGCGTGTTGCTGATAGACGCCGACCTGCGCAAGCCGCGCCAGCATGAGATCCTGCACCTGGCCAATGAACGAGGTTTGAGCGATCTGCTTCGGGACCAGGAGGAGATGACGGGCGAATTGCTGGGTTCCGCGGTACAACCCACCATGGTGCCTGGCTTGTACGCCATGCCAAGCGGACCGGCTGCTGCCAGCGCTACGACCCTACTCTACTCGGGCCGCATGAAGCAACTCATCGCAACGGCGTCCGAGGAGTTTGATGCAGTCCTGATCGACACGCCGCCCATGTTGCAGATTCCGGACGCAAGAGTATTGGGGCGCATGTCGGATGCCGTGATCCTGGTAGTCCGCGCCGGCCGCACCAGCCGGGAAGCGGCGCAGGCGGCGCGCCAGCGTTTCAGCGAGGATGGCACCAAAGTCCTCGGGGCCGTGCTGAACGACTGGAATCCGAAAAAGAACGGCGGCTACGGTTACCGTTACTACGATAAGTACTATCACAAGAGCTATTGCTGAGATGGGTCCAACGGCATAGGCGCAGCCGGCCATGGAAGCTTGCACTGACGAGCGATTCCGATATGCCTGGATCCCGTCCTGTGTTCAGCATGGCCTCTCAGCAGCCTGCGCGGGTCTGGGCGGGGTAACTGACAGTTCGCGTCCTTGCTTATTCCTGTTCACAGTCGTGATCAGCTCAGTCTCCGGTATCCGGGGTGTGACTTCCTGAGGCGCCCGATCCAGGGCACCAGCACGCTCCGGCAGAACCGGCCGGCTGAGCACAATGCGCCGGTCAGAAGCAGCCTTCCCGCAGCGAGGGAACGTTGAATCACACGGGCGCCACGGTGGTCACGCCTCCTTATGCTGGAGAACCACGGCGATTCACGGCAATTCTCCAGGCCGATACCTTGAAAGGGCGCTTCGCCCGGGGAGCCCTCTGGTCATTACTGGGCGCCGTCATCTCTCAGGGAATGACCCTGCTCGCTTCCATCGCGTCTGCCCGCATTCTGGGCAAGACAAGCTTCGGTGAACTCGGGATCATCCAGAGCACCGTAGCGACGCTCGGCGTCTTCGCCGGGATGGGGCTTGGTTTGGCCGGCACGCGGTATGTGGCTGAACTTCGCTCTACCGATCGTGAGCGAACTGGCCGGGTGATTGGTCTTACATTGAACGTGGCGTTTGGCACGTCGGCGTTGGCTTCAGTTGTTCTTATCGTTGCTGCACCGTGGGTTGCGGACGCTACGCTAGGGGCTGCGCACCTTTCGCGGGTGCTTCGCGTTAGCTCGGCGTTGCTGTTCTTCAATGCCATCATTGGGGCACAGACGGGAGTTCTGGCGGGCTTCGAGGCGTTTCGGTCGATCGCGCGCGTCAATGTGATTCGGGGTCTTGTTTCGTTTCCCCTTTGTGTTTCTGCTGTGTGGCTTTGGAAACTCCCGGGTGCCGTTTGGGCTCTGGCCGCCGCTGCTGCATTTACGTGTTGGTTGAATCACGCAGCCATTCGCTCCGAGTGCTCCAGGAATGGCATTCGTCTGCACAGGCATGACCGCTGGATCGAGCGGAACATTCTGTGGACCTTCTCCTTGCCCGCCTTCCTCAGCAGCACTCTGCCCACTTTCGTGATCTGGTCCACCAGTGTTCTTCTGGTGAATCAACCGGGCGGCTACGGAGAATTGGGTGTCTTCAGCGCGGCAAACCACTGGCGCACGGCGGTGTCCTTTCTGCCTTCGATCCTTTCGCAGCCGCTGCTGGCGATGCTCACGAACTCCAGTGCGCAGAAGCACGTCCATGCATTTAAGGGGCTGCTCCGGGCGAACTTGCTGATTTCAGCCGCGCTCAGCGCAGGCGTCGCCCTCCCGCTCGCCATCGGATCATCCTGGATCATGCGGGCGTACGGCCCTGAGTTTGCGGGCGGGCAGAGCGTATTCGTTCTCCTGGTCGTGGTCGCGGTCATCAGTTCTGGCGCCGCCGTGATCGGCCAGGCGATAGCCAGTCTCAACAGGATGTGGGCGGCGTTCTTTCTGAACTGCGCGTGGGCGGCGGCGCTGCTCATTTTTGCGCAGGCTCTTGTTCCAGAACGGGGCGCCGAGGGACTTGCCAAGTCGTTTCTCTTCTCGTATGTACTGCACGCCGCTGCCGTAGGTGCATACGCTGTCCGGGGATTGCCAAAAGCATGGAGAATCACGTCGAAAGGCGCCGAATCGAGGCCAGCCGGCAGCCATTGCTAACGGGGAATAAGGTGCTTGTCCGGGAGTAAACGCATGTCAATTACAAAAAATCAATCGAGTCGCAACGTCTTGATCACGGGTGGTGCTGGTTTCATCGGAGCCTCACTCGTCAACAGCTGCCTGAACCGAGGATGGCGAGTCGCCGTCTATGACAATTTCAGCGTGGGAACGGAAGCAGCTCTTGCGCGCTACGGCTCACAGATCAGGATCTACCGGGCGGACATACTCGACAACGAAGTGCTTGCAGCCACGCTTAGAGAGGAAGAAACAGACATCGTCATTCACCTGGCGGCTCACCACTACATCCCCTTCTGTAACGCTCATCCACTCGAAACGGCCCACGTCAATGTTGTGGGGACGCTCTCGGTCATCGAGGCCTCCGCGCGAAGCGGTGTGTCGACCCTTGTCTTCGCATCGTCCGGGGCCATCTACCGGTCCACAGCCGAGCCTCTTTACGAGGACGAGGAGAGCCCTACACCCAGCGACAACTACGGGCTCAGCAAGTGGATTGGCGAACAACTGTGTCAGCACTACGCGGCCAAAACGCCGGTTCGCTTCAGAATCGCCAGGCTCTTCAATACTTATGGGCCCGGCGAAACAAACCCGCACCTGATTCCTGAGATCTTGAACATGCTGAGGTCATCGCCGACCCAAATCACTCTCGGGAACACCGAGTCGAAGCGCGACTACGTCTACGTTACGGATGTGGCTGAGGCGCTCGCGAGCTTAGCGGCGTGTCCAGGCCCAGAGTCCTGCGACACCGCGAACGTTGCGACCGGTTCCGAGTATTCGGCCGCGGAAATAGTCGATACGATTGGACGCCTGCTGGGTGTGTCGATCACCGTGACGCAAGACGAACGTAAATTGCGGGCCGTCGACAAGATGAACCAGCGTGGCTGTATCACGAGAATGCGCTCCAAGTACCATTGGTCGCCGCGCTACGACATACATGCCGGGCTGGAGGAACTTCTGACCTTCTCCGGTTTCCAGTGTGAGTGCAAGGTCGCAGTTCAATAGCGGTTTCAGGTGAGATGACTGCTTTCCTGGAGAACAGCTGTTCGACCTGAGAAGTGGCAGACCTAAGTTCCGTCCTGGAGCAGCCGGCCTTCGAATGAAATCGTCCGCCGGAGCACACTGCTCCGAAGCAAACAAATAAAGCCATGGAGCAAATCAACACTCGGCCTTCGGCGAACGGGTGCCTGAAGGTTGCCGTGGTGGGCGGCTTTCCGCCGAACGCGAGTGGCGAGGCCAACTACACCGGCTGCGTCTTCCGCGCTCTTGCCTCTCTGCATGGCGCGCTGCAGATAACCGTGTTCGCGCACCGGAGCGCGGAGGTGATGACCGACGGCGATCCTGAGAAGACCTCGGACAACCTCACAGTGCATCGAATCACAAACCCGGAAACGAGGTTGGGCCGGCATTTCTGTTTTGTCCCGCTCCTCCGGTCCCTGCTGCGCTTACGGCCCGACGTAGTCCACTTCCAGGGGACCCACACGAAGCTTTACGGTGGACTGTTTGGAGAGGGCGCGACCCTCGTCCTGCTCGCCTTGCGCTTGTGTCGGATCCCCACGGTCCTCACCGTGCATTCCACGTGGACGCCGGCAGATCTGGATCAACTCTGGCGGAACAAGCGATTCCCAAAAGCTCTGGGGTGGGCCCTAACCCGGTATTACCTGCTCCACACGCGCTTATTTGTCTGGTTGACCGGCGCCATCAACATCCTGTGCAGCGGAGAGGGAAGTCCCGAAACAGAGAAGTTTCGCCGGAACTACCGGGTTCCGGATGCCAAGCTCTACGAAGAACCACACCCGTGTGCGGCCGCCCCTGAAATAGGACAACCCACTGCAAAACAACGCCTTGGCCTGCAAGGGGGGCGCGTAGTTCTGGCGTGCGGCTTCGTCCGGCCGGACAAGGGCTACCATTTGTTGCTGGACGCAGTTCACAGGATCAAACCCCGCTTCGCGGACCTTCAAGTAGTCGTCTGCGGTGAGCCTCGGGGTCCGGACGGCGCAACCTACGCGCGCTCTCTTATGGACCATCCGGCAGTGCGCGAATGGCCGGGACATGTTACCGTTCGACCGGAGTACGTATCGGACGAAGAACTTGACCTGCTTACCGCCGCCGCCGACATTGTCGTTGTCCCCTACCTTAGGGCGGTCGGGGCGAGCGGGCCTATCCATCGAGCATTGGGGTTCGGCAAAGTTGTGGTCGCCTCGGAAGCCGGCCACAATGCCGGCTTAGCTGCTGTCTGCCGTACTTTCCCGGTTGGCGACGCGGAGGCACTCGCGGAGTGCCTTGCGGCCCTACTTGGGAGATCGGCTGAGTATGAGAAGTGGAAGGCGTCCGCAGTCCGGTTCGCCCGCCGCCACTCGTGGCGGGCCATGGCGCAAACGTACCTGCGCAGCTACCAGAAGCTTCTGGCCGGCAGTATGGCCTTTCTGTACGACCCGACTCACAGCGACACGGTGAATGAACATCCGCAAACTTCTGTACATCAGTATTAGCGTTCCTCCGTTCCCGGATTCGCAGAGCATCCGTGCGGCCTACCTGCTAAGGGGTCTCATCGGGCAGGGGCACAAGGTGCACGTCGTGTCGGCGGAAGTAAACCCGTCGAGGCGGGACGATTCGCTGAACGAAATCCTGCCTCCAGACGTGCAATGCCATCGCACGGCAACTCCGCGCTATGACCGGCTGCAGCAATCCTTGAGGTCCGTTGCCCTTGGGGAAACCCTGGCTGCTGTGCATGCCAATCTCGCGCTGCGGTTGGGCGTGCCAGACCCTCGCCGGCAGTGGTGGAAGGACGCGGTGTCGCTCGGGCGCAAGGTCATGGAGTGCGTGGCTCCAGACGTGATTCTGTCCGCGCACGGAGCCCAAAGCGCTCACCTCGTTGCGGCCACACTGGCGCAGGATTCCGGTCTGCCCTGGATAGCCGATTTTGGGGATCCCTGGAGCCTGTTGAGCCGCCGCGGTCTTGTAGGGCGTTTCCTCAGGCGGATCGACGGGAGGCTGGAGAAATCCGTGTTCCGTCACATGAGCGGGATCGTCTTCACCACGCCCGAGACACGCGCTGCCTATCAGCAGTGGCTCGGTGCCGAACTCCCTCCTTCGGCCGTCATCCCGTATGGCTATTGGGCCGGCGGTCACCAACACCCTGCCGTTGCGACGCAAACCGGCAGTCCGCTCAGGAGCATCGCGCTCGCCTACGTAGGCGTTTCCTACAAAGGTGACCGTGACCTGCGGCCAGTCATACAGGCGGTCTGCGCTCTCCACCAGAAGCAAAGGTTTACTCTCACCATCGCCGGGCCTCACAGCCGGGCTTACGAAGCACAGGTCCGCAAACTCGGAACCGATCGCATCACCCTGCGCCAACGCGTCAGCTATCGTGAATCGCAGAGCATTCTGGCCGGGGCCGACGTCTGCCTCGTGGTCGGCAACAAAGGCGCCCTCCAAGTCCCCGGCAAAGTCTACATGTGCCTGGCTTCAGGCAAGCCCGTGCTGTATGTCGGTACAGGACAGGCTGACCACGACCCCAGCTGGGAATTACTGCGGTGCTTTCCTGGTGTGGTTCGGTGCGACAACGCGACAGAAAACGTCGTAGAGGCGCTCACTGACGTTGCCACGCGGTACGAGGAACTTTGCGGTGAAGCGAGGATCCGGCAGCAGTCAGAGAGCCTGCGCTTGTTTGAACTGGAGCAGATTGGCGCGGAGTATGCGCGGTTCATCGACTCTGTCGTTGTGAAGCAAAAGAGTCATTTGAGGCCGGAGCACTATCAGGTTCCGGCAGCGGAGGAGCCGGTGCTCGCGACCAGCTCAACCTGAGGACAGCTCACCTATGGGGATCATCATCGCGTTGATCGTGCTGCACCTTCTCTGGTCCGTCAGAAGAAGACGCGGGGACTGGTGGACCATCGAAGTAGCCATTGATGTGATGTTACTGGCGGTCTTCGGCTACGGCGGACTGGTCGTGCCCTTTCTGCGAGAACGTCTTTCGAGTGACTGGGAGTTACTGTTCTGTATCGTAAGTGGTCTATTGGCCCTCTACGCGGGCCTCCATTGGGGTCGGCCGCGGGCCTTCCGCCAGCACGTCCAGTGGTCAAGCCTTAAGGGTAAGTTCCCTACCTGGTTACTGTGGACTCTGTTTAGCATGTATATGGGTGTTGCGCTGTACCAGATGAGTCTGAACGTGACGCTTCGCGGATCGTCATTCACGGACTACTTTCTGGGAGACCGGCTGGTCGATTATGGCCGTGCCCAGGTTGAAGGTATTGCGGGTGTCTGGAATCTCGCGGCGGTCTTCCGCGTTGGCGCGTTGGTGCTGCTTGCCGATCTTATTCGTAAAGGGAAACCCGCCGCGCTGGTGGTTTACGGAGGGTTGGTGTTCGCCATCCTCGGGGTGTTCCGCACGCGCCTGGAGGTGCTTATTACGCTGGCGTTACTGCCCATCGGCATTCACACCTTACGCCGGCGAATCCCGAAGTGGTTGCTTGCGCTGTTGCTGGTGGGCGGGCTTGTTGCCCACTCGTTCCTCAATCTATGGCGTGGCTTCGGTTTCGAGAGCGCGTTTTCCTCAGACCGGCCGGTGCTCATCGATACGGTGCAGTTGACAGCTGACCAGGATCTGAACACATTGCGCGGGTTCCTCCGCCTCTGGGACTTATATACGGGCGAGCAGTTACCACTGGAGCATGGTGTGAACTACGCCTACGCTCTGCTGGCGCCCGTGCCGCGGTTGCTCTGGCCGAACAAGCCGGCCACGGCGTTTGAAAGCCGCTGGACGCAGAAACTGGAAGGGTCGCTTTTGTCAAGTGATCGAACTTCCTCCGTTTGGACTTTTACGGCGTGGGGGGAGGGCCTTGCCCAGTTCGGGCTGGCGGGTGTCGCGCTGAATTTGCTGATCTACGGGCTGATAGTGAAGCGCACAGATTCGTATCTTAGACGCGATCGGGCATTCATCCTTGCCTGGTTCTACTATGCAGGCGTAGGCTCAACGTTCCTGCGGGGTGGTGTGCAAGCCTTGGCGGTAATGTCGTTCTACTTCTGCGCCGGAGCCATGTTGGTTACTTGGGCGATGCATCGTCGAAGCGCAAGCTTCACCGGGCGCGCCAGTCCGGTTCCGGCGAGTCCGCAGCGTTTGTTTCAACCTGGGCGAGCACGTTAAGCCAAAACGTCCGGTTCAAATCCAGGGCCCTCAGTGGGTCCATCCAAAAGCCATGAACAAGTACCGTTCAGAAGAGTGCTGTTTCATCTCAGCGATAGGCCGGGTTGAGGACAGCAGAATTGCGCGCCTGGCTGCGGTAGCTCAGTCGGTCCTGGGGCGGTGCACCACCATCATGCCTGGCGCCAGAAGTTCCTCGAGCCGCCACGTTCCGCTGCCGTGCATCACCGCTTACCTCTGGCGCGATGCAGATTCCATAACGCTGGTGCGGGCGCTGTGCCAACGGCTTCGGAATTTCACACTGCTGATGGTCAATCTGCTCAGGCTGAAGCCCCGGGTGTGCGTCTGTGTCGAACCCGATTCGTGGATTGTGGCCGTGCTGGCCAAGCTGCTGTTTCGCACGACCGTCATCGTCGATCTCCAGGAGTTCTACACGGACCGCGTCAGCGCATTCCCCAGAAGAACACGGAGGCTGGTCGAGGCCGCGATCAGGTGGTTCATGATTCAATGCGCGCGGCGCACCGACCTGGCCATTCATGTCAGCGAAGACCGGCGTGCCGCGTATTCATGGCTGCCGCTTCGGACGGAAACCTTGTTCGCCCTTTACCCGCCGCGTGTCGCTGACGTCGGCGGCGATCCATCCCGTCCGCGAGTACTCGTTCACGCGGGACCGCTCCGCCCTGCCTATGCGTCATTCGAACTGCTGCAGGCTATGGAGATCGTTCGCCGGCGGCATCCGGACGTTCAATTGCTCGTGTTCGGCGGAGCCCTGGGCGTGTCGAATCAAAGCGAATTCATTCAGCGACTCACTGCCGAGGGAGTAGTTCAGCTGCGTCCCGATACTCCTCATGAGCAGGTCCTGGCATCTCTGCCGGGCTGCCTGCTGGGCCTGAATCTTGTCTTGCCTCTCGATACCACTCACAAGCTTGCCCAGCCAAGAAAGCTGTACGAGTACATGGCCGCGGGCTTGCCGGTGGTCGGAGCGGCAGTGCCCACGATTCGCCGCGTGCTTGCCGAAAACGACTGCGGGATCGCAGTCGACGCGGCTGTCCCCGAGGAGATTGCTGCGGCGATTCTTCGCATCATCGAAGAACCGGACCTGCGAGCCCGGCTCGGGGAAAACGGCCGGCGCGCCGTGCGGGACTATTTCAATTCCGGGGCCGAGGAACGACGTCTTTCAGAGGCAATCGCCGCCGTCAGCGCTACCGGGCGTTCCGGAATTCCGACTGAAGAACTCGCTGTGACGGATCCCCAATGCGTATCGCGATCGTAGCCAACTACTTCTACCCGGAGACCGTGGGTGCGGGCATTTGGGTCCATCAACTGGCGCTGGATTTCGTCCGGATGGGCCACCCGGTCACGGTGGTGACATCGTTTCCGAGTTACCCTCGCGGCAGAATCCTCGCCCCCTATTCCAATCGATTTGTTGCACATGAAGTGACTGACGGAATCGATGTGATCCGGACACTCACCTGCGCCACGCAGAGCAAGTCCTTCTGGGCGCGGTTGGCGAGCTTCGGAACGTTTTGTCTTTCGGCGGCAGTCGGGTACGTGTTCAAAAGGCGAAGGGCGGACGTGGTTTATGCCATCCTTCCGCCCCTGCCATTAGGCGTTTCGGCCTGGGTGATCGCCAAGCTCTCGGGCGCACGGCTGGTGGTCAACGTGCAGGACATCTACCCCGACATCGCCGTCGAGCTGAACTACCTGAAAAACCGCGCGGCGATCGCGTTCTTCCGGCGGATGGAGCGGTGGATCTACGCACGAGCGGAACGCATCGTGGTCATATCCGATGGCTTCCGCCAGAACCTCGTGGCTAAAGGGGTTGATGAGCGGAAAATCGAGGTGATTCCCAATTGGGCTGATCCTGAGGAAATCCTCCCGGGGCCGAAGGAGAATTCGTTTCGCAGCGAAACGGGAGCGAACTCCGGACTGCTGGTGGTGTATTCCGGAGGTCTCACGCATAACTCAGATCTTGAGCCTGTGCTCGAGGCGGCGGCCGAACTCCGAGGTTCGCCGATCCGGTTCGCCATCGTCGGCGAAGGCGTTCAGAAGCAACTTCTGGTTGACAAGGCACGCGCAGCCCGGCTGGACAACATCAAGTTTTTTCCGTTTCAGCCGATCGACAGGTATAGCGAAGTGCTTGCTGCTGCCGACATTACGCTCGTCACGCTCAATTCCGCGGCAACGTTTGCGTCGGTGCCGTCGAAAGTCTACAAGCAGATGGCCGCGGCCCGGCCGATCTTCGCCATCACCAATTCTGGAAACGAGCTGACGCGGCTTCTTGGGGAGGCCCGGTGTGGCGTGGCGGTGCCACCGGGCAATGCGCAGGCGCTCGCAGTCGTCCTGCGGCAGGCTCTTAACCAAAGCGAGGCCCTTAGGCAAATGGGTGAACGCGGACGCGCGTACCTGGTCAGGAATTGCAGCCGTCGCGGCTGCGTTGGGCGGATTGAAGCGGTCTTGACGGAGGCTTGCGCTGCGGCGCCGGGCTACTCCGCGGCCGTCAATGTGGGTTGAGTTTTCGGAGATGGCATGAAGCGAGTACTAGTGAACGGGGCAGGGGGCTTCATCGGCGGTCATTTGGTCAAACGGCTCAAAGCCGAAGGATTCTGGGTTCGGGCCGTTGACTTGAAGGAGCATGAGTTCTCTCGTTCCCCGGCGGATGAGTTTATTCAAGGTGACTTACGCGATCAATCTCTGGTTAGAGAAGTGGTCCAGGGAATTGACATCGTCTACCAGTTAGCCGCTGATATGGGCGGCGCCGGCTACATCTTCACGGGCGAGCACGACGCGGACGTGCTGCACAACTCCGCAACCATCAATCTGAATTGCCTGCATCTTGGCGTCAAAGCGGGAGTACAGAAGTTCTTCTACTCTTCCTCCGCCTGCATGTACCCGGAGCACAACCAGTTGGACCCTTTGAACCCGCAATGTTCCGAGGATTCGGCTTACCCGGCCGCGCCCGACAGCGAATACGGTTGGGAGAAGCTCTTCAGTGAGCGGGTTTATCTCGCGTTCATGCGGAACTACGGAGTCCAGGTGCGGATCGCGAGATTTCACAATATCTTCGGCCCGGAGGGCACCTGGACAGGCGGCAAAGAGAAGGCTCCTGCAGCTATGTGCCGCAAGGTTGCTGAAGCCGATGATGGCGGCAAGATCGACATCTGGGGCGATGGCGAGCAGACCCGATCCTTTCTCTACATTGACGAATGCCTCGACGGCGTCCGTCGCCTAGCGGATTCCGATTTCACCGGTCCGGTGAATATCGGCTCGGAAGAAATGGTCACGATCAATCAGCTCGCCGGAATGGTCATGGACATCGCTGGCAAGCAGCTCAGAATCGTGCACATCCCCGGTCCACTCGGTGTCCGGGGACGCAACTCCGATAACCGCTTGATTCGCGAGAAGCTGGGGTGGGCGCCGTCCAGGGGGCTTCGGGAAGGGCTCGAAAAGACGTATGCCTGGATTGCTGACCAGGTGCGAGCCGAAGTCGCGAAGGTGTGATCGAATGGCCCGCCTCCGCGACATTTTGATCGTTTCCGTGCTGCTGCTCACCCTCTCCCCGGTCCTGTTGGCTAGCGCCTTAGCCGTGCGGCTTTCTTCGCCAGGGCCGGTTTTATTCCGGCAGCGCCGCCTTGGACTTCGAGGAAGGCCTTTTTCCGTGCTCAAGTTCCGGAGCATGATTCACAACGCGCCGGAATTGAGGAACTCCGATGGGTCCGCCTATACGGGCGACGCTGATCCGCGAGTGACGCGAGTCGGGCGGTTCCTGCGAAAGACCAGCCTGGACGAACTCCCCCAGCTGTTGAACGTGCTTCGCGGTGACATGAGCCTGGTGGGCCCGCGTCCGGATCAGGTCGACCAGATCCGTTTCTACACCGAGGCGGAGAAGACGAAACTGCTCGTGAAGCCGGGCATCACAGGCTTGGCCCAGATCAGCGGGCGCAACAACATCACTTGGGAGCAGCGCAAGGCGCTCGATGTCGAGTATGTCAGCCGGCAGTCTTTCCAGCTTGACCTCGCCATCCTGGCACGAACGATCCCTTACGTGCTTCTGAGAAAAGACATCAACGCCGATGGCCAACACTCAACTTACGGCGCCACAATCCCGCATTGAAACGAGGAACGGCGCGGCCGTCTGGCGCCTCCTCGATTGGGACACCGGCGAATTCGGTATGCCGGCGGCGAGGCTCGACCTGCTTGAAGCTTCCGGGGAGTATGCCGAGGCGCGGGCATGTAAGCGAGGCTTGGTCGCGATGGTGCTCGAGGAGTGCCGCGAGGCCGGCATCCGTCATTTATCCGCCCGCGTGGATACCGGCGACCTGTCAACGATCCACGTGCTCGAAGAAGCCGGTTTCGAACTGATCGACGGCATCCTGACCTTCACCCTCTGGCTGGATGAGAACCACCACGCGGCGCCTTCCGGTACCCGCCTGTTCGAAGCCAGGGATTTGCCGGAAGTCCTGGCAATCGGCCGAACAGCATTCGTCTATGACCGCTTTCACGCCGACGCGGCGCTTTCGACAGCTGTGGCCGATAGAGTGAACGAAAACTGGACACGCAACTGCTGTCTCGGGATGGCAGCCGATGCCGTCGTAGTGGCCGAAGAGGGAGGCCGCCTGGCCAGCTACGTCACCTGCCGGGCGGATTACGCTGGCGGGCGGGGAATCATCATTCTGGTTGCCACAGCGGTGTGGGCCCGTGGAAAAGGCGCCGCCCGCCGTGCCAGCCAGGCCGCGCTCCACTGGTTCCGGCGGCAGGGACTCCAAACGGTCGAGGTTGGAACACAAATCCGTAACATCCCGGCCGCCCGCCTGTATGAGGGCCTCGGCTTCCGGATGATTCGCACGAGCTTGACGTTCAGGAAGATCCTCTGATGCGATCAACATTTTTGCCGTACAGCCTGCCCTTGATCGGCGAAGAGGAAATCGCCGAAGTGGTGGACAGCCTGCGCTCGGGTTGGGTGACCACCGGCCCGAAGGTAAAGCGTTTCGAGGAAGAGTTCGCCGCTTATGTCGGGGCGAAGCACGCTATTGCGGTCAGCTCCTGCACGGCGGCGCTGCACACGTCGCTGGCGGCGCTCGATGTTGGCCCCGGCGACGAGGTAATCGTTCCCACGCTGACCTTCTGTGCGACCGCGAATGTCGTTGTTCATGTCGGCGCCACACCCGTCCTGGTGGACGTGGATTCGGGCTTGCAGATATCCGTGGAGGCTGTCTCCCGTGCGATCACTCCGCGAACACGAGCGATTCTCCCGGTGCACTACGCGGGACAGGCGTGCGACTTGGCCGAGTTGCTGGAACTCGCGGGCCGGCACCGCCTCCCGGTCATCGAGGACGCGGCGCACGCGGCGGGGAGCGAGTACGCCGGAGCGAAGATCGGGACCCACGGCAAAGCGGTGTGCTTCAGCTTCTATGCCAACAAGAACATGACCACCGGCGAAGGCGGCATGATCACGACCGATGACGAAGCCTTTGCTCAGCGGCTGCGCCTGCTCGTGCTGCACGGAATGAGCCGGGATGCCTGGAAGCGCTATACGGAAGCGGGCTCCTGGTACTACGAAGTTCTCGAGCCGGGCTACAAGTACAACATGACGGACGTTCAGGCGGCGATGGGTATCCATCAGTTGCGCCGCCTCGACAGTTTCATCAAGCGGAGGCAGGAGATTGCCGCTCTGTACGACGAGGCGTTTTCCGATCTCGATGAGGTCAGCCTGCCGCTGCGACTACCGGATAGAAACCACGCCTTTCACCTCTACCCGATTCAACTGAAGACGGCGCTGCTGGACCTCGACCGGGCGGGATTCATGGATGCGTTGCGTACCCGCAACATCGGCGCCAGCGTCCATTTCATTCCTTTGCACCGGCACCCTCTCTACCGCGAGCGCTTTGGCTACAGCCCGGAGCAATTCCCGGCCTGCGAAGGGATCTATCGGGGGCTGCTCTCACTTCCTCTATATCCCAGGATGACGGACCAGGACGTGGTTGACGTGATCGGAGCGGTGCGGGACATCGCCGCCGATCACAGCGCGGCGGTTGGCCGGCATTCAGATGAAGGAGCCGTGTATGCTACGAACCCTGGGGAACGCTAGATGGCGGGAGGCCATCCCCCGCATGGCCGTGGATTTTCTGATCGTGCACGTCAGCATGATCGCTGCCTTGGCTATCTCAGTGGTCTATCAGGCAGGGACCGGAAACTCCCTGGAGGCGGAGGCGATTGTCTCGGGATTCAGACATTACTACCTGATGTTTTTCTGGCTTCTGTCGCCGATCTTCCCCCTCGCGTTTCTTCTCTGCGGTTTCTACACGCGCTCGCGCGCCTACTCCAGCCGGTACAAGCCGTGGGTGGTTCTGCAGGGAGTCGTTTTCGCAGCGATGGCCTTTTTTGCCGCGAACTTCCTGCTCTTTGGGCACGAGAAAGTCGGGCGAAGCGTCGCTGTGCCGTTTGTCCTGCTAGCGGCAACGGGGGCGGCGAGCGTTCGAATCCTGAAGAGCTCCCTGGAGAAACGGTACATCGTCAATTTGAAGACCACACCCGCGCGTGCGGCTCGCCGTGGCCTGGTTTTGGTGATAGGAGGAGGAGGCTACATCGGCACGCTCCTGGTGGAGCGCTTCCTCGAGAAGAACTACCGCGTCCGGGTGTTGGATAGCCTGCTATATGGCGATGAGGCTTTGCGGGCGGTCAAAGAGCATCCCGATTTGGAGTTGGTCCAGGGCGACTGCCGCAACATCCAGGATGTGGTGAAGGCGATGCGGGGGGTGGAATCGATCATTCACCTGGCCGCCATCGTAGGTGATCCGGCCTGCGACCAGGACCGTGGGCCGGCCTTGGAGATCAACTACGCGGCCACCCGGATGCTCATCGAAATCGCCAAGGGGCACGGCGTCAGCCGGTTCCTCTTTGCCTCGAGTTGCAGCGTCTACGGTTCGACCGATGTGGAAATGGACGAAAACGCTGCCGTCCAGCCGATTTCCCTGTACGGCCAGACGAAAGTCGACTCGGAACACGCCCTGCTCAACGCTCAATGTGAAAGCTTCCATCCCACCATACTGCGTTACGCTACGGTCTTTGGCCTCGGATACCGCCCGCGGTTCGACCTGGTGGTCAACCTGCTCACCGCCAAAGCGATCCAGGACGGCGTCATCACGATCTACAACGGCGAGCAGTGGAGACCGTTCATTCACGTGCGGGATCTGGTGGAAGCTACCGTCCGGCTCCTGGAAGCCCCAACGCGGCTCGTCCGCGGGGAGATCTTCAACATAGGGGATTCCCGGCTGAACTACACCCTTTCGGCAGTGGCCGAAGTAATCCGGAGCGTGGTGGGCAACGTTCGCGTGGAGCACGTCGACAATGCGGATCGCCGAAACTACCGGGTCAACTTCGACAAACTGGCGAACCGGACAGGATTTCGGGCCCGTTATACCCTGCGCGATGGCGTTGAGGAGCTTAAGAAGGCTTTCGAACAGCAGCTCATCAACGACTACTGCGACTTGAGGTATCACAACCAGCGTTATCTGAAGGCAGTAGGCAGCCCTGCCCACAAGCATGAGGCTGATGCCATGGTAATGGCAGCCTTCTCCAGCTATCCAAACACCCACGAAGCCACCCCCCTGGTTGGGGTGCCCGCAGACTGATCCCGGGCCATCCTCGTGATCTTGCCGGTTCTACCACCCGGAACATATACGCGATGAAGTGGCTGATTGTGGCCGGCGCCAGGCCCAACTTCATGAAGATCGCCCCGATTCATCGGGCGTTCCGTGCTCGTGGCGGCGAGTCTTCAGGCCACGAGGTGATACTGGTCCACACGGGTCAACACTACAGTCCGACCATGTCGGACGGCTTCTTCCGTGACCTGAAGATCCCTCAACCTGATGTGAATCTTGAAGTAGGCTCAGGCTCCCATGCGGAACAAACCGCGTGCGTCATGACGGCGTTCGAGCCGGTCTGCCTGGAACATCGCCCGGATTGGGTGATCGTCGTGGGAGACGTCAACTCGACGTTGGCCTGCGCGCTGACGGCCAAGAAACTCGGTATACGAGTGGCCCACGTCGAAGCCGGTTTGCGATCCCGCGATATGTCCATGCCGGAAGAGATCAACCGGCTCTGTACGGATGCGATCTCGGACCTTCTGTTTACAACCGACTCTATCGCCAGCGACAATCTGCTCAACGAAGGCGTCATCGCCGACCGGATTCACCTTGTCGGCAACACGCTGATCGACACGCTGCACCAACACGTCGGCCACGCCCGGACGTTGCCGCTGCCGGAGGGTCTGGTGCCCGGCCACTACGCCGTCCTGACGCTGCACCGGCCGGCGAATGTGGACTCGCTGGATCGACTGACGGCTATCCTGGGTGCGATCAACCAACTGGCCGGCCGGGTTCCCGTAGTCTTTCCCGTCCATCCCCGCACCGCCCCCAAGTTGGCTCGCGAGCGGCTGCATCCCGCGATCCGGGTGGTTGAGCCAATGAGTTATCTGCCGTTTCTCGGCCTCGTTGCGCGCTCGCGGATGGTCCTGACCGATAGCGGAGGCATCCAGGAGGAAACGACGGTGTTAGGCGTGCCCTGTCTGACCATGCGCCCTAACACGGAGCGACCGATCACGTGCGAGATGGGGACCAATATCCTGGTAGGCACCGATCCGGTTCGTATTCTAGAGGCGGCCGGAGCGGTCCTGGACGGTCGAGTTCGGTCCGGAGCCATCCCGGAGAAGTGGGACGGGCGCGCCGCGGAACGGATCGTGAACGTTCTCCTTTCCAGAGATGTCTTCGAGGACTGCCTGGTCCGGTCCTAAGTATCCACTGGCCAATGAGTTGCGAGCCTAAGTTCATCCGGACTGCGAGCTTTCCAAGCGGGGGCGTAGATGCTAGGCCAGACAACAGGCTTTGGCGTCGAAGGGAGTTTGGGTGGGCCCCGCCGTCATCTGGTGAAGGCGCCTCCGCGTGCGGAGTGGCTGAAATCTCACGTTGCCATCCAGCACCAAAACGCGGAGGGGCGGCTACTATACTATGAGTAAACGAGCCTGGCCATATGCCGATTTACGAATACCGTTGTGGAGGTTGCCGTCACAGGGTGAGCGTCTTTGTAAGGCGGATGGGAGCCGACGAGGGCGCAGTGTGTCCCCGATGCGGTGACCCGAGACTTGAAAGACTGTGGTCACGCTTTGCCCTTCATCGCTCGGAACAGGACCGGCTCGAGCGGCTCGCGGACCCGGCGTCGCTGGGCGATATCGACGAAAATGACCCTAAAAGTATGGCACGCCTGATGCGCCGGATGGGGCAAGAATTGGGCGAGGAAGCGGGCGATGATTTCGACCAGGCGATCGAGGAATTGGAGCGGAGTGAGTCCGGCGGTGAAATCCCGGAAGGAGAAGCGCCTGAGGGTTTAACCGGCGGGGTGGATATGCCGGACGCTGGGGAAGCAGCTTGCTGATTGTCTGGTACGGCGCGATCGGCACGGTGGCAGTCCTCTCCCTGATGCCTGGAGAACTTTTGGCGAATGCCGCACCCGACGACGTTCTTACCCACTTTGTCTGCTACGCGCTGCTCGCCGCGATCCCAACCTGGCGGTTGACCAGCCTGTTCCACGGGGTACTGGCGTCTATCGCGATGATATTGCTAGGTTTTCTCCTTGAACTGCTGCAGACTGTTATCCCCGGCCGAGGGTTTGAGTGGAAGGATGTTGCATCCAGCGCCATGGGAGTTGCCCTGGGTCTCACCACGGGTCTCTTGCTGAGATGGCTGTTCACCCGCGCCGGGCAATTCAATTCTCAGGAATTCCACTGAGTACCCTGTTCTGATTCCGAAACCCGTCGATATACTTCCTTGGGGCATGGTGTCGTGAATTCGCATCACTTGGACGCTTTCTAAGCTAAATCGAGGGATAAATACGGTCTTCTCTAAGACTTTATAAGTAATAGCCAGTAATCGATGTTTACTTCGTAATACATTATAAACACTTTACTTAGTATTCTCATGAGATTAGGATTCAATGAAGGAGGATAGAGTGGTTCGGCTTGTGTTTACGCTAATGGTTTTGGCTGCGCTCGCCATGGCAGCCACCCCACTTGCCACCATAACCAGCCAAGAGGCGTTCTCGTTGAACGGCGCTTCCGTGCCTGTGGCGGGTGTGCCCAGGTGGCCGGTGGCTGTGGGGGATGAGGTCGTGATGGCGCGGTCAAGCGGTTTGGTCGTTTTCAAAGACGGAACCAAACTGTTTCTGATTCCCAACACCAAGATCAAGGTGGAGGCCGATGGCAACCGCACGGTCGTAAGGCTGTTGGACGGGGGTTTAGCCTACAAGCTTTCGGAGAAGACCGTGGTGGACTTGGCTGCGCTGGAATTGGATGCAGTTTCGCGCGGCTCTACGGAGGGACGTCTGTGGGTCGAAAACCGGTCTGCTTTGTGGGCGCCGGACAACCCGGCCTTCTACGCGGCTGCCAGGAACGCACAAGCATCAACGCAGCGCGAGGTCAGCCGACGGTATAGGATCGGTCCATTCCAGCTCTCCTTCCTGAACGACTGGCGGCAGTTTAACCCTCCGTTCGGCAATCCGCCCGGAACGCCGCCATCGGGTCCAACCACTCCTTCGGATCCGCCGCCTCAGCCGAGGGATCTGGTACCCATCAGTCCAATCCGGTGAGACTCGTGGAATCGCAATAGAAAGCACGGAGGGCCTACATGACAAAAATACTCGCGTTAATGCTCTTGGTTGGCTGCCTTGCTTGGTCGCAGGCGCCGATCGTTCCCGCTGGAGGCATTGTGAATGCTGCCGACTACTCCAGATCCTTCGCAGGCGGGGCCATCGTCTCCATCTTCGG
>JBBIND010000046.1:2141-34132 GCA_037444075.1 Acidobacteriota bacterium | reverse complement strand
GAGGAAACGAACACGCGGACGACGCGGTCCGCGTCGGCGGAGTGTTGACTCAGGTGACCGCCTGCCGGAGTCGAGGGGCGGCTTTGGATGCGCTCGCCCGTTAACGCCTGCGGTGATGAGGCCTGCTCCTCCGGCTTGCCCTTGCCAAAGAGCCGTTTCCAAAGGCTCATGCATTCTCCTCCGGCGCCGCCAGTCTACATCGTGGAGCCGAGGTTATGCAAACGTATTCTGAAATGTTAGTAAGAGAAATGAGAGAGGTAACTCACGTGTCCGGAAGGTTCTGTTACCGAGGTCCCGGAACGTCCATTCTGGAGACCACCCGGCCTATTCGGCTCCCCGCCGCTGAAGTTCCTTCACCAGGCGCTCGGCGTCGTCCGGGCTGAACAGCAGGTCTTCACGCCCCATCGCCCGCAACTCTTCCGGCGTCCATTTTGCCCGCATGATGCCAGCGTCGGCGTGGTCCGGCTCCAGCAAAACCAGGTGGCCTAATTCATGAGCGGCGGCATGCGCCAGCAGGGCGGGCAGCGTCCAACGCGATTGTGATGCCAGCACGCGCGCAGGCTCGGGATAGAGATTCGCCATGGTTCCACCCTCTACGGTAATCAGGCTGAGGCCCAGCGCGGTCCAGGAAGCGCTCCTTCCGGGGACGAGGCGCAGGACGAACTCATTGGGAGACAGTGGCTGACTGCAAACGTCGGGACTGATGCTCGTGCGCGGCGCCCTGCACACAACCCACTCCGATGCGACCCCTGCCTCCATCAGAATGGACTTCGCCTCCTGCACCATGGCCTGCCGCACTTGCGGTCCGATATCGGCATAGTCAAACAGCCGCACTGTCAGGTTCGCGCCTGCTCCCGGCGGCGGGTTCATAAGCGTCAGCAAAAGAGCCAGCAGGCACGTCTTGAGAAGTGCCCGATTGGTCTTCTTTGATCCGCCGTTTGGCTGGAGTTTTGGTGCCATCGTGCCCCTCTGTCTATGGGATGTCCGAGCCTGCCACGCGGCTTCATACAAGATCAGACGCGACGGTGTGCGGGGGGCTTACCGGGCGGATGCCAAGGGGGGCGGTCAGGGGATTTTCAGGGATTTGCGGTGGCGGGGACAAAAATCGACGCGGGAGAACCGGTTCGAGCCGAAAAACTCTGGCGCAAGATATGCGACTACAGGTATAAATATCCAGGATATGCTCATGTTGATAGTCCGCATCGGTCTGGCAACTCTGTTCCTTGTTCAAGCCGTCGGCGCGCAGGACTGGCCGCAGTGGAGAGGGCCCAAACGGGATGGCTCCATCGAGGGCTTCATTGAGCCTGCGCAGTGGCCGCCGAGCCTCAGGCTCCGGTGGAAAACCACTGTGGGCGAGGGCCACTCCACGCCAGTCGTCTCCGGAAACCGCATCTACGTTCTGAGCCGGCAACAGGACGAGGAGGTGGTGTCCTGCGTGAACCTCGACGGCGGCAAGATTCTCTGGCAGCAGAAGTACGCAGCTCCGGTGAAGCTGCATTCCGCCGCACGCAGTCACGGGAATGGCCCGAAATCGACGCCCCTTATCCACCAAGGCAGGCTTTACACGCTCGGCATTAGCGGGATTCTCTCCAGTTTTGACCTCGCCTCCGGGATGCTCGTCTGGCGCAAGGATTTCTCGCGGGAATACAAGGCTCCCTGGCCGGAATACGGAGCGGCCATGTCCCCGCTGGGTGATGGGAAGACGGTTGTGGCGCATCTGGGGGGCGTGGAAGGGGGCGCCCTAACGGCATTCGACGCCGGTACGGGTGACACCGTATGGCGGTGGGATGGTGACGGCCCCTCGTACGCGTCGCCCATCATTGCGGAGTTCGGGGGCGCCCGGCACATCGTGACGCAGAGCCGGCAAAACGTCATCGGCATCAGCAGTCCCGGAGGACGCCTGCTGTGGCGGATTCCCTTCACCACGGCTTACGCGCAGAACGTGGTGACGCCCCTCGCCGCCGGCGACCTGCTTGTGTACGCCGGCTACAACCAGCCGACGGTGGCGGTCCGCGTGGCGGCCGAGGGCGGCAATTGGAGCACGCGGCAGGTCTGGGAAAACAAGGACGTTTCGCTCTACATGAACTCGCCTGTGCTGGCAGGCAATGCCATCTATGCCTTTTCGCAGCGCAACAAAGGCCAACTCGCGTGTCTGGACGCGCGCACGGGCAAGACCTTGTGGGTGGCCGAGGGGCGCGGCGGCGAAAACGCGTCTCTGGCGCACGCGGGCAAGACGCTGTTCGTCCTCAACAACGACGCCGATCTTATCCTGGTCCGTAAGAACCCTGTCAGCTACGAGGAGCTACGCCGCTACCGTGTGGCCGAGTCTTCGACTTGGGCGCACCCGGTGGTGACCCGTGGCGGCATTCTGATCAAAGACCAGGAGACCCTGGCGCTATGGGGTATACCCTGACGCGGTCCGGGACCGGTGCCGCAGGCTCGCGTTGCCATACAATCTAATCACGGAGCCCACATGACCACACAAACTTACGAAAAACACCGGCGCTATGTTACGGGGTACCATGTCGTCCTGTTCGGGATATTGGTTGTCTTGCTGATCGGATCGTTCGTCAACCTCTACAAATCATGGGGAGACCATCAGCGGATTTACAGCGCTTCGCTGATTGTCGTTTTGACCGTCGCCGCGTTGATGCTGTTCTACTACTGCCGGGTGTTCGCATTGAAGGCTCAGGACCGGGCTATCCGGGCGGAGGAGAACCTGCGGCACTTCGTTCTGACAGGGCGCCCGCTCGATGCCCGCCTGGACGTACGCCAGGTCATCGCACTGCGCTTTGCCTCTGACGAAGAGTTCGTGGCTCTGGCTCGCAGGGCGGCTGACGAGAAGCTTTCCGAAGAAGACATCAAGCGCGCCGTCAAGAACTGGAAGCCGGACACCTACCGCGTGTGAAGACTTTGCCAGGCGTGAGCGCAGGCTATCGGGGTGCGGGCCGTCTTTCCTGGCATTAGAAATAGAAGGACGCGCGCGATGCCCGCGCCGCTGCTTCAGAACGTGATGGAAACGATGGCCTCGATCTGGTCCACGCGGGACCCGACGGACAGGTTGTCGAAGTTCCGGCTGAACCAGCGCGTGTAGCGGACTTCCGGCACGAGGCGCAGGCCGATTTCGTCGATGAATTGCCCGCCGATTCCGGCGACGACACCCTTGGCCCATTTGTTGGCGACCGGGTTCGGAGTCAGTGTACAGCAGGTGACCTCATCCCTAAAAGTGATCGTCGTGGCGCTCCTCACCTTGCTGGCCAACCGGAGAGCGGGTCCGGCTTGGATGAACCAGCGGTGTCCTTCCTCGTTGTGATACAGGTTGTAGCGGCGCATCATCAGATTGACGGTCCACAGCCGGGCGCTGGTGTCCTCGTCATACCTCGTGATCCTGCGCTCGTCGATGATCGTCAGCGGATTGTCGATCCCTTCGTAGGTGATCCTCTGGCTGCGATGACTCGATGTCCGGGCGGAAACGCTGGTGGCCAAGGCCAAGCTGCGGGGCAAAGCAATCTGCAACACTGCGCCGCCGCCTACGCGATGCGTGCTGGCCGTTGCGCTGGATTCCACTGCCAGCCTCTGCTCCGGAAAATTCTGGCTGGTGAACCCGCCCACCGTGGCCGGCTGTATCAACACGGGCAGCGAGATGCCCAGCGAGACAGGGCGGACGTAATTACGTTCGGGCAGGATAGCGGGGTCCGCCTGCGTACTGGTCTGCGCGGCCAGAGGACACGCGGACATGAGCGCCAGACCAACCAACCATGCCGCTCCCAAAGGGACGGACTTGACGATGTAACTGAATAAACTCATTTTCTTGGGAACCTACGGGCGGGGCCGCTCGGGTCTCGCCGTTCAATCCTCTATTTTGGCACAACGAAGCCGCATGCCCGGCGGGGCTATCCGGTGTGGGCCATCCGCGGCGAACGTCCGGGCGGGCGGCGGAGCATTTTCTCATTGAAGGATGAGCCTGAAGAGTAGGAGTTGAGTGTCCGCTGCGCAGGCGCTTCTGTCCGGCAGCTATAATTCCCCAAGCGGGTGGCCGCGCGCCTTCGGGCGTACATCCGCGTTACCTGGAAAGGGAATCAGGCGCCATACAACCATGATGAAAAGAAGATGGATCCTCCTCGCTCTGCTGGGCGCGCTGGCCTGTGGCCAGGAAAAGCAGAAGCCGGCGGGTGAAAACCTCGCGCCGTTTGTTCCAACGCCGGACCACGTCGTGAAGAAGATGCTGGAGCTGGCGGAACTCAAGCCGGGCGAGAAGATGTTCGATCTTGGCAGCGGGGACGGCAGAATCGTCATTATGGCTGCCCAGGCGTTCGGCGCCAACGCCACCGGCGTGGAGTACGACGACGGCCGCTACAAGGAAAGCAGCGAGCGCATCCGGAAACTGGGCCTGGCCAAGACCGCCCGCATCATTCGTGGCGACATTCTCCAGCAGGACTATCGGAGCGCCGACGTCATCACGGTTTACCTGCTGACCAGCTCCAACGAGAAGATCCGTCCTCTGCTCGAAGCGCAGCTCAAGAAAGGCGCTCGCGTGGTTTCGCATGACTTCACGTTCCCGGGATGGAACCACGAGAAAGTCTTCCACTTCGAAGAGGACGACGAAGGCCGCATGCACACGCTGTACCTGTACAAGCGCTGACCAGTCTAACTTCGGAGCGCCGGATGCAGCGGAGTCCGGCGCGCCAGAGCCTTCACACGCGCCGGCGACAGGAAACCTTCTTCGCAGATCAGGGCTGTCACCAGATCCGCCGGCGTGAAGTCGAAGTACAGATTCCGAACGCCCACTGCGTGGTCCGGGTGCCGCAGCACCTCTGTGGGATCACGCGGCTCTTCCGGCGGCAGGCTGCGTCCCCGCGGCAGGATCTTGTCCGTGCCGGCAACTACGTACAGCGGCTTCGCCAGACGCTGCGCCGCCAGCGCCAGCAGCAGTGTGCCCGCCTTGTTCACGACGCCGCCCTCGAGCACCGCATCGGCGCCTGTCACTACCAGGTCGGCTTCTCCCATCAAGGCTCCCGCGGCGGCGTCCACCAGCACGGTTACTGCCAGCCCCTCCCGCGCGAGTTGCCGGGCGAGCCCGGCGCCTTCGAGAACCGGCCTTGACTCCGTACACAACAGGCGAAATTTCTTGCCGCACCGGTGAGCCAGCAGGGCAGCCCGCATCACGAGGCTGCTGCTCGAATGCGTCAACACCACCGCGCCGGCCCCGATGATCATGGCAGCATTCCCGGCCGCATTCTCCGCGGCGGCTTCCATGTCTTTGATGAACTCCTCGCAAGCCAGGTCAACTTCCTCACGCAAGCTGCCGAGCTTCTTCGCCGTCTCAGCGCGCCTCAACACGCGATTGCACAAATTAACCAGCGAAGCCATGAAAGGCTGGGAGGAAACCAACGCCTGTGCAGCTTGAAGGAGCGCGGTTTTCAATTGGGAGGCGCTGCGCCAGTCCGGGTAGGAAGCCAGGAGCCGGTAGGCCTCGGCGGCGGTGCGTGTCAACTGAGACGCGCCGGTGCGATTGTCGGCGCCAATTTGCTCAATCAGTAATGCCGCTTCAGGTGGCAACCGGCCAGCCATGCGAGTTCTTCGAATTCACGGCGTCCGGGCGGCAGAGGAACTCCTCCGAGGAGCCTCCCTGGGCCCGGCATTCCCATGAGAGAGCCCAGAATATCACCACGCGGCGGGAGAAGGAAGAAGGAACGTTGCGTCCCTAGCTTCGCCCGGCAGTCGCTACCGCGACCTTGACGCGGGCAGGCAGCGCGGAGTTTGTGCCAAGCTCGCCGAAGGGCGCGACTCCCGTCTTCAGCCGCGCTTTGACGAGCAGAAACTCCTCCTCCTTGATCTTCATCTCACGCACAATCCTGGCAACGCTCTGCCCTTCGCTGTAGTAGCGCAGCAACATCTCCCGCTCCCGTGCGCTGAACCCTTTCAGGCTGAGCAGGATCCGGCGCACGTCGGATTCGGTCGGCTCGCTGCTACGGGTCAGCCCCTGCGCCGTTAGCCGCTCAACCTCTTCGCGGAGCAAGCGGATGACGTCACCGGCGCAGCGCGCCTCACCCTTCGTCATCGCCGCCGCGATGCCGGCAAGGAACTGCCGGACATGCTCGTCGGTGACTCCGGGACCGCATTGGCGCTTCAGCAGAAACCCGAGCCCTTGCCCGCACAGGCGTTCCAATTCCGCCGGAGCGCTTGGATCCCCGGCCATGAAACGTTCCGCCAGTTGCTGCCAGATGTGCTGATCGTCCGCTCCAGACTTGGCGGCTTTCGCGTTCCCATCACGGTGACTGTTGGCCAAGATCGCTTACCCCCTGTCGGCCGTGACGGCGTGAGCAACGCGCGCCCGGGGAAAGCCTGCCTCGAGGCCAGAGTCCTTCCGTGCTGCGGGCCGATATCAACTAGGTGCGCCCCGGCCGATGAAGATTTCACCTTTTTTTCAACGAATTACAAATGCTTGACGGCGTGGCTGAGCAGTGATATCATTGTGCTATATTCTTGATATGAATCGAGGTGCTCTGATGCCCGAAGTTAGCTTTCGCGAGAAGGCCTATAATGGCCTGCCTGGTATTCCTCTGCTCATTCTTTTCGTGATCGGCACTGTCTACTGCGGCGTCCAATTTGCCTATGCGGCGCATGCTGCCAAGTTCGGCGGAGGTGGGTTGCCGGTCATTCTGTGGCTGCTGGCTGTAGCGTTCGGCGTCTTCCTTTGTGCAGGCGTATTCACGGTTCATCCGAACCAGGGCGTCGTGCTGCAGCTGTTCGGCAAGTATGTGGGGACGGCGCGCACCAACGGACTCCGCTGGGCCAACCCGTTCTTCACTAAGCATCGCATCTCGCTCCGGGTCCGCAACTTCGAAACCGCACGGCTGAAAGTCAACGACCAGAACGGCAACCCCATCGAGATTGCCACGGTGGTTGTCTGGCAAGTGGTGGAAACCGCGGAGGCGAGCTTCCACGTGGACAGCTACGAGGAGTATGTCCACGTACAGAGCGAAGCCGCCGTGCGTAACCTGGCCACCGCTTATCCTTACGACTCTCACGAGGATCACGAGATCTCTCTGCGAGGGCATACCAGCAAGGTGGCCGAGCACCTGCAGAGCGAAATACAGGCACGCCTGACAGTCGCGGGCGTCAATGTGGTTGAAGCGCGGATCAGTCACCTCGCTTACGCTCCGGAGATTGCCGCAGCTATGTTGCAGCGGCAGCAGGCGGCGGCCATCATCGCGGCCCGGCAGAAGATCGTGGAAGGAGCCGTGGGGATGGTGGAAATGGCGCTGGAGATGCTGGCCGAAAAGAACATCCTGGAATTGGACCAAGAGCGCCGTGTCTCCATGGTCAGCAACTTGTTGGTGGTGCTGTGCGGTGAGCGGGCCGCGCAGCCCGTCATCAACACGGGAACGATTTACAACTAAGTTGCGGCGCCGTCCGCTATGAGCGAGCGCAAGTCATTCCTGCTGAGATTAGACAACCGCATGCTGGAAAGACTGCGCCGCTGGGCGAGCGACGATCTGCGCAGCTTGAACGCTCAAATTGAGTTCCTGCTGCGGCGCGCGCTCGTCGAGTCCGGCAGGCTGAAAGAGGCGCCCGGCGAGGGCGCCTCCCTCGACCAGGACCTTGGCCCGGACGAGGACGCATCCACCCCTTGATATAATCTGCTCTGCCGCAAGGGAGGGTGGAGGTGAAGTTGGCAGGCCGAACAGAGACACACGCCTCGAAGCCGGGCCGTGGTCAGTCGAGGCGCGAGTTTCTGCTAGCCGGCGTCGCTGCTCCGCCGGTGCTGAGTGGCAATTACGGCGGTTTCCGCCCCGCGAATCACTGCCTGCTGCTCATGCTGTCCGGTGGTCCCGGCCATCTGGACACCTGGGACCCGAAGCCGCAAGCCCCCGCCGACGTGCGCGGACCGTTCCGGCCTCTGGCCACCAACGTGGCTGGCGTCTACATATCGGAGATTTTCCCTCGCACTGCCCGGCACGCCAGCAAATACTCCATCATCCGGTCCGTCCACCACGCCGGTCCGGCTCTGCATGAGGCAGGGCAGGAACTCATCCAAACCGGGCGTTGGCAAGCGGACGCCACGGCCTGGCCCCACATCGGTTGCGCCGCAGCCTGGGCCCGAGGCTCCGGGAGGCGCCCGGCTGTGGCGGCACTGCTGTGCGGCGCAAGCCCGGGCGGCACCTGCCCGGGTCAAGGCGCCGGGATCCTGGGAGCGGAGTGCGAACCACTCGTGCTGGATTGCGGGCAGGACTCACAATGCCTGCGGAGTCAGGTCCCGCTGACAGCAGCTCAGTCATCCCTGGCGCGATGTGTTGTCTCCATGAGTCCGCCTCGAGAGTCGGAATTACGGCGCTACGGCGCGAGCCGCTTTGGCGCTGATTGCCTGCTGGCCCGCCGGCTGCTCGAATCGGGCGCCACCTCGGTGACGGTCAACATGGCGGAAGCTGTTCCTGGCAGTCCGGCATGGGACGCACACGGGCGTGAGCCGTTCCCGTCGCCTGAAAGCTACCGCCGGTCAGCCGGACCGGTTTTTGACACCGCCTTCAGCACACTGCTCGAAGACCTCAGCGCGTCCGGCTTGCTGGGGGAAACGGTGGTGGCCGTGCTAAGCGAATTCGGCCGGTCACCGCGATTGAACAAACCCGGTGGGCGCGACCACTGGCCGGAGTGCTGGAGCGTTTTGCTGGCCGGAGGCCCCATCCACGGCGGGCGCATCCTGGGCGCTTCCGATGACCTGGGCGCCTATCCCGCAGACCGGCCGGTTACCCCCGCCGAGGTGGCTGCCACGATTTACTCCGCCATGGGCATTCCACCGGGCTTCCGCCTGCCGTTGGTTGACGGGAGTCCCTCCGAACTAGTTGAACCCGGGGCACTTCCCATCGCCGAGTTATTGGCCTGAACGGCCCAGCATTCTTTGTTTGCCGGAACGAACCTGGCCGGCGGTCGCCGCTAACCTTCGCATGGGGTATCCTCGGGAGTATGAGCCAAACACCCGAACTAGCAACCGTTTTTCGTTCCGCTGACTTCACCGCCCGCGAGGACGCCGAAACGGTGCGCGACCTGCTCGAGGAGGTCGGCATAGCCGTCGAACTCGTTACCGACGATGCGCCCGGCGTGCCTCAGGGTGTCTATGAAGTTCGCGTGCCTGCCTTGGATGCCGCCCGGGCGGAAGCTATCATTGCAGCCAACCCTGAGCCGCCGGAGGATTTCGTGGATCCTTCAGGCGAACTGGATGCGGAGACCATTTTCAACGCCATGGGAACGACCGCTCAAATCGAGGCCCTCGCCATCCGCGGCGTCCTGGAATCAGCCGGAATCCCGTCCTATATGGTGAACGCTCCCATGTACCCGAACTTGAGGTTCATCGTGCGGGTCCCGAAGAGTTACGCCGCGCAAGCCCGACAGGCTCTGGAGGAGGCGCGCTCGGCGGGTCCGTTGGCGGCTGAGATGGCCGAGTTGGAGAGCGAGGCCTCAGGCGAAACCGAGCAGGCGTGAACGCCCGCTGCGCATCCCGGTGAAGGATGCGCGCACCGCGCCCGCCGGCTGATTCCAATCCGTGTGCAAAGACCTTCGCGCCGGGTGATTGCTAGACGAGTTTTTTCCCCCGCCCCCTGGCGGCGAAGCCACCGATCTCAGCTCTGAACCGGCCAAGCACGGCATTGCCGCTGGATGGGAGAGCGTCCGCCGTAGACTTCCTAGAAGGCTGACCGCCGCGTGAGACGCCGTTGCTCCCCGGCACTCCAGCGTTGGGTGTCCGCGCGCAGGCGGCTGCCGTCACTTCGCACCGTGACCAGACCGAACAGGTCCGTACGGAGCACGGCGGTCTGGCGGGCTTCGAGGCGTGCCAGAAGATCGACATGCGGCAGGCGGTAGTTGTTCTCGTAACCTGCTGAAATCACAGCCAGGGAGGGTCTGGTGACCTCCAGCGTTTCGTCCAGCGTCGAAGTACGGCTGCCGTGGTGGCCTGCTTTGAGCACGTCCACGCGGCCAAGCCGCCCGTCGGCCAGCATGCGCCGCTCGCTGCCCCGTTCGGCATCGCCGGTCAACAGGAAGACGTGCCTGCCGTGGCTGACTTGGAGCACGAGAGAATCGTCGTTGCGAGGCTTCTCGGAGGCGACGTAATCTGCGGCTGGGGCGAGCACCTCAATTCTCGCCCCGCCGTGATCGAGACTCTGGCCGGCACGCAAAGGAACGATGCGGACGTTCTTTGCCTCGGCGCGGCGACGGAGTTCATCCCACAACGGGTTCTCGCTGGTGGCTCCGATCCACAGTTCTTCCGGGCGGAAGTTGTCGATCAGAGCGCCCAACCCGCCGGTGTGGTCTTCGTGGATGTGCGTCGCTACCAGGGTCTTGACGCGGCGTACGGAACGGCTCCACAGGTAGGTGGAAACCACGTCCTCGCCGATGTCCAGTCTGGCGCGCCGCCGCGTTCCGAAAGCCGGTATCCCGCCGCCGTCCACCACCATGAGGCTTGAGTCCGGGAATCCCACGAGCAGGCTTTCGCCCTGACCCACGTCGATTGCCGTCAACTCCAGGCTGCCGGGTGTCACTTTCGGCGGGAACGGGTGGATGACGAGTACGCTGAACGCCGCAGCCAGCCCCGCTACGCCCACCCACGCAAGCCGGCGGCTTAGCCGCAAGCCTGTGGCGAGCAGCACCAAAGAGACCAGGAAGGCGGCAGCAATCCACCACGGAGGGGCGGGTATGCGCCAGTTCGGCTCCCACCGGATGTGCCACTCCACCACGCGCAGGGACGTCGATACCAGCCAACCGGCGAACCCTGCCGGGAAGCTCCAGCCGGAGAAGACAGCTATGAATCCGACCGGCACAGCCAGCGACATCAGCGGAACCACAATGGCGTTCGCCGTCAGCCCGGAAAGCGACACGCGGTGGAAGTAGATGGCCATGGGCAGAGCCAGTGCGATTTGAATCACTGCGGAAACGGCCACCAGTTCAACCAGGTAGAAGAGCACGCGCAGCGCTCCGGACATCGCAGCGAGGCTCCAGCGTTCCGGAATTCGAGTGCACCAGCGGAGAGTTTCGGCCAGCAGGCGCAGTTCCACACGGAACTGCAAAGCCCGTGGTTCCCGGCCGGCATCTCTTTGGATATCAGTAATTTGGCTTAAGGCCCGCGAGTAGAGGGTGACAGTCCTTTCGAGCAGCGGTATGGCCAGCGCGCCGATGGCCGCTACCGAAAGGAAAGAGAGATGGAAGCTCGCGTCGAACAGTTGTTCCGGGTCAATCAGCAGGAAAACGATGGCGATGGCTGCCAGCACGTTCAGCAGGCGCCTGCGGCGGTGAAAGAACCCTCCCGCCAGGTACAGCGTCAGTCCGGCTGCGGCGCGGATGACGGGCGTTTCCCAACCCGCTACCAGGGCGTAGAGCCAGGCTGCCGCGGTTGTCACGAGCAGCGAGAGGCTCGGCCCCAGGTTCATGACGCGCAGCAGGAAGAGCAGAAACGCCGCCAACACGGTGACGTGGAGACCGGAAATCACGATGGCGTGGTAGGTCCCGGTGCGGCGGAAGTTCTCGGTCCAGACGCGTTCCAGCTTCGTGCTTTCGCCGATCAGCAGAGCCTGCATCATGGCCTGCATGTAAGCATCGGACTCGTAGAGCTTCTCCAGGCGCATTAAGGCTGAGCTACGCAGGGCGAACACTGCCTCGCGCCACCGCTCACCGCACCGCTCCGGCAACACGTGGACGTCGTCCGCCGAGCGCACCGAGGCGGTCCAGTAGATGTCCTTGCGTGCCAGGTAGCTGGCGTAATCAAAGCCGCCGGGGTTGCGGAAGTTCCGGGGCTTGCGCACGGTGGCTTCGATTTCCGCGGTTTGCCCATAGCGCAGCAGGGGCGGTTTCTGACCCTCGCGAAGATAGAGGCTCACCCGTACTCTGGCCCCACGCTCCAGCTCGAGGACAAACTGCTCTCGCCCTTCGTGGAACACCGAGGGCTCCACCACGCAGCCGCCCAGAATGACCCTTTCTTGCGGGTGGGCGTCCAACTCCGGCGGGGTGGGCGGGCGATGCCAGACGTCCACCAGCGCGCCGCCAAACACAGATGCCACCAGCAGGCAAGGCACCAGCATGCGGCGCGCGCGCCACGCGGCGATGGCCGTGGGAATGGAAAGCGCCGCGAGGATCAGGCAGAGTTCGCGCTCTGAAAAGTCGGCGAGGCGCGACACCAGAATCCCGGTGGCCAGGGCGGCCAGCGGCGCCAGCAATGGCTCCCGCAAGGGTATCTTCAGGTGTAGTGGCCCTGTTTCGCCTGCCTCTCCAAGCAGTTTCGCCTGCCGGCGGCTCAAGACAAGCCGTCCCGGCCGGTTGGCGTCCGCGATAAGGGGTGTTTTGCCAACGCGTAGGTGTGACGTTTGCCAGGCGAGAGGCTCGCCGATGTTACCCTGGAGGTTGAGGTAGTTGAGTTTGTCCTTCCCGAAGCCGCGTATTTCGGCGGTCAGTTATCTGAATACGGTGCCCCTCGTGTGGGGGCTGCTTGAAGGGCCACAGAGGGGTTTCGGCGAGCTTTCCTTCTCCGTCCCGTCCGAATGCGCGACGAGTCTGGAGCAGGGCACGGCGGATGTAGGACTGGTCCCGGCGGTGGAACTGCTCAACCCGGGGTTGGATATCATCCCCGGCTGCGGAATTGGATCGCGTGGCGCGGTGCGCAGCATCCTGCTGATCAGCCGCAAGCCGCTCTCTGGAATTCGCACTCTCGCGGCGGACGCCGGTTCCCGGACCTCAGTGATGCTGGCGCGCATCCTCCTGGCGGAACGCTACGGATGCGAACCGGAGGTCACGCCCTTTCCTCCGCAGCTTGACACGATGCTGGGTTCCGCGGATGCGGCTCTGATCATTGGCGACCCTGCGCTGCGTCTGGAGCCAAGCCGGCTGACGGGGCATGTGGTTGACCTCGGGCAGACGTGGGCCGAGACGTTCGGGACGCCGATGGTGTTCGCCGTCTGGGCGAAACGCAGCCAATTCGAGTGCCCGGGTCTCGAGAAAGTCCTGGCGGATTCCTGCCGCTACGGTCTGGATTGCCTGGACGAGATTGTCTCAAGCGAATCCGAAGCTCGCGGGCTTGAGCCCGGCCTTGTGCGCCGCTACCTGACCAGCCAAATCCGGCACCAACTGGACGAAGAAGACTATCGCGGCATGGACCTATTTTTGAAGCGTGCAGTGGCCTTGGATCGTCTGATTTCAGCCCGGGGGGATTAGCGGGATGATCAATCGCGACGAGGCCTCCGGCCTGTTCGACAGTCACGACCTGATTGGCCTGGGCATGGCGGCCGATGCCCTGCGGCGCAGGCTGCACCCTGAAGGCGTCGTCAGCTACGTCATCGATCGCAACATCAATTACACGAACGTTTGCACCGAATACTGCACCTTCTGCGCCTTTTACCGCCCGGAGGGCCACGCGGAAGCGCACGTGCTGCCCAAAGAAGTCATCTTCGAGAAGATCCGCGAGACGATCGAACTCGGCGGCACGGGCGTCCTCATGCAGGGCGGTCTGCATCCCGGACTGAAGATCGACTGGTACGAGGACCTGCTGTCCTCCATCAAGAAACGTTTTTCGATTCACCTCCACTGCTTCTCGTCGCCCGAAATCCTCAACATCGCGGAAGTAAGTGGGCTCTCGCTGCGGGAGACAATTCTGAGGCTGCGCGGCGCTGGGCTCGATTCCATCCCCGGGGGCGGCGCTGAGATTCTGGACGACTCCATCCGGCACCGCATCAGCCGGCTGAAGTGCAGCTCGGCTGAATGGCTGGAGGTTCATCGCGTGGCGCATTCACTTGGCATGCGCACCACTGCCACCATGATGTTCGGCTGCGGCGAAACCACCGAGCACAGACTGAATCACCTGGAGGCCATTCGCCAACTCCAGGACGAAACGGGCGGGTTCACCGCCTTCATCCCGTGGACGTTCCAACCCGAGAACACGTCGCTCGGAAAATCTCAGCCGGAGGAGGCGACCGGCGTGGACTACCTCAAGACGCTGGCCATTTCGCGCCTCTACCTGGAGAACATTGACAACATCCAGGCTTCCTGGGTGACGCAGGGCTTGAAGAACTGCCAGGTGGCTCTGCGCTTCGGCGCCAATGATGTGGGCAGCATCATGATCGAGGAAAACGTGGTGGCAGCCGCCGGGGCTCGCAACCGTGCCAGCGAAGAGGAACTGCGGCGCATCATCCGCTCGGCCGGGTTCACCCCGAAGCAGCGGGACACTTTGTACCGCACGTATTTCCTGGCGTAGTGCCGCTGCATTCCAAGCAGGGCTTTTCGTCCTGGTTGTCTTGCGGAAACGTGCCGGCCGGATAACTCGCGAGGCGAAGTTGTGGGCTTACAGGCAGTCGTCGTGGTGGTGGCGGCCCTCGTGGATTTGGGTGTGTTCGGAGGAAGCGAAGCGCATCGCAGAAAATGGGCGTAGAAAGATTCGCCCGAGGCGACTGCTTCCTGGTCAGGGGCGCGGGTTGTGCCAACCAGGATCCACGGCTAGACTAGGGCATTCGACCCTATGAACAACTCTGCACTTATCCTCCTCCTCTTGATTTCCGCGCTGTTTCTGGCGCCACGGGCTGCGCTGGCGCAGCGGCAGGATTGGGTTCCTTCCTGCTGTTGCAGTGAACCTGCCGCGGTTGAGAAGATCCGGCAGGGGGTGGCAGCTCACCGGTTGCGGCGGCTTGACGATGCTAGCGCAGCTTACGCGGAAGCTCTGAGCGTGTCGCCGCCGCGCCAGCCTTCTGCGGCGGAGCGCGAGGTGATGATGCGTTTTGCGCCCCGCATCAGTGTCACGCCGAACGAACCTTTCCGGTTGATGGACGTGGTGGCGGTCATGCACCCGGACAAGCCGTGGGTTGCGTACCACTTCTTCTGGGAAGACGACATCGATTTCCCCGATGACAATGACCCCTGCGACCACGAGCTGATGTGGGTCCGCCTGGATAGCACTCACAGGAGGATCGAAGCCTACTACACCTACTTTCACGGGCGCATTTTGAAGGCACCCGCAGAAGACGTGGCCGATGCTGTGCGTCACAACGGGCGCCCTGCGGTAGTGGTGCAGTGGGGAAAGCACGGGACCATGCCGCGCTCCTGGAGAACCCTGCCGATTGTCGCGGACACGGGGGACAGCGAGCGCGCCCACATGCGGCTGGAGGCGCCTATCTCATTGGAAGAGTACAACCGGGGAACCTACGAGAAATTGTCGAAGGAGGGGAGGCAGTTTCAGGAGTCCCCGTTGGCCCGCGGGTGGCCGTTGCGTTTCCCGGGCGGGTGGACGGACTTCGCGAATTTCTCCAGGCGCGTCGAGCCGCTGGACTTGCTCAAACGCAACGGGATGCTCTCGGTCTCCTGCCTGAACAACGCTGTGATCGACAGGCACTTTCTGCGCTACAACTTCTCGGCGAAGACAGAGTGGCCGGCAGCCATGTGCGAATAGCAGCAGGGCCTTCCGCCTATCAGGACTACTCTGAACGGGTGGGCCGGGGCTTTCAGGATAACGATTCAGTTCCTAAACGACGCGTCAATTTCGCGAGCGGCGCGCGTGCCTTCAGCCACTGCCTGCACTACCGTGGTCCCGCCGTTGACGATATCCCCAGCGGCGTACACGCCCGCCCGGCTGGTGGCTAGCGAGCCCGGCCGGGTTTCTATCAAGCCGGCGGCGGTGAACGTGACGCCGGTGAGGGCGCGCCTCAACCCTTCGCCTGCACGCTGGCCTATGGCCTCCACCACCAGGTCCGCCGGCATGACATGTTCGGATCCTGGCACCGGCCGGGGCGAACGCCTTCCATCCGGCCCCGGCTGCCCGAGCGCGGTGCGAACCACCTTCAAGCCCCGCAAGGCGCCGTCCTCGCCGAGGATATAGTCGAGGGGCTGCGTCAGGATCAGGAAATTGACGCCCGCGGCTATGGCCTGATCGCGCTCCTCGGGCCAGGCGGGCATTTCAGAGAATGAGCGCCTGTAGACGATGGAGACATCGCTGGCGCCTGCGCGCAGGGCTGAAACGGCTGCGTCGACGGCTGTGTTGCCTCCACCCAAAACCAGGACGGAGCCGGAGACGCTTCTGCCCTGCTTGACCTGCGCCAGGAACTCCAGGGCGCCGACCACGCCCGAGCTGGGCCGTGCAGCGCCTTCGAGTTCAACCGACCGGCTCAGCCCCAAGGCAATCAGAGCCGCGTCAAAGCCCTCTTTGAGCACGTCGTCCAGATTGTAATCGCCGCCGAGAACGACCCCGGGACGGTGGTCGGTGACGCCGCTCGAGGCCAGCACATCACGGATTTCCAGCTTGAGGATGGAATCCGGCAAGCGCTCCGCGGGAATGGTCTCCTGGGCGGTCCCTCCGAAGGTGGCGCTCTTGCCGAACAGGGTGACGGCGTGGCCGAGCGACGCCAGCGTGGAAGCCGCCGCGACACCGGCGGGTCCGGCGCCGAGCACCGCCACACGCTTGCGCGTCGGAGGCAGGGTTGGCCTCTCTTCGGCGGCCCACCCCTCTTCCACAGCCTTGCGGCTCACCCAACGCTGAAGGTGCCGGATGGGTACAGTTTCCGTGTAGCTCGAGTTGATGCAGCCGGATTGACAGAGCGTTTCGGCAGGGCAGACGTAACCGCAGACCGCCGCCAACACGTTCGAACTGCGCAAAGTCTCGTAAGCCTGGCGGAAGCGCTTGGCGGCGATGTGTCCTACAAACTCCGGAATGTTGACGCGCGCGGGGCAACGGGAGACACAGGTGGGGTCGCTGCACTGACGGCAGGTCTTGGCCATCTCGAGGATCGCGTCCAACGCTTCGGCCCGGCCGGCCTTGTAGATGGGTTCGTAAATGGCGGCATCCCGCGGAACGCACCCGGTGCGGCCGCCGTCCCGCATGATTTGCGTACATCCGGAGCAGGCCACGCACACCTTTTCAGGGTCGAGCTTGCCGGCGTGCATGAGGTCACTGGGAAAATCCGGATACGCAAACGCCATGCGCCCGCCGCCCACCAGGCTCACGCCGCCGTTGCGCATCTCCGCCGCGGCCAGATAGGGGAAGAACTGCCGCAACCAGCTATACCCGCCGCCGATGATAGCGATGCCGGGGACCTCGTTCTGCAGCCTGCGCACGATGCCGACGAACCGCGCCACGCCTTCCAGCGGATGCTCCGGCGGTAAGGCGCCGCCCACCACGGGCAGATCAAAGGGCCGGTTGACGTTGGGATTGTAGTAGGGATTGCCCACCGTGATGTTGATGACGGGAGCCCCGAGATTCTGGAAGAAGCGCACGAGCTCGATGGGTTCGGAAAGGTCCGGGCGGCTGACGTCCTCGCGGTGAACGCCGAAGCCGTACGGATGGGCCATGGCGTCGTAAGCGTTCATGCGCGTGGTGACAATCAGGCCTGGAACCTCGTCACGGATACGCGCCGCAGTTTCGCGCAGGAACCGCGACCGGTTCTCGAAGGACCCTCCGTAGCGGCTGTTTTCGCGCGTGTGGGAGGCCAGCAATTCGGAAATAAGGTAGCGGTGGCACGCCTTCACGTCGACGCCATCGAATCCCGCCTGCTGCGCCAAACGCGCCGCTTCGACGTAGACATCCTGGAGCCGGTCGAGTTCTTCGTCCGTGATGAGCGGATAATCGGGGCCAAGACCCTGGATGGGGTCGAGGTACAGAGAGCGGTGCGCGATGATGGGCCGCATGGTCCGCCCCGGCTTGCTGTAACGTCCGGAGTGCGTAAGCTGGAGGATCAGCATGGGCCGGTGCGACTCGCCGTGCGCCGCGGCCGCCACGCGCCGCGTTTCTTCCACCATTTCCGCGAAGCCCGCCAAGCTGCCCTCGTGCAGCCATAGCTGGCGCGGGTTGGCACGGGCTTCCTCCAAAACGGCCGTGGCTTCCACCCAGAGCAAGCCCGCGCCGCCGGCAGCGAAGCGCCGGTAGCGCCGGAAAACCAGCTCATCCGGCGAGCCGTCGGCTTTGCCGTCGCAGCCTTCCATCGGCAGGGCCACCAGCCGATTGGGCAACCGGTAGCCCCCGGCATCGAACGGCTCAATCAGCGGGCTGATGTCCTCGCTAAGATCCAGGTCCAGGTCCAGTTGCTGGATTTTGTGGCGAACATCATCCAGAGACCGGAAATTGAAAATCTCGTGGGCGCTCATGACAAGTTTCAGGTTATCAGATAGGCACCATGACATCTTGCGCCGTGCTCGAGCCTGGAGCGGAGACGTCCGAGGCGGTCAGCCGAAAGGGACAGCGGGCAACACCCGGGACTGTTTCAATCTTTCGCCGTCCAGGCGCCGGTCTGCGGCGCGGGCAGGTCCCGGGCTTCCGCCGTGCAGTGGAAGCCGGCACGCCGGTGAGCGCCGTCGCAGAAGGGTTTGTTCTCGGAGTGGCCGCAGCGGCACAAGGAGATGGCGCTGCGTCCGCCAAGTCCGTAAGTCTTGCCTTGAGCATCCACGAGAGTGAACTCGCCTTCCAGGCGGTACGGCCCGTCGTTCGACACAGTTACTTTGATCCCAGCCATGCTGCGATGTTAGCAGCTTGAGGGCAAACGATACAATGAGACCAAATGCTTCGGGCTGCACGGTTTTGGCTGCTTCTGGCGGTGTTCGGGCTCGCGGCGAATACGCAGGCGCAGGAGAGCGCGGAGGCGGGCAGGAACGCCCTGTTGCTGGCGAGGATCAGAAGCCACATGGCCGAGACCCTTCGGCGCCAGCCTGATTACACGTGCGTTCAGACCGTAGAACGGAGCCAGCGCCCGGCGCGCTCGAGCCGGTTTGAGGTCGTCGACACCCTCCGCCTGGAGGTCGCGCTCATCGGCGGCAAGGAACTCTTCTCCTGGCCGGGGGCAGGCCGGTTCGAGGATAAGGAACTTCGCCAGATTGTCGGCCGGGGCACCACCAGCACGGGCAGCTTCGGCCGGAGGCCGGACTCTCAGCTCTTGGAGCGAGGCGCGTGATGATACAATAAACCCTCCCATCTACTGAAAGGCTGAGGCAAATGGCGGACCTGGAAGGACTCTACGAAGCGATACTGACCGGCGACGCCAAAGCCGCCGTCGCTCTGACTGAGCAGGCTTTGGCCGAAAAGACCGACCCGCAGACACTGATCCACAAGAGCATGATCCCCGCCATGAATGAGGCGGGGCAGCGCTACGAGTGCGAGGAGTATTTCGTTCCGGAACTGCTGTTGGCGGCGCGCGCCATGAAGGGCTCTCTGGAGTTGATTCGTCCTTTGCTTGTGGCCAGCGGTGCCTCTACGGCGGGACGGGTCGTGATCGGCACGGTGAAGGGCGACCTGCACGACATCGGGAAGAATCTGGTCGGGTCCATGCTCGAAGGCGGCGGCTTTGACGTTATCGATCTCGGCGCCGACGTCCCGGCGGACAAGTTCGTCGCCACGGTTCAGGAGAAGCAGGCCCAACTGGTTTGCATGTCCGCTTTGCTCACCGTCACCATGCCATCGATGAAGACCACCATTGATGCGCTCGCGGCCGCGGGGTTGCGCGAGAAGGTGAAGGTGCTGGTGGGCGGCGCTCCCGTGACCGCCGAATACGCCTCCGAAATCGGCGCCGACGGCTTCGCGGAGAACGCGAGCACCGCCGTGGCGGCCGCCCGGCGTTTGCTGGCTGCAGGCTGAGGGTGCGGGCGCCGATGGCCTTACACCCGTTCATCGCGGAACTCATCGCGCGCGGGCCCGTGCTCACGGACGGCGCCTGGGGGACGGAACTGCAAAGGCGCGGGCTGGCGGCGGAAGAATTGCCCGACGCCTGGAACCTGAACCGTCCCGGTGAAGTGGAGCAAGTCGCACGGGCCTATGTGGAGGCTGGCAGCCAGGTGATTCTCACCAACACTTTCCGGTCCAACCGGATTGCGGTTGGAGAGCGTCACACGCCCAGGGAAGTTGCCAATCTGAATGCGGCGGGCGTGGCGATATCTCGGCGCGCGGCTGAAGGCAAGGCGCTCGTTTTCGCTTCCATCGGGCCGAGCGGCAAGCTGCTGCTCACCGGCGACGTCACCGAAGCGCAACTGTCGGAGGCCTTTTCGGAACAGGCGCAGGCGCTGGCCGATGGCGGCGCGGACGCGCTCGTGATTGAAACGATGAGTGATCTCGGTGAAGCCCGGCTGGCAGTGGCGGCGGCCAAAGCGACCGGCCTCGCCGTGGTGGCGTGCATGGTGTTTGACTCAGGCAAACAGCGCGACCGCACCATGATGGGCGCCACGCCTGAGCAGGCTGCGGAGGCTCTGGCGGAAGCCGGCGCCGACGTGGTGGGCGCCAACTGCGGCAATGGCATCGCCGGCTATGTCCCGGTTTGTGAGAGGCTCTCCCACGCAGGCCTGCCGGTATGGATCAAGCCGAACGCCGGTTTGCCGGAGATGGTTGAAGGCCGCGTCGTCTTCCGTTCCAGCCCCGAGGAGTTCGCCTCGCACATACAGGGCTTGATTCAGGCCGGGGCGGCGTTTATCGGCGGCTGTTGCGGGACCAACCCGGACTACCTGCGGGCGGCGCGCAGAATTCTGGACCTCGGTCCATCACCGCCGTGCGCCTGAAGCTCATCGCCTGCGAAATCCTGTACCGCGAACTCTGCGCCCTCGTGGCTTCGGCCACGCATCAGGTGGACCTCGAGTTCATGCCCAAGGGCCTGCATGACCTTGGCGGCAGGCCAATGTGCGACCGGCTGCAGGAAGCTGTGGACGCTGTCGATGCAGGCCGCTACGAGGCTGTGCTGATGGGCTATGCTCTCTGCGGGAACGGCATCGCCGGTCTACAGGCTCGGGACATCCCCCTTGTCGTCCCGCGCGGGCACGACTGCATTACGCTGTTTCTCGGCAGCAAGGAGCGATACCTCGAATACTTCACGCGCAACACCGGCGCCTACTTCAAGACCACCGGATGGATTGAGCGCGGGCGGGACCTGGACCAGATTACCGGAACACCCTCCAGCCGCCGCACGGGCGTGGGGGCGGCATACGAAGAACTGGTGGCGCGTTACGGCGAGGACAACGCCCGGTATCTTTACGAGCGGCTCGGCGGTTACACGCGGAATTACTCCAAGCTGGTCTACATCGAAATGGGGCTTGAGCAGGACGAACGCTTCGCGCGTCAAACGGAGGCCGAAGCCGGCGAGCGGGGCATGCAGTTCGAGTGCGTAAAAGGCGACATGTCACTGTTGCAGCGTCTCGTGGATGGACCCTGGCACGACTCAGAGTTTCTGACGGTGCCGCCTGGAGCTCGCATTGTGGCGCGCTATGACGAGAACGTCATCGAGGCGGAAATGTTGCCCAAGGAGGAAGAAACCGCATGACGGGACGCGAACGCCTGCTGACTCATCTCGAGGGTGGTCCGGTGGACCACCTGCCCCTGATGCCCATTACGATGCAGTTCGCCTCCTTTCAGGCGGGGGTCAGCTATGGCGAATATGCCGCTGATCACCGCGTGCTCGCGCAGGCGCAGGCGTTCACGGCGGACAAGTTCGGCTTTGACTACGTCTCCGTCATCTCGGACCCGGCTCGCGAGGCGGCGGACCTCGGCGCGGCAGTGGAGTATTACGATGACCAACCGCCCGCCATCATCGAGCAGCGCGCCCGGTTGGCCGACAAGCATGAACTGCGGCGGCTCGTGGCGCCGGATCCGCTCGGCGGCGGCAGGATGCATGACCGCGTGAAGGGCGTCGCCCTGCTGCGGCAGACGGTTGGCAACGAGAAGGCTGTGGAAGGCTGGGTGGAAGGTCCCTGCGCCGAGGCGGCGGACCTGCGAGGCATCAATACGCTGATGCTGGATTTCTTCGACGATCCGGTGTTCGTCCGCGACCTGTTCGAATTCATCATTGACATGGAGCTTCGCTTCGGCAAAGCGCAACTGGAAGCGGGAGCTGACATCATCGGCATCGGCGACGCGGCGGCGTCCTTGATCGGGCCGAAGCTCTACGAAGAATTCGTCTGGCCTTACGAGCGCAAGCTGATCGACGGGCTGAGGGCCATGGGCGGCAGAGTGCGCCTGCACATCTGCGGGCGAACGCGGAAACTGCTGCCGGGCATGGCTCGGTTGCATCCCGACATCATGGACCTTGACTACCTGACGCCCCTGGCGGAAGCACGCCACCACTCCGCGCCCGGCCAGGTACTGCTTGGCAACATCGATCCGGTCTCCGTCCTGCTGCACGGCACGCCGGAGCAGGTGAGGGAAGCCGTAGCCGCCTGCCATCAGGCGGCAGGTGACCGGTACATCGTCGGTCCGGGGTGCGAAGTGGTGCGCGAAACGCCGGAGGCGAACATGCGCGTCCTGGAAGAGTACGCCCTATGCCACCGCCCGGCCGCGTAAGGCTGCGCCTCGAGCCGCTCGGCCAGACTCTCGACGTTGAAGCCGGGTCACGGCTCCAGGAAGCCCTGTTTCCCTGGGGAGTCGAGTTTCCCTGCGGGGGACACGGGCGCTGCCGCAAGTGCCGCGTCAGAGTGCTGGAAGGCCATCTGCCGGCCAGCCTGGAGGAAATCCGCATCCTGGGTCCGGCGGAGATCGCTGCCGGCTGGAGGCTGGCCTGCCGCGCCGAGGCGCGCGAGCCCCTGACGCTCGAAGTAGCCCAGTGGGAACCCGCCATCCTGAGCGACGAGACAGCGTTCGAATTCCGCCCGCGCGACGGTCTGGGTGCTGCTGTTGACATCGGCACCACCACGGTGGTGGCGCAGTTGCTCGATCTCGAAATCGGCTGCGTGGCCGGTGTGAGGGCTGCTCTGAATCCGCAGGCGGTCCATGGCGCGGACGTAATGAGCCGAGTGGACGCCGCCTTGGGCGGAGCGCGGGAAAGACTGACCGGCCTGATCCGCGAGGCCGTCGGCGCCATGTTGCGCGAACTGATCGAGAACGCGCCCGCCGGAAAGCCGCTGCGCGAAGTGGTGCTGGTAGGCAATACCGTCATGCACAACCTGTTCTGCGGCATTCATCCGGAGCCGCTCTCACGCTTCCCCTTCGAGCCGTCGGAGGCTGGGCTGGCCGGATTCAAAGCGGCGGAACTGGGTTGGCAACTGCCGGGGGACCCGCTGGTCCAATTCCTGCCCTGCCTGGGAGGGTTCGTCGGCAGCGACATCCTGGCCGGGATTCTGGCGTGCGGCCTGGAGAATCCGGAACAGGCGGGCGGCTTGCTGGATTTGGGCACGAACGGCGAAATCGTGATCAGCAACGCGCAAGGAATACGCTGCGCGTCCGCCGCCGCCGGCCCCGCTTTTGAGGGCGGGCGCATCTCGATGGGCATGCGCGCTGCCACCGGTGCGATTGCCGAGGTGGAAGTTGAGGCAGGAGCATGGCATTGCCGCGTACTCGGAGGCGGCGCCGCGCGGGGCATCTGCGGAAGCGGCCTGGTGGATGCCGCCGCTGTCGGCCTGGAGTTGGGCTTGATCGAACCTGGCGGACGTTTGGCAGGCGGGCGCAAGGAATGGACGCTCACCGCCGGCGTCAAGCTGGCGCAGAAGGACATTCGCGAACTCCAGCTTGCCAAGGCGGCTGTCGCCGCAGGCGTGCGCATCCTGGTGCGGCGCGCGGGCTCGCCGCGTGGTGTGATGCATTTGGCCGGCGCGTTCGGGAATTACGTGAACCGTACGAGCGCGAAACGCATCGGGTTGCTGGAGTTCGCCCCGGAGTACATCTCCCCGGCAGGTAACACTGCTCTGCTGGGAGCCAAAATGGCTCTGTTTGGCACTGAACCCGATGATCGTAGTTTTGACGCACTGCGGCGCAGGATTGAACACGTGCCCTTGGCCGCCGATCCGGAATTCGAAGAGACCTACATACAGGCCATGCACTTCCCGGAAGCCTGATCCTCCGAGCTGATTCAGGCAGCCGCGAAGCAGGGAGGGTCGGGTAACCGGTCCGGTTCCGGTGGCTTGGGCAGCGTGGCCACTGCCACATCCGAGCACCTCCAAACCCGTGTCCGAATCCCGCCGCGTCAACCCTCGCGGGATGCTAGGAATCCCGCTGTTAATCAATAGGCGCGTCCTGCCGATGGATAGGGGGAGAAGAAGCGCGGCCGCAGCCTACTTCGAACAAAGGACGACTTCATGGGCACGGGCCTCAGGACCTTGCACATCTATCGCTACAGCCGGCTTGTGGAGCGGCGTGCGTCCAAGCTCATTGACCCCGTGGAGAGGCTGCGTTATCTCCGCCAAGCCATGCGGGCCGGCGCCAAGGTCCGTGTGGTGGATCTCGGGAGGGCAGCTAACTGCATGATTGTGCTGGCCTTGCTGGTCCTCTTGCCGCTTTCCATGGGGACTGATGCCGGGCAGGCAAGAAGCCTGGTTCAGCCCGCTGCCGGAATCGAACTGCCACCTCAGGAGGACATCATGCCGGTCGTCTGGCAGGTGGAGTCGGCAAAGGAAGCCGAGTCCTACAGCAATGGGCTGCGCATCGACAACCGGTATCGTGTCGCCAACCAGCCGCGGGGCTATTGGGCGTTCGAGCGAGCCGATTTGGGGCGTAAGAGATGGCGCCGGGACCCGGCGGGTATCGTCTTTCACACCACGGAAAGTCATCTGTCTCCTTTTGAAGCCGAGCAGAATCACAAGCTTAAACGGGTCGGCCAGTGGCTGCTCGAGTATGTGCGGCAAAACCGTTCCTATCATTTCCTGATTGACCGGTTTGGGAGGGTGCATCGCGTGGTGGAGGAAAGCGACGCGGCGCACCACGCCGGCCATTCCGTCTGGGCGGACCAGGACTGGGCCTATTTGAACCTGAATGCCAGCTTCCTTGGCGTGGCCTTGGAAACGCGCACGGAACCGGGCGCGACGCCCGGGCTGACGCCGGCGCAAACGCACGCCACACGGATGCTGACCGAGATGCTTCGCCACAAGCACCGTATCGCGGCGGTGAACTGCCTGACGCACGCCCAGGTTTCCGTGAATCCACGCAACATGCGCATTGGCAACCACGTTGACTGGGCAGGGGGATTCCCCTTCGCGCCGGCAGGTCTGCCTGATAACTATGCTTTGCCTCTGCCCAGCCTGGAGTTGTTCGGCTTTGAATACGATTCCACCTTCATTCGAGCATCCGGCGAGAGCCTGTTGCAGGGGATGTTGGCGGCTGAGCAGCGCCTCGGGCGGGAGGCGCTGGAGTCGGGGATGACTCCCGCCAGCCTGCGGGGCCAAAGAAGAGACCGTTACCAACGTGCGCTGGCGGAAATGGCTGACTCCGCCGGCCAGGAGAAAGGATCATGAGTACAGAACAAACTAACCACACCGGAGCGGTGGGCCTGGACATTGGCACCAGCCGCATCGTCACGGCAAGGCATGGCCAGCAAGGCTACAGATACCGCAGTGAACTCAATGCCTTCGTGAGTGTTCCGTTTTCGAAGCTCACCGAGATTGCGCTGCGCAAAGACAACGTCCCTTACGCGGTCCGGGGCGAGGAGATCCTCGTACACGGGAACGAAGCAGAGAAGTTCGCTGACCTGCTCGAGGTGAACACGCGCCGCCCGATGCACTTGGGCATCCTCAACCCGGCCGAACCGGACAGCCTGCCGCGCATACGCAGCCTCCTGGAACTGCTGCTCGGGGAGGGTTCCGCCGGGCATGAGTTGTACTACAGCACGCCGGCGCCGCTGCTCGGGGCTACGGATGGCCACACCTACCATGAGGAGAGCGTGCGCCGGATGCTGATGGAGCTCGGCTTCCAGCCCAAGAGCATCCATGAAGGACTGGCCGTCGTATACGCCGAAATGGAGAACTCCAACTACTCCGGCATCGGCATCAGTTGCGGCGGAGGACTCTGCAACGTCTGCCTGGCTTATCTGGCCGTGCCTGTATTCAGCTTCAGCACGGCCAAGGCGGGCGACTACATCGACGCGAGCGCCGCGGCTGCTTCCGGGGAACTGGCTACGCGCGTGCGGATATGCAAGGAAAGCAACTTCCATTTCAACGGCCGCCAGCAGGAGAAGGTCCACCAGGCGCTCAACATCTACTACGACGAGACGATCCGGAATCTGATCGGGGCCATGAAGGAAGCCTTTTCGACGACTCGCAGCCTGCCCCGTTTCAATCGCCCCATCCCCATGGTCCTGAGCGGCGGCACGGCTCTGCCCAGGGGGTTCGCAGCGCGCTTCGAGGAGATATTGCGGTCGGCGGAATTCCCGGTGCCGTTGTCGGAGGTGCGCCTGGCGGCGGACCCGCTGAACACTACAGCGAAAGGGGCGCTGTTAGCCGCTTTGAGCGAGAGCTGATATCACCAGCGGGTGTAAGCTGGTGACATGAAGACGGTATCGATAGTTGCGCTGTTTCTGGCCGCCAGCCTGCTTTCAGCGCAGGGGATGGCTCCTGGCGCGCCCGGCCCCGCCGCTTTCCCCGCGGCGCTGCGCCTGTTCCTGGATTTGTCGGACCAGCAGGTCATCGCGATCCAGAACCTGAACCTGGAATTCAGCCGCTTCGTCAACACAAAGGAGCGCCGTGTTCAGCAGGTGCGCTTCGAGATTGCCCAAGAGACAGCAAAACAGCCGCTGGATCCGATGGCTCTGGGCCTGCGCTACGCAGAGATCGAAACGATACGGCGGCAGGTGGAAGAAGAAGAAACGAGACTCAGGGCCCGGATTCAGCAACTGCTGAACGATGCGCAACGCGCCAGGCTGAAGGCGCTTGAGGATGCCCTCAAACTCCAGCCCATCTACGGCGAAGCCGTCGCCGTCCGGCTGCTGACTCCGCCTCCTGTCCGCCCGGTGCCAATGCCCCAGCCCGTGCAGCGGAATCTGGCTAGTCCAGAGGAGCAGTAGGTTTTCTGCATTGCTATCGGCGCTCCGGCGCCGGGACTCTCCGGACTGCATGCAACGCGGCCCAAGCGGGGTAAAGCCGGCTTGGGCCGCAATTCGCTCTCGGTCACCCTGACTGCCGCTCAGGCGGCCGCGACCGCAGCGATTTCCGCCAGCTGAACGGGGCGGTTCTCCTTCACAGACCGTGCCGCCGCGAGCGCGATAACCACGGCCATCAGCCCATCGCGTCCGCTGACCGGAGCCGGTTGCTCCTGCCCCACCGAATCCACGAAAGCCTGCATCTCGCGCAGGTAGGATTCTGTGTAACGTTCCATGAAAAAGTAGAGCGGCAGAGCGGCGTGCGCACCGTGTCTGTCGAACCGAAGGTGGCTGTCCGGGGTGTTGTTCGTCACCGTGACCATGCCTTCTGAGCCGAACACCTCGACGCGCTGGTCGTAGCCGTAGACCGCCTGCCGGCTATTGTCGATGACGCCCAGAGAGCCGTTCGTGAAGGACAGCGTGATGACCGCGGTGTCCCAGTCCCCGGCAGCTGCGAACATGGGGTCCACCAGCACGTTTGCGCGGGCGTAAACCTCGGTGACGTCGCAGCCCATCAGGTAGCGGGCCATATCAAAGTCGTGGATGGTCATGTCCAGAAAGAGGCCGCCCGAAGAGCGAATGTAGTGCTCGGGCGGCGGCGCCGGGTCCCGGCTGGTGATCTTCAGCACGTGGGGCACTCCGACCTGACCTGCCTGGACCACCTGGCGCACTCTCTGGAAGTTGGGGTCATAGCGGCGGTTAAATGCGACCATCAACTGCACGCCGCAGCGTTCCACATGTTCGAGGACTTGCTGGATCTTCTCGACGGAGAGCTCGATGGGCTTTTCGCAGAAGATGTGCTTGCCTGCGGAGGCGGCATCCAGGATCATGCTGTGGTGAGTATCGGTGGGCGTGCAGATGGCGACTGCGTCCACCTCCGGCATTTCCAGCAGCTGCTTGTAGTCAGCGAAGGTCTGCTGGACGTTGTGGCGGGCTGCCACGGCTGCCAACTCCTCGGGGATGGCGTCGGAGAGGGCCACCACCTCGGCGCCCGGGATCTTGTTGACGAGGTTATCGACGTGGATTTTGCCTATGCGCCCCACGCCCAGGACGCCGAAACGCAGTTTCTTGTTTGTCACGATGATGATTCCTTTCTGGTGTGAGTCACAGCCTGATCCCAGGCGGCATGCGTGGCCCGCACACCGTCCCGCATAGCCTGGACGGGTTCCGGGAGCGGAAGGGCTTCGAACGAGACATAACCCGGGTAGCCGATCTCTTGCAGCGCGGCCAAAACGGAGCCGAGGTCCATATGGCCATGCCCGGGCACGCGCCGGTTGGTGTCGACCAGGTGGATGTGACCAATCAACCTGCCTTCCGCGCGCAGGCTGGAGGCCAAGTCCGCCTCTTCGATGTTCATGTGAAAAGTATCCGCCAACAGGGCCAGGTTCGGCGCGGCCACTTCAGCCGCCACTTGCCGGCCGTCGGCGAGTGTATTGATGTAATCGGATTCGTAACGGTTGAGCGGCTCCAGCAGGACGGTAACGCCCGACTGACGGGCGATTTCGCAGACTTCCGCCAGGCTCTCGATAAACCGGGCGCGCAGCTTCCGGCGCTCGTCCGGATCCCAGCTGCCCAGGCGTCCGGCCATGGAGCCGACAGTGACGGCAGAGCCGATTTCCGCCGCGAGGCCGATATGGCCGCGTATGCGCTCGACGGCGGCTGCGCGGATCTCCGGGCGAGGATCGGCGAACGTCAGCCCGTCCACGACCGCGGCCATGCCGGTGCCGAGCGTCGGAACGCCAAGTCCGGTTTCAGCCATGAGCCGTTTCACCAGGTTCAGGTCGATGTCACCGGCTTGCCGAAGGTGGATTTCGACGCCCTGGCAGCCTTCTTCCACCGCCTGCTGAAAGGCGCCCGGAACGTCTCCGCAGAACAGCAGCGGGGCAGAGCGGGGCTGGCTTGGCGTAGCCGTGATGGCGATTCTAAGTGGGCTTTTTTGCATAGGTCTGCGGGGTGGGGAAGCGAGCGAGGTTTGCCCGCTCCCCTCGACAAGGTAGCAGATCCGTCAGGAGGCGATGGGAGGAAGGCCGTAGACAGACTTCCAGCCGGGGCTGAGCGGCTCCTTGAGGTAGGGCGCCAACTCCGCCGGGTCGCGCAGGCTCATCATCTCCACCGCCGGCACGGTTCCGGGCGGGTAAGCCTCCAGGTACTCGTCGACGAGCAGGGTCAGGTACCGGAGGATGGCCGCTACCGGCCGCTTGGCTTTGCGCGCCTCGCCCAACGTAGGCTTGCCCACCACACCCTCTGGTGTGCCGGCGATTTCGTAGGCCACGTGGCCTTCGGATTCCGACCAGCGGCTGGGCCGGCCGAAAGCGTCCACCGCCGTGTCCATGTGGCCGCCCGGAAGCAGCATCTTGGGCTCGGCTTCAACGGCATGCTGCATCTTCACCATCTCCGGGAATAGCAGCAGGCCGACGGAGGTCTCCGCTTCATCGGCGTGGATGAAGTTGGTTTCCCAATCGCCGCCGCGATCCTTGGTGCGCCACATTTCGCGCGTGGCCCGGTGCCAGTCGATGACGCGGAAGATGCCCGGCAATTGGTAACGTTTGCAGAACTGCTGAAGCGCCGCTTCCAGCACCCACAGCTGCCCGTGGTTGTTCACGATGATCTGCTTGCGGAACCCGTCGTTCCAGAGGCCCAGCATGACGTCAATCATCAACTCGCGGGCCACGTCTTCGCGCACGATGGTGGTGCCCGGCATGCCGATGTGATGAGCCGGATGGCAGCCGTACATCAGCGGAGGAAGCGCCAGCGCCACGGGGGCGCCCCGCTTGGCGGTGTAGCGCCGCACACCTTCGGCAATCATGCTGACAAACAGCGTGTCCATGCCGGAGACGGTGTGATCGCCGTGCAACTCGGTCGAGCCGACCGGGATGATGACGACGTCATTCGTCTTGCGCTCGCGTTCGAGGTCATGACGGACGGTAGTCTGGATGTAGCTGCCCGCCTTGGCCCATTCGCAGCCGCCCGGCGACGGCACGCCGTACTCGGCCAGAATGGCGTCAAGTTGCGCCTCGTCCGCCTCCCAGATCTCTTTCTTCATTTTTCCTACGGCCGTGTTCTCAAAAAACAAACCGGCCTGGTTGGTGGTTAGCCACTGATTACTCATGTTCTTTCGTTTCTCCTAAGATTGGCGCCGGCGCCCGGCTGCATAGAGTGGGCGCCGGCCACAAACTGCCAAACACTGCCTACATGAGGCAGGTGATCTTGCAATGCGTCTTGTCGGTTTGCAGGAGTTCGATGTGCTCCGGCACCGCTTCAACGTCCACCTTCTTAGTGATCACCGGCGTAATGTCCATGCCGGTGGCCATGCAACTGATCACGCGCGGGAACGTGCCATAGCCGGAGTGGCCCTGCGCACCACAGATCCTGGCCTTCTTCACCTGGTAGACCTCTCCATTGGTGGGAATCCGGGCGTCGGCGCGGGCCACCAGCACCACCTTGGCGCCGATGAACTTGCCGAACCAGATCGAGTCCTCAATGACGGGCAGGATCTTCTCCGGCAGGCCGGTAGCCTCCAGGTAAATGGCTGCGCCCAAGCCGCCGGTGTTGCTCAGGATGCTCTGGGCAGGGTCTTCCTTGAACGGATTGATGACCACGTCCGCGCCCAGCTTGACGCCGATCTTGGCCCGGCTCTCGGAAGGCTCCACCAGGATGACCTTGGCCGCGCCGGCGCGCTTCATAATGGCCACGCCCGCCAGCCCGATCGGCCCGCCGCCGAAGATCACCGCGTGATCGCCCGGCAGGATGCCGCCGCCGCACTCGATGAGGGCGTTGTAGGCCACTGAAGTGGGTTCCACCAGGCTGCCGGCCAGAAACAGGTCGTTCCCCTGGTAGCGGTCCTTGAGCTCGGCCAGGCTCCAGAGGTAGCGGGAGTCGAGCGCCACGTACTTGGCGAAGCCCCCATCCACGCTGAAGCCCATTTCCTGGAGCCGCTCGCACTGGTTCGGGTGGCCGTCGGCGCAAGGCCGGCACGAGGCGCACCAGAACATCTCCTCCGGGCACACCGGCTCGCCGGCTTCGTAGGGCCGGCCGGTGCGCTTGTTGAAGGCCTTCTCTCCCGCCTTGACGACCACGCCGGCCATTTCATGGCCCAGCGTGACGGGGAAAGCAGTCAGTCCCGGGTACAGGGTATAGCCGTCATTGTCGCTTTGCGCCATGTGAACGTCACTGCCGCAAATCCCGCACGCCTTCACCTCAACCAGGCACTCGGTGGGCCCGATTTCGGGAACGTCCTTGTCGGCGATCGAGAGTTTTGGATTGCGCCAGGCCTGGCTGCCTAAGTAGGTCAGCTTGCCGTCGATGTCTTTGGGCCCAAGCTTGAAATTGGCCTTGGGCGACCATTCAGCAGACAGAATTACACTTTTCATGGTTTGCTACTCCTGTGTTTGAAATAACGTTTTGAACGTACTTGCGAAACTTGTTGCGCGCCGGGCTCCGCGTTCTCACGGCAGAAACTGCCCGGCGTTTTCCCGCGTCACCAGAGCAGTGCCGATATCGATGTTGGCCTCCACTGGCAGACCGCGAGCCGCCTTCACGGCTTCTTCTATGGCGCGGCGGCCGATCCTTTCCGGATACTGCGCCATTACGGCATTCAACTGGCCTGATTGCACTGCGCGAACGGCCTCGCGGGTGGCGTCGAAGCCCACCAGGACGATCTTGCCTGTGAGGCGGCGCGCGGCGATCGCCTCCATCGCGCCCAACGCCATCTGGTCGTTGGTGGCGAACACGGCGCGCAGATCCGGGTGCAGGGTGAGCAGATTTTCCATCACCGTCATGCCGAGCGCCCGCTCGCTGTTGGCCGGCTGCGCGCCCACGAACGTCACGCCAGGTGCGTTGGCGATCACCTCGCGGAAACCGATCAGGCGGTCCTCTTGCGTAGCTACGCCGAGGACTCCACGGATAACGGCCACCTTGCCCTGGGAGCCAATGGCTTTCAATACGTACTCGCCGGCCATGCGGCCGCCCAGCCGGTTGTCAATCCCCACAAAACTCGCTCGCGCGGCCCAAGGGATGTCGGTATCCACAACTACCACCGGGATGCGGGCCGCGGCGGCCTTATCCAGCACGGGCACGATCTCTGAAACGCCGGACGGCGACACTGCGATAGCAGAGACTCTCTTGAGCACCAGGTCCTCCAGGATGGAGACCTGCTGATCGATGTAGATCTCGCGCGCGGGAGCCAGCACGGAGAAGAGCACGTCCGGATGCTCGCGAGCCGCCGATTCGGCG
>JBBIND010000046.1:0-2131 GCA_037444075.1 Acidobacteriota bacterium | reverse complement strand
TCGCTGCCGGCGCGGGCGAGCTCGCGCTCGAAGTCGGCGCCGGTCTTGATGCGCTGCCAGAATTCGCTGTCCAGAGCCTTGGTAACCAGGACAACCTCCAACTTGCCCTCCCGCTCGGAGCGGGAGCAGCCCCCGGCGGCAATCACGAGGGCGGCAAGACACCACAGCGCAAGGTGGGTCTTCATTGGGTAGCCTCCCCGGGAGGCGCCGTGGACTCGCGGACAATGAGTTCGCCGGGAAGGCGCATGCACTCAGCCGGCTGTTCGCCGCCCATCAACTGCCGCAAGGTTTCCATGGCCAAAGCGCCCATCTGGTGCCTCGGCTGGCGGACGGTAGTCAAGGGGGGGAAGACGTACTGCGCCACCAGCAGGTCGTCAAAGCCCACCACGGAAACGTCCACGGGGATCTCGAGACCCGCGGCGCGTATGCTCTTCATGGCTCCCAGCGCGGACATGTCGTTGTAGCAGAAGACCGCCGTGGGTGGCTCAGGGAGAGCCAGCAGTTTCCTCATAGCCTGCTCGCCGCCTGCCGGGCGGCCATCGCCATGCGATACCAGTTCCGGCTGAAAGGGCAGACCTGCCTGCTCGAGCGCCTGCCGGTAGCCGGCGAAGCGCTCCGTGTCGGATTGATGTCCGTAGCGGTCACCCAGGTAAGCGATCAGACGGTGACCCTGACCGATGAGGTGGTTGGTCGCCTCCCGGGCAGCCTCGGCGTTGGCGATCATGACCGAATGCACGAACTCGCCGGGGTATTGGTTGTTGATCAGCACGATGGGGACGTGCATCTCAGACAGCATGGGCAGGTACAGCGTTCCCACGCGGGAGGAGGTGACCACGATGCCGTCTACGCGGTGCTCTGCGAACGAGCGCACCACTTTGATTTCACGCTCCGGCTCCGCATTCGAATTTGCGAGAAAGACGGAATAGCCATAGTGGTGGCCGGTTTCCTCGATGCCGCTGACGATTTCGGCGACGAAGGGATCCGCGATGCGGGTGACCACCACGCCAATGGTCTGCGTGCGGTTGGTGACCAGACCACGCGCGAGCGCGCTGGCGCTGTAGCCCAACTCGCCGGCAATGCGCCGAATCCTGTCGCCCGTCTCCTGGTTTACCAGCGGGCTGTGGCGCATGGCGCGGGAGACCGTCGAGTGGGTGACGCCGGCGGCGGCGGCGACGTCCTTGATCGAAATTCGCCTCGGCGAACCTTTGAACACGTGTGCAACGCTCTTTTCTCAGGCCGGCGGATGGATCGCCATCCGCAGTGATCAGCATAAGTAGTTTATAGTCATTCAAATATGCTGTCAAGGGAGGCCCTGAATCCGTTGAGCGGACGGACGTTTTTGTGCGCCATTATTATGCAACCGTGTGCAATTCCGCCCCGGGCGGTGGCCTGGATCCGAGGCTCGCCACAGGCCCGGAAGCTTTGCATCTGGAAAGACTTCAACGATCATGGCGGGCCACTCGTCTGACACTATGTGAAGCTGCTCTTGACATTGGTGTGCCTGGCGTCGGGTTCAGCGCTGGCTGGCCAGATGAGTGTCATGCAAGTGCTCGACGGCATCGAAAGGCGCTACAACCGGCCGCAGACCATGGAATTTCAGTTCGAGCAGAGCTACGCCGGGCATGGGCGCCGTTCGCGTACAGAGTCGGGGCGCCTTTTCCTGCGCAAGCCCGGCCGGATGCGCTGGGAGTACGGCGTTCCGGAAGGCAAGCTGTTTGTGGCGGACGGCAAGGACGCCTACTTTTACAGTCCGGCGGCCCACCGTGTGGAGAAAACGAAACTGAAAGAGACGGGCGACCTCCGCGCTCCGTTCGCTTTCCTCATGGGCCGGTTGGATTTCCGCCGCGATTTCCGCGAGTTCCGGACGCGTCCCGAGGGCGAATTCCTGCACGTGGAAGCGCTGCCCAAATCGGACCGCTCGCCCTACACCAAGGTGGTGTTCGTGGTCTCGGCGTCGCACCAGATACACCGGCTGGTGGTGACGGGCACGGACCAATCAGTCATGGAATTCCGTTTCGCCGGCGAGAAACTGAATCCATCGTTGAATGACAGCCTGTTTCGTTTTGTGGCTCCCGCGGGAGCGGAACTGGTGGAAGTGAGCGAACTGGAGGGTGAGCAACGCTGACCATGG
>JBBIND010000045.1:0-34643 GCA_037444075.1 Acidobacteriota bacterium | reverse complement strand
GAAACAGGGGCAGCGCGGAGAGGTTCCGCGAGCAACGCTCGACGATGTAGTGGCGCATATCGATCACGTCGTCCGATTAGCCGGCGTCGGCGCGGTGGGGATTGGCAGTGACTTTGACGGCGTCAGTTGCACTCCGCTCGGATTGGAGGACGTTTCAGAGTTTCCCAACCTTACGCGCGCCTTGCTTGAGCGGGGCTACTCTGCGGAGGACATACGCCGGATCTATGGCGGCAACCTGCTGCGCGTGATGCGCGCCGTGGAGCGTGCCGCGCAGACCCACTAGGAACTGAGGACTCAACTTATGCCGAGCAGACGAGATTTCATGCTGGCCGGGGCCGGCTTGCCCGCCGCGGCGATGGGCCGGCAACGAGGCAGCTACAGCTATATTGAGTTCATCGTCCCGCACTGCGACCCGACGGTGAACCTCTACGAGCGGCTCTACTGCCTGCGCGGCGGCGCCGTGGAAGATGTCTGGCCCATCGCGGCGCGCGGCATGAGTCAATGAGCTGACCGGCCACGACGCCGGAAAGGCAATGCCAGCAGCCAGAACAACGCAATGGCGATCACTTCCCCGGTGAGGATGTAGTACGGCCAGGGGCCCATGTAATCGAGCAGCGTCGCGCTGGCGGGTTTGCGGCACAGGAAGAAGTAGTTGGTGCCGTAGACGGCGTTGAAGATTCCCACCGAGAGAGCGTAGCCGTTCAGGATGAGCACGACGCGCCACAAGCAATCCGGCCGGGGTTGCAACAGTCCTCCACCGACCAGGAACACGAGTGTTACGACTACACCCCCGTGCGCCAGAAAGTAGTAGATGCTCGGATAGCTGGCCAGCGGCGCCCACAAATCCGGCGTAATGATCGCCAGGCTGGTTCCGCCGAGTCCGGCGAAGTACGCGATTTCGAGCGGCAGGTGACGCATCGTCACCGCCGCCACGACGGTCATCCACAGAGCGACGTCGCACAATTGCAGCGGCAGTCCCTCCGGAAACCGAAAGCCTTCCGTGGAGAGACGGTAGGTGTACCACACCAGCTCATTCACGAGGAGAAAAGATCCCAACGCCAGGCGCATCGGCCGGGCAGCCGCCGGATAGCGGCGAACCAGCAAGGCGCACGCCACGCCCAAACTGGCAATCAGACTGAGGATCAGCCCGTGTGGCGGGCTGAACAGCACAAAGTCAGACCCCATGCGCTCTAGCTCATCCTGCAGGCGGCTGCTCGGTCAAAGATATGACGAGTGCGTCGTAGTTGGCAAAGCCAACCCGCAAAAGGTGTCATGGTGCTGTTGCTCCTTGCCGTTGTGTACGCTCCGCCGGAAACGAGACACGCCGGGCTTGTCTCCGCCTCGAGCCCTCTTGACTGTACTGCGGCGCTTAATTGCGAGAGTAGACCAGCTCGCCGCTAAGAAAGGTGCGCTCCACCACCACCTCGCCGCTGAGTTCGTCGTGACGCAACTCAACCAGGTCCGCTCGCTCGCCCGGCACGAGTCCCCGCTGACGCCCGGCGATGCGGCCCACGCGTGCGGGGTTCCGGGTAGCCATGCTGACCGCTTCGAGAAGTGTCAGGCCAGCCAGGCGCATCAAGTTGGCGACGCCGTGGTCCATGCGCAGCGAAGAACCGGCCAGCCGGTCATCGCCACGCAACGTCACCTTGCCGCCGCGGTGCAGTTCCACCTCCACACCGCCGATGCAGTACGGTCCCGGCTCGCAGCCGGCCGGCGTAACGGCATCGGTCACGAGCACGGAGCGCTCGACACCTTTCGCCCGGATGACGGTCTTCAGGAAGCTGCCGGGCAGATGGATGCCGTCCACAATCAGGCTGGCCGAGAGCCGGTCCTCGGCAATCTGGTCCCAAAGATAGTTGGGGTGGCGGGGCAACACGCCGTGGGCGCCGTTGCCTAGGTGCGTCGAGAGAGTGGCCCCGGCGCTCACCGCGTCGGCGATTTGCGCATGCGTGGCGCCCGTGTGACCAATACACGCCACCACGCCTTGTCCGGTTATCTCTTCGATGTAGCGCGGAGCTTCGGGCCATTCCGGCGACAGCGTCACTAATCGCACCAGACCTTGCGCCGCTTCCTGCCACCGCTTGAACTCCTCGATATCCGGCGGCCGAACCCACTCGCGCGGGTGGGCGCCGCGTGGTCCGTCTTCAGGAGAGATGTGCGGACCTTCGACGTGGAAGCCCTCGATGGCGTGCCCGTGAGGCACGGTTTCCCGCGCCCGGACCAGGTTGCGCAACGAATCCCGTAGGCGGTCCGGGCTGCCGGTGATGACCGTCGGCAGCAGGCGCGTCACGCCCGTCGAAAACTGGACCTCAAGCGACCGGGCGATGGCTTCCGCGGACGTCTCCGGAGCGTTGTAATCCACGCCCGCGAAGCCGTTGACTTGCAGGTCAATGAAACCCGGGGCAACGTACGGAGCATCCTCCACCGCATGGATCAGCGGGTCAACGGATTCTACCGTGTGGCCGAAGGCGACGGCCGTAAGTTGGCCGGTGCTCAGATCAATGCCGATACACTTTTGTGCCATTTTGTTTTATTCACAAATTACCCACAGCACGGTCTTTATAACACACTCAGAATAAAGGCCGAAAATGTTGTTGGTTTCTTCGCGCGCAGGTGATTTTGTGCTGGCATATCCGGCGCCGTCCCTGCAAAATATGTTTCAGATCTCCAGCGGGCGCTCGCAGAGCGGATGATCTCGGGGGAGGTGACCGCCACCGGGGCGCCCGCGGATCCCTTCACCTCAACCCTTCTTTCCAGCGGTCTCAGCAGTCCCTACCATCGTCAGCCAGCCGTGCTTGTCGGGGCGTGTGCCGTCGATGACGCCGAAGAATTCCTTTTGCAGACTCTCGGTAATGGGGCCGCGGCGGCCCGAACCGATGGAAATGCGGTCCACCGACCGGATGGGTGTGATCTCCGCCGCCGTCCCGGTGAAGAACAGCTCGTCCGCGATGTAGAGCATCTCGCGGGGCACCAGCATTTCGCGGACGGGAAGGCCGAGTGACTCGGCCAGGCGCATGACGCTGTCCCTCGTAATCCCGGGCAGTACCGAAGCGCCCAGTGGAGGCGTGTGGAGGACGCCGTCCCGCACCACAAAGAGGTTTTCGCCCGAACCCTCGCTGACATAGCCGGCGGCGTCCAGGGCGATGCCTTCCGAATAGCCGTTGACCTGCGCCTCCATGCGGATGAGTTGCGAGTTCAGGTAATGCCCGCCAGCTTTGGCCAGCGCGGGCAGCGTGTTGGGCGCCATCCGGTTCCAACTCGAGACGCACACATCCACACCCTCGGCCAGCGCTTCCTCACCGAGGTACTTGCCCCACTCCCAGCAAGCCAGGTAGATCTCCACCGGGTTCTTGCCGGCGTGTACGCCCAGCTGACCGTAACCGCGCAATACGATGGGACGGAGATAGCACGCCTGCATGCGGTTGACCCGCACCAGCTCGATGAGGGCCTCGGCCAGTTCAGCCGCGGAGAAGCCGAGGTTCTCCATCCGGTAAATCTTGCAGGAGTCCACCATCCGGCGGACGTGTTCGTGCAGGCGGAAAATAGCCGGACCCGACGGGGTCGCGTAGCAGCGGATCCCTTCGAAGATCGAGCTGCCGTAGCTCACCACGTGAGAGAGAACGTGGATGCGGGCGTCATCCCAATCAATAAAGCGGCCATTGTGCCAGATTTTCTCTGTGGGCGTCATTCCGCTATTATAACTGGGGGTAGTTTGTATCGTATTGTCAGGCAAGAGTATCCGTAGTGGGAGGAGGGAATATTCATGACCACGTCTGGACGCTTTTGGCGGTGGGCGCCTGTCCTGCTGCTGTTCGCCGGCTTGGCCTTTGGCCAACAGAGGGAGCTCAAGCCCGGCTTCAATCTGTTTTCCAAAAACCAGGACATTCAATTAGGCAAAGAAGCCTCGGCTCAAATCGAGAAGGAAGTCAGGCTGGTTCAAGACCGTTCCGTCAACGAGTATGTGCAACGTATCGGACGGCGGCTGGCTTCGCAGCCTGAAGCCGACCAGTATCCGTACACCTTCAAGGTGGTGCTGGATGAGAACATCAATGCGTTCGCTCTGCCCGGAGGGCCGACGTATATGCATACCGGCTTGATCATGGCGGCTGAGAATGAAAGTCAGTTGGCCGGCGTCGTGGCGCATGAGATAGCCCATGTAGCCCTCCGCCACGGCACGAATCAGGCCTCCAAGGCCAACCTGATTCAATTGCCGGCTTTACTGGCAGGGGCGCTGGTCGGCGGCGGTTCGCTGATGTCCCAGTTGGCGCAGCTTGGCATCGGCTTAGGCGCCAATTCCGTGCTGCTCAAGTTTTCCCGCAACGCGGAGCGTGACGCGGACCTGCTCGGCACCCGCATCATGGCCGGCGCCGGTTACAACCCCATCGAAATGGCCCGCTTCTTCGAGAAGCTGGAAGCCGAAGGCGGGTCACGCAGCAATTTCTTGCAATTCCTGTCCTCGCATCCCAACCCCGGCAACCGCACCAAGTCCGTCGAGGAGGAGATTCAATACCTGCCGCGCCAGCGCTATGACGCGGACAGCGGGCAACTGCCTCAAATCCAGCGCACGCTCGCGGGCATCCGTCCTCCGGAGCCGGCCAAGAAAGACGCGTCCTCCGCTGTGACGCCGGCCTCGCCCGCCGGCAGCGTTTCGTCCCGGTTGCGGCATTATCAGGGCAGGGAATTCTCCCTCTCCTATCCAGCCGACTGGGAAACTTACGGATACCAGGATTCCGCGATGGTGACTATAGCTCCGCCTGAAGGGCTTGTGAAGACTCCGCAAGGCGGTACCGCCATCGGATTCGGCGTCATGATGAGCTACTACTTCAGCCAGGATGACCGCCGCGTCGACCTGAACCGGGACACGCAGCGCCTGATAGCCGAACTCCAGCGCAGCAACCCGACTCTCCGGGTTCCGCGTCAGCGCAGCCGCAGGATCACCGTCGGCCGGCAACCGGCCCTGGTGCACACGCTCAACTCGGATTCGCCCTACTCCGGCCAAACCGAGATTGACATGCTCGTCACGGTGGCTCGTCCCGAAGGGTTATTCTATATGGTGTTCGTTGCTCCGCAGGACCATTACCGGAACGTGCAGAGCACCTTTGAACTGATGCTCCAATCCGTTCAATTCTCGAACTGACACCGATACCTGATGGCCTCCTGTGACGCGGTTCTCTTTGACTTCGACGGCGTGCTGATGGACAGCGAGCCGGTTCATTTCGACTGCTGGCGCGAAGTCCTGGCGCCATTCGGCGTGGGGCTCGACTGGGAGACCTACATCTCCCACTGTGTGGGCGTCGCAGACCTCGAGATGCTGGACTACCTCCGCCTGCGTTCCGGAACTCAAGCTACTCTCGAAGAAATCTGGAAGGAGTATCCGCGCAAGAAAGCCCTCTTCGTCGAACGCATCCGGCATGCTCCGCCGATTCCGGACGCCATCAAAAAACTGCTCACGGCGCTGAACGGCTACAAGCTCGCCGTCGTGAGTTCCAGCGCGCGCGAAGAAGTCGAACCTCTCCTGACAGCTGCTGGCATCCGCCCGTTCTTCCTGGCGGTTGTATGCGGTGAGGACGTCGAGAACCTCAAGCCGGCCCCGGACCCATACCTGCGGGCCGCCGCCCTCCTGGGAGCCAGGAGTCCCGTTGTGGTGGAGGACTCCGACGTCGGGCTGAGGAGTGGCCGCGCGGCCGGCTTTGAGGTCATCCAGGTGAGGGAACCCGGGGAGACACCGAGGCTTGTCATGGAAAAACTTGGGCTCAACTTCTGATAATGGATATTATGTCAACTAATCTGTATTGGTTGACCGGCGCCAATCCCTGAGACCCTTCCTGGAGCAAAAAAAGGGCTCGCCTGAGTCTGTGACCCAAGCGAGCCCGAGGGAAGAAAACTCTGCTATTTATTCGGGGGGTGAGGGGCCGCGGCGTCCTCCACCGCCTCCTTCCCGCCTCATGCCTCCGCCTGATTCGCCGCCCCGCTCCATTCTTGGCGCGGGAGCAGCACGGCGCTCACCGCCGAAGACACGACCGCCTTCAGGAGCGCGTTGCACGCGAGGTTCGCTCCGCTCACGGATGATGGGCGGACTGATACGGATGGGTTCAGACCGCTCCTGCTGCTCTGCGGAAGGCGCTCGCCTCTCAGGAGGAGTCCACCGAGGCTCGCCCTCCGCCGGCGCCTCTCGCCTTTGAGGGCCTGTATAGCCCCGGTTGCCAGTACCTTCCTGTCCTTCATTCCGACGCTCGAAACGAGGCTCAGGGGTGCGGTCTTGAATGGTTCGCCGTTCCTGGTTGGTGGGGCGCTCACCGGTTGAGGCGCCACCGAACCTGCGCCAATTCTCCCGAGCCTCAGGATTCCCCTCGGCGGGAGCCGGGCTGACGACTTCCGGCTCATTCCGCGGCTCGGCCGCGCGGCCGGTACCCCGAATGGGCTCCCCGAATCGACGCCATCCGCCTGGTTCAGGGTTGTTCCGGGGCTGTTCCACGCGCTCCGGCCCACGGTTTGGCTGTTCTTCTCCGCTCCGCGGAGTTTCCACCCCACGAATGCGTTCCGTACCGCGCGGGCCTTCCGAACCTCGAATCCGCTCGGCGCTGCGGGGCGTCACGGTTGCGCCAGGTTCGCCGGTGGCAGCGGGTTCGCCTAATCTTCGCCATCCTTCGCGAGTATTCCGAACGCCCTGTGGGTTATCCCGGTTCTCGTCGGTCGTTCTCCAGCCACGGTTGCCTTCTTCACCGCCTCCAGCCACACGCCGCCGGGGCATTTCGTTCCCTGCCCCGCCCGTAGGCACTTCCCCGCCCCCGGGCTGCACTCGGCGCGCCGGCTCCCGTTCGAAAGTTCGCCGGGAGATGTCTTCCATTGCTTGCTGCTGTTCCTGGAACGGAACCCGCTCCACCGGGTTGGCCTCCCGGCGGCCCATGAGCCGCTCTGGTCCACGCCGCTCGGGCACGCGGACGGTCTCTCCGGAACCTTCAGAAAGCCTGAGGCTGTCGCGGTGAGGTGACATCGGCAGTTGGCCGCGAACCAGCGATGCCGAACGCATCTCATTGTCGGTCAGGCGGGCGGGGCGGGTTCCGCGCCCGCGTCCGAAGTCGTTGCCGTCCACCACCGTGATGGCATTCGTAATACGTGCGTTGCGGTACACGTTCCGGACATTGACGTTGTTGACGATGGTGACGCGGTTGTCGACGTAGGTCCGGTTGCGGTAGCCACTGTAGTAGCGGCCGCCGTACCAGGGGTAGTAGGGCTCATACGGCGCCAGAGGCACCCAGCCGACCCGGCCGAATCCGCCTCCCACACCAATGCCGACGTTGAAGCCGCTATAGCTGTTCCAGCCAATGAATGCGACCAGAGCAGGCCGGTAGTAGTGCCGGACGTGAATGGAGCCTGGATACCAGCACCAGCCAAAGGGCGCGTGGTGGAACCAGCGTCCGTAGTGATAGGGCGCCCAGCCCCACGGGTCGTAGCTGACCCACGTCCAGCCGTACCAATCCACCCAACTCCACCGGCCGTAGCGATAAGGCGCCCAACCGGGCGCCACTCTCGGAGCCCAGACCCAACCATAGGCGGGAACATACACCCAGCTTCCGTGGTGGTCCAGGTCCTCCGCTCCGTAAATGTCCCGGCTGACGTAGCGGTAGCTCTGTGAACGCTCCAGGTCGCGGTCACGCCGCTCGTTCCAACGGTCCCACTCATCCTCAGGCGGAGCGTTTCTAAAGGCGAGTTCCGTGTTGGCGCCAGCAGACCGTACCAGCAGGCTCTTGCCGCCGCGCAGGCGCTCGACACCCTGCGGCGTGTACACTTCAGCCTCGCCGGAGCGGACGGTCACTTCGGTGGCGCCGTCCTCATGCACCGTGAGCCTGTAAACGCCCTTCTTCAAAGGGCGCACGGACGCCGCAGGCGCATCCAGGTCAACTTCGGCTTGAGAGTCCCGCAGGACCCTGAACGTCACCGTTCCGCGGGCTACGCCCAACAGGTAGCGCTGATGCTCGAGTTCGGACAAGCGCAATTCGCTGTTCGCACCCAGGCGGACCATGTTGGCATAGTCCAGCTGAACTTCGGCGCGCGAATTGGCTCCCGTGATGACTTGGTCGGGGGCAATAAGGGGTGCGTTCACGGCAGCTGCCACCCAGTCGCCCGAGTCGCCCCGCCGCACCGAGACGTCTCCGTTGATGACACTCACGCGTGCGACTCCGCGTCCCGGGCCGTCGTCGTTCTCAGCGGCGCCAGCCACGGTCACGAAAGCCGCCAAAACCAGGTTTCTCCACAGTTTGCCGTTCATGACGCGCCTCCTTTCTCGCACCCTTCTAATGTGCACCTCGCTTTCCAAACCGCAACTCTTTTTATTTGCAATCGTTTCCGCTATCATGGCGGATGATGCCAGCGGTTGATATCCACCACTCCGGTTTCCTTCAACCGGTCCGCAGAATCGGCTCTCGCCTGGCTGCGCCGCTCCTTTTGCTGTTGATTTGTGCCGGTTTTCATTGGAAGCTGGTGTTCACCACGCAGTACACCTGGCTTGAGTCCACCGATTTGGCTTACCAGGTGCTCCCTTGGTTTCAGTATCAGGCCGGCGAATGGCGTGAAGGCCGATTCCCTCTTTGGGACCCGTATACCTGGGCTGGCCAACCGCTGCACGGGCAGGCACAGCCCGGAGTTGCCTACCCCCTCAATTGGCTCTTGTTCCTGCTACCGCAGCGGGACGGCTGGATAAAGCAGATCTCCCTGCACTGGTATCTGGTTGTCATTGGTTGGATGGCGGCGCTAACGGCGTATGCCCTTTGCCGCGACCTGAAGCGAAGCCGGGGAGCGTCCGTCATAGCCGCCAGCCTTTTCGCCCTGGGCGGGTACTTCGGCTCCATTGACTGGCCTCAGATGCTGAACGGCGCCGTGTGGGCGCCCCTGGTGCTCCTGTTCCTTCTGCGCGCGCTCAACCGCCGCCGCCCTGTGGCTAGCGCTGCCGCGGCGGGAGCGTTTCTGGGGATAGCGCTTCTCAGCGGTCATCACCAGATTCCCACGTATACGGCACTCGCGGCGGGCGCCGTGATTCTCCTCTTTATGTTCCGGGGAGGGCGTCTGGACCTGAACGCGGTCCGGGTGGCGGCTTTGTTCGGCATCTTTGCCTTTCTGGTGGGAGCGGCGCAGTCGTTTCCCGCCTACGAATATGGCAAACTGGCCCATCGCTGGGTCGGGTTGCCTGAACCAGTGGACTGGCAGACCAAGGTGCCATACACGTTGCACGCGCATTACAGTTTGCAGCCCGCCTCGCTGCTAGGGATCGTCGTCCCCGGAATTCACTCAAACACGAATCCCCACACGGGCGCCGTGGCGGTTGCTCTGGCGCTGTTGGCGGTGGCACTGTGCTGGCAGCAGAAGACCGTGCGGATAAGTGCCGTTCTGGCGGTCTTAAGCCTTTTCTTTTCATTGGCTAATCACACCATATTTCATGGCGTGCTTTATAGCCTTCTGCCGCTGGTTGAGAAAGCCCGTTCTCCATCCATGGCAATCTTCATCTTTCACCTTGCATTTGTTCCTCTAATCGCCTATGGAATAGACCACATACAGGATCACAGGTCGTCCCCATGGATCCGCCGCGCCTGCCTTTGGCTGATTGGTTTCGGCACACTTGTCTTCGTGACGTATTTTGTCCTCATTGCTTCCGGCCGGATCCAAATCACCGCCGATACGCGCCCTCTGATGGCAGCTCTGGTTGCGCTGCTGTTAGCAGGCTTGCTCCATGGTTGCGCTCGGGAGGCGTTCACCCGACGAGCGTTTCTCCTTGGCGTGGGCGCCTTGATGCTCATCGAGTTGGGCAATGTAAGCCACTTCTTTCTCCCGCACGAGACCGAGGAGAAACGCAGAACTTACCTTAAAGAAATGGCACAACACGCTGACATCGTTGAGTTTATAAGGAGTACATCGGAGTACCCGCGCGTCGTTGTGGACGACGACGTGATCAGGTACAACATTGGCGACTGGCATGGAATCGACGTGTATGGGGGTTATCTGGCGAGCATCACGAGCAATCTCCTGAAAATGGATCTGCACGCCGAGCGGGTGAAGAACCTGGTGGGTGTGGAGTACATTATCGGAAACCAACCGAGCATGCCGGATGCAGTCCAGGTTTTTGAGTCTTCCGGCGGGTTGAAGGTGTACCGGAATCCGCATGCGTTTCCCCGTGCATTCGCCGTGCATCGCGCGATCCAATATGAGAAGCAAGATGAGATTCACCCCCTCATGTTCTCTATAGAAAACGACTTGCGCACCTTCACCTTTGTCCCAGACTCTCCTCCTGTCATGGAGCAATGCGCGGCGCCGGACGAAGTCCGTATCCTCAGGCGCGAATCCAATCGAGTGGTGATTCTGGCAGAGATGGGCTGCGCTGGCATGGTTGTGCTCTCAGATACACACTACCCCGGCTGGGTAGCGAATGTGAATGGCGAGCCGGCGAAGATGTATGCCGCCTATTCGGCGCTGCGCGGCGTCGGGGTTGGGGCTGGGACGAGTATCATTGAAATGCACTATCGCCCTGCCTCGTTCTACTGGGGTGCGGGTTTGACTTTGCTGGGCTTGATGGCAGCCGTGGTACTCGGTTGGCTTTCGCGGCGTAGGGAATTTCCTGACGGCGCCGACGGCAATGCGGTGGTAATAAGGGACGGGACTTGATAAACTATAATTAAACTCACTGGGTTAATTTAGATTACGGGGGCATCAATGCCTGAACTCGCTTTGTGGACCGTGGTGGCGGGCTTCGCTGCCCTGGCGTTTTTTGTGCCCCACTTTGGCGTTCTCGCCCGCTGGGATCAGTGGAGGCGCATGCGGCAGCGTGCGCGGCTGGAGGATGCCCTGAAATTCCTCCTGACCGAATCCGGCAGCGGTTCCTTCGTTTCGGCTATCCACCTGCGTCAACATCTCAACCTGTCCGAGAGCGCGTTGAACAAACTTACCCGACGCCTGCAACGCTACGGTCTGTTGCAGACGGAAGGGGGGCGCCTGCGCCTGACACCCTCCGGCGAACTGGTGGCACTCCGCATTGTCCGCGCCCACCGGCTGTGGGAAAGCTATCTGGCTGACGAGGCCGGTTTGCCCCTCGGATCCGTGCATGCCATGGCTGAACGGCTGGAGCATAGCCTGAGCAGTGATGAACTGGACGCCTTGGACGCGCATTTGGGGCACCCCGCGGTGGACCCGCACGGGGACCCTATCCCCAGCCCGGGCGCTCCCCTGCCCCGGGAGGAAATGGTCCCGCTCAGCGCCTGGCCGGTCGGCGAACCAGCGGAGGTGCTGCATCTGGAAGACGAGCCGGAAGTTGTTTTCCGTCAGATTCTGGCTCTGGGAATCCTACCTGGGGCGCGCATACGGCTGCTGGCGCGCGAGCCTGAGCGGCTCATTGTCAGCCATGGCGCGCACGAACACCGCATGGCGCCCGAAATCGCGGCGAACATCCACGTGGGAGGCATACGGTCGTCAGCCGCCGCCATGCCGGCTGGGGCGGTGCTGCTGTCTGAATTGGACGTCGGAGAAACCGGCATCGTGGCGGGCATCGACCCGCGCTATCGGGGCTTGGCCCGCAGGCGGCTGCTGGACCTCGGCTTGACGCCGGGCGCTGAAGTGTTGGTGGAGTTGGATAACGCCTTTGGGGACCCGCGCGGCTTCCGGGTGCGCGGAACACTGATTGGCCTGCGGCAGGCGCAGGCTGCCAGGATCTGGGTCCAGCGCCAGACTGGAAGCGCCGACCTGAACCCGGCCGCTGAAACCCGGATAACACCATGAAAATGAATCCACTACCAGGCCACGATTGCGAAACCTGTCCGGCTCGCGCCGAACTCGAGCAAATGGGCATCCGTCTGGAGAACTACCAGTACCTGGTTGCGCTGGCCGGTAACCCCAACACTGGGAAGTCCAGCGTTTTCAATGCGCTCACCGGGCTGAGGCAGCATGTTGGAAACTGGCCCGGCAAGACAGTCAGCAGAGCCGAAGGCGGATTCTCGTTCAACGGCGTCCGTTATAAGCTGGTCGACTTGCCCGGCACCTACTCGCTGCTGTCGGCTTCGCAGGATGAGGAAATTACGCGCAATTTCATCCTCTTTGGCCAACCGGATTGCACCGTGGTGGTGGTGGATGCCACGGCGCTGGAGCGGAACCTGAACTTAGCCTTACAGGTCATGGAGATCACCGGCAAAGTGGTGCTGTGCGTGAACCTCATGGATGAAGCCCGCCGCAAGGGGCTCGAGGTGGATGTGCGCAGCCTAGCCAAGGATCTGGGTGTGCCGGCGGTGCCTACGGTGGCACGCACCAAAGAGGGGCTGCACGAATTGGTGCGCACGGTGGCGGGCGTGGTCACCGGCGAGATCCGGGTCTCTCCGGTGCGTGCCTCCACCGATCCCGCCCTGGAGGACGCCGTTTCGGAACTGGCGCCTCTGATTGAAGCCCTGGCGCCGGGTTTACCCAACTCGCGCTGGATCGCCTTGCGCTTGCTGGACGGCGATCATCAGGTTCGGCAGGCGCTGCTGCGCGGGGAATTCGCCGGGCTGGCCGAGAAACAATCCGCGGCGCCGACCCGCTCCGGACCACTGATCGCCTTGGAGGGAACGCGATGACGCCGCCACCGGGCGAACAGAAAGCCGCTGAAGTTCTGGCCAAAGCGGACGCCCTGCGCCAAGGACTTGGCGAGGGATTCCGAGATCAACTGGTGGCTTCGCTTTACCAGGAATCGCAGCGCATTGCACGGCGCTCAGTCCGGCGCTCGGGAACCGGCGGCTGGAGCTGGGATCAGCGCATCGACCGCATCGTCACCTCGCCGATTCTAGGCTTGCCGCTCATGCTGGTTCTGCTTTCGGTCGTCTTCTGGCTGACGATCGCCGGAGCCAATGTTCCGTCCCAAATGCTTGCAACTGCGTTGTTTTGGGTTGAAGAGCAAGGCGTCGCCGTGTTTCAAGCCTGGGGTCTTCCCTTTTGGCTGACCGGGCTTCTCTGGAACGGCATCTTCCGCGGGCTGGCTTGGGTAGTGAGCGTCATGTTGCCGCCCATGGCGATCTTCTTTCCGATGTTCACGATCCTGGAGGACCTGGGTTACCTGCCTAGGGTGGCTTTTAATCTGGACTGGCTGTTCCGCCGGGCAGGCGCGCACGGCAAGCAATCCCTCACCATGGCCATGGGTTTTGGCTGCAATGCCGCGGGCGTGGTGGCGACGCGCATCATCAACTCGCCACGCGAGCGCCTGATCGCCATTCTGACGAACAACTTTGTCCCCTGTAACGGGCGGTTCCCGACGCTGATCATGCTGGGGACGATCTTCGTGGCTGCGGCTTTTCCGCCGGCGCTGGCGTCTGTGGCTGCGGCGGCTTCCGTGGTGGGAGTCGTTCTGCTTGGAGTGGCTTTCACACTCTTAGCATCGTGGCTGTTGGCTAGAACCGTTCTGCGGGGCGAGGCTTCCGCCTTCACGCTCGAATTGCCGCCCTACCGGCGCCCCAGCATCCTGCGCATTCTGTACACTTCGCTCATCGACAGGACCATTTTCGTGCTGCTGCGGGCGATGGCGACGGCGGCTCCCGCCGGAGCCGTCATTTGGATTCTGGCGAACATCAGTCCCGGCGGGGTGAGCCTGGCGGACCGCGTAGCTGCTTTCCTGGAACCCCTTGGCAATGCCATTGGTATGGATGGGGTGATCCTGCTTGCATACATCATCGCCATTCCCGCCAACGAAATCGTGGTGCCGACCATGATCATGGTTTACATGGGCACGGGGATGATGACAGAGCTGGATTCTTACGACCAATTGCGCCAACTGCTGGTGGTTGAGCACAACTGGACGCTGCTGACGGCTATCTGTTTGATGCTGTTTGCTTTGCTGCACAATCCTTGCGGCACCACCATCCTCACCATCTGGAAAGAGACGCGCAGCGGCAAGTGGACCGCCTTGGGCGCCCTCATGCCGTTGGCATTCGGTTTCACGGTGTGCTTTGCTGTGGCGACGGTGGCGCGCGCCTTTGGCTGGGGTTCGTAACGAATCTGTGACATCCTGTCCCGAAGTTGTGTCAGCGAGCCACACCTGAGGCCCCACGAGAGGTGTTTTCCCTTTATTTTTCAATCCATTGAAATGGGCGGCTGCGTGCAAAGAGAAAGCTGGGTTACTAACACAATGGACCGCGCCGGAATCATCGCCAAGCTGCCATTCCTGCTAGCACTCGCGGTAACCCCCCTGGCTGGGGCAACACTGGAGCGCCTCAGCCTGGACGAAATGATCCTGAAGTCTACTGAGATCGTTCGAGGACGTGTTCTGACTTCTCAAGCTGTCCGGCGCGGCTCAATCATTTACACGCGGTCGACCGTTCAGGTGGTGGAGCGCTGGAAAGGCGCCCCGGCCGCGAACGTCCAGGTTTCGGTTCCCGGTGGAACCCTGGACGGGTTGCGGCAAACTTTTTCAGGCGCCCCGAAGCTGGAAAACGGGGTTGAATACGTCCTGTTTCTCTGGACAGGCTCGAGCGGCGTCACGCACGTGATTGGCCTTTCGCAGGGGCTGTTCGACCTTAAACTTGACAACAAGGGACAGACGGTCGTCCACAGGGCAGCCAGCGCCGCAAGGATGCTGGATCCGATGACCGGACGGGAGATTCAGGAGGAACCCACGTCCATGGGCTTGGCGGAGTTGAGGGCGCGCGTCGAGCGCACGTTGGTGGCGCAGAGGCAATAGATGATGGGGAAGGCGATCAAACGGTGCGTCCTCTGGCTGGCATTGGGAATGCTGGCAGCCGGCGTAGCCCCCGCCTATCATCACTTCGTTCACTACCTGAGCCGCACGGGTCCATTCGTCGCGGTCCCCGAAAAATTTGATCTCAGCGCACTGGTCAACCAGACGGCTCCGTTCTTTATCTCCGAGCAGGGTCCGGCGCAGTTGGCGCCCGGCGACAGTTTCACCTCGGTCGTCAGCCAGATTCGCATGGCTGCCAGCGTTTGGGATGGTGTGGAAACATCCGCGTTGCGGCTGGCGTTCGGAGGCTTCTTCACGCCCGGCACGCCGCAAACGTCGCCCGGTATTGAGGTCATCTTCGACGAAGTGCCGCCCGGCCTGGTGGCCCTGGGCGGGCCCACTTCCCGGTCCGAAATGGTGACCGGTCCTGGAGGGCCGTTCGTGCCCATCACGCGTTCGGTCATCATCCTGCGGCGTGATTTGTCGCAACGCCCCAGTTTCAGTGAACAGTTCTTCCTTTCGGTAGCGCACGAGTTTGGACACGCGCTCGGTCTGCAACACACGCTGACCTCGAGCCTGATGTCCACTGAGATCACGCGCGCCAGCACGAAATCCAGGCCCCTGGCAGCGGACGATGTGGCCGGCATTTCCCTGCTCTACCCCGCCCAGGACTTTCTGGCCGGGATGGGCAGCATCTCCGGCCGCGTTACGGCGGACGGCGACAGCGTTCCTCTAGCCTCCGTGGTAGCACTCTCGCCCCAGGGCGGCGCCGTCAGCGCGCTGTCCAATCCGGATGGCACTTACCGCATCGACGGCATCCCGCCGGGACAGTACTACGTTTATGTGCATCCGCTCCCGCCGGCTCTGCCTGGGGAAGTCTCCCCGGCCAACCTGGTGCTGCCGAGATGGCCGGATCAGTCGCCTGTGTCTCCGGGTGCTGCGTTTGAAACGCAGTTCTATCCCAACGTGAAAGACCCGCAGCTGGCCACCGTGATCACGGTGAACGCCCGGGAAGTAGCGGAGGGCATTCACTTCTCCGTCAGGCGCCGCAACGCCCCTGCGATTTACGCCGTCCAGACTTACAGCTTCCCGGCGTCCGTGGCGGTGAAACCGGCGCACATCGTGCCCGGCTCCTCGCGGTCCTTCCTGGTCGCGGCGGGTGTGGGTGTGGTGGCCAACAATGCCCCGGTGCCTTCCTTGCAGGTCTCGGTATTGGGCGGCTCGGCGGTGGTTCCGCCGGGCGGGTTGCGGCCATACGCACCGGCGCCCTCCTCCTACATGCAGATCGACTTCCAGTTCAACCCGTTCAGCGGAGAGGGTCCACGACACCTGGTGTTCTCGGCGGATAACGACATATACGTGCTGCCTTCTGCGTTGGTGATTGCGCGCAGTTCGCCGCCGTCCGTCAGCGGGCTGGCGAACGTGGTTGACGCGGGCGGCGCCCGCCTGGTGGCGGTCACCGGAACAAACCTGGCTGGTGAAACGCGGCTGCTGTTTGACGGCGTTGCGGCTGCGGTCCGGGGCGTTGATGAGCTTGGAAGGCTGCTGGTGGCCCCTCCCACCGCACCGGGAGGACACCGCGCATCCGTGGTGGCGCTGAACAGAGACGGACAAAGCTCGCTCTTCCTGCAAAGCGCTCCTGCCGTCTATGATTACGACCATGCGGAGCAACCGCTCATCACGATGTCGCCTTCCTCACTCCCGGCGGGCACCGAAGCCATGGTAGAAGTCAACGCGTTCGGCACGAATTTCATCGACGGGCAGACGAGAATCGGATTCGGAACGAGCGACGTGGCCGTGCGGCGCCTCTGGGTGACAGGTCCGGGGCGAATCCTGGCCAACGTCGCCGTAGCGCGCTCGGCGGCAACGCAATTCTCAACGACGCTGACCGTCGCCAACGGATTGAGGGTCATAGGCCAGCAATGGGGCTTTCATGTGAGCCAGCCCACTGCGCGGCAAGTCACCGTCCATACTCCGGCCACCAGTCCCAATTCCTTGCACGGCGTTCGTGCGGGCTCGCCGGCTGTTGTTCGAGTTTCTAACTTGCCGGCCGGTGTGATGGTTTCGGCCATGACGATGACGCTCTCCGGACGCGCCGTGAATATCATTTCCGTGGCCGGCGAACAGGTTTCCTTCCAAGTGCCCTCTGACTTGGTTCCGGGTCCAGCCGTCCTCAGGCTGCAGGCGGGTCCGGAGATTGCCCTGCCTGTCGTTATTCAAGTCGAACAGTCTCCTCCAATGATCCTGGCGGTGACGCAACAGTCCGGTCAGCCTGTAGATGCCACGCGTCCGGCACGGCTGGGAGAGTTACTGACTCTGACGGTAGCAGGCCTGAGCGACGGCGCAGCGGCGGTAGCACCATCGTCTGTACGGATCACCGTGGGCGGGCTGGCACATAGCGCTCATCAAGTCACGGCTGTGCCTGGCCAGCCAACCCAGCACCAGGTGCAGTTCTTTCTCGGGACGAAGGTGCAACCCGGCGCCCAGGTGCCGCTGACTCTTTCGGTGGATGCTCGAATGTCCGCGGTCGTTTTCCTTCCAATTGCCGGCTCCTAGAGTTGGCGCCGAGTTCGACTCCACTTTTGCCCCTCGGTTACAAAAGCACACAGGTAGTTGTTGTAGAGCCTGGCCATTGTGTTCAATGTGGGTTTTCCCCACACCCATCGCCGAATATCCTGACATGCCGCAAGCTGTGAACATAGACGCTGCTCAGGCATTTCAGATTTTGAGGTTTTTTACACTTTTACTCTTGTGTTTTACTTGAACGGCAATTAAGCTATGGGTGACCACAACGCGCGAGAAAGACGCCATGCCACACAAAGTGCACCCCGGAGCCAAGGCGACGGCGTTCACTGCGGCATGGCGGTCTGACCCTGCGGGTTCCAACCGTAAGGGTTTCCCTGATCCGGACTTCCATCCATCTGAGCCACGCTCACCGGCTCGCAACTCGCCCGCCCGCGTGCGGGGACCACTCTGGAGGCCCCATGAAGAACGGCAATCGGATTCCGGGTAAGCTGGCCGACCCGGAAAAAAGGCTGCGCGACACAATCCTGAGAGAATCGGCCCTCCTGCCTGGGGCTGAGCGGTTAGCGCGCTGCTTGCAGTGTGGCAGGTGTACGGGCAGTTGCCCGGTCAGCTATGCCATGGACGTCTCTCCGCGGCAGTTGATCGGGTTGTTCCGGGCGGGACAAATCGAAGACATCCTGAAGAGCCGCACGATTTGGATCTGCGCTTCCTGCTACATGTGCACCACCCGGTGCCCGCAAAACATCAAGATCACGGATTTCGTGTACGCATTGAAACGCGCGGCGCTTGATGCTGGCGTGTATCCGGACCGTTTCCCGGTCTTCCGCCTCTCCCGGAGTTTCGTCTGGCTGGTAAATCTGTTCGGGCGCAATCAAGAGATGCTGCTGGTGGGGCTTTACTACCTCCGGCACAATCCGCTGGCACTGTTGAGACAACTCCCTCTGGGCTGGAAACTGTACCGCCGCGGCAGGCTATCGCTTTGGCCCAACCGCACGAAGGGGGTGGCTCACATACGGCATTTCCTGAAGGCATCCGAGAAGTTCGAATTGCCTCATGTGGTCGAGCCTCCGGAATACGTCGAGGGGATGGTCGGCTACGGCGCCGTGGGCCATCCGCCGGGCGAAGCGAAGGTCTGAGCAAAAGGGGGATGTATGGAGTTTCTCTACTATCCGGGTTGCAGCCTTGAGTTGGCCACCCGCCAATACGATGAGAGCCTCCGCGCTGTGTTCTCCGTCCTCGGCGTAAAGCTGAAGGAGGTCGAGGACTGGAACTGCTGCGGGGCGACGATGTACATGAGCGTCAGCGAGACTTCCTCCATGGCGGTCAGCGCGAGAAACCTGGCCTTGGCGGGGCGCAATTCAGGAGAGTCCAAACAACTGATGGCGCCTTGCAGCGCCTGCTACACCGTTCTGCTGAAAACAAACCGCTTTCTCCAGGAGAGCCCTGAACTGAGGGGCAGAGTGAGCGGCATGCTTCAATCCGCCGGGCTGGAGTACAAGCTGAACGTCCGCGTGCGTCATCCGCTGGACGTTCTGGTGAACGATGTCGGGCTGGAGGCGATTGCCGCCGCGGTGAAGGCGCCGCTCACGGGATGGGCGGTTGCGCCGTACTACGGATGCCAGATAGTGCGCCCGGAGAGGGGCTTTGACGACCCCGAGTTCCCCACGTCCATGGACCGGCTGTTCGAGAAACTGGGTGCAAAGTGCGTCTATTTCCCGCTGAAAACGCGCTGCTGCGGCGGAATGCTGATGACCACCTTTCCCAAGGTCTGTCTCGAGCTGGTTCATGAGCTGCTGTCATGCGCCGTTGGAAATGGAGCGCGATGCCTGGTGACCACGTGCCCGTTATGTCAAGTCAACGTGGAGGCTTATCAGGAACAGGTCAACAAGGAATTCGGCACGAACTACCGGTTGCCGATTCTGTTCTTCACGCAATTGATGGGCATGGCACTGGGCCAGTCGGCGGAACGTTTGGGTTTGCATCGAAACCTGATTCCGCTGCCGGAGTTGGCGGCGACCTCAGCGTCGTAGAAAAAAGGGGGATGTAGAAATGGAAGGCAACGGACAGCCGCGCATCGGGGTGTACATCTGCCACTGCGGGCTGAATATAGCGGGGACGGTGAATGTCAACGAGACGCGCGAACACATCAGCCGATCACCCGGCGTGGTGGTGGCCAGGGATTACAAATTCATGTGTTCCGACCCCGGGCAGGCCATGATTCAGGAAGATATCCGGGACCTGAAGCTGAACCGCGTGGTGGTGGCTGCCTGCTCACCACTGATGCATGAGCTGACTTTCCGCAACGCCGTCCGGAAAGCTGGCATGAACCGGTATCTGTTGCAGGTGGCCAATATCCGGGAGCACTGCTCCTGGATACACGATGACGTGCCGATGGCCACCCTGAAGGCCAAAGCTCTCATTTCCGGCGCCGTAAGGCGTGTAGCCGAGCATGAACCGCTCGAGCCGACCGTGGCCAAGGTCAACCCGGACGTGCTGGTGGTGGGAGCCGGCATCGCGGGCATCCAGGCGGCGCTGGAAATGGCCGAGTCCGGAGCGAAGGTGTACCTGGTGGAGCGTGAGGCGTCGATTGGCGGGAAGATGGCCCAGTTCGATAAGACCTTCCCGACACTGGACTGTGCCGCCTGCATCCTCACGCCGAAGATGGTTTCCGTGGGCCACCGGGAGCGAATCAAGCTGCTGACGCTAAGCGAGGTGACCGGCTTTTCAGGCTACATCGGCAATTTCAAGGTTCGCATCCGCAGGCAGGCGCGTTATGTGGACGAGACCAAGTGCACAGGGTGCGGGCAGTGCTGGAGCACGTGCCCTGCGACGCGCGTCCCGAAAGGCCGAACGATCCTGCTGGGCGAGCAAGTAGTAAAGCAGGTTAGCTGATGCGCCTGGAGCAGATACGAGAGATTCTGAATTGCCGTGTCGTGACCGGGCACGAGTTGCTGCATGAGCAGGTTATCTATGGCTCCGCGGCGGATCTGATGAGCGATGTGCTGGCCTTCGCGCAGGCCCACTCGGTCCTGCTCACCGGACTCGCGAACGCGCAGTGCGTGCGGACCGCTCAGATAGCTGACGTGAAAGCGATTGTGTACGTCCGCGGCAAGCAGCCGGACGATGCCGCCGTGGAGTTGGCCAAGCAATTGGGAGTTGTGCTTCTGACCACGGATCTGAGTATGTTCGACTCTTGTGGCCGGCTGCACGCGTGTGGCTTGAGAGGCAGGAGCGATCTACTGAGAGACGCCAGCCATGTCCGAACAACCGGTGTTCAGCCAGTGCTTTGAAATTCGGGGACGGGACTTCGCCAATGCCGGGCGGGTGTCCACGACGGTGAAGTCGATCTTGAAGGAAATCGGCATGGCCCCTGCACTGGTACGGCGCGCGGCGATCGCTGCCTACGAGGCGGAGATGAACGTAGTGTTGCACGCTGACCGAGGCTTCCTCGAACTGAAGGTCTCGCCCGGCAGAGTGCAGGTGACAGTGGTGGACCAGGGACAGGGCATCGGGGACATCGAACTGGCCATGCGGGAGGGCTACTCGACAGCCTCCGATGAGGCGCGAGAGATGGGATTCGGTGCAGGCATGGGGTTGCCTAACATCCGCAAGAACGCTGATGAATTCGAGATCGAATCAGACGTAGGCCGCGGAACACGCCTCGATTTCAGAATCCGGGTGTAGTATGCGCCGCTTTTCGCATTCGGTGAGAATCACTGCCGGTAAGTGCCGGGGCCGCATGGCCTGCATGCGCGCCTGTCCCACCGAAGCGATACGAGTGCGCCGGGGCAAAGCCAGCTTGCTGGAAGATCGCTGCATTGATTGTGGTGAGTGCGTGCGGGCGTGCCCTCACGGAGCGATCGTGGCCGCCACGGCGCACATGGAAGATCTGTCCCGGTTCCGCTACAAGATAGCGCTGCCCTCGCCGGCTCTGTTTGGGCAATTCCCCGAGGAGATCCCGCCGGAAGCGGTCCTGGCAAGCCTGCTCAGGGTGGGCTTTGACGAGGCATGTGAACCCACGGCGGCCTGCGACGCGGTCGCCAGGGCGGTGGGCGAGTACTTGAACAAGCATCCCGGTCCCTGGCCGCTTATCTCACCGTTCTGCCCCACGGTGGTCCGGCTCGTTCAGGCCCGCTATCCGAGCCTGGCGGAGAGGCTGATCCCGATTGATTCTCCGATGGAGATCGCCGCCCGCGAGATTCGCGAGCGGCGTGCCAGGCAACTCGGCCTGGCGCCGCACCAAATCGGCATAATCTCTCTCACGCCTTGCCCGCCCCAAATGGTGGCCGTCAAGTACCCGCCGCGCAAGAAATCGTCGAACATCGACGCCGTGGTGGCTATCTCGGAGATCTTCGAACCGGCTCTCCGGGTCTTGTCTTCCACGAAGCTGGCCGTCCCCGCGGGAGGCTTGTCAGGGACCGGGCTCGGCTGGGCAGTTCTGGGCGGGCAACTGGAGGCACTCAGCGCGGAGAGTTGCCTCGCGGTAGGCGGGTTGGACCACGTGGAACGAATCCTGGGTGATGCGGAAGACGGGAAACTGGCGAAGGTACGTTATCTTGAGTGCCAGGCTTGTGCTCAGGGCTGCTGCGGCGGTTCCCTCACGGTGGAGAATCCCTACGTCGCCCGGACCCGGATACTGAAGCTGGCCGAGCGGTGCGGGGCTCCTCGGCAGCCACGACAGTTTGGCGATGGGGGCGGCTTCCAGCAGACCCTCCTGCTGCCCGGGAAGTTGACCGCCCGTCCCTTGGCCCCGCTGGATGAAGACATCAGCGTTGCCATTAGTAAGCGAACACGCATCGCGGAGCTGCTGCACGGATTGCCGAAGATCGACTGCGGCGCCTGCGGCTCGCCCACCTGCCGCAGTTTCGCGGAAGACGTGGTGCTTGGCCGGGCAGTCATTGACGATTGCGATGTCCTGATTGCCCGGCGTTCCCGCCGTCACCTGGATGCGGCGGCTTCATCAAAACACCCTGCCACGACAGTGGGTGCAAGGGTGCGGGAGAGATCGCCGTGACTTTGCGCGAGGTGGTCAGCAATCTCGGCTTGGAAGTTCTGGCGCCCGGGGCGGGCCTGGGGACAGAAATCGGCGGAGCGTATTGCAGCGATTTGCTGAGCGACGTGCTGGCCCACGCCAGGCCGGGTGATCTGTGGATCACCTTGCAGACGCATGTCAACGTGATCGCGGTGGCCTCGATGAAGGAACTGGCCGCGGTGGTGCTGGTGAACGGGCGCAAGCCTGAGGAGGACATTCTCTTCAAAGCCATCGAGGAACGGGTGGCCGTGCTGCTCTGTTCCCTGCCCGCCTTTGAGATCGCGGGGAGGCTTTACGCGATGGGGATTCGGGGGAAGGTGTGATGCTGGCGATCTACCAGGCCGACCTGCATATTCACACCTGCTTGTCGCCGTGCGCGGAACTGGAGATGGGGCCGCGTAACATCGTGCGGGAAGCCCGGCGACAGGGGCTGGACGTGATCGGGATCTGCGACCACAACACATCGGAGAACACCCCCGCCGTGATGCACGCCGCGCGGGGGACCGGTGTGAAGGTCCTGCCTGGCATGGAAGTGACTTCGCGCGAGGAAGCGCACGTGCTCGCCCTCTTCGACGGACTGGAGCAGGCGTGGGCCCTGCAACGAGTGGTCTACCGGCATCTGCCTGCCCGGGTCCATGCCGGCGAGGACGATCTTCAGCCCGTGGTGGATGAACAGCACGAGGTGCGGCGCTTCAATCCTCATCCGCTGGGGTCCGCCACGGATTTGAGCGTGGATCAGGTGGTCGGCTGGATCCTCCGCTTCCGCGGCCTGGCGGTGGCGTCTCACGTGGACCGGGAATCGTTCAGCATCATCGGGCAGTTAGGGTTTGTGCCACCTGAACTCCCGCTCGACGCGCTCGAACTCAGCCGGAACACGTCCTTGGATGAGGCGCGCAAGATGTGGGTGGATTGTACCCGAAGGCCGCTCATCCGCAATTCCGACGCTCACCGCGTCGCGGAGATTGGCGCGGCCAAGACGCGTTTTCTGATCAGTGAACCCACCGTCGCCGAGCTGCGCGCGGCCATGCGCGGCAGGCGAGGCAGGCGGATGCTCGAAGACCGCGAGCCGGAACGGCTCGAGCGGACTGTGCCAGAGAGGTGAGAGATGGAGGAGCTTGCGTTGCACGTGCTCGACATCGCTGAGAACTCCGTCGCCGCTGGTGCGCGCCACGTGTCTATTCGAATCACCGACAGCCGCGAGCGTGACCGGCTGGTGATTGAGATCAGGGATGACGGTCGAGGGATGGATCGCGAAACCCTGCGCCGCGCGCAGGATCCCTTCTATACGACACGGACCACGCGCAGGGTGGGGCTTGGGCTGCCGCTGCTTAGTCAGGCGGCGCGGAGCGCCGGCGGCCGTTTGCGCGTCGCTTCCCGCCCTGGCAAAGGCACGGCCGTAAGGGCTTCATTCCGTCACAGTCATCCGGACAGGCAGCCGTTGGGTGGTTTGCCGTCCACTTTGCTGGCGCTCGTAGCCGGCTATCCCGAGGTCGACTTCGAATGCGTCTACCGGAGCGACCACGGGGAGGCTTCGCTCCAGACATGCACGTTGCGTGAACAGCTTGGCGACAGGCCGTTCAGCAGCCCTGAGGGCATAGCTCTCGTCCGCCAACGGCTGGCGGCATTCCAACCGCGCCACACCGCGGATGCAACCGAGGAGGCAGTATGGACCTTGTCAGCGTTGAAGACATCGTCACACAGCACGGTTCTCAGAAGAACGCCCTGATTGCCATCTTGCAGGACTTGCAGGCAGAGTACACGTACCTGCCCAAGGAAGCCCTGGAACACCTGGCGCTCAGGCTGGACATTCCACTGAGCCGCGCCTATAGCCTGGCCACTTTCTACCGCGCCTTCAGCCTGAGACCCAAGGGGCGGTACCCGGTGGCAATCTGCATGGGTACGGCATGCCACGTCAAGGCTGCCGTCAAGGTGCTCGAGAAATTCGAGCGCGAATTGGGGATTCGCTCCGGGGGGACGACCCCGGACCTGACTTTCGGTCTGGAGGAAGTCCGTTGCCTCGGTTGTTGCGGATTGGCTCCGGTGGTCACCGTGGGGCAAGACATCTACAGCAAGGTCAGCCTGCCCCGCGTGGACCAAATCATCAAAAAGTATCTGAAGGAGGCGCCTCAGGATGCCAAAGCTAAGCCTTGAGGATCTGGCCCGCATGCGCGAGGAAGCACGCCGCACGACATTGCTGCGGGAAGGCGCGGGCCGCGTGAAGATCACCGTCCACATGGGCACCTGCGGCATCGCCGCCGGCGCCCGGCAGGTGATGGACGCCGTGTTGGGCGAAGTGGAACAGCGTGGTTTGGTGGATGTCCTGGTGGTCAGTTCCGGATGCGCCGGTTTGTGCAGCCGCGAGCCCATGGCCACGGTCGAGGTCACCGGTGAAGCGCCCGTCAAGTACGTCGAACTGAACCCGCAGAAAGTGAAAGAGGTCTTCGCTACCCACGTGGTGGGGGGCGCAATTGCAGAACCGTATGCCTTGGCCTTGGGCAGCGAGCGCACGCTCTGAGATGGATCGCGGAAAGGAGTGCGAATGCCATACCGCGCACACATGATGGTTTGTGCCGGCACCGGATGTGTAGCCAACCGGTCGCTGGAAGTCCGGGACGCCCTGCAAAGCGAGATTGAGAAGCGCGGGCTGGGAGAACAGGTGCAGGTGGTGACAACCGGCTGCAACGGTTTTTGCGGAGTGGGTCCCCTGCTGGTGGTGCAACCCGAGGGGATCTTCTACCAGCAACTGACGCCAAAGCAGCTCCCGCTACTGGTGGAGGAACACTTCGTCAAAGGCCGGCCTGTCCCGAAGCTCATGTATCAGCCGCCCGAAGCCGCGGCGCCGGTTCCAAAAATGGGAGATATCCCCTTCTTTGGCCGGCAACGGCTGATCGCGCTGCGTAACCGTGGTTTGATCGACCCGGAGAAGATCGGAGACTACATCGCCCGGGACGGCTATGCCGCCTTGGTCAAAGTGCTCACCGAGATGACTCCCGACGAGGTGATCGAGGAAATCAAGAGCGCCGGCCTGCGTGGCCGCGGTGGGGCCGGCTTCATTACGGGGGTGAAGTGGGAAAAAGTAAGGCAAGCCGAGGAGACTCCCAAGTACATCATCTGCAACGGCGATGAAGGCGACCCGGGCGCATTCATGGATCGCAGCATTTTCGAGTCGGATCCGCACTCGGTGCTGGAAGGCATGCTGATAGGCGCTTATGCCATGGGCGCGCGGCAGGGCGTGGTGTATATCCGCAATGAGTACCCGCTGGCCGTGCAGCGCATCCACATCGCCATCGAGCAGGCGCGTGAACACGGCCTGCTTGGAGAGGAAATCCTCGGCAAGGATTTCAGTTTCGACGTTTCCGTGACGCGTGGCGCAGGCGCGTTCGTGTGCGGTGAAGAAACTGCGCTGATCGCCTCGGTCGAAGGACGCTTGGGAGACCCGCGTTCCCGCCCGCCCTACCCCGCGCAGGAAGGGCTGTTGGGCAAGCCGACCTGCATTAACAACGTGGAGACCTGGGCCAACGTTTCGCCGATCATCCTGCAAGGCGCGAAGTGGTATTCGGAAATCGGCACCGGCAACAGCAAGGGCACGAAAGTCTTCTCACTGGTGGGCAAGATCAACAACACGGGACTGGTGGAAGTGCCCATGGGCATCACGCTGCGGGAACTGATCTACGACATCGGCGGCGGCATACCGGATGGCAAGAAGTTCAAGGCGGTGCAGACGGGCGGTCCGAGCGGCGGTTGCATCCCCGCGGGGCTGATGGATGTGCCGTTGCTCTATGAAGACCGGGGGGGCAAGCGGACGGCGGACGATTTCCTCGATCTACCCATCGACTTCGAGAGCCTGACCGGAGTCGGCTCGATGATGGGCTCCGGCGGTCTGGTGGTGATGGACGAGGACACCTGCATGGTGGACGTCTCGCGCTACTTCCTGGCATTCACGCAGGATGAATCCTGCGGCGCCTGTACGCCGTGCCGCGAGGGCACGCAACTCATGCTGGACATCCTGACCAAGATCACCGAGGGACGCGGCACGCACGATGACATCCGCGCCCTGGAAGAGATCGCCTGGGTAGTGAAACAGACTTCGCTGTGCGGTCTGGGTAAGACGGCGCCGAACCCGGTGCTGACGACGTTGCGCTACTTCCGGGACGAGTACATATCGCACATCGACAAGCGCAAGTGCCCCGCCCGGGTGTGCCGCGAACTGAATACCTACAGAATTGACCCGGTCATCTGCGTCGAGAAAGGGCACGGCTGCGGCGTCTGCAAACGGGAGTGCCCGGAGGACGCCATCTTCGGCGAGAAGAAAACGGCCCACCGGGTAGACGACAACCTGTGCCGCAAGTGCGGCGTGTGTGTGGATGTGTGCCATTTCAACGCGGTGATTGTGGAGTGAGGACATGGAGATGATCAGCCTGAAGATCGACGGAAAACCGACCCAAGTCCAGGACGGCACGTCCATTCTGGCGGCCGCCCGGCCTCTGGGCGCCCGCATTCCCGCCCTGTGCTACCACCCGCTGCTCAAGCCCTTCGGAGCGTGCCGCGTGTGCGTGGTGGAGTCGCGTGGAACAGCAGGCTTTGAGTTGGTCACGGCGTGCAACACGCCATGCGCCGAGGGCATGGATATTCTCACGGATTCGCCGCACGTGCTGGCCGCCCGGCGCGTGGTGCTTGAACTCATGCGGGCTCGCTGGCCCAACGTCTCCATCCTCAAGGAACTCGCCGCCGAGGCCGGGCTCACTACGCCGAGGTTCGGCAGTCCCAAAAAGGATGAAAACCCCGAGGCCTGCATTCTATGTCTGCGCTGCGTGCGGGTTTGCGAAGAAGTGGTGGGCGCCTGCGCCATCGGGTACGAGGACCGAGGGATGCGCAGGCGCGTGGTGACGCCGTTCGACCAGCCCTCTGAGGCCTGCATAGCCTGCGGTACTTGCACTTCGATCTGTCCTACCGGACACATCAAGCTGGTCCCCGAAGACTACCGTGGCAAGCCGGCGGAGTTTCTGCTCGGGCCGAACACAGCCATCTACATGCCCACACCACAGGCGGTGCCCAAGGTGCCGCGGATTGATGCTGATACCTGCATACATTTCAAGACCGGCGGCTGCCAGGCGTGCATCGACGTCTGCGAGCCGGGCGCCATACGCCACGAGATGGAGGACGAGGAGATAGAGGTTGAGGTCGGCCAGGTGTTGGTGACAACGGGGTTCGGACTCTTCGACGCCTCCGCCATGGCGAGCTACGGTTATGGCCGGCTCGACAACGTGTACGCCGCGCTGGAGATTGAGCGCATGCTGAACGCCACCGGACCTACCGGCGGCCGCGTGCTGACGAAAGATGGCCGGACTCCGCGGGCGATTGGGATTATCCACTGCGTCGGCTCGCGGGATGAAAACCACCACCGCTACTGCTCCCGCGTGTGCTGCATGTACGCGCTCAAGTTCGCTCACCTGGTCAAGGAACGCAGCCACGCGGAAGTCTACAACTTCTACATCGACATGCGCGCGTTCGGGAAAGGGTACGAGGAATTCTACTCGCGCGTCATGGATGAGGGTGTGCACGTGGTGCGCGGCAAAGTAGCAGAGGTGGTGCAAGCCGCCTGGACGGGACGCGAGAACGGCACCATGCTGATCCGCTGCGAGGACACGCTGATCGGGCGGTTCCGCGAAATCCCGGTCGACATGGTGATCCTCTGTAACGCGCTGCAACCGGACGACCAAGCCAGGAAAGTCGCCCGGCTGTTCGGTCTGAGCCGCAGCCCGGACGGGTTCTTCCTGGAACGGCACCCCAAACTCGATCCGGTGGCCACCACCACGGACGGCCTCTTCGTGGCGGGATGTTGCCAGGGGCCGAAAGACATCCCCGACTCGGTGGCGCAGTCCAGCGCTGCCGCAGCGCGTATTCTGGCCACCATTTCAAAGGGCGCTGTGGAGATCGAACCCATCCGCGCCGAAATCAGCGAAGAGGATTGCAGCGGTTGCCGCACGTGCAATCCACTGTGCCCCTACTACGCCATTGAGTTCCTGGCGGAGAAGCAGGTTTCGCACGTGAATGCGGCACTCTGCAAGGGTTGCGGCACCTGCGTGGCGGCCTGTCCCTCGGGCGCCATAGCGGGTCATGGCTTCAGTGATCGTCAAATCAACGCCGAACTCGAAGGCATTCTGGCGGTCTAGCGAAAGGAGAGTGAACGGTGGAAACGAACGGGAAGCGTTACCAGCCGCGCATCATCGGCTTCCTTTGCAATTGGTGCTCCTATACGGGAGCAGACCTGGCGGGGGTCAGCCGGATGAAATCCGCTCCGAACCTGCGCATCATCCGCGTGATGTGCTCCGGCCGCGTGGACCCGGCCTTTGTGCTGCGGGCCTTTCGCCTGGGCGCCGACGGCGTTCTTGTGGCCGGTTGCCATCCTGGCGACTGTCATTACAAACAAGGCAACTTCAAGGCCCTCCGCCGGGCGATGTTCCTGAAACGCCTGTTGCGCGAATTCGGCGTGGATGAACGCCGTCTGAGGCTGGAGTGGATCTCGGCCAGCGAGGGGGAGAGATTCGCCCAGGTGACGAACGAGTTTACCGAGCAACTGAGGGCGCTCGGACCGTTGCAGCTGGCGGCGCAACCTGAAGCCGCGGCTGCCGCTGTTCAGGAGGTGGCTGCGCAATGAGTGCAAAACCAAAAGTAGCGTTCTACTGGTGCGCTTCGTGTGGCGGGTGTGAGGAGGCCGTCGTCGACCTGGCGGAGAAGGTCCTTGACGTCGTGGCGGCGGTCGACATCGTGTTCTGGCCGGTGGCGCTGGATTTCAAGCGCCATGACGTGGAGGCCATGCCCGACGGGAGCATCCTGGCCACTTTCATCAACGGCGCCATCCGCATGAGCGAACAGGAAGAGATGGCGCATCTGCTGCGCCGCAAGTCGGTGGTCGTAGTAGCGTTTGGCAGTTGCGCGCAGTTGGGCGGCATTCCGGGTCTGGCCAATTTCTGGTCCCGCGACACGATCTTCCACCGCGTGTACCAGGAAAGCCCGAGCACCCGGAACCAGCAGGGTACGGAGCCGGCCTTGGAGACACAGGTCAACGGACACGCCGTCACTTTGCCCGTCTTTCACGAGACTGTGCGCAGCCTGAACCAGGTGATTGACGTAGACTACTTCCTGCCCGGCTGCGCGCCGACGCCCAAACTCCTGGCACAGGCGGTGGAAACACTGTTGAGCGGCAACCTCCCGCCCAAGGGCAGTGTGCTGGCTCCGGACACGGCGCTTTGCGACGAATGTGATCGCCGCGAGACCAAGCCGGACAGAATGATGATCAAGGAGTTTCACCGGCCGCACCAGGTGCTGGCCAACCAGGAAGACTGTCTGCTGGCCCAGGGTCTGTTGTGCATGGGACCCGCCACACGAGCGGGGTGCGAAGCGCGGTGCGTGCAAGGCAACATGCCCTGCACCGGTTGCTTCGGCCCCACCAGCCGCGTCACGGATCAGGGCAGCAAGATTCTGAGCGCCATTGCCTCGATCATCGACTCAACCGATGAAGCGGAAGTGTCACGCATTTTGGATTCGATTCCGGACCCGGCGGGGACTTTCTACCGCTATAGCCTGCCAGTCTCCCTGCTTGGGGGCCGGCGGCCGGAGGCGATTCCCAGATAGGAGCATCCAAATGGCTACAACAGGACGCAGATTCACCATTGACCCGATCACGCGGCTGGAAGGGCACGGCAAGATCGAGGTCCTTCTGGACGAGTCGGGAAACGTCGAACGGGCGCTGCTGCAAGTTCCGGAACTCCGCGGATTTGAGAAATTCGCCGAGGGGCGCCCGGCGGAGGACATGCCGCAGATTACTTCCCGGATCTGCGGCGTCTGCCCCATGGCCCACCACATGGCTTCCACCAAGGCGCTCGACAGCCTGTACAAAGTGGACCCGCCGCCGGCGGCCAAGAAGATCCGCGAACTCATTTACAGCACCTTCATGACGGAAGACCATGCGCTCCATTTCTACTTCCTCGGCGGGCCGGATTTTGTGGTGGGCCCACAGGCGCCAGCCGCGGAGCGCAATGTACTGGGCGTCATTTCCAAGGTGGGTGTCGAAGTCGGCAAGCGTGTCATTGCAACGCGCAAAATGCTGCGCGAGTTGATCATCGCGGTGGCCGGCAAGGTGATTCATCCTGTGTTCGGCCTGCCCGGCGGCGTGGCCCGCCGTATCACGCGCGAGGAACAAGAGCAGTTCAAGAAGGCTGCCGGCGAAGCCGTGGATTTTGCCAAGTTCACCTTGGCAACTTTTGAAGAGGTGGTGCTGCACAATAACGACTACGTCAAGCTGATCCTGTCGGACGCCTACGCCCACCGGACTTACTACATGGGCATGGTCGACCAGGAGAACCGCCTCAACTTCTACGATGGCGCCATCCGGGTGGTTTCGCCCGAGGGGCGCGAGGTCGCCCGTTTTACGGCGGACCAGTACCTGGACTATGTTGCCGAACATGTTGAGCCGTGGAGCTACATCAAGTTCTGCTACCTGAAGCCGGTTGGCTGGAAGGGTTTTGAGGAAGGCGGCGAGAGCGGCGTCTATTGCGTGGCGCCTCTGGCGAGGTTGAACGCCGCTGACGGCTTTGCCACGCCGCTGGCCAAGGAAGCCTGGCATCAGTATTTCGACGCGCTCGGCGGGAAGCCCGTGCATCAAACGCTTGCGAATCACTGGGCCCGGGTGATCGAGTTGCTCTATGCAGCGGAGAGAATGCGCGAATTGGCGATGGACGATGAGATCACATCCGATAACATCCGGCGCCTTCCCACTGAGATACCCAAGGAAGGCTTTGGCGTGGTGGAGGCGCCGCGAGGCACCCTCTTCCATCACTACCAGACGGATGAGCGCGGGGTGATTCGGAAGGCAAACCTCATCGTCGCCACGCAGAACAACGCCGCGCGCATGGCCATGAGTGTGGACAAGGCCGCGCGCGGTTTAGTCAAGAACGGCCAGGTTTCCGAGGGCATTCTGAACATGGTGGAAATGGCCTTCCGCGCCTATGACCCTTGCCACGGATGCGCAACGCACTCCTTGCCGGGCAGTATGCCGCTGGTGATCAGACTCTGGGATAGGAACCGCAATCTGGTGGCTGCTGTCAGGCGGGATTCGAACGGGACCGTGCGAACAGACATGCCCCGTTGATAGAATGCCGGCTGGATTGAGAGAGGATCCGGTGGATACTGCGAAGTTCATTGAAATGATGCGCGGTCACCCGCTGGTGGAGGGGGCGGAAGATGCTCATCTGGCCAAACTCTCCGAGCTGGGAGAGGAGGTGCTGTTCGAAAAGGGGGCTTTGATCTTTCCGGAGGGCCGTGACTGCAACCAGTTCTATGTTGTACTGGCCGGATCCGTCGCGTTGGAGACGCACGTTCCCGGGCATACTGTTCGTATACAGACCTTGGGACCGGCGGACGAACTGGGCTGGTCTGCGGTGCTCATGGCTGGCGGGCGCTTCTTCCAGGCGACCGCCCTTACCTCAGTCCGTTTGCTGGCGTTCGATGGAAGCAAGCTGAGTGAGGCCTGCGATGCTGACCCTGGTTTCGGCTACGCCTTCATGCGTAGGTTGGGCGCCGTAGTGGAGACGCGTCTCGAAGCGGCCCGCACTCGTCTCCGGGACACGTTCTCGGCGCCCGTCGGCGCTCACGGCGATTGAGGGACGTCTTGGGGTGGCGCGTTCTCTGCCTGGGCAACGAACTCCTGGCCGATGATGCTTTCGGCAAGATCGTGGCCGACCGGGTCCGACTCTTTGCCGAAGATGTCGTTTTCACTCCTGAAAGCGGTTTGTATCTACTCGAGCACGTGGTCGGAACTGACCATCTTCTGGTTGTGGATTCTATCGTAACGGGGACCCATCTGCCGGGGCATTTGCACACATTTGAGGAAGACGAGATTGCCTGCCCGCCGGGCACTTCACCGCATTACGTCGGTTTGTTCGAAACGCTACGGCTGGCGCGTTCGCTGGGATTGGAAGTGCCTTCGACCATCAGGTTACTGGCTGTGGAGGCGCGGGATTGTCTCACCGTCGGGGGACCGATGGACCCGGCTGTGGCGGATGCCGTCCCCATCGCCGTAGATCGCATCCGCACCATCCTGGACGGGACCTGAAGCAGGCTCGCGAGCCGGCCTTCAAGGCGCGCCGAAGCCGACGCTAGGCGCTGGCTTTCTTCAAAGCGTCCGCCTGCGCATGGATTTTGCGGATCGCTTCAGCAATCTGGTCCATGTCCCTGCGTGGGCCGAGCAGCATGGTCTGACCGAACCAAACCGCTTCTTCGCACAACTTGTCGTTGTTCGGGCAATGGTTGCGCTCATCCAATTGCTTCAGAACCTTCTCCGGGTAAACCCGCTTGTAGCTCTTCGACTGCAGAGCGGCGCGCAGGAAAGTGTCTTTGTTCAGCGGCCTGTAGCCGGGTGAACACGGCACGCCTTCCGCCCGCAACGCCTTGATAAAGGTAGCCCGTGGAAGGCCGCCGAAGGCTTCAGCGCGGTAGCGCATCATGAAGATGTGGTACGCGTTGCGCGTACAGCCGGAGTAAGTCTTTGCCGCGGAGATGCCGGGAATCTCGTCAAGCATTTTGCTGAGGTGGGCGGCGTTCTGCTCGCGGCGGCGGGCCTGCTCCTCAATACGCTCCATTTGGGACATCAGCAGCGCCGCCTGAAACTCGGTGAGGCGCAGGTTTGCGCCGACGCCTTGTTGATAACTGAAGTCCATGCCGGGGTTCTTCCTGGGCCGGCTGTTGTTATGGAACGTGTAGCAGCGCTCGATGAAGGCGCCGTCGTTGCTGAGTACTGCACCGCCTTCGCCGGAGTTCAGGTTCTTGCTCGCCTGAAAGCTGAAGCACCCCGAGGTGCCAAGGGTTCCGACCTTGCGGCCGCGCCACTCGGCAAGGTGCGCCTGACAAGCATCCTCTACGACGGGCACCTTGCGCGCGCCCGCGATTTTCAGGATGGCATCGAGGTCCGCGACGTTGCCTCCCAGATGCACCGGGATGATGGCCGCCGTACGGTCCGTGATGCAGGCTTCCAACCGCGTGGCGTCCATTTGCGAGGTTTCAATGTCGGTGTCCACGAACACGGGCAGCGCGTGCTGTAACAGGACCACGTTCACGGTGGCCACGAAAGTATACGGCGGGACAATTACTTCGTCGCCCGGTCCCACGCCCAGAGCGTTGAGCGACGTCATCAGGGCGCTGGTTCCGTTAGCCGTCGCCAGACAGTGCGCAGCGCCCGTAAGCGCGGCGTAGCGCTGCTCAAAGCGGTTCACCATGTTGCCGCCGCCTCGAAACCAGCGGCCGCTGCGCAGGGTTTCGAGCATGGCGCGTTCGTCCGTTTCGCCGATAACAGGCCAGGCAGAGAAAGGCTCCTTCCTCACCGGCTCACCGCCCAGCAAGGCTGCCTTAGCCGGTCCGGCAGCAGCCTTTGCAGCGCTCGCGGCTGAAGCGGCGGCGACGAACATCCGGCGTGAGAATCGCTTGTTCATGAAACCTCCTGGCGTGCCACAAGGGCCCAAGTGTATACCGTCTCTGATGTTACTCTCAAATCGAAAGCCATGCAGCATCTCTTTTCGTCGCTTGAGGCACTGCAGAAAGCCGTAGTGGCGTGCCGGCGCTGCCCGCGCTTGCGCCGGCACTGCGAGGAAGTGGCCCGCCTGAAGCGCCGTGCCTACCGTGAATGGGAGTATTGGGGATTGCCCGTGCCTGGTTTCGGCGACCCTGAAGCCCGCCTAGTCATCATAGGGCTGGCGCCGGCGGCGCACGGGGCGAACCGGACCGGAAGGATGTTCACCGGAGACCGTTCAGGCGACCTGCTCTACAAAGTACTGCATGATACTGGTTTTGCCTCGCAACCTGAGTGCCGCTCGCGGCAGGACGGCATGCGGCTGAAGGACGCCTACATCACCGCCGCCGTGCGCTGCGCTCCGCCGTCGAACAAACCCTCCCGGGAGGAACAAGTTGAGTGCCGCAAGTACCTCGCCGCCGAGTTGGATTTGCTGACTCAAACCCGCGTCGTGGTAGCGTTAGGGCGGTTGGCGTTTGACGCCTACTTGTCGGTGGAGATTGAGCGGGGCATGAAACTGCGCCGTGCAGATTTCCCTTTTGGTCACAATCGTTTACACCGGATTGGCGACGGCCACCCAATACTAATCAGTTCCTATCACCCCAGTCAACAAAACACTCTCACCGGAAGGCTCACCGAGCCGATGCTGCGGGAAGTATTTCTGAGAGCAAGTGGTTTCGTCGGAGCGCAGGACTGAGGAAGCCGCGACAGCGAAGAGTGTGAAATTCAGCATTTGTTGGATATATCAGCAACTCGTTTTGCCTGCATTCTCAGTAGGTTGCGCCATGTGACGCATTTGCCTGGCAAAGCCTAGTTATTCAGTCCGGATTCTGCAATGGCCCTTG
>JBBIND010000044.1:25373-34694 GCA_037444075.1 Acidobacteriota bacterium | reverse complement strand
ACAGCCTCCGCAATGGGTGAAATTGGTTACTGTCCCCGGTTGGCTAAATTCCGGTTCCGTTCCGCTCGCGGTGCCGACGCCCCTCAGCCGGCGCTATGATTCCAGTCGCCCCCGAAAAACGGCCTTCTGACACGGACTGTTAGGGCTTCTGGTGCGTCACCCAGATCGGAGAACTCCAGGCGAGTTGCCCGTCGGTTTGTTCCACGCGGATGTAGTAGTAGTTATCGCCCTCGCCAAACGAGGAATCCACGTACTCGAAGCTCTCTTCGCGCCGCTTGGGCGAGACCTGGTGTACGTACTTGTTGTTCTTGATCACGTCCACCTGCTTGATGGGGGCGGTGCCGATGATCTTGACAATCAACCGCGGCGGGGACGATGAAGTCCCGCTGTCCCCCATCATGTAGGTGCTTTTTCCGGCCACCAGGCGATAGTCGAGCACGATGTTGTCCGTGGCGGCGTAGCTGTGCCGCCGCCGCATGGCATCCAGAAGTCCCTGGCGGGTGAAGTCCTCCACCAAAATGCAGGCATACGAAGCGTGCGTGGAAATGTGGTCCGAACTGGCCTGCACGCCCAGCTTGTAGCCTTTCGCCCAGGCATTCCAGACGTAGCCTTCGGTTCGCAGCCCCTGGTGTACGGGCCGGTCCCCCTCCTTCCAGCTACGTGGGGCGCCGGCGTGTTCGTAGTTGGATTCAAAACCCTGGTAGATCTCTACGAACGGCTCGAGTTCGGGATCGTTGTCCCTCCAATCCGTGCCTTGCGGAGTAGCCGAAGAGTGGGGGGTGGCGATGCCGCCCGTCTGCCGCAGGTACGGGTACAGGATAGGACCGCTGTCGGCTCCGCCCTTGGCCTCCTCCGGACCGATGCGCAAGACCGGCTTGCCGCGCTCAGCCCAGATGACGTTGCGGTGACCGTTCGGCCACCAAACGCTGCGCTCATAACCGAACAGCGGCACGAAGCGGCGCGGCATCTGGTAAAGGTCATTGGATTTCTGCGTAATCCACCAGTTGTACTCCTCGTCGCTGCCCATCTGGTGATCGCCTACGTGGGCGTAGTCCATGGCGGCGGCATCCAGCGCATAGCGGTACAGCTCATCCAGCGAGCCGTCGCCTGCGCCGTCATTGGAAAGCTCGGTGTGCCGGTGCAGGTCTCCGCGCAGAATGCGGTACTGTTTGCCGCCAATCGTGATGCGGTAGTCACGAATCCGGCGAACGGATTCGGTCTCGTTGGCATGGATGGCCGCCGGCGCCGCAGCGGACTCGACCGGCGCGCCGCCGGAGAACCGCGCCGGAGGCGCGCTCGCCGGCAGCTTGGCGGCGTAAATATCCAATTCGCCATAGCGCGACGAAGGCCACGCACGGTTGTCGGTAGGCCACACAATGTGCACCTGCCCTCCGTGCAGAGCGATGGCTGAACGCATCCCGTTGCGGCCCATGCTGGAGGGCATCAGGATTGCCGGAGACCAACGCGAGCCGTCCCACCAACTCAGGAAACTCTCCCAAACGCCGTTGACCGCCCAAAAGTCAATGCGCGAAGTGCTCGTGTAAGTCCGTGACCGCAGCGCCATGTAGAGCCGGCCGTCGGCATCAGTAGCGAGTTGCGGATGCTGGATGAACCTGCGGATGCCGGCCGGAAAGGCGTCCGCAACGGGAGCCGTGATCTCCATCCACTCGGAGCCCTCGCGCCGCGCGACGCGAACGCGGCGGTTCTTGTAGAGGGTAGTGCCGCGGCGGTCGAGCAGAAAGACGAAGTCCTTCCCCCAGTTGGCGTCGGATTCCTCCCACGCCACAATCGGCTGGCCAGCGGCCGTAACCACCACCGAAGCGCGCACGGCGAAGTTCGCATCCCTCGTGATACGTTCCACCTTGCCGCTCCATGGCTTCGCGTAGATCTGGTAGGCTCCGGTAGCGTAACTGTCCCAGGCCACCCAAAGGCGTCCGCCTCCGTAGGCTGCCGAGGGCATCCAGCAGTTGCCGCTTCCGGAGGACAGGCGCGTTTCGGGACCCCACTGCCGCCCGTCGTACAGGCGGCCCAGGATGACGGACTGATCCTCGCGGAACCCCTGCCAAACCAGGGCGAGTTTGCCGGAGCCGTCCGAGGCCAGCCGGGGCCACAGATTCGAACCGCCGGCGGAGGTCAGCTTGGTTGGCTTGCTCCAGGAGCCGCCCTCGAAGACCACGCCGAACAAATGGTAGATGCCGTTTTCGTTCGCCGACCAGACCGCGTGCAGCCGGCCCGTGCCATCGGAGACCAGGGCCGGCGCGTGATGGTCGCCGTTGCCCGTCAGCCGGTAGGTGCGCGCGCCGTCGGAGGCAACCACTACATCCGCGGCATCGCGGTAGGACAGCCAGACCGTCCAGCGGGTTCCGTCCGGCGTAACGGCCACCGCCGGGTAATCGTCGTCGCGGTTCTCTTCGGAGAGCTTTTCGCCCCAGGGGAGGCGCTCCACGCTCGCGTTGCCCCCCATGACGGTGAGCGGACGGCCGAGCGGAGCCTCAGAGGGCCGGAAGTCGAAGCTGCCGCTGCCGGACTCAAACCGCACGAAGGCGGATTCGGGCCCCCGTACCTGCACCACCATGCCTCGCGGGATGACCCGGCGAATGTTCGGGTCGTTCCAATCGGTCTGCCCGTAGAGATTGTCTTTTCTGAGTTGGTTCTCCAGGTTGCCAATGCGCGTCTGGAACTGGAAGGTCCCGTCCGCGGAAACCCTGTCCTTGGGTCCCAAACGCCAACCCGAACATCCGGCGAGTTCGCCACCGGAGACAAGCAAGCGCCCCTCCCAGCCACGCTCGGCATCATCCGTGAGCCCCACGATGATGCGAAACAGCATGGGCTGAGCCGAGGCAGGTTGGTTCGGGGAAGCGGCGGGGGGCAGCCCCCAAACGGCCCAGGCGGTGCAAAGCACGCCCAGTAAGAGAATCACGAGCAGCAGGTAGCGCACCATGACGCCGCTATTCTATCACCGGCCCGTAGAAACTGAGGCAGTTATCTCCATGCCGCACAACGCGCTGAAGGCAAAGTCCCGGTGCCTTTTCAGGGAGCAACCTCCGGCGGTCATGCTGAACAATCACCAGCGGAAATGTACGCCCTCCCAAGGCTGAAAGCACACCCCGGTATTCACGATCATGCGCGTAAGGCGGGTCCACGAAGACGATGTCCCCGCTGACTCTTTGGAGGGCGGAGATGGCTGAGCCGCTAATCAGTTCAAAGTCTTCCTCCACGCCCAGGCTCCGCAAATTCTCGCGAATAACCGCCGCGGCAGCGCGCTTCTTCTCGATGAAGATGACCCGGGCGGCGCCCCGGCTGAGAGCTTCAATACCCACGGAGCCGCAGCCTGCGTAGGCGTCGACGAAGACGGCTCCGCTGATGCGCGAGGCCAGAATGCTGAACAGGGCTTCGCGCAGGCGGTCCGGCGTGGGACGTACGTCCAGCCCCGGCAGCGTTTTCAGCCGCCGGCTCCTGTAGCGGCCGCCGATAACGCGCATCAGCCCACCTTCACCAAACCATAGCGGCGCTGCCAGTGGTCGCGGATATGAGCCACCACCCGCATCATTTCTTCTCTGGAAGGGGGGTCCGCGATGAACGCTTGCGCTTCAGAGCGGGCGATTTCCAGGATGTCGCGGTCGCGGATGATGTCCCCGATCCGGAAAGCGGGCAACCCGCTCTGACGCGTCCCGAAGAACTCTCCCGGACCTCGCAGGCGAAGATCCATTTCCGCTATGTGGAAACCGTCGTTGGACTCAACCAGCGTGTTGATTCTCTGGTAGGCCAAGTCACTCAATCCTCCCGTCATGAGGATGCAGTAACTCTGCTTCGCGCCCCGCCCCACGCGTCCCCGGAGTTGATGCAATTGCGCGAGGCCGAAGCGTTCCGCCTGCTCAATCACCATCACCGTGGCGTTAGGCACATCCACGCCGACCTCAATCACCGTCGTCGAAACCAGGATGCGCAGGCGGCCCGACTTGAAGCCGTTCATGACCGCCTCTTTTTCCTCAGCCGGCAATCGTCCGTGCAGCAACCCGATAGGCAATCCTGGGAAGACGACTTCCGAGAGGTGCCGGTGCATGCTCTCGGCGGCCTTCAAATCCCCGCTCTCGGACTCCTCGATCACGGGATAAACCACATATGCCTGCCGTCCCTTGTCAATTTCGCGGCTCAGAAAGCTGTAGACCTGCTCCAGGCGGTCTTCTGTGACGTGCCGGGTGATGATGGGCTTCCTGCCCGGGGGCATTTCGTCGATCACGGTGACGTCCAGATCTCCGTATAGAGTCAAAGCCAGCGTCCGCGGAATGGGAGTGGCCGTCATCACCAGCACGTCCGGGTGCACCCCCTTTTGACGGAGTTCGAGCCGCTGCATCACGCCGAAACGATGCTGCTCGTCCACAATCGCGAGCCCCAGCCTGTGAAAACCCACGTCCTCCTGCAACAGGGCGTGTGTACCCGCGACGACATGCACGGACCCCTCGGCGAGTTGTTTCTTGATCTCTTCCTTCTCACGGGGTGGCGTTGAGCCGGCGAGAAACACGACCGTGTAGCCCACTTTTCCGAGCAACTGCTGGAAGTAGTAGTAGTGCTGGCTGGCCAGGATTTCCGTCGGCGCCAGCAGAGCCACCTGGCAGCCGTTCTCAATCGCTATGACGGCTGCCTCGGCTGCGACCAGAGTCTTGCCGCACCCGACGTCGCCCTGTAGAAGACGGTTCATCGGATGCGGCGCGGCCATGTCGGCGGCAATTTCCCCGAGGGCCCGCTTCTGAGCCGGCGTCGGCTTGAACGGCAGCATCTGTTTGATCTTTTCGCGGATGCGGCTGTCCAGTTGGAAGGCGATTCCCGGCTCCTGCCGCGCTTTGGCGCGTTTGAGCGCAAGGCCGCATTCCAGCCAGAAGAACTCCTCAAACACCAGCCTGAACTGAGCGGCGCTGCGAAAAGCGTTCAGGCGGCGCAAGTCTTCATCCTGTTGCGGCCAATGCAGTTCGCGAAGCGCCGTCCAGCGGTCCAACAGCTTCAGCTTCTCGCGAACGGTCTCTGGCAGAGGGTCGGGGGGCGGTTCCAGCCCCGTCAGGATGCGGTCCGTCAGCGCGCGGAAGAAGCGTGTCGAGAGCTTCCCGGCGGCTTCGTAAACCGGCACAATGCGCCCGCTGTGAAGCGAAGCGGCGTCCTCATCATCTGGGGAGAGAAGCTCGTACTCCGGATGCACCATCGCCAACCCGCGCGTGTGCGTGTCCAACTCGATCTTGCCGAACAGGGCTACCCGGCTCCCTTTCGTGAGGACTCTGGAAAGGTATCCGCTGTGGAACCAGCGGACCACCAATGGCTCGCCAGAGGAGTCGCCGAAAATCGCCTGGAACATGTCCAGGCGGGCGCGGCGCAAGTTGGAGCGGCCCGCCGACCGCACTTCGGCAATCACGGTGGCAACTTCGCCGGGCGCCAATTCAGCGATCGGTTTGACGTTGGTGCGGTCTTCGTAGCGGAAGGGCGGGTAAAGAAGGGCATCCTCCACCGTCAGCAGCCCTTTCGTTTCCAGCACTTGGGCTCGCACCGGGCCGACGCCCTTGACATACTTCAGCGGTGTGGAAGTGTCCAACGCGAACACTAGTGTACAATGCCGCTCATGCGACGCTTCGGATGGATACTCGTGACAACGCTGGCCGTGCAGGGAGCGGACCTGCGGCTCGGCCTGGTTGGAACAGACACCTCGCACGTTATCGCCTTTACCAGGGCATTCAATGACCCAGCCGCACCCGGCCACATTCCGGGCGCGCGCGTGGTGGCGGCCTACAAAGGCGGCAGCCCGGACCTCGCAAGCAGCCACACGCGCGTGGATAAGTTTGCGGCCGAACTGCAGGACAAATGGAAGGTGCAATTCTATGACGACATTCCTGCCTTGTGCCGCAACGTGGATGCAGTCCTGCTCACCAGCGTGGACGGCCGCAAGCACCTCGAGCAGGCGCGCCCCATCTTCGCCGCCGGAAAGCGCGTGTTCATCGACAAGCCCCTGGCATCGACCCTCGAAGACGCCCGTGAGATTGCGCGCCTGGCCGCGGAAGCCAAGGTGCCGTGGTTTAGTTCTTCAAGCCTCCGCTGGAGTGAACTGGCGAACTTGAAATCCGAGGATGCGCTCGGCGCTACGGTCTGGGGTCCGGGACCGTTCGGGGAGCACCATTACCTCGACCTGAGCTGGTACGCCATCCATCCCATCGAGGTGCTGTTCACGCTGCTCGGAACCGGGTGCGAGGAGGTAACGCGGATTTCCGGCGCGCACGAGGACATCATCGTGGGACGCTGGCGCGACGGACGCATCGGCACCGTGCGGGCGCTGCGGCCTAGCGGAGGTTACGGCGCCGTCGTCTATCGACCCAAGCAGATTCTCCAGAGTCCGCCCAAGCCGGTTACCGGCTACGGGCCGATGCTGAAGGAGATTGTACGGTTCTTCCAGACCGGCGTTCCTCCTGTGCCCAACGCTGAAACGCTGGAAATCTTCGCCTTCATGGATGCCGCCCAGAAAAGCAAGGAAGCCGGCGGCAGAACCGTACGGTTGCGCTAGCCTCACCGCCGCCCGGTGTGTGTCAGAATCTCAGCATGCAAGCTGAAACTCGACACAGCCTGACCCGGCGCAGTTGGCTGGCTGGGGCGGCAGTCACGGCTGCCGCACAGGAACCCGCCCAGACGGTGCGCCTGCCGAAGAAGATACGCGTGGGGATGCTCGGCCTGGTGGGGCACACGGGCGAGATTCTCCGCCCCCTGCCGCAGTTGCCGGACGTCGAAGTAACGGCGTTTTGCGACACGGACCGCGAACTGCTGGCGCGCACGGCGAAAAACCCGAGGCTGAGCGGCGCAAGGTCGTATGACGACTACCGGCGCATGCTGGCTACCGAGGAGTTTGACCTCGTGGCCGTGAACAACTCCAACGGTGACCGCGCTGAAGCCATTCTGGCCTGCCTGGAGCGGAAACTCCATGTGATTGCCGAAAAGCCTCTGGCGATCCGGCGCGCTGACTTCGAAAAGGTGCGTGAAGCCGTGGCCCGCACCAAGGCGTCCTTGGGGATGCTGCTGCCCATGCGTTTCGCCAGCCAGTATCTGGCCTTGCGGCAAGCCGTTCAATCCGGCGAAATCGGCGAGGTGGCGCAAATCAGCGCGCAGAAGTCCTACAAAGCCGGCAGCCGCGCTGAGTGGATGCGCCGCCGCGCAAGCTACGGCAGCACGATTCTCTGGATCGGCATCCACATGGTGGACCTGATGCGGTGGGCGAGTGGCCGGGAATTCACCCAGGCATACTCTATTCAGGCGAACGTCGGCCTGCCGCGCATCGGCGAGATGGAGAGCACGACGGCTTCCGTTTTCCGCCTCGACAATGGCGGCGCCGCGGCGTTGCACATGGACTACTACCGCGCAGACACCGCCTCGACGCACGGTGATGATCGCCTCAGGTTGGCGGGACCCGGGGGCGTCGTGGAGTACCAGGCGGCGACGGGAGTTACGCTCATGACCGGCAAGCAGGCGCCGAGGCGCATCACTGAACTGCCCGCAAGCCGCTCTCTTTTCGTGGATTTCCTGGAATCCGTTTACCTCGGCAAGCCTTCCGCCCTGAGCCTGGCGGATATCTACCGCGTCAACGAAATTGTCCTGGGAGCTCACGAATCGGCCGAAACCGGCCGTGTAGTCAAGTTATAGCAGCGCCTTCCGGCACTGGAGGGAAATCAGGCCATTCCCTCGATACGGTCATCGACCAGGCAAGGCTCAGGAAACGAACCTGATTCACAAGGATTTGGCAGGTTTTTTTCTTATTGTTTTCAGTTGCTTAAGACCGAACAGTGTATTCCTGTCTGGTCGGCAGGGCTATGCTTGGGTCAGACGCATCGGCTTCGGCACGCTGCGTTGCATAGACCATGGAACGACCGCCCGTTGTTATTTGGCCCTTCCTTACCGGTCTGTGGTAAACACCAGGCGTAGTTAGCCTGAATTTAACTCCTCGTGCGGACCACAGCCGCACGTTAAACTAGACCGCACATTAGGACGCCACACCACGGCGCATTCTGGTATGCTTCCTAGGAATACTCACGAGTGAGTATTCCTAGGAACGCCAGCTATCGCGTTCACGTATTTCCTTGAAACATATCCCGTGAATCTCTTTAGCATGAAGCGCATTTTGTGCCTCATCGCAATCCTGTTTTCCTCGTTGGCTCATTGGCAGGGTTGCCGCCCGGCGGGCAGGAAAGAGCTTCCAACGACGGAAAATTCCACCACGATTTCCCCTGTCCCTGCCGACCTCCAGCAATTGACTGAAGAGAGGAAACAACTGGTCGAAGCCGGGCATTTTCTTAAGGCGGAAGCACTCTACGAAAACCGCTACCAGCAAGCTCTGGAGGCGAACAACATCTCAAGAGCGGTCATGTTCCTAACGGCGGTGGCGAACTTCAGGATGATGATGTTCCGCCACACCGAGGCGATGGAGGCGCTCATCGAGGCGCGGCGTCTGGCCAGAGGAATCAATGACCAGCGTCTGGCGGGCATCATCTCCTACAACATCGCATCGTTGTATCTCCAAACGGGCGCCGTGGAGGAAGCTGATCAGGCGTCGCGTGACGCCGAGCAGGCGCTGGACATGCTGCCGACGGAAGATCGCGCGAAACTTGAAGCCAGCATCCGGCTTCAGAGGGCCCTGGTGGAAGCGGAGGGTGACAATCTGGCAGCTGCCGTGCCCCTGTTTCGAGCTGCTATCAACGCTGCACAGAAAGCGCTAGACACAGCAACCGCTGCCTTTGCGTCGGAGTTGCTAGGGCAGGAACTTCTGAAAAAGAAGCGGCTTGAGGAGGCCGAAGCAGCTTTGGAAGAAGGACTTCGCCTCAGGTCGCTCTCCCAGAACCCCATTCCCGACTCCGCTCACCTGTTGCTGGGCTGGCTACGCCTGGAACAAGGCGACCCGCATTCCGCTCTCCAGTTGATGGACTCCGCGATCGCCGCGTCCGGGCGGACGCCAAACCCGGCGCCGCTGTGGAATTCGTACTTCAGACGGGCGCTGGTCCATAACGCTTTGGGCAATCACGAAAGAGCGCTCGCCGACATGAGGATTGCTCTACGCCACGCGCGCTATGTGCGCTTGCGAGCGCCTCTGGCCGAATCGGTTCAGTCCGGCGCGGGAGTTGGGCTGCATGAAGTTTACGCCGCGTTTATTGACACAGGCAACCGTCAGTATGCGCAGACCGGAGACAGGTCCCTAGCCAGGGAGACCTTCGAAGTGGCTGAGGAGCATCGCGCGGCGAGTTTGCGCGAAATCCTCGGCGTTGCAGAGCAACTGCGCCGCAGCCTTCCTCCGGAGTACTGGGAGAC
>JBBIND010000044.1:0-25273 GCA_037444075.1 Acidobacteriota bacterium | reverse complement strand
AGATCCTATGTGTGGGCGGTGACGCGCGACACCTTCGACGTGCGTGAATTGCCCGGGCGTAACCGCCTCCAGGCACTGGGGGAGGAGTTCCGCCGGGCGGTCAGCCGCGGCGATGGGCTCACCCCGGAGACGGGCAGGCCGCTTTTTGAGGAGCTGTTCGGGAAACTGAGCCGGGAGATGCTACGCAAACCGCGCTGGCTTCTAATCCTGGACGGGCCTCTATTCGGGCTGCCCATCGCCGCGCTGGGCAAGCCGACCGCACAGGGGAGTTCCGCGTACCTGGTCACTCAACACACCCTGCGGCAAGTGCCCGGAGCCGGGTTCGCGGCAGCCGGAACAGAAGAACTCTGGAAGGGTCCATACCTGGGAATCGCAGACCCCATTTACAACCTGGCCGACCCCCGCAGAGCCAAACGAAAGGAGCCTGAGCGAACCGTCTGGAACCTGCTGCAATTCTGGCGCGGAGGCGGCCGAACAGAAGGCGAGGCAGCCGAAGACCTCCAAATGCCGAGACTGGCTGGGAGTTTGCGGGAAATCCAGGCCTGCGCCCGCCAATGGAGCGGCAGTGCAGTCACGCCGCTGGTGCTCACAGGAGCAAAAGCAGACCTCGGGCACTTCCAGTCAGCGCTTGAGCAGGAACCGGCCATCATACACTTCGCCACGCACGTCGTACCGGCGCCTTGGCGGCGCAGCGAAGGGGCCATTGCCCTCACCTGGAGCTCGGACGGGCCCGAATTGTTGGGAACCACGTCCATCAGCCGCCTTCAAGTACGCCCCCGTTTGGTCATCCTGAGCGGTTGCGGCTCAGGCGCCGGCCAAGCCCTGCCGGGTGAGGGGCTGATGGGGCTTACGCGAGCGTGGCTCCGAGCCGGCGCCGCGGCCGTGAACGCTACGCTCTGGCCGACCCCGGATGACACGGGCGAGATGCTCGCCGCGTTTACGCGGCGCATGAAGTCCTCCGGGCAGAGCATCGATAGGGCGTTGCAGGGGTCTCAGATAGAGATGCTCGAGTCCGGCACGTGGAGGGCTAGCCCTAAGTACTGGGCGGGCTATTTCCTGGTAACCAGGAATTAGTGTCATCATGTCAGATGTGAGCAAACAACAGCTCCGTGCCGCCGGTCAGGGCGATCAGCTCCAGACCGGAGAGGGGCGCGCAGCGGAGGGCGCCGCTCCGACGGCTGAGGCGGCCACGGCAGCAGTGAAGCCGACACGGATTTCGGTACAGAATTGGACCGCGCTGGTGGCCAAAATACAATCGGGCGACCAGAGTGGGATGGAGGAGTTGTACCGTCTCTTTTCCCGCGGAATTCGTTTCTACTTGTGCCGGCAACTGGGCCCCCAGGAAATCGATGACAGGCTCCACGAGACCTTCTTGATTGTCGTACAGGCCATCCAACGGGGTGATTTGCGGGATCCTGAACGCCTGATGGGATTCGTCCGGACCGTCGTGCGCCGCCAGGTAGCGGCGTACATTGACGAAGCCGTGCATACGCGCAGAGAGCAGGTGGATCTCGAACTCGGCGTGCGCGTGGCTGACCGCCGCCAGACGCCGGAAGAACAGGTAATGAAGCAGCAGCGGGTGGAGTTGATGAGGGTGGTGCTGGGCGCCATCTCCAAGCGAGACAGGGAGATACTCACTCGTTTCTACATCCAGGAGCAGCCGCAGGAGCAGATTTGCACGGAGATGAACCTCTCCGAGACGCAATTTCGCTTGCTGAAATCGCGGGCCAAAGCCCGGTTCGGAGAACTGGGCAAGAAGAAGCTCGGCCGGCGGTCCCTGACCAAACTTTTTCTGAGAACATCCGGTGAGGAATAGCACCCTTGCTACTGAGGGGCTATGCCCGGGAGGGCAGGCCTTCTGGAGGAGTACATGTCTGGTGCATGGGATAGACACGTAGGCGAAGAGGAACTCGAACTTTACGCGATGGGCAAACTGCCCGAGGAAGACGCGTCCCTGGTGGAAGAGCACCTGTTACTCTGCGGGCCGTGCCAGGACCGGCTGGAAGAGGCGGACAGATTCATTGAGGCGTTCCGGTCGGCCGCCGGTCAACCGGCGCCCGAAAAACAAAACTGGCTGCAGAAGGTAAGAGGCTGGGTACCTGCCTGGACGCCGCGGTGGAGTCCGGCTTGGGCCGTCGGCCTCGTGCTGCTGATCTCGGTGATCATCGTGCCTTGGCAGCGCATGGCCACGGGTCCGGCGCAGGAGGTAACGCTCGAATCCGCGCGCGGCATCGAAGCGCCTTTGGCCGCAACAGCTGAAGCCGGCCGGCCGGTGATATTGAAGTTTGCTATTCAGGAACTGCCGGAACGAGCCACCTACCGCGTGGAGTTGGTGAATTCCGCCGGCAACATGTTGTGGGAGGGGGAAACACCGCGCGCAGAAGGCCAGATAGCCCTGCCGCTGGAGCGTGGGTTGCCGGCCGGGCAGTACTGGGTGAGGGTCCACGAAGCAGGCGCAGGCGGGGAATTACTGCGTGAGTACGGCTTGCAGGTGAAGAAAGAGGCGGGGAAGTAACCTCTCCCGGCCGTTCATCCAAAAACTTCCTAACGCGCGGGTAGTGGCGGCATCCGAAAGATACAGTTGACCGCCACAGGCCCGGCGGCTGGCAACTCAGAAGATCCGGCGTTTGAGGCGGGCGATATTGAACTTGGCCGTTTCGGCGACAGCCATGACGGCCATTACGCCCGCCTGAACCGGATCAGAAACCACCAGGTCCGCGGAATCAGGTACGCTGCCGGCCATATTGAGGCTGATCACCAGCAGGCCTTGTGAGCGCACCTCCTGCACAGCCTGCTCAATATCGCCCCCCATCAGAGCCCCAGCCAGCACCAGAGCTTTGGCCCTCGGCAGCCTCGCAACCGCCCGGACGGCTTCGGCCAAAGGCTTTTCCCCCACTAACGGGATGGTGTCTACGGAGATGTGCTCCCCGCGAATATTGTGGCGGTCCGCTTCGGAAATGGCCCCAATGGCGACCTGCCCTACCTGAGCTCCCCCGCCGATGATGATGATGCGCTTGCCGTAGATCTTTTGCAGGCTCTTGACCACCTCGACGTGGGTTGTCACCGGCAACGCGCGCAAGTCCCGGGCCACCGCTTCCACATCCTCGAGAGGTTCGATTTCAAAGTAGACGCGCGCTTCCGTGGGCCCGTTTTCGAGTATGGCCACCGAGATGATATCCCCCTCGTGGCGGGCGATGATGCCCGTCAGTTGGTGCAGGACTCCCGGGCCGGGTTGGGCGCGCACCAAGATGCCGATCTTCTCGGTGGTCATCAGGGATTAGTCTACCTCGTACTTGCGCAGGATCTCGTCCCAATAGCCTTGCGCCCGCAGGATCAACTCCGCCACCTCGCGGACAGCCCCCTGTCCTCCGGAAATCTGCGTGACGTAATGAGCGCATCGCTTCACTTCCGGCCGGGCATTCGCCGTGGCGATGGCAAATCCGACTCGCCGCATGACGACCACGTCGGTCAGGTCATCGCCGATAAAGGCTGCCTCCTCGGGCTTGACGCCGGCATCGGCCAGGATCTCCTCGAGGATGGGAATCTTCTCAATGTGTCCCTGGTAGACGTAGGTAAACCGGCACTGCCGTGCCCGCTCCGTGGTGGCTGGTGAATCCCGGCCGCTGATCAGTCCGGTCCGGATGCCTTTCCAACTGAGCCATTGCAGGGAGATGCCATCCTGCGAATCAAAGCCCTTCGTCTCGAAGATGCTGCCGTCCGGAGCCGGCACGTTGAACAACTTGCCATCGGTCAGGACACCATCGACGTCCATGAGCAGCAGTTTCACTTTGGCGGCTAATTCCAACGCGGTCGTACTCAATGTGTTTACTCCTTGGATGCGGACCCCGGCACGCGGCCAGGGAATCTTGTCTTCAGCCTTCGCAGCCACCCGCGAGGTGGTTTACGAAGCTCAGAGGCGCAACGCGGGAGCGCCGCGCGGGTGATACGTTTGACCTCTCACAGGCCGGCCAGCCGGGGCTCGACCAAGGCGAAAAGCAGCGCAACTGCCAGCAATAGAGTCAGGCGCCGCTCCGCCCCGGCAAGGCCAGGATTCCGGAAGAGCGGCGCCGGACCACCTGGTCCGGCGCCCGAAACGAGCTAAACGGTATAGGTTGAAGCGGACACATCGCCGCCGCGGCCGGTCCAATTGGTGTGGTGCCACTCGTTACGCGGACGGTCAGTGCGTTCGTAAGTGTGAGCGCCGAAGTAATCGCGCTGAGCTTGCAGCAGGTTGGCCGGCAGCCGTTCGCTGCGATAGCCGTCAAAGAACGCCAGGGCAGTGGTGAAGGCAGGCACGGGAATGCCCATTTCGACAGCCTTCACGACGACGCGACGCCAGGATTCGTGGCAGCGCTCGATGACGCTCTTGAAATACTCGTCCAGAAGCAGGTTCGTCAGGCCGGGGCGCTTGTCAAACGCTTCCTTGATCTTGCCCAGGAAGACCGAGCGGATGATGCAGCCGCCGCGCCACAGCAGGGCGACGTTTCCGAAATTGAGGTCAAACTTGTACACCTTGGACGCCTCGCGCATCAGCATGAAGCCCTGCGCGTAGGAGATGATCTTGGAGGCCAGCAGCGCGCGGCGGATGTCCTCGACGAAAGCCGCTTTGTCCTCGCTGAAGACGGACGCGGAAGGGGCGGGCAATTGTTTGGAAGCCTCTACGCGCTCGTCCTTCATGGCGCTCAGGCAGCGGGCGTAAACAGCCTCGCCGATGAGTGTGACCGGGATGCCGTGGTCGAGCGAGTCGATGCAGGTCCATTTGCCGGTGCCTTTCTGCCCCGCTGTATCGAGGATGTAGTCGACAACGTGCTCGCCTTTCTCGTCCTTGTAGCCCAGAATGTCGCGGGTGATCTCGATGAGGTAGCTGTCGAGTTCGCCGCGGTTCCACTCAGCGAACGCCGCGTGCATTTCCTCGTTGCTCATCCCGACGACTTCCTTCATCAGGTGGTAGGCTTCGCAGATGAGTTGCATGTCGCCATACTCGATGCCGTTGTGCACCATCTTGACGTAGTGCCCGGCGCCTTCCGGACCAACCCAGTCGCAGCAGGGTTCGCCGGCGGGAGTCTTGGCGCAGATGGCCTGGAAGATGTCCTTCACGAGCGGCCATGCCTTCGGGTTGCCGCCAGGCATGATGGAGGGACCGCGGCGCGCGCCTTCCTCTCCGCCGCTGACGCCCGTGCCGATGTAGAGGATGCCCTTCTCCGCCAGGTAGCGCACGCGCCGGGTGGTATCCGGGAAGTGCGTGTTACCGCCGTCGATGATGAGATCACCCTCTTCGAGGTGAGGCAGCAGCAATTCGATGAACTCATCGACTGCCTTGCCGGCTTTGACCATGAGCATCACCTTGCGCGGCCTCTTCAGCAGGCTGATCATTTCCTCGATGGACCGGGCTCCAAGAATCGTGTCGCGGCCTTTCGCGGCGTTCTGGAGGAACTCGTCCACCTTGGAGGTGGTGCGGTTATAGGCGACCACTGTGAAACCGTGGTCGTTCATATTCAGAATGAGGTTCTGGCCCATGACGGCCAGACCAATCAGTGCGATGTCGCCTTTAGGTTGCATGATAGTGTCGTTCCTTTGCGGATGGATATCGTAAAAGTCGCCCGTTATGAGTGAAACCGGTCCTCGTGAGCCCAGAGGCCCAGAGCCGGGTTGGAGATAAAGAAGATCTCCTCGCCGTCCACCGTATTGAAGCCGTCTGCCAGCCGGGCAGGATCATAACGCTTGCTGAACTGATCCAGGTCGGCATAGCGGAAATTCACGCCTTCGATTTCTTCGCGTGTCAGCTTGCCCGGACAGTAGGTAATCCGGAACCGCCCTTCCGAGGAGCCGTGGATGAGATGAGCCGCTGCGCTCAGATTGGCGGAGAGTTCAGGGTCCCGCTGCACGGCGTCGAGCACCGCCGGGGTGCCCACATAGCCATGCCTGCGAATGAGCTTGTCGATGGTTGGATCCTCGCCAAATTCCTTGACGCCCGGAGCCAGGACGATCAGTTCCGCGCCGTCGGCGAGAGCCATGCGCGTCCGGTACACCGCCTTGTTGCCGAGCCAGGTGCTTTTGAATTCGTGAGGGTCGAGATAAACCACGGCCTTGCGGATTTCCCGGTCCAGCATCTGAAAGTTCACTTCCAGACTGAGCTTGGCGGCAGCCTCGAAGCACTCCCAGCCGTCGCCGACGAACAGGCCACGTACCGCCAGCTTGCCGGAGGCCTCGCGCCCCACCACGGTGTGCACATACACGACAGGCAGATGCGCGGCGAAGCGCCGGGAGGCATATTCGAGAACCCGGCGCACGGGCGTATCGGCGCGGCCCATGATGCGCTCCATCCCGTAGGCGGCGCCCAGAAAATGGCTCTTGCTGATGCCCTCGGCTCCCCCTGTGCCCACGAAAATGTTCTTGTTGTAGCTGGCCATGCCGATGACCTCGTGGGGCACCACTTGGCCAATGGAGAGAATCAGGTCAAAACCGCCTTCCACGAGCAACTTGCCGACCTGCGCAGGCCAGGCGAAATCCACCGCGCCCTCAGACTGCTGGCGGACGTAATCAGCAGGTACTTCGCCCAGGGTTACGATACCCTGGCGCCAGTCATGAACGCGGAAAAGCGACTGCGGAACGTCGCCGAACATGGCGGCGATTTCCTCCGCGGTCATGGGGTAGTGAGTGCCAAGAGCGGGGAGAATGTCGGTCAGCCGGTCACCGTAGTGTTCCCAGGCATAGCGCGTCAGGTCACCGGCGCGGGAATGCGCGCGGGTGTAGTCGGGCGGGATAACCAGGACCTTCTTCCTGCTTCCAAGCTCCCCCAAAGAAGCGAAAAACCTCTGTTTCAGATCATCGTCGGAAAAGGAGGCGGTAGCTGAGCCCGCGCTGTAAAGCATACTCATGTTCGGTTGTATCCGGTGGTCTCAGGCCAAACGAGCGGGCCCGCCTGCTTGCCGGCCATGGTTCCGAGTGGCTCTGCCGCGTGGTGAAGGGGGCCGCAAACTCCTTCAACACCGGGATTTACAATAGAGGTAACAGGTGCGGCTTTGACCGAACGTGTCACCGAGTTCATCTCTTTTTATAACATGTTTACTCCAGGCCAACGAGTTGGCGTGGCAGTCAGCGGAGGCTCGGATTCGGTGGCGCTATTGCACCTGCTGATGGAGCTTGCTCCGCGCTGGGCGCTGCAACTCACCGTACTGCACCTGGACCACGGGCTGAGGGCCGCAGAATCCTCCCAAGACGCTGAATTCGTGAGTGGGTTGGCCGCGCGGATGGATCTGCCGCTCATTCTGTCCCGCGTCGACGTCAGGCAGCAGGCTCAGGACAGCGGCGAGAACCTGGAGCAGGCCGGAAGGCGGGCGCGTCAAACCTTCTACACCAGGCACCTCTCATCGGGAGCGTTGGACAGAGTGGCGGTGGGACACACCCGCTCCGACCAGGCGGAAACCGTGCTCTTCAGGCTGATGCGGGGTTCCGGCGCCACCGGGCTGGCGGGCATCTGGCCTGTAACCAGGGAGGGAATCGTCAGGCCGTTGCTCGGCGTCGGCCGCGGTGACGTGCTCGCGTGGCTGAGGAGCCGGGGACTCGCCTGGAGGGAGGACAGCAGCAACCGGGATCTGCGTTTCAGCCGCAACCGCATCCGCCACCAACTGTTGCCGGAACTGCGGAAGTGGAACCCGGCCATTGTAGAAACGCTGGCCAACCTTGCGGCCGCATCGCAGGCCGAGGAACAGCACTGGGAGCAGGTGACTGACCGTCTGGCCGCGGAGCGGCTGCGCGTTGGAGCGGAGGGTGTACTGACGCAAGCAGCCGAGTGGCAGCAACTTTCGCTCGCCGAGGCGAGGCGGCTGGCACGGCGGGCAGTGCAGCTCGCCAAGGGAGACCTGCTCCGGGTCGATTTCAAGCACATCGAGGAGATGCTGAAGCTATTGCGCCTGCCTGGCGGGAGCGGGAAGCTGTCTATCCCCGGAATCCGGATTGAGCGGAGCATGGGCTGGGTCCGCCTCGCCACTCCACCGGAGGCCGAGGAAGGCTCCGTAGAGTATCAGTTCCGGCTGGAGGCGCCGGGCAGCCGGTGTATTCCCTGGCTCGGCACCGAGATTCGGCTCGAGCGTCTTGTGCGGGCAGAAGATCCGGGCTCGGAGCCGGGGGGAGCTTCCGGCTATAATACGAACAGGATTCATGACTTGGATTGGGCGGCGCTAACCGAGCCGCTCACCCTAAGAAACTGGCGGGCAGGAGATCAGTTCCGTCCCGCCGGGCGCTCCACCTTTAGGAAAATAAAGGATTGGTTGCAGAGAAAGCGCGTTCCGGCCTGGGATAGGCCGGGCTGGCCGGTGATCGTCAGCAAAGGGCACATCGTCTGGATGGGGCGATTCGGTGCGGCGGACGGGTACGCGGCTGCCGATACGACGCCGGAGATTCTGCGGATTAGAGAAATCTAAACCAACTGGCTGCTCAATGAATCAAAACGGGTCTTTTCGGCGTCTTAACAATAGAGGATTAGTGTGACCGTACGTTGGTTTGCCGGCGGGGAGTTGGCATGAACTCAAATATAAGAACCGCAGTCTTTTGGGTGATACTCATCTGCGTCGTCGTCCTGTTGTGGACCGTGGTGCGTTCCGGCAGGACAGGCGCTGAACAGCAGATGTCGTTCACCCAATTCCTGAGCGAGGTCGAAGCCGGCCGCGTCAAGTCGGTGACGATCAGCGGCAATGGGGTTCGCGGGACGCTCCGGGAGGACAACGCCAACCTGCGCACGGTGATCCCGATCAACTACCCCGATATCTACAAACTGCTCCGGGACAAGAACGTCAACGTAGAGATCAAGGAATCCGGCACCAGCAACTGGGTCACGCTGCTCATCAATGCCGTTCCCTTCCTGCTGCTGCTCGCTTTCTGGATCTTCATGATGCGGCAGATGCAAAGCGGCGGCAACAAGGCGCTCAGTTTCGGCAAGAGCCGCGCCCGGCTGCATTCCTCGCAGCAACGGAAAGTCACCTTCAAGGACGTGGCAGGAGTCGAAGAGGCCAAAGACGAACTTCAGGAGATTATCGAGTTCCTGCGGGAGCCTCAGAAGTTTCAGAAACTCGGCGGGCGCATTCCGAAAGGCGTGCTCCTCATTGGGCCGCCGGGCACGGGAAAGACGCTGCTGGCCAGAGCGATTGCCGGCGAAGCCAACGTCCCGTTCTTTTCCATCTCCGGTTCCGACTTCGTGGAGATGTTCGTGGGCGTGGGCGCGAGCCGGGTGCGCGACCTGTTCGAACAGGGCAAAAAGAACGCTCCCTGCATTATCTTCATCGACGAAATCGACGCCGTGGGGCGGCACCGCGGCGCCGGCTTGGGCGGCGGGCATGACGAGCGCGAACAGACGCTCAATCAACTGCTGGTCGAGATGGACGGCTTCGAATCCAACGAAGGCGTCATCCTGGTAGCCGCCACCAACCGGCCGGACGTGCTGGACCCGGCGCTATTGCGGCCTGGCCGCTTTGACCGCCGGGTGGTGGTCCCCACGCCGGACGTGAAAGGCCGCGAGCTGATTCTCAAGGTTCATTCGAAGAAGACGCCGCTCGCCGACGACGTCGATTTGTCCGTGCTGGCGCGCGGAACGCCGGGATTCGCCGGAGCCGATTTGGCCAACCTGGTCAACGAAGCGGCGTTGGTCGCGGCGCGGCAGAACCGCAAAGTCGTCACGATGTACGACTTCGAGCTGGCCAAGGACAAGGTGCTGATGGGCGCGGAGCGCAAGTCTATGATCATCAGCGAGGAAGAGAAGAAGAACACGGCTTTTCACGAGGCCGGCCACGCGCTGGTGGCGGCGGTGACGCCGGGAGCAGACCCGCTGCACAAGGTGACCATCATTCCTCGCGGCATGGCGCTCGGCTTGACCATGCAGCTGCCGCTCGACGACAAGCACTCCTACAAGAAGGACTTCCTCATGGCTCAGCTCACCATCCTGATGGGCGGACGCGTAGCCGAGGAAAAGTTCATGCACCATATCACCACGGGTGCGGGGAACGACATCGAACGGGCTACGGACCTGGCCCGGAAGATGGTCTGCGAGTGGGGCATGAGCGACCTGGGTCCGCTCAGTTTCGGCAAGAAGGAAGAACAGATCTTCCTGGGCAGAGAGATTGCCCAGCACCGGGACTACAGCGAAGCCACCGCCATCAAGATCGACGAACAGGTGCGCTCGATCGTCGAACAGGCTTACAACCGCGCCCGCAAGATCCTTGAGGAGCGGTCTGACGCGCTGGTGCGCATCGCCGAAGCGCTGCTCGAGCGCGAAGTGCTGGATGGGGCCGAAGTGACGCGGTTGATTGAAGGCGAGCCGCTGCCGGAACCGCGTTCCAGAAACAAAACCGGCGGCACGGAGCAGGAAGTAGTTCGACCGGAGGGCGGCAAACACCGGCCGCTGGTCGAGGGGGAGCATCCACAACCCGCGTGATTCCCCCATTCCGCTATTATCTGTTCGACGTGGACGGAACTCTGCTGGACTCCGCCAGCGACATCTGCGCTGCGGTCTCCGAAGTGCTCGGCCGCACACCCCTGGCGGGCTTTTCCCAGGAAACGCTGCGCAGTTACATCGGCTATCACTTGTTCGAGCTGTTCCGCGATCTTCTGCCCAGCCATACGCAGGAAGAATTTGAGGAGATGCTGCGGCAGTATCGCGAGATCTACCTCGGCAGAGGTCACCAACTGACGAGCGTTTACCCTGGAGTGAGCGAAGCGTTGGCTGGCTTAAGCGGACTCAAGAGCACAGCCACCACCAAGAGCACGCCGACCACTCGCGCGATTCTGGAGCAGTTCGGTCTGTTGCCGCACTTCCACCATGTTCAGGGCACCGACGGTTTTCCCAGCAAGCCGGCGCCCGACGTGCTGAGAAGATCGCTGGAAGCGTTGGGCGGAAGTCCTGAGGAGTGCCTGTTCGTGGGCGACTCGGCGGCGGACATGGAAGCCGGCCGAAGGGCGGGGGTCAAGACCTGCGCAGTCCTCTATGGCTACGGAAGCCGCGATGACCTGGCCCGCTGGGAACCCGACTACTGGATTTCCGACCTCCGCGAGTTGCTGCCCGTAGAGGCTTCAGTCACGCTCTGAACCTCGTCTGTTCCGGCTGCGCGCCGCTGCGTCTCTCATCTCTCCCTCAGCAAGCTCCTGGAGCGGGCGTTATCCGATGGCGAGAGCCGGATTCAGACTCCAATCACGAGGTTCAGGCAACGCGGCGCCCGGCGAAGCATCGTCCAGCCTGGCAGGCTCCTGAAGAAGCCTTCTTGGGGGTCCGGGGCGCCCAAGCTGAAGCATATGCTACATGGCAAACCAATGACTTGCGCGCCCACGTAGAGCGAGCTTCAGCTTGCTCAGCGGTGGATCCGGGGCGCACAAGCTGAAGCTTATGCTACATGGCAAAACAACCACTTGCGCGCCCACGTAGAGCGAGCTTCAGCTTGCCAACGCCTATCTCAGCAACCTGCTAGACGTTCAGAGCCGCCAACTCATCAAGGTCAAGCCGCCCCGTGTAGATGGCCATGCCCAAGGCGGCGTGGACATTGAGTTGGGCGAGTGCGCGTATCTCCTCGACGGTGGTGATGCCGCCGGCGGCCGTTATCTCGTGAGCGGTGGCGGCGCGCAGGCTGCGGAACCAGTCCAGGTTCGTGCCCTGGAGCATCCCTTCCTTGTCCACGTACGTACACAGGAATCCGCCACAGTAAGGCTCCAGTTGCGTGATCACTTCCACCGCGCTGATACGCAGGGATTCTCGCCAGCCCTTCACAACGACGCAGCCGTCTTTGGAGTCGAGCGCGACGATCAGCGTCTCCCGCCCGACGGCGTCGGCAAGCGAGCGCAACAGCGTCTCGTTGATGCCATCGCTCGTGAAAGCGGAAGTGCCGACGATCACCTTGCGCGCCCCCTGCGCGACGAGTTGCGCGGCACGCTCGGGAGACCGCACGCCGCCTCCGACGCGGCAGGCCGCGCGCGCGGCCAGCCACTCCACCAGCCCGTCATTCGAGCCGAGCCCGATGGCCGCATCCAGATCAATCACCTGGATTTCGGGAAAGGCAGAAAAGCGGCGCAGCATCTCCTCCGGCGAGTCAGCCTCCAGCGCTTTCTCGCGCCCTTGAACAAGTTGGACGACCTTGCCGCCCATGAGGTCGATGCAGGGGAAGATCAATACAGCCTCCTGACTGGAACGCCGTGCCGGTCCAGGTACTCTTTCAAATCGTCCACCGTGTACGTGCCGTAGTGGAAGATCGAGGCGGCCAAAGCCGCATCCGCCTCCCCGTCGGTGAGGACACTCAGAAAATCCTCCGGTTTGCCGGCGCCTCCGGAAGCGATGACGGGAATGCGCGTGGCTCGGGAAACGGCGCGGGTCAGTTCACAATCAAAGCCTGTCTGCACGCCATCGGTGTCCATGGACGTGAGCAGGATCTCACCCGCTCCAAACTCTTCGCCGCGGCTGGCCCAGGCGACGGCATCCAGACCCTCATCCACGCGTCCGCCGCGGGTATAGACAGTCCATTCGCCGGGCGCGCGGCGGCGGGCGTCAATCGCCAGCACGGTGGCTTGCGAACCGAACTCGCTGCTCAACTCGGTAATCAGTTCGGGGCGGTGGACGGCAGCCGTGTTGACGCTTACCTTGTCCGCGCCCGCCTTGAGAATTCGGCGTGCGTCCGAGGCGGAGCGGATGCCGCCGCCCACGGTCAAGGGGATGAAGACTTTGCGCGCGGTGCGGAAGACCACGTCCACCATGATGTCGCGCTGATCGCTCGAGGCGGTGATGTCGAGGAACACCAGCTCATCGGCGCACTGCGCGTTGTAACGTTCCGCCAGTTCGATGGGGTCCCCGGCGTCCCGCAAGTTGACGAAGTTGACGCCTTTAACCACTCTCCCGGCGGTGACGTCGAGGCAAGGGATGATGCGTTTCGCCAGCATCTTCAGAGCTCCACAAAATTCCGTACGATGTCCAAGCCCACGTTTCCGGATTTCTCCGGATGGAACTGCGCGCCGAACACGTTATCTTGCTCGAGCAGCGCCGTGTAGCGGACCGTGTAATCACACACAGCCGCCGCAGCCGGGACCTTGGGCACGTAGTAGCTGTGGGCGAAATAGACGTAGGGCGGCGGCTCGACGCCTCGCAGCAGGCGTGACGGGCGCACGTATTCCAGCCGGTTCCAACCCATGTGGGGAACGCGCGCGGACGCCTCAAAGCGGCGGACGCTGCCCTGGAACAGGCCCAACCCGGGGGCGTCCGGAGCTTCCTCGCTCGACTGAAACAGCGCGTGCAGTCCGAGGCAAATGCCGAGAAACGGCACGCCCGCCCGGAGACGCTCCAGCAGGACGGACCGGACGCGCATGGCGTCCAAAGACCGGATCATCTGGCCAAAATGGCCGACGCCCGGCAGAATGATCTTGCCTGCCTCGGCCAGAGCCTCCGGCTCGTCAACCAGTTGGAAAGGCGCCCCAATGTCATGCAATGCGTTCTGGACTGATTGCAGGTTGCCGGCGCCGTAATCGAGGATGGCGATCATAGCAGGCCCTTGGTGGAAGGGAGTTGACCGCGCAGGCTCGAATCCCGCGAGGTGGCGAACTTCATGGCGCGTGCGAAGCACTTGAACACAGCCTCCACCTTGTGATGATTGGAGCGGCCATAAAGCACGCGCACGTGCAGGTTGGCGCCGGCGTGCGCGGTGAATCCGCCGAAGAAATCCTCGAGCAATTCCGCTTGCAGGTCGCCCACGTGCCTGACGCGCACCAGGTCCCGGTAGACCAGCGCGGGACGCCCTCCCAAATCCACCGCGACGACGGCCAGCGTCTCGTCCATGGGCATGACGAAGTAGCCGGCGCGATTGATGCCGCGGCGGTCACCGAGCGCCTGCTTGAAGAGTTCGCCGAGCACGATGCCGACGTCCTCCACCGTGTGGTGCTGATCGACGTCGAGATCACCCTCGGCGTGGAGCGTCAGGTCAAAGCCTCCGTGGCGGGAGAACAGCTCGAGCATGTGGTCCAGGAAGCGGATGCCCGTGGAGATGTCGTAGCGTCCGCGCCCGCCGATCTTGAGAACGCCGCGAATGCGTGTTTCCTTGGTGTTCCGCTCCAGGCTAGCGCTTCTCATCATGCGAGCACGGCCTCCAAACCGTTGATGTCCTCCAGCACAGCCTTGGCCTGCTCCTGCTCCAAGAGCCGGACCAGTTCCTCGCGCCGGGGCTTGCCGGCCGCGGCGATGCCGATGAACGGCACTCCCGCCGCTCTCGCGCTGCGTGCGTCGTCCACCGTGTCGCCGACATAGCAGAGCTCGACGCCGGGGTGCAGCGAGGCGATCTTCAGCAACCCGTCGGGGGCGGGCTTGGCGCGCTCTACATCCTCATCACCCACGACGGGATCAAAGACCAAGCCGGAGGCGAAGCGGCGCAGCGTGATGGCGGCCTCATCGCGGGGCCGGCCCGTGAAGACGGCCAGCCTGTGACGCTCCGCCAGACGTTCCAACACACCCGGGCGGGCGATCCACTTTTCGCGCTCAATCAGGCCGCCGGACCCGTCACCGAGAAAGATGCTCTGGAAGTAAGCCACCACGGTGTCGTAGTCCACGGGGAAGCCGAGGTCCGCGGAGATCTTTTGAGAAAGGGCCCAATCGTTGTTCCAGCCACCCCGGTTTTTATAATCCTGCACGAGCGCGCGTTCCACCTGGCGGCCGGTGAAATGCTCGACGGTGCGGATGATCGCTTCGCGGTAGGATCCGGTGACATCCACCAGCACACCATCCATGTCGAAGACGATCATTTTGCCGGGCATGTCCAGACCTCCTGGAAGACTTCGAGGAAGCGCCTCACCTGCTGCCGCGTGCCGGCGGTGACACGGACGCAGCCGGGCAACTCGTAGCTGCGGTCCCGCACGAGCACCCCGGCTTCGCGCAACCGGTCGCGGACTTCGATGGCGCGGTCACCCGCGCGGAAGAGCACGAAGTTGGCCTGGCTGGGGAAGTAGCTGATGCCGAGCCGGTCGAACTCCTCGCAGAGCAACTGCCTGGAGGCCAGCACCTCCTGAACATACGCTTCAACGTACGCCGTGTCGCGTACGGCAGCCTCCGCAGCGAGCGCGGCGATGGCGTTGACGCTGTACGGCGATTGAGCTTTCCTGACAATCGAGATGTTCTGAGCAACGGAGAACAGGCACCCCAACCGCAAACCTGCCAGACCGAAGACTTTGGAAAAAGTACGGCTGACGAACAGGTTCGGATACCGTTCCAGTAGTCCCAGCGCGGTGACGCCGGCAAATTCGAAGTAGGCTTCGTCAACGAGCACGGCCGCGCCCGTGGCCTTTTCCAGGATGGCGGTGATGCCCTCCAGCCCTATGCCCGTGCCGGTTGGATTGTTGGGATTGGCCAGAAACACAGCCCGCGTGTCAGGCCGTAGCGCGTCGAGAATCTCCTCCAGAGGAACGCCGAGGTCCTCGGGCCGGTAGTCGATTTCACGGATGGAGGCTCCGGCGACTTCCGCGTAGAAGCGGTACATGGCGTAAGTGGGCCGCAACAGCAGGACGTCGCCGCCGGCATCCACGTAGGCGTTGACCAGCACCTGAATCGCCTCGTCGGTTCCGTTGGCGAGCAGCAGCTGGCTTTCATCCACGCCAAAGTAGCGGGCCAGCGCTTCCCGCGCGCTGCCGTACTCCGGATAAACGGCCAGGCCGTCGGATTCGAGCCGTTCGCGGAGAAAGGCCGCCACGGCGGGCGAAGCACCGACGGTGTTCTCGTTGAAGTCCAGCCGCAGTTTGCCGGCGCGCCCCGACGTAGGCGGAGAGTAAGGCGCCATGTCCAGCACGGCGCGGCGAGGGCGGGGAGGCTCAGGCACGCGTGCGCACCTCCACGGAACGAGCGTGGGCCTCAAGTCCCTCAGCCCGGGCCAGCGTGGTGATGGCGGGGCCCAGCCGCTTCAGCGCGGGCAGGCTGAGACGCTGCACGGAAATGACCTTGACGAAATCGGCCGCCGAGAGCCCGCCGCGGAGCCGCGCGGCGCCGGCGGTGGGGAGCACGTGGTTCGGCCCGGCGGCATAATCTCCGGCCGCTTCCGTGCTGAACGGCCCTACAAAGACGCTGCCGGCGTGGCGCACCAGAGGCAGGAGCGCCTGGTCCGGAATGCTGAGATGCTCCGGAGCGAAGCGGTTGGATAGTTCCATGGCCTCCTCGAGCGAAGGCACCAGAATGATGGCGCTGTTGCCCAGAATGGCGCGCCGGGCGACGTTCGCGGTGGGCAACGTTTCAAGCTGCCGCTCAATCTCCACGGCCACGGCATCCGCCAGAGACCGGGACGTGGTGAGCAGGATGGCCGAGGCATCCACGTCGTGCTCGGCTTGGGCCAGCATGTCCGCGGCGAGCCAGCCCGGGTTCCCGTCGGCGGCAATGATGAGAATCTCCGTGGGACCGGCCACGAAGTCAATACCCACCTCGCCGGCGAGCAGTTTTTTGGCGGCCGCGACGTAGATATTGCCGGGGCCCACGATGCGGTCCGCCTTGGGCACGGTACGCGTGCCGTAGGCAAAGGCGGCAATCGCCTGAGCGCCCCCCATCCGAAAACAGCGCGATACCTTGAGAAGCCCCGCGGTGCCGAGAACAACGTCGCCCGGGCAAGGCGAAGCCGCGCAAACCGTCGGGACCCCGGCCACCTGAGCCGGAATCACGGTCATCATCAACGTTGAAGGCAGCGGGTAGCGTCCGCCGGGGATGTAGGCCGCCACCACGTCGAGCGGTCTGATTTCCAGCCCCGCCGAGAGACCCGGCGCCAGAGTGCGGCGGCGGCGCGACGGCAATTGCACGCGGGCAAAGGCCCGGATGTTGCGCGAGGCTTCGCGCACGGCTGCTCTGAACTCTGGAGATAGCCGCGCGGCGGCGGTTCTCAACTCCGCCTCGGACACGGCTACGCTGCCCAGAGCAGTTCCCGTGAAACGGTGCTCCAACTCAAGCAGCGCCTTGTCTCCACGTTTGCGGACGGACTCTAGGATTGGGCGCACCACCTGCTCGGCCTTGCTCATTTGCGCCGCGCGCCTCGACAAAAGCCGCCCCACCTGGCTGGAATCCACTATGCGGATCATGGCTACATCACTATCTTGTTCAGAGGGTACTCGACGATGCCCTGAGCCCCCGCCTGCTTGAGACGCGGAATGATGACGCGGACCGTGCTTTCGTCCAGCACCGTATTGACAGCCAGCCACTCGTCATCGCTCAAGTGACTGATGGTGGGCTTCTTCAGCGCCGGCAGGACCGAGAGCACCTGCTCCAGTTCTTCTTTACGGACGTTCAGCATCAGGCCCACCTTGCCGAGAGCGCTGATGGCGCCTTCGAGGAGCATCCGTATGTCCTCGAGCTTCTTGCGTTTCCATTCGTCCTTCCAGGACTCGACGTTGGCGACCAGTTGCGTGTTCGACTCGATGACAGTGTCGATGATGCGGAGCCTGTTGGCGCGCAAGGAGGAGCCGGTCTCGGTTACCTCCACGATGGCATCAGCCAGTACCGGCGGTTTCACCTCCGTGGCTCCCCAACTGAATTCGACCTTGGCCTTCACCCCGTGTGAAGCCAGATAACGGTTTGTAGCCCGGACCAGCTCCGTGGCGATGATCTTGCCCTCCAGATCTTTCACGGAATGAAAGGCAGAAGCGTCGGGCACCGCCAGCACCCAGCGCACTTTGCCGAAGCTCTGCTTGGCGTAAATCAGGTCCGCCACGGTGACGACCTGGGCTTCGTTCTCCTCCACCCAGTCGCGCCCGGTGAGACCGGCGTCGAGCACTCCGTCTTCCACGTAGCGGGCCATTTCCTGCGCGCGGATGAGCATGCACTCGATTTCCGTGTCGTCGATGGCCGGAAAATAAGAGCGGCTGCTGGTGGTAATGTTGAAACCTGCGCGGCGGAACAAATCGACGGTGGCATTTTCCAGACTGCCCTTCGGAATGCCGAGTTTCAGTTTCACGGCTGGCCTCCATACACTTTTTCGGGATCGTAGGCGCGTTCTTCGTTCTCCACCCAGCGTCCGTCGCGGAGGCTGCGGAAGAAACAACTGCGGTACCCTTCATGGCAAACGCCCGGACCGTGAGGCTCCACGAGCAGGAGCACGGCATCGCGGTCGCAGTCCGTGGAGATCTCCTTGACTACCAGGCGATGACCGGAGCTCTCTCCCTTGGTCCACAGCTTGTTCCGGGAACGGCTGTAGAACGTGGTGAAGCCGGTTTCCACCGTCTTCCGGAATGCCTCTTCGTTCATGAAGCCGGTCATCAGCACCCGTCCGGTGGCACAGTCCTGCGCGATGGCGGGGATCAAGCCGCCCATTTTGTCGAAGTCAAGATCCATCGGCTCTCCAATAAAAAAAGCCCGCCATGATCGCGGCGGGCGTTCCTTCTAAAGTGGAATATGGCTCAGAAGCCGGCCCGTCGCGACATGGCATGCCGCCGGCAATGGTGGTGATGATGCCGGGCGTGAGACGGGCTGAACATAAAAGCAAAGTATATCAAATCTGCTAAGCTGACAGGCGCACTCTGCCGCAACAATCTGGAGGATTTATGTTACCGGCATCCCGAGCAAGGTGGAATCGGAGAGAGTTTCTGAGGCAAGGTGGCTGCCTGCTGTCAGTAGCGGCATTGGGGAAAGCGCAGACGCGCGCTTCGGCGCCGCCGAACATCGTCCTCGTGCTCGCCGACGATATGGGATACGGCGACCTCTCCTCCTATGGTTGCCCGGACATCCGCACACCTCACATCGACTCCATTGGCAGACGCGGCGTGCGCTTCACGCGCTTCTACGCCAACGCACCGGAGTGTACGCCTACGCGCACGGCATTGCTCACGGGCCGCTACCAGCAGCGCGTAGGCGGCTTGGAGTGCGCCATCGGAGTCGGCAACGTTGGCCGCTACGATGAAGCCGTGTGGCTTCAGCAGCGCGGCGAACTGGGTCTGCCGGCATCCGAGCCGACGCTGGCGCAATTGCTCAAGCGCGGGGGGTATGAGACGGCGCTTTCAGGCAAGTGGCACCTGGGCTACCTGGACAAGTTCCTCCCTTACCGCCATGGCTTCGATGAGTTCTTCGGGATTCTGGGCGGGAACGCGGACTACTTCACACACCGCGAATTGGGAGGCAATCCGGTTCTGTACCACAATCGGGCGCCGGTGCGCCGCGAGGGGTACCTGACGGACCTGATCACCGAGCATGCCCTCGGGTGGCTGCGCGGGCGTTCCCGGAAACCCTTCCTGCTGTATGTGTCCTATACGGCGCCGCACACGCCAATACAGGGACCCGCTGACAGCGCGAAGTCCGTTACCGAAGCCAATTGGGAAAAAGGCGACCGGGCTACCTACGGACGCATGGTCCAACGGATGGACGATGGCGTGGGAGCCATCCTGGAGCAGTTGGACCGCATGGGCGCAGCCGACAACACGCTGGTGTGCTTCCTCAGCGACAACGGCGGCACGCAGCTCAGCAGAAACGCCGGCTTGCGGGGCACGAAGGGAACCACCTGGGAAGGCGGAATACGCGTGCCGCTTCTGATGCGGTGGCCGCGGCTGCTTGCTCAGGAAGTGGTGAATTCCCAAGTGGCGATCACCATGGATCTGCTGCCCACCTTCCTTTCCGCAGCCGGGCTGCGCCAGCCGTCCGGACGGCGCCTGGACGGCATCAACATGCTGCCCTGGCTGAGCGGCAAGGCGGAACCTCCGTCGCGGGCTCTGTACTGGCGTTATAAGCGCGGGCAGGCCGTGCGGAAGGCGGTGCTGGATGGTTCGCTCAAGTACGTTCAGGATGGTGAAACTGAGGCGCTGCACAATCTGGCGCAAGACGAGGCGGAAAAGAACAACCTGGTCACTGGTTCACCCGCGGAGGCAGCGCGGTTGAAATCGATGCTGGCCGCCTGGGAAAAGGACGTGGCTGCGCCTCGTTTGCAGGGCTTCCGCCGGGAAACCGGCTAGCCCGACTTCAAAACGGTCCGGCTGGCGTTCCTTTTCCAGACCTGATGTCCGTCCCGTACCTGCTCAGTCACTCCCGCGAGCACGGTGCGGAGCCTCTCCTCAACCTCCCTGCGGCCCAGCCCAACGTGGCCACGCACGGCACGTTCCGCGGTGTCGGGGTCACCGGAAAAGATGGCCTCCACTAAATCCTGGTGGTAACGAGGGGGATGTCCAGGTCCGTCCTGGATGACGTCGCTGAGCCATTCGCGCGTCAGCAGAAACGCTCTCCGCAGAGCCTCCACCAATTCCCTGCAACCCGTCTCCCGAGCAAGGGCCAGGTGGAGCGACAAGTGTTGTTGATGCGCCTGGAACCGGTGCTCCTTCGGGTTGAAGGAGGGGTCGTCAGGATCAGGACTCGAGGCATACGACTCATCGACGCTCTTGGCCTGGAGTCGAAACTCTTCAGGAGCCGGCATCCCGGCGCGCTTGGCAGCCAAACGCGCGCAGTGCACTTCCAGGGCTTCGCGCACCTCGTAGTAACCGAGCATCTCTTCCTGTCGAGCGGTCCTCACGCGGGTTCCTACGCGGGAACGGCTTTCCACCAACTCCTCGGCTTCCAGCCTTTGCAGCGCCTCCGCCACGGGCAAAGCACTCATTCCCAGTTGTCCGGCCAACCCCCGGCGCGACAAGGCTTCCCCAGGCTTCAACACCCCGCTGATGAGCATGCGGAGAATCTCAGCGTAGGCTTTGTCAGCCAGAGTCCCTGGGGTCTGTCTTTCTCTCTTTGCAGAACTTATGGTCGCCACGGGCTTATGTAAGATGTACTATCACAGGATCTCTACTATTGGAAGGGTAATTGACATGCCAGGAGAGGCAAACTTTTTGTGTTAATTATTGTTCATTTATGGAAGCAGGCTGGACGACAAACACGCAAAGGAGGCACGCCGTGTCGATTGACTTAAAAACACAAAAGGACCGCAGGACCTTTCTCAGGGGCGCCGGCGGTCTGCTGTTGGTCAAATCTAGGACCGCGTTTGGTACGCAAGCGAATTCAGCCATCGAGGCCGGCATAATTGGCTGCGGAGGAAGAGGGATTTTTATCGGGGACTTCTTCCAGGAATACGGCGGCGCGCGCCTGGTGGCCCTGGCGGATCCGTTCGAGGACCGAATGGCCAACACGGTCAAGAAGTTGTCGCTGCAGACTCCGCGCCTATACGGTGGTCTCGATGGCTACCAGAAGCTGATAGCCTCGCGGTTGGATGCCGTGGCCATCATGAGCCCGCCCTACTTCCACCCCGAGCAGGTGGAAGCCGCCGTCTCAGCGGGCAAGCACGTCTTCCTGGCCAAGCCGGTCGCCGTCGACGTCTGGGGTTGCGAAAGCATCGCTGCCAGCGGGCGCCGGGCAGCCGGCAAGCTGAGCTTCCTGGTGGACTTTCAGACGCGTTCGCAACCGGTTTTTCAGGAAGCAGCCAGGCGCGTCCACTCCGGAGCCATCGGGTTCCCTGTGCTGGGTCACGTCTATTACCACACCGGGCGGATACGCCCGCAAACCGTGGCGGGTTTGTCCGAAGAGCAGAACCGTCTGCGGAATTGGGTCTTTGACAAGGCGCTTTCGGGCGACATCATTGTGGAGCAGAACATCCATGTCCTCGATACGGCCAGTTGGTATCTGCGGTCGCGCCCGGAGCAGGCATTCGGCACGGGAGGCCGCAAGGCGCGCGTGGACGTGGGGGACTGCTGGGACCATTTCCTGGTGCAGTACTGGCATCCGGAAGGCGTCAAAGTGGATTTCAGTTCAGCGCAATTCACCCGGGGATACAACGACCTGTGCATCCGCATCTACGGCAGCGAAGGCACGTTGGATTCGCATTACGCCGGGGCGGTGAGGATCACTGGCGACCGTCCCTGGGAAGGCGCCGAGAAGGACCCGACTTTCCGTGAAGGCGCGGTGAAGAACGTGCAGGCCTTCGTCGAGAGCCTCAGGACCGGCAAGTACCTGAACAACGTCGAACCGAGCGTTGAAAGCAACCTGGTATCGGTCCTGGGCCGCATGGCCGCCTACCAGCAGAAGACCGTCACGTGGCAGGAGATGATGCGCTCGGGCGAACGCCTGGACGCACAGTTGCGGCTTTAGAGTCCGGTCTAGCCGTCCGTGCGGAAGCCACCGGCCTCGAGGTCCCACAGGACTTCTCCGCCGGAGTGGCGAAAGCCGACCAATGGAGAAGAGGTCAGCCGCAAACTTCCGCGGCCGAGGCAGGTACGCGTCATGCCCATGAGGGCGTCCACCATGTGGGGGCGTTCAGCCGGAGCGGTCACCACCAGGTCTGCCGGCTCCACCAGGCCGAGGGCTTCGATTCTGAAGCGGGCGTAGATCTCGACAGCCAGTTGGACGTCGGCGCAGTTCTCGCCGTGGAAGTTCACGGCCTGAGCCAGCAAGGACTCCCTCAGGGCCTCCTCGCTCGCCGGGCGGCCGATTGGTTGATTGAGCGCCGCAAAAGCCAGGTCGCGGGCCGCAAAGTAGGGTTTCAAGTCGATAACCGGCGTGCCTTCAATGAAATCCAGACGCTCCATGGCGATGAAGCCGTCGTGCACGTCGAGCACGCGCGTGAGCGTGAGCCCGATCGGGTTGGGCCGTACAGGCGAGCGCACGGCGAATACGCCGTGCAGGGCCCCGCAGTTGCGGTCAGTAATGCCGCGCGGGATCACCTGAAGGACGTCCCGTTCCGCGTGCGACATCCAGGCCAGGACCCAGATGTGAGAGTTCTTCTCAATGCGGTAGAGCCCCTCGCGGTAGGGCGGGAAAACCTCCACTCCGGCCCGCGTACCGAGTGAAGGCATCTCCTTGCGCGCCTGGACCGGCGAGCGCACCACGCCTATTGTCTTGAGAGTGAAATCAGTCACGCCGTCTTAGCCCCGATGGGTCCATGCCGTCCCCTATGCGGCGTCTCCAGTCCGAAAGGACCGCGTGCATCTCGTCCCGTTTCCTGCGGTAGCCTGGATCAGCGGCCAGGTTGTGCATCTCGTGGGGATCCTGACTGAGATTGTACAGATGGACTGGCTTCATCTCTTTGTCGACCACCAGTTTGTCATAGCCGCGGACGATCATGCGCCATTCTTCGGCTGATCCCAATCGCCCATACGTGTAGATGAGCTCGGGCCGGTCACCCTGTCCGGTGAGTACCTGCTGAGACAAGTCCCGGCCCTGCGAACCTTCCATCTGAGGCGCGCCGCAGATTGAGAGCAGCGTAGGAGCCAGGTCCACGTTGGAAACGAGCAGGTTGCTCGACCGTCCTGCGGCGATCCGGCGCGGATACCGCATCAGCAAAGGCACCCGTGTGGATTCCTCAAACGGCACGCCCTTGTATTCGAGCCCGTGCGAACCGAGCATGTCGCCGTGGTCCGCCGTGAACACCAGCAGTGTATCCTCCGCAGTTCCGGTTTCCTGAAGTGCCTCGAGCAGGCGCCCCACGTTGTCATCGAGAGCCGTGCAGAGCCCGTAGTAGCCTGCCATGCCTCGGCGCGCTTGCGCCGCGTACTCGGCCGGAACGTTGGCGCGGAGGCGGAACTGCCCGGGGGCGTAACGCGTTTGATGCCGGGGCGGCGGTTTACGTGGAGTATGAGGCGGACCCCAGGACAGGAACAGGCAGAAGGGCCGGTCTTTGTGCCGGCCGATGAAATCAATGGCGAGGTCGGTCTGATAATCGGGCTCGAAACCGCCCTTCTGTAAGGGTTGCTCGGAGTCTCCGAAGTAGGTGGAACTGTAGTAGTTATGGCCCCTGTTGAAGGCCGCCCAATAGTCGAAACCACGGCGGCGCGGGCCGGGCGGAACGAAGCCCGGGATGGCTTCGCCGTCGAGGTGCCACTTGCCGATGTAGCCGGTGGAATACCCGTTCCGCCTCAGTTGTTCCGGAACGCACTGCTCTTCCAGCGGCAACAGCACGTTGTTGCGCGTCACACCGCAGGCGTGTGGATAACGCCCCGTGAGGATGGACGCGCGCGAGGGCGAGCAGACCGGGTTGGACACGTAAGCCCGGTCGAAATGCACTCCCTGTCTGGCTACCGCGGCCAGGTTCGGCGCGATCAGGTCCGGGTCGCCGGAGGAAACCAGCGTCTGTGCGCGCCATTGATCTGCCAATATAAACAACAGGTTAGGAGGGCGCGCCGGGGCCGCCCACCCGCCCGCAGGCAACAAGGAGGCAGCTCCCTGCAGGAACTTCCGGCGGTCCATAGGGTTACTCCTCAGGAGAGCTATAATCGTCTCGAAGGCAATTATCGCAAGGAGTCGGAGTGGGTAGCAATTTTCGAGCCGTTCCGCGCGGCGGCAACGGCCCTCTGGCAGCGCGGACCGTAAACCGCTATTTCGAGCTGAAGTCCGAGATCCACAAGAAGCTCATTGGAGTGCTCAACCTGGATCGTGTTGCGTCGGTCCCCAAGGATCGTGTGCGCAGCGAAATCGGGCGCGTGGTGGAGCGGTTGCTCGAAGACGAGCGCGTGCCGATGACGACGGCGGAGCAGAACAAGATCGTCGAGGAAGTGCTCGATGAGGTGCTCGGGCTGGGGCCTCTGGAACCGCTGCTAAAGGAGCCAAGCATCTCCGACATCCTGGTGAACGGCTACGAGAAAGTCTATATTGAGCGGCACGGCAAGCTGGCCTTGACGCCGGTCCGTTTCAAGGATAACGGGCACCTGCTGCACATCATCGAGAAGATCGTCTCGCAGGTGGGCCGGCGCATTGACGAAGCGCAGCCCATCGTGGACGCGCGGTTGAGCGACGGCTCGCGCGTCAACGCCATCATCCCGCCCCTGGCTCTGGACGGGCCGACGCTGAGCATCCGCCGCTTCGGGCGGCACGTCATCACTTCCGAGGAAATGCTGTCCAACCGGACACTGATTCCGGGAATGCTGCAGTTTCTGGCCGCCTGCGTGCAGAGCAAGACCACGATTCTGATCAGCGGCGGAACCGGTTCCGGCAAGACCACGATGCTCAATGCGTTGTCGCGCTTCATCCCGGAAGAGGAGCGCATCATCACCATCGAGGACACGGCGGAACTGCAGCTTCAGCAGAGGCACGTGGTGAAATTCGAAACGCGCCCGCCGAACCTGAACAAGGAAGGCGGCATCAACCAGCGGCAACTGGTGCGCACCGCGCTGCGCATGCGGCCGGACCGGATCATCGTGGGCGAGTGCCGCGGGCAGGAAGCGCTGGACATGCTCCAGGCCATGAACACCGGTGTGGAGGGCTCCATGAGCACGGTCCACGCCAACAGTCCCCGGGACGCCTTTTCGCGTCTCGAGTCCATGGTCCTCATGGCGGACCTGGAAATGCCCACGCGCGTCATCCTTCAGCAGTTGGCGAACGCCATCAAGATCGTCTTGCAGG
>JBBIND010000043.1:0-35708 GCA_037444075.1 Acidobacteriota bacterium | reverse complement strand
AATACGACCGGGGCGCGTTTGCGGTTTTCAGAATCCGAGATGAAGCGGCCTAATTCCGTTCGCAGGTTGGTCAGCACGGCGAAATTCGGCGAAGCACCCCGCAGGCTGACGTCCTCCAATTGCTCCTTGCCGTAGGAGACGTTGGTGTTCCTCGAGTTCTGCATGCCGACTTCCCGGGAGAGAGTGACGTGCTCCCTGAGAAACTCGAATTCCTCCTTCTTCAGGTGAGGGTTCTTGCGAAGCAGTTCGAGGTAGCGTTTGGGGTCGAAATTCCCCAGGAAAGCCATGCGCACGACGCGGAAGCCGTCCACGCCCATGTCAGAGACGTTCCGGGCAATGTAGACGTCCATCCCGTGAATGACGCTCATGACGGAAATCAGCGTCGTGGTTGACAGGATGATTCCCAGTAACGTCAAGAAACTGCGCAGTTTACTCGACCGTAGGGAGGCCAGCGCCACGGAGATAGCTTCACCAAAGGAAGCGTTAGCTTTCACAGTCTTTCAGACGATCTCCCATCCCGATTTGTTCGACAAAAACAACTTTCAGGCTAGCACGATCACCGTGTAACACGCTGCCGGAGAGAGAGCCGCCGATATGAAGAAAACGCGCCGCCCGCCTCGGGCCGGATGCCTCCCTCGGGCGAGGCGGACTGACCTCGGCCAGCGGCGTCAACGGCTAAACTGGTAATAATGTGGCGGTTGTTTGTATTGATCGCGGTGCTGTTGCCTCTCGGCACCATGGCGGAGGTTGTCCCCGTCACCAGCTTTGAGGATGAGAGCCAATTGGCCATCCTAAGACCACGCAACACCCGCATACAGGGAGTTGAACAGGGCGTGACCGACGGAGCCAAGGCGCTACGCGTCGAATTCGAACCCGTCGCCTGGCCGGCGCTCCTGTTCATCCCGCCGGTTCCGTTTGATCTTCGTCAGCAGGGCGAGCTCGCGCTCGACGTCACCAACCCGGGAAACGAGCCGCTGCTGTTCCGGGTGCGCGTCGACGATGACCCGAGCGCCGACGGCTCGCGCCATAGCCGTAACGGCGCGGGTACGGTGCAACCGGGCGAGACCCGCACTTTCTCTTTTCCGCTGATCACCAGCGGCGGCGCTGCCTTCGGCATGAAGGGCATGCCGGCATGGCCCGACTCGACCAGCATGGGGTCCTCAGGCTACTGGAATCTGGATTTGGGCAACATTGTCGCGTTCCAGATCTTCATGGCCTCACCCCCGGCTGTGAAGACCCTGATCATCGACAACGTACGCTTCCGCCCGGCGCCCTCGCTGGAAGGGATTGTGGATCCGTTCGGGCAGTACGCGCACGCCGATTGGCCCGGCAAGCTATTGGAATTTGAAGGCTTCAAAAGAAGGCGTACAGCGGAGCGAGAGAAACTGGACGAGACGCCGCCCCTGCTGAATCTGGACCGTTTCGGCGGGTGGCTCGACGGTCCGCGCTTTGAATCCACTGGTTATTTCAGGGCACAGAAATACGACGGCAAATGGTGGCTGGTAACGCCGGAGGGTTCGCTGTTCTTTTCCGTCGGCCCCGACGGCGTCAGACCTACCGAGTACACCTTCATTACCGGCCGGGAAAAGATGTTTAGCTGGCTTCCCGGTGAGGGCGATCCTTTGCGCGCCTATGTTCAATATGTCACTGGAGCCGTGGAAGGCCCCATCACGGAGGGATTGGCCGTTAACTTCCTTGGAATGAACGTGGAGCGCAAGTACGGGTCGCAGCCCTTTGAAGCTTGGGCGGAGACCTGGTTCCGGAGGCTGCGCGCCTGGGGCTTCAACACCCTTGGCAACTGGAGCGACGCGCGTTTGTTCCGCCGCGACATGCCCTACGTGATACCGGGTCACATAGGCGGCACGCACAACCGGCTAACCACCAACGTACCCTCGGCCGGCGCGTCCATACACGATCCTTTCGACCCGCGTTTCGCAGTCAGCGTGCGGAACAGCCTGCGCGCTCAGGCGGAGGCTGCCTTGGGCGACCCGTTCTGCCTCGGCTGGTTCGTCGACAACGAAATCTCCTGGGGCAACCGCGACAGCGAGCGCAACCGGTACGCTGTCGCCACTGCGGCCCTCGCGCAGAGTTACGCAGCCTCTCCGGCAAAGCAGGCTTTTGTCCGGCAGCTTCAGTCGAAGTACGGCAGCATAGCGGCTCTGAACATGTCCTGGAACGCCAACGCGGCGTCCTGGGAGACCCTCTCCGCCCCGGCGATTCTCAACGACCAAGTCCGTGCGGACTACTCCGCCTTCGTCAAGGAGCACGCGCGAGCCTACTTCAGCACCGTGCGCAGCGAACTGAAGGCGCTGACCCCGAACCACCTCTACCTGGGCAGCCGCTTTGCCTGGTATACGCCGGAGGCGGTGGAGGCTTGCGCTGAATTCTGCGACGTGCTGAGCTTCAACATCTACCAACGACGCATCAACTCCGCTACCTGGGCGTTTCTCGAGAACCTGGACAAGCCCGTCATCATCGGCGAGTTTCACTTCGGCGCGCTGGACCGGGGGATGTTCCACGCCGGCTTGGTGGCCGCCACCAGCCAGGAAGAGCGCGCCCGCTTCTACCAGGAATACGTGCGCAGCGTCGCAGCCCACCCGAACTTCGTCGGCTGCCACTGGTTTATCGCCGCGGACCAACCCTTGACCGGCCGCACGCGTGACGGAGAGAACTACAACATCGGGCTCGTCACGATTACTGACACGCCTTACCCGGAACTTACCGAGGCCGCGCGCGAAGTCCACGCGGAGATATACCCTGACCGGAGCGGAATCACACCCGCGGCGGCCCGGGAGCGCGCCATCCGGCGCCGCTGACAACCTTGCTGCGCCGCTCGAGCGGCGCCTGCTGAACATCCGGGGGACGCATCCTGTCTTCCCTGCCCGGCTGATTCAAACGCTCACCAGGATTTCCCTTTCAAAGACAACGTCCAGGTCCTCGATAAGCGGACACGGCTCGAGGTTGCTCTTTGCAATCACCAGCCACTTCTCCCAGGACGCGCGTTGCATGCCCCAATCCTGGCCGCTCAGGCGAACCAGGTTCAGGTGTGCGTGCTCGGCCAGGCAGGCGCGGTTGTCGTCGAGGTAGGCAATGAGAATCGCGTACCCCTTCGCGCTTCCGCAGCGGGCCAACGCCCGGGCAATCGCCAGTTCCAGCATGGCGCGGCGCTCCAACATGAAGTCCACCTGGAATCCCTTTTGCGTGTTCTGGTCACGCAACAGACTGTGGCTGTGCAGGGATTCCAGAATGGGGATGGCCGCCGGATCCCCCAGCCGCTCGGCGCCATAACAGACAGCGTCAACGTAGTGGTAGGGGCTTTCAGTGCGGCTGCGGAATTGCTGCTCCTCAGGGCGCAGCAGGCCGGCCACACGGCGCCACACGGGGAGTGCGCGGCGGTCGCGCGCCAGTCCCAGGCAGTAGAGCAGGTAGGCGGTGTCCGGCATAGCTCCCTGGTCCGGCGGCAGGTTGGCATGCAGAATGTTGTTCGCGCGGGGCGGCAGGCGGTCCGCTAAAGATCGCTCCAACTCCGCCACAAGCACCTCGACTCCGGCTTTCGAGCCGCAGTGAGCCAATGCCTGCGCGATGAGCAACCGGTGCGCCGGGTGGGCTTCCAGCGCTTCGATGAGCAGAGGAACCGCCCGCGGCCCGCAGGCGCAAACCTCGACGAAGGGGATCTGTTGGCGAAGCGCATGTTCGGCGAACTCCCGCTGGTAGGCCAGCAGCGGCCGGTCTGACAGCATGGCGGCCACGAGCTCCCGCAAGCGGTCCCGGCTGTGGCGGCAGGGCGCCAGCCTGCGCGTCAGAATGGTTTCCGGGAGCACCCCTTCACGCACCAGCCTGCGCTGAAGTTCGCTTACGTCGATGTCGCGCGGCGTGCGATTCTCCTTGACCGCCTTGGCGGCGGCCAGAGCCAGCGTGCCGCCCAGGTTTTCGAGGTCGGCTTGAAAACGGACGCCGGCTAAGGCGTCGTGAGTAGCGGAGAATGCCTTACCTGCGACAAGGACGTTCTCAATGCCCTTCGGCACCGTCATGCGGTAGCTGATTTCGCCATCCAGGTTCGGTGGAATCAACCCGGTGAGCATCCACTGGGAGGTGGGCTTACCCTTCATGTCACTGTTGCCGTAGTGGATGCTGACGACGTCGGGCCAGGCTCGCTGACGAAGCAGGTCCGTGAGCGTGAGCACGGCGTCGCCCAGAATGTGCCGCGACTCGCGGGGGGCCACATAAATGCCGTGATCGTGGCAGTCGCCGCCGCGCCTGCGCCCGGCCAGTATCGCCCGGTTGCAGTCTTCGATATTGGCGATTTCCACGGAGCTGGTGAAGTGGTTCATGTTGCGTCCGGGCCGTTGAAACTGCGCGAAGTTATGCCACATGCCCACATGGTTCATCGCCGAATGCGCCACGAACTCAGCGCCGGCGAACGCCGCCACGTCTCCATCCCCGGTGGCATCAATCACGACTTTCGCCAGCACCGCCCTCAACCCGTAGGGAGTGGCGGCCAGAACGCCGCGGACGCGGTTTCCGCGCTCGACGATGCTGCCCGCCACAATCGTCCGGAACAGAATCGCTGCGCCCGCGCCGGACACCTGCTCGAGCAGCGTGTGCATCTTTGCTTCAATGTTCCATTTCGGATGGGGAGACTTGCCCGGCTCGTAGCCGATGCTGCGCTCGGCGGTGCGGACGCGGGCATCGAGACGAGCCGCGAAGCCGACCTGCCGGCCGAACCAGTAACTGTCCACTCCGGCGATGGTCCCGGTCCCGCCGAGTGCGGGATTCATCTCCAGGACCAGCGTGCGCACGCCTTCGCCCGCCGCCACCGCCGCCGCCGTCGCGCCGCTAGTGCCTCCTCCAGCCACCAGCACATCCACTTCCCGCACCACGGGCACGTCTGCCGCCTCCACCGCCGTCATCGTGTAAGCCCGCCCGGGCTGCGGGCAGTCCAATTCGCTCACTTCCATCCCGGTCAGGACATTCTGCGCCCGTACAGACGGAGGCGAAAACGGTCCGGGAGAAATCGCCCGCTTGCCGGCAGCCCGCAGGGCTTGCGAGAGCGCCTCGCCCAGTCGCAGTTTGGCAGCGGGCTCGGAGAATGACGCCGCCTGCCCGCCTGAGAGTCGCGCCGCTTCCAGGCACCAGACGCCGGGCAGAGGCGTGGCAAAGGCGGCCACATCCATCCGCTCGTGAGTTTCGAGCGGCGGCAGGCGCCGGGCCCACTCCGGAGCCGGGCCCGCCATTCTGGCTGTCGCCGGCCCGTCCAATTCGTACGAAGCATGGGCCAGAAACGCCTTCCGAAAAGCAGGATGATGCGAGGCCAGGTAAACCGCGAGTGCAAAACTGCGCCGGCGCGCCTCAATTTCGCGAGCCATCCAGCTTTCGTGAGTGTATTCTCCTACCGGGAGGTCGAGCGCGAACTCGACTTGCAGATGTCCCCCGCCCCGGTAGCCGCGGCGGAAGATCACGCGATCATCGGCCAATTGGAGTCGGGAGGGCACGGCAAACTCGCCGGGCGCGCACTCGCCCGCGTCGTCGTACTCGAGGGTTCGGCGGTAACGGGCTCGTCCGGGCGCGGCTTCGAAAGCCGCTCCGGCGCACCGGGCGACGACGGCGGTTTCGGTGGCGTCCACAATCAGGGCGGACTGTACCACCTGCCGGCCGGACTTGTTGGCGACAACCAAGCCGCCCGCGCAGAGCGCCACGGGGAAACAGCCGTAGAGCAGGTCGATGCCGGCGCTCAGCACCGCATCCTCGAGGGCCAGTTTGACATGGTCCATCTTCAAAGGGACTTCGCTCCCGCCACGGTCGGCAAAAGCGGCTGACTCAAGGACCCCGGGAGGCCGCTCCCCGGCCGGAAGCCATGGACGCAGGCAGGCGCATATTTCCCTTCCGAGGTACGTGCGCGATTCCACCAGAATCACCTTGCGGCCATGGCCGGCCAGGTCCAAAGCGAGTGCGACTCCGGCCAGCGAGCCGCCCGCAACCACGGCGTCGCCCGAGCGAAGCAAAGGCAATTGCGGCCGGTTCAGGCGGACAGCGGTTCCCGGCGGAGCGTTTCCGCCCGCAGTTGGGACTTGCCCGAACGCGGCGGCGCTAGCCGTAGCGCCGGCGCCTCCAAGGAACAGCCGCCTGGAAATACGCATCACATCCTCCCTGTTATCCGGGCGGCCAACCCGTTCACCTGACTGGGCGCCTCGGACGCATTGGACACAAACCGGCCACCAGTTTACGCCGGATTCAGTGGGCGATGCGCACAGGAGACTCGATCAGGCGCAGTGCGCAATCCGGGGGTGCTCGGCAGTGTCAATTCCGCCGCGCGATGGACACCCGCCTCGTAGCCACCCGCGAAGCCGGCATGGCCTTCAGACGGTCTGCCGCCGGTGACTCGCTCGAACCATTCCCAACCCGCCTTCTCCTTGTCCGCCCGCTTCCGGCCCCCGTCAGGCAACTCAAGCCCCATGGCAAGTAGCCGCGAAGGCGTTTCCGCAGATCAACCGGCGGTAGGTATTTGGGAGCACACGACCCGGTCGAGGCGGCGAACCTCGGCGAGAGTTCTCGCTAGCCGGATTCCGAACTCTTGACGAACACAACGGAACCAGGCAAACGTCTCGCCAGCGAGCCCTTGGGGGAAACGGTGAAATTGGTTACCGTCCCCGGTTTTTCAAAGGCGAGCCGGCGCAGCCGGTTCTGCCGTGTTCCTTTACTCGGGTTCCAGGGAATCGCTTCTGATCAGAACATCATCTTCAGCGACAGTTGCCAGTTGCGCGCGTCGCCGGAGGTGCCCGTAATCCGGCCAAACGCCGTATTCGTGGGAGTGGTGTTCGGGTTGTTGAAGTTGGAGTGGTTCCAGGCGTTGTAGACATCGGCGCGGAACTGGGCTTTCAAGGATTCGTAGAGCGCGAAGTTCTTCACGATCGAGAAGTCCCAGCTCTTCTGTCCGTCGCCCCGAATGCCCGTGTAGCGCAGCGGAGCGGTACGGATGTTTGAGCCAAGTTGTTCGCGCGAGTCGCGGTTAAAGCCAGCGTCGATGTTGAACCAGCGGTCTACGTCCCTCTGGCTGGTAGGCAACGGAATGTTCTTGATGTCGCCGGTGAAGATGGCGTTGCCAAAACCCATCGGAGCGCCAGCCTGCCACACCACGATCGAACCGAGTTGCCAGCCGCCGATGACGTGATTGACTACCGCCGGCAACTGAGTTCCCCAGCGCCTGCCACGCCCCACGGGGATTTCCCAAATGCCGCTGGCGGCCACGCGGTGGGGCCGGTCAAAGGAGCCCACCACTTCGGAGAGCGCCACGTCCGACTCGTTCAGGAACTCGATGGCTTCCATGAGCTTCGAATACGTATAGGCCAACTGGAACGTGAATCCCTGCGCGAAACGTCGCTCGGAGCGCACTTGCAGAGAGTGATACCAGGAGTAACCGATGGGCATATCCGCGCTGATGCTGCCGAAATGCGGATACGGCCGCAACAGGTTGGCGCGGCTGATGTTCGATCCGTAGATCGGGTCGAGACCGCGGAAGGGGCTGGGGAACTGCGCGCTGAGATAGTCGATAGTGGCTTGGTCGCGGGTCGGCCGGGTGCTGAGGTATCTCGCCGGCGTCGTGTTCAGTTCTTTGTCTACCGCCAGGCGCGTGCCGCGGTTGGCGACATAGGAGCCCTCCACCAGGAACTGGCCGGGGAGTGTCTGCTGCAAACCGAGAGACCAGCGCTGCGAGTAGGATTGCTTGAGGTTGCGGTCATAGAAGTCGATCGCCTGCCCCAAGTTCGTGGTCAAGCCCCCGGCGGACCCGCTGGGCGGAATGAGTCCGGTCGGGAATGGATTTGCTGTGGTGGCGCGGTACGTCAGCCCGTTGTCGAGAGAAGCCTGGATGGGAGTAGACTGCGTATAGCCGGTTTGGATGGGAACAATCTTCGAGATGCCGATGGTGTCATAGAAGATTCCGTAGCCGCCCCGCAGAACGGTTTTCGGACTCACCAGGTAAGCGAAGCCTATACGGGGCATGAAGTTGTTCTTCTCCCCTGCGTACGGACTCCTGGGGTTGCCGCCCACACCCACCCACGTGAGCCCGCCCCTGACGCGGAATGCGTCCAGAGGCAACTCCGGTATGGCGCGGGTGGCGTAGTTTGCGCGAGCCGCCGCCTCAATCGGGTTGGAGTTGTCGAAGTCAAAGCCCGCCACGGACCGGTTGTAGCGCTCCGTAAAAGGCGTTTCGATTTCATAGCGCAGTCCGACGTTCAGAGTAAGTTTCCTGGTAACACGCACGTCATCGTGGAAATACAGACCCACGTAGTTGTGGTGGAGCGCCGAACTGGCTGCAATCTCCATGCGCCCGGCGGGGATGCCCAGGAGCATGGCAGCCAAATCCTGGCCGATGGGCGCCGTGGGCGAGTTGTCCAGAGGACCACGCGTGAAGGTATTCGTGAAGGAGAAATCCGGCGCCACACCCACCGGCTGGCGGTTGTTAAAGCTGCGGTAGAAGCGGACTTCAGCTCCGAAACGCAGGTTGTGTTTCCCCTGCAGGCGGGTGAGATTGGAGGATAGTGTGTGGGACAGGCTGGAGTTCACGCCGTCGCCCGGATCCTCCCACCAGGAGAGCGGCGAGTAGGCGCCGGGCGTGACACGCGGCAAAGGAGACTGCTGCCGGTCAGTGAGCGCCACCAACTGCGGCGAAAAACCGAGTCCCGCCAGGTCATAGCCGCGAGTTACGCGGTTCTGCCACCACTTGGTGCTGGTGAAACCGTAGCGAACGTTCAGCACCAGGCTTGGATTCAGCACGATGACGTCATCCACGGCGATGCCGCGGTTGGGCCGGTTCTGGGTGATGCCGTTGATCCAGTTGAGGAAGTCGTTGTTCTTTCTTTCCTTCCAGAAGTCATAGTGGGCGCGCAGAAAGGCGCGGTGGTTTTCGCTGAAGGCGTGATCCAGCCGGAGGATATTCGTATAGATCCGTTGCAGCGCCTTGGGCGAGGAGAAGAAGTTGTTCCGTCCGTCCGCGGTTCCCGCGCTGGTGGGTAGCGGATAGAGGTTCGCCAGGTTCACGCCGACGCGGTCGAGACGGTTGCGCGGAATGATGTTCCCGGCGAAAGGCAGCCGCTGGAAGCGTCCGCCGGCGGCGGGCGTCGTCGTGAGGGGGTCGTAAATCTGGTAAACGCTCGTCACTCTCAGCAACGCTGAAAAATCGCCATCCCGCTGAGCCGCCGTGGGCACGGTCCTGGTGTACTGCACAGGGACCCCGAACTGATTCTTCTCGTAAGCGTAGAACCAGAAGGTCTTGTTCTTGCCGTTATAGATCTTGGGCAACATCACCGGGCCGCCGATAGAGCCGCCGAAACGATGGTCCTGGTAGACGCCCACCTGGGTGCCGTTCTTGTTGTTGAAGAAGTTCGGTGCGTCCAGGGCGCTGTGCCGCAGGAAGTAATGCACTTCGCCGTGAAACTCATTGCTGCCGCTGACTGTGCTCAGGTTCAGCACCGCGCCCATCGTGTGCCCGATGCTGGCATCGTAAGCGGAGGTCTGCATCTTGAATTCGCGCACCGAGGAAGCTGGCGGGCTGTAGGCGACGCGCGCGTAGCCTCGGCCGCGGTCAGCCGCCATGTTGGTGATGCCGTCAATCTGAAACTCGTTGTTGAAGCGGCCCGCGCCGTCTGCGGTGATGTCGGAAGTAGCTTCGGGAGCCATGGCCTTGCGCAGGCGCAGGTTGGTGGCGTTCACCACGCCGGGCGTCAACAAAGCGAGTTCGAGCGGATTGGCGCCGCGCTGCGGCAGTTCGAGGATGCGGCGCTGGTCCATTACCTGGCCCAGCGATGAGCTGGACGTTTCAAGCAGAGGGGTCTCCGCGCTAACGTCCACGGTCTCGGTGACCGCTCCCACCTCCATGCGGATGGCGAGGTCGACGTTTTCGCCGACGCGAACCTCGATCCGTTCATGCACGAAGCTCTTGAACCCCGCCAGTTCGGCATTGACCCGGTAGTACCCCGCCGGAAGGAAGGGGACACTATAGGATCCGGCCTCGTTGGAAGTGGTCGTAGCAGAGACGCCTGTCTCTGTGTTCGTAGCCCGGATTCTGACTCCGGGGACCAAAGCTTGGGATTCGTCCGAAACCACGCCGCGAATGCCTCCGCGGGGATCCTGAGCGGCACTCAGTCCGGCGAGCAGACACACTAGGATTGCGAGAGAGAGAATTCGACTCACCATTCGGGTACTCCTTGATTGGATTTTGGCCATACGCTTCAACTTGGAACGACCGTTCAATATGAGCGCAACAGGAAGCGGTGCGAAACAGCCTCTACAAATCTTTCCAATGTTATTGCACTTCTGACCAACGGGCCGCAACCTCACCGCGGGCCGCAAAAATCGAGAACCGTGGAGATTCAGTCTGATTCCTTTTTGTCGGCGTCATCGCAAGCCCACATTGCCATGCGCTCGCGAAAACCCACGAGCGCTTCCCGTTGCCCGGCGCTGAGCGCGTAACACTTGCCCAATTTGCTCACGGCGAGTGAGATGCACGCCTTGTGCTCGAGCAACTCCATCCGCATCGCCGCCTGACGCGCGGACCTCCCCACGGTCAAAGCGCCGTGGTTTTCGAGCAGAAAGGCATCTTGCCAGGCAAGGAACTCTTCGAGCGCCTGTACCAGCGCCTCGCTGCCCGGCGTAGCGTAGGGCACCAGCGCGACCGGTCCGAGCAGAACCAGCATCTCCGGCAGTTGAAGCTGATCGAGCGGCACACTGGCGGCCGCAAAAGCGGTTGCTGCCGGTGGATGCGCGTGGATCACCGACCGCATTTCAGGCCGCCGCGCATAGGCCGCGCAATGCACGTTGATCTCCGAAGTGGGTTCGCCTTGCCCCTGGATCTTCTTCCCGCTTAGGCCGCACACAACCAGGTCATCAGCGGTCAGCACGGCTTTGCCGGCGCCGTGCCGCGTGCAGAGCAGAAGGCCGTCAGAAACGGGCGCGGAGACTCCGGGCGCGCTTGGAGTGCGGGCAGGCGGTTGGGGTAGGCTACAAGGTCTTCCGGCGTCGTCCGCCGGAGGTAGCCTGGACTACTGCCACGAGTTGCTCAAGTTCCTGCGCTTCCTGCAGGTCCTTCTCCGGGCTACGCTCTTCGCGCGGGGCCATGCACAGGCGCAGGAGACTGGTTTGAAACCGCAGGATCTCTTCAGTGCTGGGGCGCGAACGTGTCATTTTCTTTTCCTCGGCTGACATATCGGCAGACCGCCGGCGCGCATTATGTCAAAAAGTCGTCAAACGGCACCTGTTTGCCGCTTGGATGGAAGTCCCTGGCTCAAGGAACCGCGGAGGAAAGGGGAGGGGAACAAGGGGAATATGTGGGTAATCAACTAGATACGCGGAACTTAGGGTGGGTTGGCGCGGTTCCATGAGCCTTTGCGTTTTTCATCGCACCAACCAATATTGCAACTGAACGGCCAAACTCCCCGCCCGGCAACCCATTGAAAATAGGGGACCGGTCCGGCCGACTTGCGTCTCAATCCGGAAATCCGGTCCCCGTTTGGGATTAATTGTCCGCTTGCGTCAGGGCCGCTGCTCGGGCGGCAGCGGGGACGGCGGGCGCGATACGCGCCCCGCCATGGCTTCGTCTATCTCAATGTTGTTCGTTGCCAGCGTCTGGCCGGTCGATCGGTCCAGCTCCACGCGCGCTTTCACATAAGCCGCCAAGGCTGCGACTTCAGCTGATTGAGCCTGAGCCAGGTCCCGCTGGTACTGAATGACGAAAAACACCGTCGAAGCGCCCAGAGCGTATTTCTTCTGTTCCGCATCGAGCGTCTGCTCCTGCAACAGGCGCTCCTTGAGGGCGGCTTGATACCTGGCACGCGCTTGCTGCAAGCCGATGAGGGCGTTTTGCACATCCACCCGCACCTGGTTAACTTGCTGCTGCCGGCGGAGTTCCTGCTGCCGCAGCGTGATTTGGTCACGGACCATATCCGCCTGAGCGGAACGATTCCGGATCGGGATGTTCAACGCAAAACCAAGCGAGTAATCCGGGAAATTGCGCCGGAAAAGCTGCGATAACACGGTACCGTAACCGCCGACAAAGAACGGATCGACGTTGCGGTTCAACTGTATGCCCCGGAGCGGCAGCCTGTTGACTTCGCCGGCCAGTCCGTTGTTCTGAAGCGAGAGCTGCACGTCGAGCGATGGCAGCAACTGCGACTGGCTGCCTTTGAGACCGATCTTGGCGTTCTCGATGTTGATCCCGATCTGTTCCAGTTCAGGACGCAGCGCGAGCGCCATATCCACCAGGTCCTGAATGGGCTGCACGGGGTCGACGGGCGGCACGCGGATGGGAGTGGTGGGCACGATGCGAGCGTCCGCCACGCTGGGGCTGGACACGCCGGTGCGGCTCAGGGCATTCTTGATGATGGTTTCCTGCTGCAGCAGCTGCGTCTCCGACAGCGTCAGTTCCTGCTGGCGGCGGGCTACCTGGGCCTCCGCGCTGATGATCTCAATCGGCGCCAACGTGCCGATTTCCACCTGCTTCTGGTTGTCGCTCAGGAGTTTCTCCGCCAGTTCCAGGGCCTGACGCTTCACCTTCACGTCCTCGGAAAAACTCACCAGGTCCCAGTAGAGGTTGATGACCGCCGAAACCGTAGTAATGACTTGCTGTTTGAACACCAGGTCCGATACGCGCAGGTTGTTGCGGGCTACGCGTATGTTGCGGTTGTTCACCGCGACGCCGAATCCCTGCAACAGGCGCTGGCTGATCTGCAGGTTGAAGTTCGACTGACGGGAGGGGTTGATGTCGCTCAGCGGGTTGTTGCTGACGAAGAAGTCGCTGTTCCAACCAAAGCTGGCCGTCGTGCCGGTCAGGAATCCTTTCTGGATTCCGTAGTTGACGTTGTGGGCATCGAAATTGATCGAGGTCAGCCCTGTCGTCACGGTGTTGCTCTGCGGCCTGGTACGGTGTCCCCAGCCATAGCTGGTAAACATCACCGGGTCAAGGTTGGGCAGCGCCGCGCCGGTAGCCGTGATGATCGTGCCTCCTACACCCTCGCCGCCTCCGCCGCCAGCGGCAGCACCGCCCCCGGCGCCGCCCGTAGTGCCACCCAGAACCTGGGCCTGAGCACTGCCGGGACCACGTTGCACGGCGGTTGGAACGCCGCGGAGCAATCCGCCCGCCTGCGCGCGCTGATAATCGGCTTGAGCAATCTGCGGGCCGTAGCGTTGTAGTTCGATGTCCAGGTTGTTTTCCAGAGCCAGCGCGATGGTGTCTTCAAGCGACAGGTACAGCATGCCCGCGCGCAACAGGGAGTCCAGGCGTCCGGAGTTGGCCAGGTTGACGGGGCTCAGCTCGGTGGGCGCGTACGGCCGCTTGAACCAGTCAAATGTCCCCCCCTGACGCGGGGATGGAGGAGCCTGCCCAAAACCAGCCGGAGTCAGCAGCAGGGTTATGGACAGGAGGGCGACAGCAGGTCGTATGGTACTCATTATTATTCGAATCGTTCCATGTTTGATGGCGAATTTCACCTCTCGGAGTGATATACGCGCGGCCCGGGTAGCCGGGTTCCCTTAAATCTCAATGGTATAGTAACCGTTTGGAAGTGAGCAAACCGGCCCGGCTTGCTGCCTTTCCTCCCGGCCCGCTCTTATGAGGCGAATCAAGCTCACTCTGAGTTACGACGGAACGGATTTCTACGGCTGGCAAGTCCAACCGGGGTTGCCCACCATCCAGGGAACACTGGAAGAGATCCTCTCCGGCATCGAGGGCAAGCCGGTGAAAGTGACCGGTTCGGGGCGCACGGACGCAGGCGTGCACGCGCTCGCGCAGGTCGCGGCGGTGACATTGGAAAACCCCATTCCGCTGCCGAACCTACGCAAGGCGGTGAACCGTCTGTTGCCCCCTGCCATCCGCGTGCTCGATACCGCCACGGTCCACCAGGATTTCCATCCGCGCCGTGACGCCATCTCCAAGACGTACGAATACCGCATCTTCCGCGCCGAGGTGTGCCCTCCGTTTGAAAAGCGCTACGTTCACCACCATCCGTATCCGCTGGATCTCGACGCCATGCGCGGCTTGGCCCCGCTCTTCGAGGGCGAGCATGACTTCACCGCGTTTGCCGCCGCTGATGACAGCGACCGTTTGGGACGCTCCAAAGTCCGCCGCGTTTTCTCTTCGAGGATTGCATCTGAGGAAGACCGGTTGATCTACGAAGTGCGCGGCAGCGGGTTTCTGAAGCACATGGTGCGCAACATCGTCGGTACGCTGCTCGAGGCGGGCAAGGGAAACCTGGGGCGCGAAGGTCTGATGAGATTGCTCGATGCGCCGCCCGGATGCAAAGCCGGACCCACGGCGCCGCCCTCGGGCCTGTTTCTTATTCGGGTGGACTATCCGGCGGCGGACCCGGCGGAATAAAGCCGAAACCGCCTACCGCTATACCGAGCGTCCGCGGGTCGTCAGGCGACGGCAAAAAGGCCGGTTCGACGCGGAACTCCACCGTTGCTTCCGGCTCCGTGGATGCGGGCGCCTTCCACCGCGCCTTCTGCCAACCCGGACGCGTGAACTCAGCGACGCCGGTTTCCACGCCATCCAGGAACACCGTGACGCTCACCCTGCCTTGCCGCCGCATCAGTTCCGGTCCGGCGTTGACGAACAGCTCGAACCACTGTGCCTCCGCCGGGCGCCGCAACCTTGCCCGCGCCGAGGGTCCAATCCAACGGTAGTTGTGCTCTAGCGGGAACCAGCCTTCTTCCAGCTGCCAGATCGGCTTAAGGCGGTTCAACAGCACATAAGCGGCGTCGGCGGTATCACCGGGGCGGGTTACCCAACGCAGCGTCCGCGTAGCCGGGTCCCAATCCAGCAGCCCCACCGCGCCGCTCGCCACCGCCGCGCGGAAACTCCCGTCCCGCACTGATAGAACCTCCACGTCCTCACCTCCGTGGAACCAGCGCAACGCACCCCGAATGCCCCACAGCCTCAGCGTTTCCGGCGACCCGCTGTACAGGAATCGCCGTATCTCCGGATTCTCGCGGCTGACTTCCTCGAGGCCCCGGACGTACGCGCGGTTTTCAGCCGCCAATGTCAACGCCGCCCGGCGCTGCCGCCTCAGTTCCTGGTAGTTGTAAGGCAGCCAAATGATAAAGAACGCCGCGATGAGGGCGGGATGACTGCGCGCGGCGCAAGCGGCCACGGTCACAGCCAGGCCCGCCAGCGAAACGTAGAAGTACGCTCCAAACAACCGCCCGGGCAACAGAAGCATCGGCACGAGCAGGATGATCATGGCAGCCAGACCGAACCAGACGCGCCTGTCACGCGCAACCCAAGGCAACGCCACCAGTACCAGTCCCAGGTACGGCACCAGGAAAACCTGAGAGGAGTAGAAGGCGACCGTCTTCCATAGTCCACCTGGCAGGAAACTCAGCTTGTAGTCGCCTTCGGTGTGGGGATTCAGAAACAAGCCCTGCAAGCCGAAGCTCAGCGCTACCAGGAAGAAAGGCGCCAGCCGGCGCCACCGCCGGTCTCCAAACCAATACTCCAGCGCCGCCAACACCACCGGGAGCATCACCGCCTGCTCCTTGGATTTGTAGGCGAGCCAGAAGAAGGCGAAGCTGAACACGTAGCGGCGATGAGACCAGCAGAGCAGGCTCGCCAGGCAGAACGCGCCGCACAGCACATCGAAGATGTACATAGGCTTCCACAGGGCATCGAAAACAGCCATGTGGAAGAGGAAGAACAGCGCCCCCGCCCAACGCGCCAGCGCGGGCAATCCAAGGCGCCCCAGCAACAGCCACATCAGCCCCGTGTTGAGGAGATGAACGGCGTGCAGAACCAGGACGTACCAGGGGAACTCCAAACCCGCAGTGCGGCCCAGCACAAAGAAGTACAAATGCCCCAGCGGACGGAAATTCTGCGGGTAAAACTTCGGCGTCACGACGCCTTCAATGAAGTCCGTTGGGGAGGCGCGCAGGAGCCAGCTCAGGTTGTCCAGATCGTCATCCTGGAAATAGCCTTCATAGGCTCCCCGGTTGGCGACGAAGAACAGGAACAGCAACGCGGCGGCGGCCATGACGCCCGCCAGCCTGGTTTGGGTTTTGCGCGTCAGCCACGGACTCATAAAGGCTGATTATCCAAAGGATTATGGCCTAATCCATCATGTAACGCTTGATGTGCTTGGCCTGCCCCGTCTCCTCGTCCACTTCCACAACCGCCGCGTTGAGTTGAACACCGGTCTTGGCTGCTTCCATGCGGACCGGCAGCGACGTCAGGAACCGGCGCAGGACGATGTCGCGCTCTACGCCGATGATCGAGTCAAACGGACCGCTCATGCCCACGTCCGTCTGATAAGCCGTCCCGCCGGGGAGCAGGCGCACGTCGGCGGTGGGGATGTGGGTATGCGTACCGAGCACGGCTGAAACGCGGCCGTCCAAGTACCACCCCATGGCCATCTTCTCGCTCGTCACCTCGGCGTGGAAGTCCACAACCCGTACCCGCACGTCCTCGGGCAGTGAGTTCACGATGGCGTCCGCCTTGCGGAAGGGACAATCGGTGACAGGCATGTGCGTCCGCCCCTGCAGGTTGATGACGGCGCAGCGAACCCCGTTCCGCGCCGGCACCACTGCCAAACCAGTTCCGGGCAGGTCATCCCGGTAGTTGGCGGGGCGCAGCAAGCGTGGCTGGCGAGGCAAGTAGTCGTAGATTTCCTTCTTGTCCCAGATGTGGTTGCCGGACGTAAGCACGTCAAGGCCGACCGCCAGTAGTTCCTCCGCAATCATGGGCGTCACGCCGAAGCCTCCGGCGGCGTTCTCGGCGTTGGCGACCGCCAGGTGAATGCCCTCCTCGGCCATAATGCGCTTGAAGTGCTCGGCCACGATGCCTCGTCCGGCCGAGGCGAAGATGTCACCGATGAAGAGAATCCTAGTCAAACTGTGCTTGAAGCCTCCCAGCGGGAAGAGAAAGGGAGCGTACCACTTGGCCGTATCCAACCCCAGTCATTGACCCCATTCTCTCCATGGGGGGAGCCCTCCGGGCGCCTTCAGGCTTCTCCCTGTACCCGGGAGGGTGGGAGCTTGCTCACCAGCGCAACTAAACGAGCCGGGCTCCTAGACTTTGATTGTTGGATCAATTTTACGGGGTCTTCCACCTGCTTCGCAGAAGCGCTCCACGTCGATGATACCGCATCCCCGAACGGTATCGCTCGGCTACGCCGGAGCACGGGCGCCTCGGAAGCGCCTAACAGGCTGCTCAAAAAGCCTTCCGGTGAGTCCGGGGCGCACCAAGCTGAAGCTTCTGCCACATGGCAAACCAACGGCTTGCGTGCCCACGGCTTCTCCAATAGCCTCCTAAACCCTTTCTTCCCAGTATTGTAGGGCACTTGAGTTCAAGTAACTGTTGCATCCCCGGCGCTCTCAGCGAATAATTATCTTGTTGCAGTCGCTTCTCCGCTGCTGGGCACAATTGTCCGACGGCGCCGGGTCGCAATCAGCACCGGGGAGGACTTATGACCTATTTCGCGATCGCGGTCGTCCTGACGGTCACCGCGCTGCTGGGGTTTCTCTCTTGGGGCAGCCGCTGGGGTTCCACGGCCGAGGAGCGTGCCCGTCGCATGCCCGGAGACGACTTCCTCGCAGGTGGAGCCGGGAGGCGCCTCGCGATGACCCGCGCGGTGTCAATCAAGGCGCTACCGGAACTTGTATGGCCGTGGATTGCCCAGATAGGGCGTAGCGCCGGATGGTACAGCATCGATACGCTCGATAACGGCGCCAAGGCTTCGGCAAAGCACATCGTTTCCTGGATCCCTGAACCGCGACTCGGCGACGCCTCGCCCATTGGCTATCTGCGACACCTCGAACCGGGGCGGGCGCTGGCATGGTGGGTGAAGGGTCTGCGGTTCCTGGGCGCCTGGGCAAGGCTGGTGGTAGCCGCCCAAGTGGCGTCCGAGGATGGCGGCTCCCGGCTTGTCATTCGCATGTCGGCCGACGCGCAGGGTCTCATGGCGAGGCCCGCTTTGACCGTGTTTCGCTTCATGGATTCCATCATGGCGATCTGGCAACTGCTCGGCATCCGGAACCGCGTCGAACAATTTGGCGCGAGAACCTCGAACCCGGGAGACCCCGAAACAGGCGACCGGGCTCAGTACCAGCTCTACGAAGTGATCTATGCCTCCGGCGAGAGGGCCGGCAAGCGAGGGAAGGAACACGCCGAGCGCTGGCGTCAGACCGCCATCGAGGACGGGTACCTGCTTGAGTGACCGGAGGAGAGCTTATCGATCGCCGGAGTTGATCAGAAGTTTGCGTGCCATAAGGAGGGAGTATGAGAAGGATCCTGCTTTTGCTGGTTGCAGCAGTGGCTTGGGCCCAGCAGCCCGGCCTGGGGGACATTGACGCGTTCATCGCCGCGGCGATGAAGGACTGGACCATGCCCGGCGCCGCGGTGGCCGTGGTCCAGGACGGCAAAGTGATCCACTCGAAAGGGTACGGCTACCGGAACGTTGAGAAGAAGCTGCCGGTGACTCCGCAAACGTTGTTCGCGATCGGATCCATTACCAAGTCGTTCACCGTGCTCACGTTGGGCATGCTGGTGGACGAGGGCAAGCTGGACTGGGACAAGCCCGTCCGCGACTACCTGCCGGGTTTCACGCTGCACGACCCGGTGGCCACCGAGCGCCTCACGGCGCGCGACATGGTGACGCACCGCTCCGGGCTGCCGCGGCACGACAGCATGTGGTACAACGCGGCTTTCACGCGCCAGGAAATGGTCGAGCGGCTGCGCTACCTGGAGCCGAGCAAGGATCTCCGGGCCACCTTCCAGTACAACAACCTCATGTACATGACAGCGGGCTACCTGGCCGGGCGGTTGTCCGGCACGAGTTGGGAGGAGTTGGCGCGCCGGCGGATCTTCTCCCCGCTCGGCATGAAGCGCAGCAACCTGTCGGTGGAGGACTCCAAGAAAGACGCCGACGCCGCCCTTCCCTACCAGAAGGTGAAGGAGGAGCTGAAGGAGATCCCCTACCGTGGCATCGACGAGATTGGGCCGGCCGGCTCGATCAACTCGTGCATCGACGACATGAGCCGTTACCTGTTGCTGCATCTGAGTAAGGGCAAGTATGACGGCAGGCAGATCATCTCGGAGAGCAACCTGCTCCAGATGCACACGCCGCAGATGGTCACCGGTGACGCCTTCCTGCGTTGGCCCGAACTGGGGCACTCGGCCTACGGTATGGGCTGGAGCATTTCCACTTACCGCGGCTTCAAAATGGTGCAACACAGCGGGGGCATCGACGGCTTCAACGCCCTGGTAACCTTCCTGCCGCAGAAGAACATCGGCGCGGTGATCCTGCTCAACCGCGTCGGCACTGCGCTGCTCCAGGTGATCGCTTACAACGTTTTCGACCGGCTGCTGGGGCTGGACCAGGCGCCGTGGAACCAGCGGTTCCTGGAGGACCAGAAGAAAGGAGAGTCCTCGCGCGAGGACGCCAAAAAGAAGGGCTACACGGTGCGCCGCGAGGGGACCAGGCCGTCCCACGCCCTCGCAGAGTACGCCGGCGAGTACGAGCATCCCGGCTATGGCCGCGCGAGGATTGAAACCGAAGGCAACGGCCTGAAGCTGACCTACAACCGCCTGAGCACGCCCCTGAACCACTTCCACTATGACGTGTTTGAGGCCCCCGAAGATCCGTTGAATCCGCTCCAGCGCACCCTGGTCAGCTTCGCCACCAACCTTCAGGGCGGAGTGGACAGTGTGGCGATCCCGCTGGAGCCTAACGTCAGCGAGATCATCTTCAGGCGGCTGCCGCCCCAACTGGAGCGCAAGGTGCTGGAGAGCCTGACCGGGCTGTACGAGCTCGCCGGCCCCCCGCTGACGGTTGCGCTGCATGAGGACGGCAAACTCTACCTGGAGTCCCCCGGGCAAGCGCCGCGCGAGTTGGCGCCGGTGCGCGGACTGCTGTTCAGCTTACAGGGTGTAACCGGCGTGAGCCTGGAGTTCAAGACGGATGCCTCCGGCGCCGTGACCGAGGCAGTTATCCATCAGCGTAGCGGCGCCGCAGTGCTGAAGCGGAGGTAGGGAAGAACGCGGGAGCCGCACTGGAACGCGCCCCCTTCCGTCCCTGATTCTCGGGTTCCCTACGGGTTCTCTCCCCGGAAGCCGCTATCTTGCCGGGACCCAGCTTTCGGGATCGGTGGGCGAGCCTCTGCGTTCCGGCCGAACGGCAATGCCGGCAGGAACCCACGTGCAGAAACTGTTGACGCCGGCCCGGCAGGCGCTGGTGGGTTCGGTTTGGACTTGGCGTGTCAGTGCATCCAGAGTGAGCCTGTCAGCGGCGGCCACGACGGCCATATCGTGATCAGCCTGGCTCACGCGCCTGAGATAGACCAGCCTGACGAAGCTTGCCCTGGCCGGCAATCGAAGGCGCCACGGGTACGGATGCCGTTCTTTCACCGTCTCGCCGTCCTTCGTGATTTCGGCCGAGATGAATTCAACGCGCAGGGCGCCCGATCGGCCCGGCGTTACCGCATAATAAGCGGTCTCGTAACCCACAAAGTCGTCTCCCGCCGAGAGGGTGACTGTGTTTCCCGCGGCACGGGAAGCTGCATATTGGGGCAGAAAACCTCCTGAACGGAGCCAGGGAGAGATCACGCGCAAACGCCAGCCTGGTTCGAGATCGATGTATTGCGACGTTGTGTCAGCCGCCGGGGGCGGAGGTGTTGCGGCGCGGGGTGGCAGGGTCCGCGCCTGACGGCAGGAGCAGGCCGGCAGGGCGGCAGCGAGGCTCAGACAGAGGACCTGGCGGCGAGAAGGTTGACTCGATGGCCTCTTCACGGCTCGTGCGGCTGCGCTCCCAGTGTCTCAATTCCTGGTACAGGTTGCCAGCAATCCGGGGCTGCCAGTCAATTCGACGCCCCTCAGGCATCCGAGACGGGACTAAGTTCCTGCGCCGGCTCGACAGAGCGCCGAAATCCGGCCGCTTCTCCCGCGCCCCTTGACGCGCGAGGGGTTCGATGCGAGTGTGGAGACTTTCGTCCAGCCACTTGGCTAAGAGGCTGCTGAAGAAGCCATTGGGCAAGCTGAAGCTCGCCCCACGTGGGCACGGAAGTCGTCGGTTTACCGTGTGGCCTAAGCTTTAGACTGGGGCGCCGCGGACCACCGGAAGGCTTTTTCAGCAGCCTGCTAAGATAAGTCCACGCGCATTCACAATTTCTTTGTGGAGGAGAACTTACGGGTGTGAAAAAGGAGCCATCCGGGCGAAGGTCGGTTGAGGTCGAGGTGCAGGTGCCTGGCTCTCCGGAGGAAGTCTGGCAAGCCATCGCAACCGGACCCGGCGTCTCAGCCTGGTTCGTCCCTACCGAGATCGAGGAGCGCGAGGGAGGCGTCATCACGTCCCACTTCGGCCCGGGCATGGACTCCTCCGCAACCATCACCGCGTGGGACCCTCCGCACCGGTTTGCCGCTGACAGCCCCGACTTGGGACCGGGCGCCCCGACTTTCGTGAGCGAGTGGTTTGTGGAAGAGCACTCAGCCGGCGGCTGCGCAGTGCGAGTGATCCATAGCCTGGTTTCCGAAAGTGACGCGTGGGACGATCAGCTTACGGACGTGAAGGCGGGCTGGCCGCGTTTCTTCCGAATTCTGCGCCTCTACCTGGCCCATTTCCGGGGGGAGCGTTGCTCGGCATTCGGGGTCATGGGCGTGGCTCCGGAGCCTGAGTCCGAGGCTTGGGACGGGTTTATCCGCGCCCTCGGACTGACGGCATCCGCCGTGGGCGAGCGCTGCTCCGCGAACTCCGCTCCTGCGCCCCTGGCGGGGCAAGTGGAGTGGGCGAGCGAGGAAGATTCCCCCAGACAGTTACTCCTGCGGCTCGACGAACCGGCTCCCGGAATTGCGTGCCTCTTCCCCCACGCCATGGGGGGCCAAGTGTACCTGACGGCCAGCTTCTACCTTTATGGCGACGAGGGACGCGCCGCAGCGGAGCGCGACGAGCCGTTGTGGCAGGCGTGGGTCAACGCTCGCTTCCCGCTGCCAGGCGGCGCAGCCGGCAGCTAGCTACCTCGTCGACCCGTGCCGGGATTCAGGCCACCCCCAGGGCACGGTTGAAGGTCAATGCGGCGACGGTTGTCTTCGAAGTTTCGCCGACAGGAGAACTCTCCGCTTCAGGCGAGCAGGCGGAACCCCTACGGTGTAGGGCCATGGGTGCCGCCTGACTTTCGGCGAGCGGTGACCATCTGAATTCCGTCGAACGTGATGATGCTGATGTGTCCCTCCCACACAGTCTCCGTGGCGACAAATGCCCGCACCAGCGGCTCGAGTTTCTCGGGGGTCGCAGGATGAACTAGGAACAGAACGACCCCGGATTGCACCAAAGGTTTTCGGCGCTGAACGGCAATCTGCCAGAAGTCCTTATCGAGGGTTAGCACGAGGCGCGCCTCGGATTCCGCCAAGTCCAACAGTACAACGTCTTTCGATCCAGAGAGATCTGCGCGGGCCCAGAGCACGTCGTGGCCGCCTGCACGCAGCGCTTCAACGATTGGCTGCGGAAAGTTCTCGTCGGCGAGCAGGCGCCTCTACGCGGGAATCGGGAACGCCTTGTATTCGTGGGCCAGATAGCTGGCGTAGGCCAGGCAGGCGAGGATGTCCTCTCGCGTCAGGCCGGGGTAGTTGGCAAGGATTTCTTTTTCCGACTGGCCGGCTGCGAGCAGTTCGAGGATGAACTCGACGGCCAAGCGCGTTCCTCTAATGACAGGCTTGCCTGCGAGGATTTCGGGGTCAACAATGATACGCTCTGAAAGCGTCATAACCACACTGTTCCGCCTGGGAAGGCCAATGCTGGCGGAGAGGGAGGGATTCGAACCCTCGGTACAGGTTTATGCCCGTACGACGGTTTAGCAAACCGCTGCTTTCGACCACTCAGCCACCTCTCCGCGGCTGTTTGTGAGGTCTTGCTACCGCATGGTAGCACATTCCGGCACATCGAACCATGCCTCGTTTTGGCAGTCCGCAGAAGGAGTCCCGGCACTGAGGTGGGGACGTTAGCGGGAAGCATGTCCCACCCATCAGGTCAATAGTTTACGGCCCGCTGAGGAGATGCTTCAGCCCGCCCAAGCACGTCCTCCGCGCGCTGTCAGGCGGGCTCGAACGGCCACCTCGCCGTAGTCGTGAAGCCCCCATCCACGGCGATGGTCTGTCCGGTGATGTAGTCCGAGCCGGGTCCGCTCAAGAACACCGCCAAGGGCGCCAGGTCTTCGGGCCGCCCCATCCTCGGAAGGCTCTGCGCGCCGGTCAGCCAGGCGTGCATCTCAGGCCGCTCCCAGACGGCTCGGTTCAAATCCGTCAGGATCATGCCGGGCGCGATGCAATTCACCTGGATATCGTGGCGGCCCCACTCCGCCGCCAGCAGCCGCGTCAAACCGGCCAGAGCGCTCTTGGTGATGCCGTAAATCGAAACGTAGGGCAGCCCCAGCACCGATGTCAGGCTGCCGATGAAGATGATCTTCCCGCCGCTCTTGCGGGCAATCATCGCCGACCCCACTTTCTGGGTCAGCCAGACGAGCCCCTCGAGGTTGGTGCGCAGCAACAGGTCATACTCGGCAGCCGTGAAGTTCTCAAACGGCTTGCGGATGTTCATTCCGGCGATGTTGGCCAGGATGTCGACGGCGGGGAGCTGTTCGGCTACAGCCCTCACGGACTCCATGTCGGAGACGTCCATCTCCAGAGCCTCGGCCAGCAGCCCGCGCGAACGCAGAGCCTCGGCTTCGCTGTTCAAAGCATGCATGGAACGCGCGGCCAGGATGGTGCGCGCGCCCGCTTCGGCCATCCCGCGAGCGATGGCCAGGCCGATGCCACGGCTGGCGCCAACCACCAGCGCCGTCCTGCCGGAAAGTGAAAAAGGGTTCTGAGCGGACATGAGATCCCAGTGTACAATCGCGGGCGCGCCGCGAGATCCGCTCCTGCCGGGCTGACAGTCCGTGGAGAAAGTCCTGGTACCGATTTGAGGGCGATAAGCGGAGGCATGTCCTGCCCGCCACGTCAATAGTCGACGGCCCACGTGGTTTAGATTCAGCTGCCCAAGGACTTTCTCCCCGGACTGTTAACGCTGCGGACGCCGTATCTCGACCAGCGCCGGCTGTGCCTCGGGCAGTGGCCAGGCGGGAGAGTTCACGGTTTGCGGCGCGCGCCAGGCATCCAGACAGGACAGCTTCCTCACGCAGGAGACCGTGCAGGAAGCGGCGCACGGTTTTTCCTGGAGGAACTCCCGGCGCAGATCCGCTTTCGTGTAGTTTTCCAGCGGCACGCCCGGATAGCCGCGCTGCTGGCTGCAATAGTGGACCAGGCCGTTCTCGCAGATGTAGAGATAGCGCCCTCCGGCGCGGCAGCGCCACTCCGTCGTGCGCCCCTCAGCCATGTCCTCCTGATAGGTGTCAAAGCGCGAGTAGCTGCGCCGGGTGAGCCGCCGCAAGGCGGCAAACACGGTCCGCTCCCGTTCATCCAGCGGACGCAGTTGGCCGCGGCCGTCATGAATCAGCCCCACCGTTGAAGTGAATCCCAGTTCGAGCGCGCGGCGCGCGATCACCAGCGCATCTTCCGGATGGCGGACGCCGCTGCCCAGCACGGAGTTCACATTGACCTGGAAATCGGCATGCTTCGCCAGCAACTGCAGCTTGCGGTCCAGCACGCTGAGGCTTTTCTTCGAAACATCGTCGGGCCGGAGGTTATCGATGCTGATCTGCAGATGATCCAGCCCCGCCCGGTTGAGACGGCGGATGCGATCCGCGGTCATCAGGTAGCCATTGGTGATCATGCCGGCCAGCATGCCGTGGCTGCGCACGCGGCGGACGACGGTTTCGAGCTCCTGGTGCAGCAGCGGCTCGCCGCCGCTGACGGTGACGATGGCCGTGCCCAACCGCCCCAGGTGATCCACCCTGCCCGCAAGCGTCGCCAAGGGAACCGGCGCCGAGTCAGTGTCATATTCGTTGCAGTAGGTGCAGGAGAGGTTGCAGCGGCGAACCACAATCAGGTGCGCCAGCAACGGATGCGAGGTGGATAGCAGACCTCGCGCAATCATCGTGAGCTCCCGCACGCGGCGCCTGGACGCAATTCCGGTGCGCCGCCAGTTCCATGGCGTTCCCAGCATAGAGAGGTGTTACCCGCATGAAAACACGGAGAGACACGGGTAGACCAGGAATTCCACGCGGAATGCGTAAAACCGGGGTTAAACAGCGCTGTTAGGGCTTTTTCTGTTCCGGAGCGGTTTTCACAGGGTCGCCGAAAACGATGCGCACATCGCTCTTGAACTGCTTGTAGTCCTCGTACTTCACCACCATGCGTATGGGCTGGGGGCCGGACTGAAACATCAAGGTGTCGTCAGCCACCGTGTAGGTTGGAAACCAGTACTGGCCGTCGATTTGTTCGCGGTAGGTTTCGAACTTGGGGAACTGGTTGTCGTAGTCCTTCTTGAGCAGGCCGACGCCACGGCCGTAAGTTTTGACAATCTGCAGGTCCCGGTCGTCCACCCAGATGATGCCCTGGAAATAGCGCTGGCCTTGCTCCAGTTTCCTGGGCTTGACGGCGAAGGCGTAGCAGGGAATCTCGTCCAGTTTCTCCTTGCCGAGGTAACGGACGAAGTACTTCGGAATGTCCTTCGTAGTCAGCACAAAGGGCTGAACGTTGCGCAAGTCCTCCATGTCTTCCGGGGTGAGCTGGATGTTGCGGAGCGTGGCCACGGGCGCGTAGACGACACGCTCGGTGCGCTTGCCATCGGGAGAAAAGATGATGTCTGAAACCATTTCGTACCGGCCCCGCGTGCGGCCGTCCATCTCGAGTTCCTGGATGCGCACGGTCTGCTTGTAGGTATAGTTCTCCCGCGCCTGCGCGAATTCGGCTTCCTTGGCGGCGAAGCGCTCGATGATGCCGGTGATCTGCTGTTCGCTCAGCCCATCCTGTTGAGCCGCCGACGTGGCGCCCGCCAGCAGGATCCACGAAACTGCAAAAAATACTGATTTCATACTCCCCCTCTCCATTATTCGATGGCCGTCAACGCTCGCCGGTTACTTCAGCAGTTGGCGCGCAATCGTAAGCCGCTGCATGTTGCTGGTTCCTTCGTAGATGCTGCCGATCTTCGCGTCCCGGTACAACTTCTCCACCGGACATTCGCGCGTGAAGCCGATCCCGCCGTGGATCTCCACGGCCCTGGAGGCCACGTTCTCAGCCACTTGGGAGCTGTAGTACTTGGCCATCGCGGCTTCCTTGATGAATGGCCGGCCAGCCTCTTTGAGGCGCGCGGCGTTATACACCAGCAGCCGGGCGGCTTCGACCTCGGTGGCCATCTCGGCCAATTCGCACTGCACGGCTTGAAACTCCGCGATGAGTTGGCCGAACTGCTTTCTCTGCTTCGCGTAGGCGGTCGCGTGGTCGAGCGCGGCCCGCGCCAAGCCGATCATCTGCGCGCCGATGCCGATGCGCCCCTCGTTGAGCGTCTCCATGGCGACCTTGTAGCCCTGCCCCTCCTTCCCGAGCACATTCTCCGCCGGAACCTGGCAATTGTCGAGGATCAGTTCGCACGTCGAGGAGCTGCGTATCCCGAGCTTGTCCTCCTTGCGGCCGACGGAGAAACCGGGAGAATCACGCTCCACGATGAAACAGGTGATGCCTCGATGGCCGGCCTCGGGATTGGCGTTGGCAAACACCAGAAACAGGCCGGCTTCGGCGGCGTTGGTGATCCACAGCTTGCGCCCGTTCAGTTGGAATCCCTCTCCGGCGCGCTCGGCCCGCGTGGCCAAAGCGAACGCGTCCGAGCCGGCGGAGGCTTCCGAGAGAGCGTAAGCGCCCACCGTGTTGGCAGCCAACTGCGGCAGGTAGCGCTTCTTCTGCTCCGGGTTGCCCCAGCGCAACAGCGCATTGTTGACCAGCGTGTTCTGGACATCCACGATGACGGACGCGGAGGGATCAACGGCTCCCAGCTCTTCCACTGCCAGAATGGCCTGGAAGAAGCTGCCGCCCTGCCCGCCGTATTCCTCCGGAATCTCGATGCCCATTAGCCCGAGGTCGAAGAACTGCTCGAGCAGGTCCTTGCGGAAGGCGCCCTCTTCGTCCATCTGCCGTACGTGCCCGCTCAGTTGCTCCGAAAGGAAACGGCGCACCGCGGCCTGGAAGAGGCGTTCCTCCTCATTCAACAGGGTGAGCGGACGAGGCGCATGATCGTCTTGTTCAGCCATGGCGGTTCTCTCCAGTCTACCCCCGGCTCACGCCCGCAGGAGGGAGTTGCAGTGGACCTCCCCGGCGTGGCAATCTTCACAAGAAACGATCTCACTGTGGTTTGAGTCTGGAGGCTGTCATGTCGGGTAGCTGGACACTAGGCGCTTATCTCGCTTCGGCTTTGCTGGCGTTGGCGATCTTGTGGATCTTCAGGGCAAAGGCTTGGTATTGGCACATCATGGCGTTGCTGATTGCGCTGGTGGTCGGGTTGGTGCCGCCGCCGGCGGAGTGGCAAGGACCCCGCACGGACCTCGTCGTCGGAAGCGTCTTCTTCTTCCTTTTCATCTGGGCCGTGGCGGCGCCCTGCTTCAGAAAGAAGAAGGCCCCGGCCCCTCCAACATCCAGCGAGACGAGTTGAGGAGGTAACGGGCCGGGCTCTCCAGCCGTTGAGTAATTTCATGTGTTGTTCGCTGAGGAGTTGGATTCCCGCAGCGCTGATCGGGCTGCTGACGGCGCTGCCGGCTTCCGGCCAAGTGCCTGCTTTCCCAGGAGCGGAAGGCTTCGGAGCCATGGCGAAGGGCGGCCGGGGCGGCCGCGTGGTGTTCGTAACCAATCTGAACGATTCCGGCCCCGGCAGCTTTCGGGAAGCCGTCACGGCCACGGGGCCGCGCCTAGTCATCTTCCGGGTGGCGGGAGTCATTGACTTGAGGTCGACGGTGACGATCCGCCAGCCGTTCCTCACCATTGCGGGCCAAACCGCGCCCGGCGACGGGGTCTGCCTGCGCGGCTATGGCTTGAACATCGCCACGCAGGATGTCATCGTGCGCCACCTGCGGGTGCGGCCCGGTGATATTGCGCGCGCGGAGAATGACGGCATCAGCGTCTCCAACGGCAGCCGCCGCGTGATCCTGGACCACTGCTCGGTCAGCTGGGCCACGGACGAGACGCTTTCGCCCAGCGGCGATATCGCCGACGTCACCGTGCAGTGGTGCATCATCTCCGAGAGCCTCCACAACAGCGTCCACTCGAAGGGTCCGCACGGATATGGCTCTCTCGTCCGCGCCACCGGCGGCGTGACGATGCACCATAACCTCTGGGCGCACCACAACGGGCGCAGCCCCAGGCCGGGCGACAACTACGGCGCGCCGCCCTGGCCCACCCTCGATATCCGCAACAACGTGATGTACAACTACGGGAGCTACTGCACGGGCACCGTGGACGGGACCATCAACGTCAACTACGTCGGCAACTTCATCAAGCCGGGCTTCAACAGCCGCCTGAGCCGCGCGCCCATTTCCGTGAGTTCGACCAACACGGGCCTGACGCGCTTCTACATCGCCGACAACATCATGGAACAGCGCGATGACCTGACGCACGACAACGCGCGCATGTTTGACCGTGTCGCCACCGCGGCGGGCGCGCCCCTGATCACCTTGGTCGACAAGCCTTTTGACGCTCCCGCGGTCGTCACCACGCACGCTAACGACGCCTACATGAGCGTGTTCGCCCGAGCCGGCGCCACAGTGCCCGTGCGTGACCCGGTCGACGCTCGCCTGATCCTTCACATGCGTTGCAGCCTGGGCCGCATCATCGATTCACAGGAAGATGTGGGCGGCTACCCGCTGTACCGCACAGGTATTGTTCCTCAGGACACCGACAACGACGGCATGCCCGACTCGTGGGAAATAGCCCGCGGACTGAACCCGCTGGACCCCGCCGACGGCGCCCAACTCCATTCCACCGGATACACGCATCTGGAAATGTACCTGAACGAACTGGCCGTGCCGGCGCCGGCCGAGCCCGTCCCCCTGGTCTGTCCCGAGTGACACGCTGTTAGCGGGCCACGCTTCCCCGGTGCGCCCCGCTACCATGTATATGGGATGAGTCCACTTCAGAGCAATCTGGAAGACATCGAGGAACGCATTGCGAGGGCACTACGCGCGGCCGCCAGGCGGAGGGACCAGCTGACTTTAATGGCTGTCACCAAGACCTTCCCGGCGCAGGTGTTGGAGGAAGCTTACGAAGCCGGCCTCAGGGACTTTGGCGAGAACTACGTTCAGGAATTCGAAGGGAAACTAAGCGAAACCGGCGGATTGCCCGAGGCGCGGTTTCACATGATCGGGCATTTGCAGTCCAATAAAGCCAAACGCGCAGCCTCTTTGTTTCACGTCATTCAGACCGTGGATTCTCCCCGCCTGGCGCGCAAGCTGAATGAACACGCCGGCCGCCTGGAAGTGATGCTGGAAGTAAAGCTCTCTCCTGAACAGGCCAAGACTGGCGCGGCGCCGGAGGATCTGCCAGAACTGATTGAAGCCGTTCGCGGCTGCCCCCATCTCGATCTGACGGGTTTGATGACGATGCCGCCGTGGTCTGACGACGCCGAGACATCCCGGCCTTACTTTCAGCGCCTGCGGAAACTCGCTGAGCTTCACGGGCTTCAGAACCTGTCAATGGGCATGTCGCAGGACTTTGAGGTCGCCATTGCGGAGGGCGCTACCCACATACGGCTGGGCACGGTCCTGTTCGGACAGAGGCCGCAGGAGTGAAGATAGCCTTCCACGCGCCCCTGCCTCCGGCGCGCACGGGCGTGGCGGATTACGCCGCCGGCCTGCTGAAGGCGCTCGCCGGCTTCCCGGGGGTTGAAGCAGGCAACCCGAACGGTCCGGACATTCACTTATATCATCTTGGTAACAACGAGTTACACCGCGAGATCTATTTCGACGCGCTGAGTCAACCCGGTGTGGTGGTGTTACACGACGCGGTGTTACAGCACTTCTTTCTTGGCGCTTTGTCCCGGCAGGAGTACATAGAAGAGTTTGTCTACAACTACGGCGAATGGCATCGCCCGCTGGCGGAACAACTCTGGCGGGAACGGGCGCGCTCGGCGCTGGACCCCCGTTATTTCGGCTATCCCATGCTCCGGCGCACAGCCGAAACATCCTTGGCAGTGGTGGTCCATAACCCCGCCGCCGCTGAAGCCGTGCGGTTTCACGCACCGGGAGCACGCATTGCAGAGATTCCGCACTTCTATCCTGATCAGGCGGAGGCATCCGGCCGGGAGGTGGAACATCTCCGGGCGAGCCTCGGCCTCCGCCCGAGCGGCCTGCTATTCGGCGTGTTCGGCCATCTGCGGGAAACCAAGCGTCTCAGTTCCGTGTTGGCAGCCTTCGCCCGCGTCCGAGCCGAAACACCGGGAGTCTTCCTGCTGGTAGCCGGCTCGTTTGCGTCGGCTGATCTCGAACGCGCGGTGCGGCCCATGCTCGCGCAGGAAGGAGTGATCTGCCGTGGTTTCCTGCCCGAAAGTAAGTGGGCTGTCCATGCGCAGGCGGTGGATGCCTGCATCAACCTGCGCTACCCGGCGGCAGGCGAAACTTCCGGCATCGCCATCCGGCTGATGGGTTTGGGCAAGCCGGTGATACTGACACGAAGCGCTGAGAATGCGCGCTTCCCGGAGCCCGCTTGCCTGAAGGTGGATTCGGGTCCGGCAGAGTGCGAGATGCTGGCGGCTTACATGGTGATGCTGGCCCGCACACCCGGCGCCCTGCATCACATCGGGCAGCGCGCGCGCGAACACGTACGGCGCTACCACGCCTTGACATACTGTGCTCAGCGTTACGTGGAGCTTTTGAGAGCGATCACCACGGCGCCTGCTCGCACGCTCCCTCGCCGTCCTACACCGGAAGCGCGCTCCGCCGAAGCCGCTACGCACCGCTAACCCGCCCCTGCCGGGCCTGCTAAGACGCGCTTACCCGCGCCAGAAGGCGATGAACAGAGCCGCGGCGCCGAGGAAGCTGCCGAAAGGCAATTCGTAAGTGGAGACCGCTTTGCGCGTGGCGAGGATGTAGGCTAACCCGAGCACCGAACCGGCGAGCGAACCCAGCATGATGGTCAGCAGCGCTCCGTGCAGCCCCAGAAAAGCGCCAATCATGGCCACCATCTTCACGTCGCCGAAGCCGAGCCCTTCCCGCCCGCGGATCTTGAAGTAAAGCGCGCCCACGCCCCAGAGCGCGAAACTGCTCACACCGGCGCCCAGAACGGATTCGGCCACCGAGAGAATGCGTGGCCCCCAGTCTGGGAAGAAGATATGGAGCAGCCCCGCGTGCAGGGGGACATACGCGCTCAACACCACACCCGCCACCAATCCGCCGAGAGTCATCTCGTCCGGCAGGATGCGTGTTTCGATGTCCGCGAAGACGAGCCCGACGAGCAGGGCTCCGAAAACCGCCAGCTTCGCCGCCTGCAATCCCGCGCCATGCTGAAAGACCGCGAGCAGGAACACGAGCGCCGTCAACAGTTCCACCACCGGATAGCGCCAGCCGATACGCGCGCCGCAATAACGGCAGCACCCTTTCAGCAGGAGAAAGCTGACGAGCGGGATGTTGTCGTACCAGGCGACGGTTCGGGCGCAAGCCGGGCAGAACGACCGCGGGCGGACCACCGAAAGGTCACGCGGCAGACGGTGGACACAGACGTTCAGAAAGCTGCCCACCAGGAGTCCCGCCAAAAAGGCCAACAGTTCAACCATCAAAACACCTTCCCGTAAGCAGCCAGAGTCGCCTCCACCATGTGGTCCACCAGAAACCGCTCGTTCACTCGGAGGCGCGCGTTGCGGGCGAGAGCGGCAGACAGTTCGGGGTTGTCGAGCAGCCTCCGCATGCACGCCGCGACGAGATGGGGCGAGTTTTCCGTGAGCAGCCCGGTGACGCCATCCTCTATCAACTCAGGGATACCGCCCACTCGGCTCGCCACCACGGGCACGCCCGCGGACATGGCCATAAGAATGCCGGAACCCAGACCTTCCTCTTTAGTCAGATAAATGAACAGTTTCGCGTTCATCAAGTCCCTGGCGAGACCGGAACTGAAGCGGACCTCGACGCCGGCCAACGCTGCGGCTTCGCGCACCAGCGCGCTGCCCTTCATGGGGTCGTCGCTCGCCGGAGCAATCACCTCGGCGCCGGGGCCAGACATCTCGAGCGGGGGAGCGCCGTCGTAGACCACGATCGTTTTCTCAGCCGGTACTCCAGCCTCGAGGAGCTTGCCGCGAACGTAACCGGAGACAGGCAGGTACAGCGCCGCCTGACGGTATTTCCAGAGTGAAGCAACGGAGCGGCGCACGGGGAAAGCCACCCGGCGGGACACGACCAGCCGCGGCGCACGCACGAGCGCCGCCAGGGTGTGCGCGCGCGCGTCGTGCGCGTGCGTGATGTCCGCGCGACGCGCCTGCCGCCACAGTTCCAGCCAACCGAGCGGGCGCGCGTCCAGGCCTTCGGACCGCGCCGCCTGAAACAGAGGCGAGCCTTCCGGCGACAGCAGCCGGGATTCATAGCCGCGCCGCGCCAGGCCCCGCAACAGGAACAGGACCTGCCACTGCCCGCCGCGCATCTGCCTGCCTGTGTCGATGTGCAAGATACGCATGGACGGTTCAGAGCTTGGGGGTCAGAAAGCGGGCTTTGGCGTACTTGACGAAGTTGTAGAGCGCCGCCATGTAAGCGATGGCGAGGCCTTCCACGCCGTCCTGGAAACCGCGCTTGAAGAAGTAGGTGCGCACAAAGGTCCACGGCGGATCGAGCAGAAGACGCCTCCATCCGATGCGCACGCCCTGCGCCACCAGTTGTTGCGCGGCCAGGGAAGTGTACTGATCCAGCGTCTTCAGATGCTGCGACAACGAATCGCAGGTGAAGTGCAGCAGGTTCGATTCCAGGTGCCCCACCGTGCCGTCCGCCTGCACGCTTTCGTGGACATAGTCTCCTACCCAGCGCGCGTGGCGGCGGTCAAACAGGCGTATCTTGCGGTCCGGATACCATCCCGAGTGCATGATCCAACGGCCGAGATACTGGGCCAGCCGCGGCATGGTGTAAGCGGCGTGCTGCGGTCCAGCCTTCTTCAGTTGCCAGATTTCCGCTTCGAGGGCTTCGCTCACCGCTTCGTCGGCATCGATGGAGAAGATCCAGTCGTTGGCGGCGTGCTGCGAGGCCAAGTTCTTCTGGCCCGCGTACCCCTTCCAGGGGCTTTCGATGACGCGGGCTCCGAGTTTGGAGACGATCTCCATGGTCCTGTCCGAGGAGCCGCTGTCGACGACAATGATTTCGTCGCAGCAGCGCAGGCTCTCGATCGCCCGGGCGATATTGGCCTCTTCGTTGAGGCTGATGATGGTCGCCGAGATTTTCATTCGGGGTGGCGCTTCCTCGAACTCTGGTGTCCTGTCAATTCTCCTGCAAGGCCGTCACGTACGGGCAGTTGGCGGCGAGCGGCGGCCACCCTTGACCGCGGCTTCCCCGGCGGCCAGCCGTCAAAACCCGTCCAGCAGCCGGACGGGAGCCGGCGTGAACGATAACAGAAAGACCGCCCAGGCCAGCCAGGCCAGCTTTCTGCGGCCGGCGCCGAGCGGGGTGACATCGCAAATCACGGGATGACGCATGCCAAACAGCAGCAGGAAAGCAGCCCACACCAGCCAACTATATGAGTATATAAAGCCGAGCGGGATCAAAGCCGCCACGAACAGCCGCGAAAGCCACTTGTGCCAGCGTCCGGCCATAGCGTAGAGAATGTGTCCGCCGTCCAACTGCCCAATGGGCAGCAGGTTGAGCGCCGTCGCCAGCAAACCCACCCAGGCGGCGCGCGCCATGGGATGCAGGTAGATATCGCCCGCAGCCGCGCCGGGGAAAAGAAGGGATTGCACAACCCATTGCAGCAGAGGAGTCCCGAACATCAGCTCGCCGCGCTCGGCGGCTCCGGGGACCACCTTGGAGAATGCCATGCCAATGGCCATGGCGGGCAGCAATACCAGGAAGCCCGCCAATGGACCCGCCACGCCGATGTCAAAGAGCGCACGGCGGCTGTATATCGGTGACCGGATGCGGATGAAAGCTCCGAACGTGCCTACCAGGGACGGTGCGGGGATGAAGTAGGGCGGCGTGGCCTGGATGCGGTAGTAAACGCAGGCGAAGTAGTGCCCCAACTCGTGCGCCAGCAGGATTGTCAGCAGCGTGAGGGAGAAGGGCAGCCCCGCCAGCAACCCGTCCAGATTCACGGGCATGGGCAGAATGGAGGCTAAGTCCTCGGCGGTGAATTCGGGCAGGTCCCGCTGGAAGTTGTGGGCCATCCTGGCGCCCACAAGCGTTGTGGTCACCAGGGTGGTTGCCAGGAGGATGCCCGCCAGCAGGCGGGGACGGCGCAGCAAAGGGCGGCTTCTGAGCCTGCCAGCCAACCCCTTCCCATTGGTCCCGCCGTAAGGCTCGGGGAGGACGGGGCTGGTGGGGCCGCTCACTTACTTCTATGGAAGTTAAAGACTTTGCAGTTCCTTGCCAGGCTTGAAACGCACGGCTTTGCCGGGAGGGATGGCGACCTCCTCGCCCGTGCGTGGGTTGCGCCCGATGCCTGTCTTTCGAGGTCTGACCGTGAAGATCCCGAACCCGCGCAGTTCTATACGTTCTCCTTGCCCCAAGGATCGTTTCATGTTCTCGAAGACGGTCTCCACAGCCATTTCGGCCTTGGTCTTCGTGATACCGGTCTTGTTGACCACCTCGTTGACGATGTCCAGTTTTATCAAGTCAGCCTCCTCCAGGATGAACAGTCCCTCTTGCGCCTGCTCGGAACCCCTGCAAGGCACCGTAAAGCCCATGATAGGATTGGAGTTAATCGGTTGTCAAGCAGTCCTTTACGGATGGCCGGCGGCCTCAGGGCTTTTCCGGCCGGTCGTTGTAAGCCGCCACCACCTCCCCGTCGCGCCGTATGAGCACCATGGCGGCCCGTCCCGCCGCTAGGGGGACGCTGACCTTCCGCCCGCTCGCAAGATCTTGAAAAACAACCGGATCTGAGCCTGACGACTCCGAAGTCAGCACATAGAGCGTCGCCTGGTTCCAGACAGTGGGCGCAATCAGCATGCCCGGGTCCGCCGTCTCCGTGGCATACACGGGCCGTACCCCCGCCCGCTCCAGAGCATATCGGTAAATGGAACCTACCGCGTCGAGGTTGCTGTTTAATTCCAAAGGGATGGAGAAGTAGAGGATTCTGCCCTGCCCCAACTGGACTTCACGAAACGTTTCGCCGCCGGGCAGTACTCCCCTTTCGAGGTACGTGGTTTTGTCTCCGCCATAGGTCAGCCGGGCGGAGCCTCCTGGCCAGCGCACCAGGTTTTCGCGGGTGGCCAACAAGCCGGGCATGCACGGGAGGCCAATGTCCAGCAGGCGGCCGGTCGGGAAAAAGTGCTCGTCGGCATCAAGCCGCCCGCTTGTCAGCAGCGTAGCGCCGCCGCGGACGGCTTCGAGCAGCGTCTCCCACGCCTGCCGGTGGAGCACCCACGGAGAGGGCAGGATGATCAACTTCGGCTTGCCGAGCAAGCGCAACTGATATTCGCCGACAGCGTAGCCCCAGGAGCGGGCGTATTGGTACAGCACGCGCACGCTCGTCTGCTGCGCTTCGAGTGCATAGTTGTTGAATACGGAGAGTTGCAAGGACTGCGGCAGGACGATGGCCACTTCCGCGGGAGCGGCTGCCTGCGCATACGGAGCAGCCTTCAACGCGAACTCGCCCATCCGCGCGAACGGTTCCATCCAATACTTGTCAGAACCGTCGCGGC
>JBBIND010000042.1:0-36519 GCA_037444075.1 Acidobacteriota bacterium | reverse complement strand
CGTGTCATCAACCGCAATAACCGGCTGAAGAAGCTCATCGAACTCCACGCGCCCGACGTCATCGTGCGGAACGAGAAGCGCATGCTTCAGGAAGCCGTGGACGCGCTGTTCGACAACGGCCGGCGCGGCCGGGTGCTGCGAGGCGCGAACAACCGGCCTCTCAAGTCGCTTTCCGACACATTGAAGGGCAAGCAGGGCCGCTTCCGGCAGAACCTTCTGGGGAAACGTGTCGATTACTCGGGGCGTTCAGTCATCGTCGTCGGTCCGGAACTCAAGCTCCATCAGTGTGGATTGCCGAAGAAGATGGCGCTCGAGTTGTTCAAGCCGTTCATCTACCACCGGCTGGAGCAACGCGGCCATTGCACGACGATCAAGCAGGCCAAGGAGTTGGTCGAACAGCAGGACGCCGTGGTATGGGACATCCTCGAGGAAGTGATCCGGGATCACCCCATTCTGCTGAACCGCGCTCCGACGCTGCACCGGCTGGGCATCCAGGCGTTTGAGCCTGTGCTGGTGGAAGGCAAAGCGATCCGGATCCACCCGCTCGTGTGTACCGCGTTCAACGCGGACTTCGACGGCGATCAGATGGCCGTGCACATTCCGCTCTCGCCGGAGGCTCAGATTGAGGCCTCAACCCTCATGCTGGCTTCCAACAACATCCTGTCGCCGGCGCACGGGGCTCCTATCGCCGTTCCGTCGCAGGACATGGTGCTCGGGCTGTACTACCTCACCAAGGCGAGACCGGGAGCCAAGGGCGAGGGCCGTACCTTCGCATGCGCTGAAGACGTGCTCATCGCTCTCGAAATGGGCGAAGTGGAGACGCTCACGCCGATCCGCCTTCGTTACACCGGCCAGGTGATCAACCTGACGGCGGCGTTTGACAACCAGAGCGTCCTGCGCAGCGAACCGATCGAGTTCCATAAGCAGTACATGGATACCAGCGTCGGGCGCGTGATCCTGAACGACGTGTTGCCCGACGAAATGCCCTTCATCAACGGGTTGCTGAAGAAGAAGGGCCTCACACAGCTGGTGCAGTACTGCTACCTGCGCTTCGGTCTGAAGACGACTGTCAAAATGCTCGACGAGGTGAAGAACCTCGGGTTTCTGTACGCCACTCAAGCCGGCATCTCGATCGGCATCGATGACATGGTTGTGCCTTCGCAGAAGGCCGGCCTGGTTCAGGATGCCGAAAAGCAGGTGATGGACGTCCAGGCGCAGTACCAGGAAGGCGCCATCACGCACGGCGAACGCTACAACAAGATCATCGAAATCTGGTCCAAGGTGACGGACCGCGTCTCCGAAGAGATGTTCAAGACCATGGAGGAGGACGACGTCACCGGCCGGCACCTGAACCCCATTTACATCATGGCCGATAGCGGCGCGCGCGGCTCCAAGCAGCAGATACGCCAGCTCTCGGGCATGCGCGGCCTGATGGCCAAGCCGTCCGGCGAGATTATCGAGACACCCATCACGGCGAACTTCCGCGAAGGCCTCAACGTGCTGCAATACTTCATCTCCACGCACGGAGCACGCAAAGGTCTGGCGGATACCGCGCTCAAGACGGCCGACTCGGGCTACCTGACGCGGCGCCTGGTGGACGTCGCCCAGGACGTCATCGTGACCGAAGATGACTGCGGCACGAGCGACGGCATCTACGTTGAGCCCATTGTTGAGTCCGGCGAGATCATCGAGCCCTTGCGTGACCGCATCGTCGGCCGCGTGGCGTTGGAGGATCAGCTCGACTACGAGGGCAACGTCATCGTGGGCGTCAACCAGGAGATCACCGAGGAACTGGCCGCCACCATCGAGAGCGCCGGCATCGAGCGTGTCAAGATCCGGTCCGTGCTCACTTGCGAGTCACGGCGCGGCGTCTGCCAGTTGTGCTACGGCCGTAATCTGGCAACGGGGCGGCTGGTGGAAATCGGCGAGGCGGTAGGTGTCATCGCCGCCCAATCGATCGGCGAACCCGGCACGCAACTCACGATGCGGACCTTTCACGTGGGCGGCGCGGCGACACGCGTGAGCGAGCAATCCACGCAGGACGCCAAGAACGCCGGCTACGCCAAGTACATCAATATCCACACGGTCAGGAACGCCAAAGGCGACCTGATCGCCATGAACCGTACCGGCATCATGGCGGTGGTGGACGACAAGGCTCGTGAGAAGGAGCGCTACCAGGTCGTTTACGGCGCCAAGGTGCTTGTCGAAGACGGCGCTCCGGTGAAGATGAACCAGGTCCTGCTCGAGTGGGATCCGTACACCTTCTCCATCCTGACGGAAGTCAGCGGCGTGGTTCATTTCCGTGATCTGGCCGAAGGACTTACCTTGCAGGAGCAGGTGGACGAAATCACCGGCATGTCTCAGTGGGTGGTGAAGGATTCTCCGGATGAGAAGCGTCTGCCGACTATCGCTGTCAGGCCGAGCGGCGGGGCGCGCTCAGATGAGAAGAAGTACCTCATGCCTACCAACGCCCACCTGATGGTGACGAACGAGCAGGAAATCCACGCCGGGGACGTGCTGGCAAAAATCCCCCGCGCTACCACCAAGACCAAGGACATCACGGGCGGCTTGCCGCGCGTGGTGGAACTGTTTGAGGCGCGGAAACCGCGCGAGACCGCCGTCATCGCTGAGATCAACGGCTCGGTCCGCTATGGAGAAGTGACGAAAGGATCCCGCCGCCTTTTCATTGTGGGCGAGGATGGGCAGCAGCGCGAATACTCATTGCCGCGCGGCGTGCATATCAACGTCCAGGACGGTGAGCGCGTACGCGCCGGCGATGCGCTCATGGATGGTCCCCGCAATCCCCATGACATTCTGCACGTCCTCGGCGAGAAGGAACTGCAGAAGTATCTGGTCAACGAAATCCAGGAGGTTTACCGCCTCCAGGGTGTCAACATCAACGATAAGCACCTGGAAGTCATTGCCCGCCAAATGATGCGCTGGGTGAAGATCGAGGACATCGGCGATACGGAGTTCCTCCCCGAAGAAGTGGTGGACAGGTTCAAGTTCCAGGAGGAAAACAGCCGGGTGACGGAGGCCAACGGCCGTCCAGCCAACGGGAAGCCCATCCTGCTGGGAATTACCAAAGCCTCGTTATCGACTGACTCCTTTATCTCCGCCGCGTCCTTCCAGGAGACCACGCGCGTACTCACGGAAGCGGCCATCAACGGCCGTGTGGACTACCTGCGTGGCTTGAAGGAAAACGTCATCATGGGACGGCTGATTCCCGCCGGCACCGGCATGGAGTATTACCGCCAGGTGCGGATCGCGGGAGAGGACATCCTGGAAGAAGCTGCGCCGGAAACGGATCTCAGCCTCCCTGAGGGCATCCCGGGCTATGACGAAGATACCCGGTTGCACTTTGGCGGTCTGACGGAAGATCCGGGCGATGAGCCTCTAGCCGAGTAGTTCCATCTTTGTGCGGCCGCCGGGCAGGGTAGCAGGCCCGGCGGCCGACACTACTTCTATTTGGCCATTTCCCCACACGGTCTGTCGGCCCACGCCGGTCCAACGCGCTGCCTCGAGATAGGGCAGAAACCTGGTGAGGTCCCCAGCGTATTCCACTTCGCCCACGAATCCCCCTATGGGGTGTTCCTGCGCTGTACGGCTGCTGCGGCGTTTCAGTCCGACGCGGCTGAGACGTGAAGCCGTCGTGCGGACCGTTTCCGCAAGCACTCCTAGCGCCCGGTAGTCGATGTCCAGGGCCCCGCTCCCATGGAATTCCGCCAGGCTGCTCAGCCGGTCCCGAATGCGCGCAAACAGCACGCGGAATTCAGGGATTTCCACGAGTTCGCCGCTGCCTTTCAGTTCCGTGGGAGTAACAAAGCGTACCACCACATGGTTCACGGCCGCGCGAGAGGGGTCAAGGCTGAGTCGAAGCGGCGCCGCCAGCGGCTCGAGGGGGCGATGGAGACCGGAACACAACACGCGTTCGATGCCGCCTTGGCCATCCAATTGCAGGACTTCTGCGATCTCAGCGCGTCCATGCAGGTTGCCCATCCCGGATGAGGCCAGCCGGGCAAAGGCTTCCCTGAACAGTTCGGCGCAAGGTTCCTTGACATTGAACAGGATCAGGTCGATATGGAAGGTCGTTCCCGGTAAGGCGGTCCCTTCCGAAAGATGGGTTGCACACAGGCGGAACGGACGGGGCGGGTTAGCGAAACCGCTTGGTCTTGTTCCTGCCGATGAGGGCTCGAAAATCCTGGCGTAACGGCATTCGGCCCGGTACGGGCAACTTCCGGTGCGGGCGCCTTCGAAGCCGGGACAATCCGGCCGGCATTCCATGTGCCGGATGGTCAGACCGAGTCCTCCTCTGACGGCGTTGGCAGGGTTGCCGCGCTGGAATACGAGCCTGTCGAGAGCGCGAAACCGGAATCTCAGCGGATAAAGCTCGAAATACACATCAGCCAGTGTATTCCAGCGGCTGAGCTATACTGAAATCACCCAGACCGGACTTATACTGTGAGCACTTTAAATCCTTCCGATGCCAGTCAACTCAAGCAAGTGTTGGGCGAGGAAGCGTTTGCGCGCCTGGCGCAACAGGCCATTCCCGACATCCCCGCTCCCGTCCGCAAGAACCAAGCCGCTTTCGACACCGCTGTCGCCGCCCTCATTGACCATACAGCGCTGAAGCCGGAAACAACCGCTGCCGACGTCCGGCGCCTGTGCCAGGAGGCTCTGCTCTACCGGTTCGCCAGCGTATGCGTGAACCCCTGCTGGGTGCCGCTGGCAGCTGAGCAAACGGCCGGATCCACGGTCATCGTCTGTACCGTGGTTGGCTTCCCGCTGGGAGCCAGCCAGACAGAGATTAAGCGAGCCGAAGCAGAAACGGCCTTACGGGGTGGCGCGGGCGAGATTGACATGGTGATGAACGTCGGAGCGCTCCGATCCGGTGATTTGGAGACGGTGAGGCGGGACATTTTCCAAGTGGCGGAAGCGTGCCGGGCTGCCGGCGCGAAGCTGAAGGTGATTCTGGAAACCGCCCTGCTCACCGACGATGAGAAGACGGCCGCCTGTGTTTTGTCGAAACTCGCCGGAGCCAGCTATGTGAAGACGTCGACCGGCTTTGGACCCGGAGGCGCGACGGAGCACGACGTAGCCCTGATGCGTGGCGTGGTAGGCCAGGAACTCGGCGTAAAGGCTTCGGGGGGTGTCCGCACGCTGGAGGATTTGCGCCGCATGGCCGCCGCCGGAGCGAACCGCATAGGCACCAGTGCCAGCGTAGCGATCATCGAGGCGACGGCTGCCTGAAGCTCCGCGACATGTCAGACCTCACGCAAGGCACGGTTCGTTTCAAAGACCGGGCCGAACTGCTTGACTTCCTGCTCGAAGTAGCCACCCTTACGGCCGAGACTCTGGATCTCGATGAACTCCTGGCCAAGCTGGGATCTTTCATCCAGGTAGTGCTGCCCTTCGAGTTGTTCGCCATCCTGCTTTATAGCGAACGCCGCAAGGGCCTGCGCATTCGCTACTCCATCGGTCACCGCGATGAACTGGTCCGCAGCCTGGTGATCCCGCTGGGGGAGGGATTGACCGGCGCCGCCGCCGCGAGCCGCCAGCCCGTGCTTTCCGGCAACGTTACGGCGGACGCGCGCTACCTGCGCGCTGTTGACGCCGTGCGCAGCGAACTCGCCGTTCCGATGCTGGCGCGCGGCAGGCTGGTGGGTGTGATCGATCTGCAATCCACTCAGTTGGATGCCTATACGGCTGAAGACAGCGCCTTGCTTCTGTTGCTGGCTTCCCGCGTCGCGGCTTCCATCGACAACGCCAGGCTGTTCCGCCGCGTCGAGTCCCAGAACCGAACGCTGCAAGCTCTGGCGCACCTCTCGCAGGAGTTCTCTTCGACGCTCGATCTGGACACGCTTCTGGGTAAAGTGGCCAACGGCGTCAAGCAGTTGATTAACTACAACGCGTTCAGCGTCTTGTTGCTCGACGAGGAGCGAGGGCTGTTACGCAACCGGTTCAGCCTGCGCTATGACCGGCGGATTCAGTTGGACAACATCCCGTTGGGCAAGGGGATTACCGGAGCCGCGGCGGAGCGCCGGGAGATAGTGCGCGTCATCGACACGGCGGCGGATCCCCGCTACATCGAATCCACACCTGGTATCCGCTCCGAAATCGCCCTGCCGTTGCTGGTCCCGGACAGGGTGGTCGGAGTGATGGACCTGGAAAGCGAGCGCGTGGGCGCCTTCACTGAGAACCACGCACGGACGCTTTCCCTATTGGCGCCCATGATTGCGCGCGCGGTCGAAAATGCCCGTCTCTACGAGGAACTGGCTCTGCGCGAACGGCGCATTACGGAGAATCTGGCGGCGGCGCGCCAACTGCAGTCGCTGCTGTTGTTGCGGCGCAATCCCCGGATCGAGGGTCTGGACATTGCCGTAGTGGCTCGCCCGGCACAGGAAATCAGCGGCGATATATTCGACTTCTCCAAGCCGAACGGAGAAAACGCGGTCATCGCTTTTGGGGACGTCAGCGGAAAGAGCGCTGCCGCCGCGCTGTACGGCGCCATGGTGAGCGGCTTGTTGCACACGCTTGCTCCCCGCGAACTGCAGCCGTCCTCGCTGCTGCGCAGCCTGAACGACGCGCTCCTTGAAAGACAGGTTCATGCAAGGTACGTCACCCTGATAGTGCTTCTTTGGCAAGCGCGCACCAGAACGTTCACCGTTTCAAACGCCGGTATGTTTCCGCCAGTCATCTGCCGCAAGGGGAAGATCCACAAGCAGCGGCTGGAAGGCATCCCGCTGGGTCTGCTGGAAGGACGCGAATACGATGAGCTTGCATTTCAGGCGGAACCGGGCGATGTCATCCTGCTCTATTCGGACGGTGTACATGACCAGCGGAACGCAGCTGACGATGAATACGGCCGGTCGCGGCTGTACGCCTTGATGGAGACCCATTGGGAAGCAGCGCCCAGAACGATCGCTGACGCCGTTCTGGCCGACTTGGACGCCTTTGCCGGCGGGACGGAACGCGCCGACGACCAGACGCTGGTGGTCCTCAAGGTGAATTGATGATGGCGAACCGCAGTCCGTTTGTCTACCGTGATGGCCTTCTTCACTGTGAGGAAGCGGTCCTTTCCGAGATTGCCAGGAGTGCCGGGACACCCTGTTACGTTTACTCCAGCCGTGGCATCCTTGAGCGATACCGCTCCTATGACGAAGCCTTCGGCGATCTGCCGCACCGCGTCTGCTACGCCGTCAAAGCGAATTCCAACCTGGGCGTGCTATCTTTGCTGGCGGCGGCTGGCTCGGGTTTCGACGTGGTCAGCGGCGGCGAGTTGTACCGCGTATTGCGGGCTGGCGGCAAAGCCGGGACAGTGGTGTTCTCGGGGGTCGGGAAGACCGCCGAGGAAATTGAGTACGCGCTGCACAGCGGCATCCACAGTTTCAACTGCGAATCCGAAGCCGAGGTGGCTCTGCTGGACGCGCTGGCCGCCCGCCACGGCGCCCGGCCGCGGGTTGCTCTGCGTGTCAATCCGGACGTTGACGCCATCACGCACCCCTACATCACAACCGGCCTCCGCGAGCATAAGTTCGGCATCGACGCCGGGGAGGCGGAGCAGGTGTACCGGCGCGCGGCATCCTTCGGGCATTTGAGTCTGGAAGGCGTGAGCTGCCATATCGGCTCGCAATTGCTCGACACCACGCCGATGCTGCTGGCGCTGGACCGCATGTTGGAACTCGTCGAGCGGCTGCGGGCGGCAAACCTCCCCATTCACCACCTGGATCTGGGTGGCGGGCTCGGAGTGCCGTACAAACCGGACGACGTGGCCCCTGAGGTCGGCGCCTTCGTGTCGGCCATGCGTGGACGGTTGGAGGGCCGGCAACTGGAAGTCCTGGTCGAACCGGGGCGCTCGATTGTGGGCGAGGCTGGCGCGCTGCTGACGCGTGTGCTCTACCGCAAGCGGTCCGGGAGCAAGGAGTTCATCGTAGTCGACGCGGCCATGAATGACCTTATTCGACCCTCCCTTTATCAGTCACACCACGAGATCGTCCCTCTGCGGGCGGATCCTGGCCTTGGCGCCGTTCTGGCTGACATCGTCGGGCCGGTCTGCGAAACCGGCGATTTTCTGGCGCGGGACCGCCTGGTTGCAGACGTCCGGCCAGGGGACTATCTGGCAGTGTGTACCGCCGGCGCATACGGCTTTGTCCTCGCGTCCAACTACAATTCCCGTCCCCGCCCACCCGAGGTTCTGGTGAGCGGATCCGCCTGGCGAGAGGTCCGCGCACGGGAATCCTACGAGGATCTGGTCCGCTCCGAGTAGCAGTCTACAGCAGCTTGCGGATGGCGGGTTCCAGGTCCTTCTTTTCCGTTTCGCCGATGAAGGATTGGATCTTCCTGCCGTTCCTGTCGAAGAGAAACAGGGCCGGCACAGCTCCGCTCCACTTGGCATCCACTGCAGTGATGAAAGCGTCGTCGCTGGATGTGCGCTTGATGTAGGCGGGCTCCAGAACCCGGTGCTTCTGCAGGAACTGCAACGCTTCCCGCTCCTGTTCCTTCTCGTCGACAGTGATGGTGACCAGCCGGAAACCGCGCTGCTTCAGACTGGCTTCCAGCTGAACCAACATCGGCATCTCTTCCAGGCAGGGCGCGCACCACGTGGCCCAGAAATTCACGAGCACCACTTTGCCGCGCTGGTCAGCCAGCACGCGCTGGTAAGCGGACTCGTTCAACGGCAGCAACCGGGAAACCCCTGCCGGCTGCAGAACAGCCGGCAGGAGCACTAGTGGGATCAGGCGCAACAAAAAGCTGCTCACAAGGCTTTCTTCACCCGCTTAATGGTGCAACCGAAAGCCTTGGTGCGGTCCAGGCTGACTTTCTGCCCGCCCAGCAGAGCGTTGAGCGCCAACCGCAGACCCTGGACCTGAATGTTGGTCCCGGCCCGGTGGTCGTCGATGAAGCCGTGATAGCGGATCGAGCCTTCTTTGTCCAGAACAAAGACTTCAGGAGTGAACTCGGCGGCAAACATATCCGCCACCACGTTGTTCGGGTCCTTGTAAACCTGGAACGGGAAGCCGTTCGAGGCGATGTGTTTGCGGACGTCGCCAGCCGGTTCCGTGCTGTTCGAATTGATGAAAACGAACTTCACGCCGCGGTTGTGATAGTCCTTGTAGACTGCCTTCATCCGCTCGTTGTAGTCGTTCGAAATGGGGCACTGCGTGGCGATGAACAGCACTGCCGTTACGTCGCCCGTCAGGGCCGAAAACTGGACCGGATTGCCGTCCAGGTCATTCAGTGTGAAATCCCTGACGGCATTGCCCAGCTTGAAAGTCTGTGCGAACACGCTCGCCGCAATAAGTACGAGCCCCCCCACAAACAGCATCTTCTTCATGTTATTGACCTCCCAGACCGGCGGTATGCCGGCTTATTGTTTAGATTCCAGCTTAAGATTGATGACCGCGTTCCGGCGCGAATCAAACACACTCAGGCGTCTGACTTCGCTGGACAGATCCTGGAAGTTCGCTCTCAATTCGTAGTCGACGTCGGTGCTCAAGCCGTGAAACCGATAGCCGCCGTCCTCCCTGGTGATGAAAGAACGCACGCGGAGCGATTTCGTATCCTTCAAATGCACCACGGCCCCCTCAACGAGCGAATCGGACGGTCCCCTCACCACTCCCTGGACTGAGCGCACGTTAGCATCTTCTTTCTTGTCCCTCTTCGGTCCGCCCAGCAGTGGTGGCTGCTGGTTCGGCGCCTGCGCATAAAGGTCCGCAGGGCAGATCCAAAGCAAGGAGATCAGAACCAGAAAGCTGATTGTCTTCATCGCAATATTTCGAGCTGCTTCCATTTGGATGCTCAACCTGGCGATTCGATCCACCCCCTCCGGCAGATTCTCGCCAACTGGCATTCCTTGGCCTTCGTACCTACATTATAACGGGCAGTTGGTATTCTTATGACGATTGGCCCCCTGACGGCGTTACAGCCATTAGCCCGGTGCTGACAGGAGCGCTGCTGCCGTGGCCTGACAGGCGCACCAAGTCACTGCTCCTGAATGGGATTCGGGTGTTCTGCAAGACGCCTTCAGCCACCCGCGCACCAAGCTTCACCCCGCCCGACCCGTGATGGCGCTAACCTACAGCCGGGCGTTGGCAGCCACGGCCGTCACTTGCGCAAGAAGAGAAGAGAACCGGGCCCTCCATCCGGAACCTACCGCCAGTCTACTTCTTCCTCTTCTTCTTCTTCGTCTTCGTCCTCGTCGAAATCATCGTCCTCGTCATCGATCTCCTCTTCGTCCGCTTCTTCGATGTCGAGTGGATCGGTGCCTGCCACGCTGAGTGTGGCGCCGCATTCTTCGCAGATTAGGGTGTCGCCTTCGTCCAGTTCATCCTCTTCCACGTCCAGAGCAGCATCACACAAGGGACAATCAACCATGTTCATACCTCCGAAAGTGACTGCACTTCTCTTTATACAAAACCGCTCGCCTAAAGCAAGTGGTCTCGGGAAGGAAATTCGGTTCTGCCCGGCGCCGCCTCAGGCCCGCCAGGGACGGCAGCCGGCTAGAGCATCTCGTTCAGAAGCTCGGCGCGAGGCTGCGCAATCACTACTTTGTTCACCAGCAGGCCCTTGCGCGCCACGGCCTGAGCGCCGGCTTCCACTGCCGCCGTCACGGCCGCCACGCTCCCCGTCGCCGAGGCAAACGCTTTACCACCCAGCGCCATCGCGAGCCGGACTTCCACCAGTTTCACGTCGGCTGCCTTCGCCATCGCGTCGGCCCCCTCGATGAGGGAGGCCACGGAGAAGGACTCAATCACCCCGAGAGCCTCCAGTCCTGCCACTTTGTTCGTCCCGTTGATGGCCGGAAACACCGACTCATGGACGTTGGCGATGACGAAACGATCCACCACGGAGAATTCGCAGACGCGGCAACCGGCTTCCACAGCGGTTTCCACGGCGGCCACGTCACCGCGAACGAGTACCATGTACTTTCCCGAGCAAATGGTGCGGGCCAGCAACAGTTCGACGTCGGCCGTCTTGAGCATTGCGTCGCAGACCTGAAAGCCGGCCGCGATACTCCCGAGTTCGATCAGACCGATGGAATTCCTCTGCGCCATGCCTTCTCCCGCTCTATGCCTCGATCTCAATGCTGGTAGCCGTCACCGACGACACCCGGCCAGCGATGCTGGCGTGGATGCTGGCGCCCAGTTCGTCGCGCCCCATGGCGGCCACTTCCTGCCCGAGGGTGACGCGGTCTCCGGCCGCGACAAGAGCGGTCGCCGGTTTGCCTGTATGTTGCTTCAGCGGCAACTTCACGAGCTCGGGCGTGAACTCGACATCCTGGAAGGGCGTCTCCGCTTCATACGGTTCCAGCTTGAGCCGCTGCCGCAACATGGCGAGCGGCACGCGGCGATACTCCTTCATTGGATGCACCTGCACGGGCACGGTCTGCTCGAATCGGAATCCGGCCGCGCGCATATCGCTCCTGGCATCGTCGCAGGCCTCCTTCGGATACAGATCCTCCGGGCAGGCATACAGCGTGCACAAGCCGCAGGCGCAGCACAGTTCCGCCCATTGATTCCAGTTCTGTCCGCCGCTCATGGTGAAGCCCAGCGTGCGCATCACCTTGTGCGGCATCACCTGGTAGCCTAGCAGATACCTGGGGCAAAACTCCGTGCAATAGCTGCACTGGTCGCAGGCTGACTTGCCAATCCGGTTCATGGCCTCCGCCGTACGGTCCTTGCGCGTTACCAGGTAGTGGTTCCGCGGCAGGATAATCAAACCCGCAGTGGTCTTGGTCACGGCCTGGTCGAGGTCAAACGTCAGCGTCCCCATCATCACGCCGCTGACAAAGACGCCCACGGCATCCTCAGTCACTCCGCCAGCCAGTTTGATGAGATCACGAAACGCGGTGCCCACCGGCACCCAGAAGGACTTCGGCTCCTTCACGGCGCCGTTGACGCTGACAAACTTCTTCACTACCGGTTCACCCTGGGCGGCGCGGTACACGTTGTGGAGTGTCTCGACATTGTTGACCACGCAGCCTACCTGGAGCGGTATGCCGCCCGGCGGAATCAGGCGCCCTGTGGCAATCTGCACAAGTTCATATTCGTCGCCGGAAGGATAGAAATCGCCCAGCAGAACCAGCTTTATGCCTCTCGCCCGGGCCCCGGGCTCCAGCGCCTGGACTGCCCGCGCGTTCTTCTCTTTCACGCCGAATTGGCCCACTTTGGCGCCAACAGCCTCCATCATGAGTTGCATGCCGTGAAGGATCTCTTCAGGGAAAGCCTTCATCAACTCAACGTCCTTATGGAGCAGAGGCTCGCACTCGGCGCCGTTCGCCAGGAAGATCTCGGCCTGCGAACTGGCCTTGACGTGGGTTGGAAAGCCGGCGCCACCGGCTCCCACGACGCCCATTCGTTTCAGTGTTTCTGGCAGCCTCTCCACGGAGCGGGTCCTGGTCTCAGAGCATCGCGTCGTAGGCTTGCACCTGATCGGTGGAAAGCTCGATGAGGGTTTTTTCCATGTCTACGCCTGTTTCGACCATGTTCTTCAAGTGCAGAGCTGCCAGCCGCGCGCACCACGGGTCCGACAGGGCCTTGCCTGTCTGGCGGCTTTGGGCCAGCAAGGCAGGATGCGGCAAGGCGATAATCTTCTCCCGCGCCGAGGAGCCGTCAGAGAGGAGGAACTTGACGTCCACTGAGTCGCTGTGACGGATGGCTATACCTGTCTGGAGCCAGGCAAACTCCACCTGCCAGGTTCTCCCTGAGGGATCCGGCCCCGCCTGGAAATTGCGGAAGTTCTCCATCATGAAGACTCATGGTAGCTCTACCCGCGCGCGAGCGGCAAGGCAACCCTGATCGGTGGGCGACCGTCCGTCAGACGGGTGCGGGGAAACTGGGACGCCTGTGAACCAGCTGAGTTCAGAACTGGAGCGAGTTGTGCGCCACCAGGGAGAGGAACTCCTCCCGCGTGGCCTGGCGCGTACGGAATCCGCCGAGCATGGCGCTGGTGACGGCGCCGGAGTGCTGCTTTTCGACGCCTCGCATCATCATGCAAAAATGCCTGGCCTCGCAGATCACTCCGACCCCCTTCGGCTGGAGAATCTGCTGTATCGTTTCCGCGACCTGCTGAGTGAGCCTCTCCTGAACCTGGAACCGGCGCGAAAAAGCATCCACGATGCGCGGGATCTTGCTCAGTCCCAACACCTTGTCCTTGGGCAAATAGGCCACGTGCATTTTCCCGTAAAACGGCAACAGGTGGTGCTCACAAAGGCTGAAAAACTCTATGTCGCGCACGATCACCATTTCGTCATACTTCACCTTGAAGAGGGCTCCATTGATGATCTTCTTGAGATCCACGTTATAGCCGCTCGTCAAGAACCGCAGCGCCTTCTCCGCGCGCGCCGGAGTGCGCAGCAAGCCTTCTCTTTCCGGGTCTTCTCCCAGCATCGTCAGCATCCGCCGCAGCATGTCCGCCACAGTCTCGGGCTGTTTCAGCGATTTATTACGAGTAGTGCCCTTCTTTGGCATAGGCCTCAAACGAATTCCGTCCAGTCTCCTGAAGTCGTACGCGCTCCAACGCGGGCCAGGCGCTGTCAGCAGCGTTCTGCCAGTTCTCAGCGAGGCGTCCCAATACTACTTCCGCCAGATTCTCGCTCGTCGGCACCAGCCGGGAGAACTCCTCGACTTCTTCGTTCAGATTCTTGCAGTCAAAAGCCTTCAGCACGTGCTCTTGAACCAGGCGATCCAGCCTGCCGACTGAAGCTACACGGCCGGTGGCTTCGTCCAGCGGACCCCGCACGGTCACTTCAAGGATATAGTCATGACCATGCCCGAAGGCGTTGTTGCACTTTCCGTACACCTGCCTGTTCTCATCTTCACTGAGCCGGTCCGTGTGCAGGCGGTGCGAAGCGCAGAATCGATATCGCCTCGTCAGGCTCATCATGGTTGCGCTCCGAAGCAGTCCACGAAAAGATCTTCGCCCTCGTAAAGCCGGACCCGGTGCAGGCGAACCTCTGAGCCCTCAAAATGCGGCGCGACGCGCTGCCAGATCACGGCAGCGATGTTCTCCGGAGTCGGAATGACTCTATCGAACGGCTCCACCTCGCGGTTCAGGAAGCGGTGGTCAAATGGCGCGACTACTTCCCGGCTCAAAATGTCCTTCAACTTCTTCAGATCGAAGACCATGCCGGTGACAGCATGCGTATCGCCTTCGAGCGTGACCTCCACGACAAAGTTATGGCCATGACCGTGGGGATTAGATTCATCGCCGTAGACGGCCCGGTTTTGCTCGTCTGACCAGTCTCCTCGCCGGCAAACGTGAGAAGCTGAGAACTCAGCCTTTCTGGTAATCAGCATGTTCTTATCTTGGATGCCTCAAGGGAGTTGCCGGATACTCTAAAATTATAGGTATCTGCATGGATATGGTCAAAAAACAACGGGTTCTGGCGGGGTTGATCGGCGGGTTGCTGGTGGCTCTCGTGGTGGTGATCGCCACCGGCATGAGTGTCAAGGTGATCGGTGTCGGGGACAAGGCCCCGAGTTTCTCTATAAGAACGGACAGCGGTGTGCCGATATCGGAGTCCAGTTTCGGAGGGCGCCTGCTGGTGCTGAATTTCTGGGCCACCTGGTGTCCGCCGTGCATCGAAGAAATGCCATCGCTGGATCGCCTCCAGCAGGCTCTCAAGGACTCCGGAGTCGTAGTGGTCGGACTGAGTGTTGACACAAACGAAACAGCCTATCGCCAGTTTCTATCGCGGGCGAACGTCTCTTTCCTCACCGCGCGTGACCCGGAAGCAGTAGTGGGCGACCGCTTTGGAACGTATCGCTACCCGGAGACGTATGTCATCAACAGCAAGGGCGTCGTTGTTCAGAAGATCATCGGACCCGCTGTCTGGGATGACGAAAAGATGATCAACCACATCAAGTCACTTTTGTGAGGGGAAATGATTCCTGCCAAGGCGGGTGAAGAACTGGCCGCTCTGTTGGGGAAGGACGGGTTGCTCGACCGTCCGGAGGATGTGGCCCTGTATGAATACGACGGCGGCGTCGACAAGGCTCGCCCTGACCTGGTGGTTTTTCCGCGCTCGGCCGAGGACGTTGCCGGAATTGCCCGCATCGCCGGCCGCCACGGCCTGAACATCATCCCACGTGGCGCAGGCACCGGCCTCAGCGGTGGGTCCATCCCACGCCACGGCGGTATCGCTGTCTGTTTCTCCAGGATGAATCGCATCCTGAAGATTGACCTCGACAACGAGCGTGTCATCGTGGAACCGGGCGTCGTCAACCTCGATATCACGCTTGCCGTGCAATCGCGCGGCTATTTCTTCGCCCCGGATCCGGCCAGCCAGCGCGCCTGTACCATCGGGGGCAACGTGGCCGCGAATGCCGGTGGACCGCACACATTGGCGTACGGAGTCACCACCAACCACGTGCTCGGGCTTGAAGCCGTGCTCCCGGACGGGACCGTCTTCACGACCGGCAGCGAACAAACGGACCTCCCCGGGTATGACCTCACCGGCCTGCTGACCGGCTCCGAGGGCACACTCGCGCTGATTACCAAAGTCATCGTGCGGCTGATGCGCCAGCCGGAAGCCGTGAAGACGCTGCTTGCCGTCTACGATTCCGCCGAAGATTGCGGACGCACGGTATCAGAGATCACTGCTCGCCGCATTACGCCGGTGGCCATCGAGATGATGGACGGCGTCATGCTGCGCATGGCCGAGGAAGCCACGCGGGCGGGCTACCCGATGGACGCCGCCGCGATCCTGCTCATCGAGGTCGAAGGCCTGCGGGAGACGGTGGAAGAGCAAATCGAACAGGTCAGGGAAGTCTGCCTACAGTGCGGGGCTCGCGAAGTCCGCTCCGCCCGCTCCGCCGAAGAACGCGACCTGCTTTGGAAAGGCCGCAAGAACGCGTTCGGCGCCGTCGGCAGGGTGAGCCCTTTCTTTCTCGTCCAGGATGGCATGGTTCCGCGCACACAGATTCCGGCCACTTTGAACGTCATTCAACAGGCGGCGGAACGTCACGGGCTGATCATCAGCAATATTTTCCACGCCGGTGACGGCAACATGCACCCGATCATTCTCTTCGATGCGCGCCGCCCCGGGGACTTGGAGAAGGCCATCCAGGCGGGCGAGGAAATCCTGGAGTACTGCATCTCCGTGGGCGGCTCCATTACCGGTGAACATGGCATCGGCATGGAGAAGATCTCTCTGATGAGCCGTCTGTTTTCACCGGACAGCCTGGCGATGCAGGCGCGGTTCAAGAAGCTCTTTGATCCAAGCGGGCGCCTCAATCCTGGCAAAGTGCTGCCGCCAGAGGTCAATTGATCCGGAGGTCCAGATGCTGACCAGACGAGCTTTTCTGCTTGCGGCAGCACCGGCTGTCCTCACTGCGCGCGCCGCCCTCACGCCGCGCGAACGCATCGATCGCGTGTTGCGCGGGCAAGAGCCTGACCGCCAGCCGTTCACCTGCTGGTACCACTTCCGACTGGAGGCTCTCCCCGGAGAGCACCACGCCCGCGCCACGCTGGATTTCCACCGGCGCTTGCACACTGATCTGGTCAAAGTGATGAGCGACTTCCCCTACCCGAGACCCGCGGGTCCGTGGTATCAGCTCAAGCCGGAGGAGAATCCCTATCCGGAGCAGGTGCGTGCGTTGCGGCTCATCCGCGAGGGGCTGCGGGGCAGCGCCCATTTCATTGAAACGATCTTCAACCCCTGGAACGTAGCCGAAAAACTATCCTCGAGCGAGGAGGTCCTGCGCCTGATGCGCGAACGGCCTCAGGTTTTGCTGGATGCTCTGGAAGTTATCGCGCGTTCCGAAGCCCGTCACGCGCGCCGCGCTGTGGAAACGGGCGCCTCGGGTGTCTTTCTGGCTATTGCCAACGCCCAGAGCGGCATTCTGACGAGCCAGGAATATGCGCGTTTCAGCGAGCCGTTCGACCGCATCGTGCTGGAAGCCGTCTCTGATGCCCCGTTGAATACTCTGCACATTCACGGAGACAAGCCTTACCTGGAGCGCTTCTACCAAGGCTGGCCGGCTCAAGTCCTGCACCACTCGGCCTTTGCTACGGGTGTGGGCCTTGCGGAAGTGCGCCAGCATTTCTCCGGCGTGATTCTGGGCGGATTGGACGAGACAGCTTTCCGGAAACTCACTACGGACGACATCGCAGGGCAGTGGCGCCGGGCTCGCGAAGCGGCTGGGCTGCGCTTCATCCTCGCTCCAGGCTGCTCGGTTCCCGACGATACTTCCGATGAGGAACTGCTGCGCGTTCCACGTGCTCTGCAAATCCTCTCATGAGGGGTAGATCTTACAACGCCATGAAACCAAAACACTGGATATGTCTGCTGTTGCTGCTCCCGCTTCTCGCACCGGCGCAGAACCTGAAGGAATTCGAGAAGAACGTTACCGAGTTCACGCTCGACAACGGCATGCACTTCATTGTGCTGGAGCGCCGTCAGGCTCCCGTCGTCTCATTCCACGCTTATGTGGACGCAGGGGCGGTGAACGATCCCGGCTCGAAGACCGGCCTGGCCCACATGTTCGAGCATATGATCGGCAAGGGCACCGAACAGATCGGCAGCAAGAACTGGACTCTGGAGCGCAAGGCTCTGGCCGAAGTCGAGCAGGTTTATGACCGCCTCGAAAACGAGCGCCGCAAAGGCGCCCGCGCCGATGCCAGCCGGGTCAAGCAGCTTGAGACGCAACTACAACAGGCCATTGAGAAAGCGGATGCCCTGGTTGAGCAGAACAAGTACGTCCAACTCATTGAACAGAACGGCGGCGTAGGCTTCAACGCCGGGACGGGCACCGACTACACCGTCTACTTCTACAGCTTGCCCTCAAACCGTTCGGAACTCTGGTTCCTGCTGCAATCGGAGTTCTTCCGGCGCCCCGCGTATCGCGAATTCTACAAGGAACGCGACGTGGTCATGGAAGAGCGGCGCATGCGGGTGGAGTCCAATCCGCAAGGCAAGCTTTTTGAGGCACTGATGGCTACCGCGTTCCTGGCTCACCCCTACCGCACTCTGGTCGGCTGGGCGAGCGACATCGACAATCTGCGCGTGGCAGACGCCGAAAACTTCTTCCGGCAGTACTACGTGCCATCGAACATCACGGTGGCGATTGCCGGGGATATCAGCGCGGCTGAAGCGAAAAGACTCGCACAGAAGTATTACGGACGCCTGCCAGCCGGACCCGAGCCTCCCGGGGTTATCACGGTAGAGCCCGAACAGGAGGGAGAGCGCCGCCTGGTCATCGAATCGCCCTCGCAGCCGATTCTGCTCATGGCGTACAAGCGCCCCCACCAACGCCACGCTGATGACGCCGTGTTTGACGTTCTCAGCGGGATCCTTTCCAGCGGACGGACCAGCATCATGTACCGCGAAATGGTCAGGGACTCCAAGATTGCCTTGGCGGCGGGCGCCATGGCAACGGTGCCATCCGGAAAGTACGACTGCCTGACCATCCTCTACTCGGTGCCTGCCGTGGGGCACAGCGTGGAAGAGAACGAAAAGGCCATCACGTCGATAGTGGAGCGGTTGCAGAAGGAGAAAGTGGACGAGGCTACGCTGCGCCGCGTCAAGACCAAGGTTCGGGCCGACCTCATCCGGCAGTTGGACAGCAACTCGGGCCTCTCTTCACAGCTGGCCTTCTATCATGTCAACTTCGGCAACTGGCGAACTCTCTTCACAGGCATCGAAGAGATCGAAAAGGTCACCGCGGAAGACGTGCAGCGCGTTGCTCAGCAGTACTTCTCGCCCAAGACGCGCACGGTCGCTTACACCGTAGCGCCGAAGGCTGAAACCAAGGAGGAAGCTCGATGAAACGCCTGGCCAGTCTGGCAACCGTTTTTCTGTTCTCGGCGTTGCTGCATGCGCAGGCGCCGGCTGCGGCGCCGGCAAAACAACGCCCTGCGGCCGCGCCGATCCCGTCCTATGAGCAGCTCAAGTATCCGCCTCTCGGCGAAGTCCGGATTCCGGCTGTGGCCACGCACACGATGCCAAACGGCGCCCGGGTGTTCCTGCTGGAGAATCGCGAGCTGCCGTTGATCAGCGGTTTTGTCCTGGTGCGGACGGGGAATCTGTTCGATCCCCCCGAGAAGACCGGTCTGGCTCAGCTCACCGGCATGGTCTTGCGGACCGGCGGCACTCGAGAGCGTTCAGGAGACGAATTGGATCAGCAACTCGAGGACATCGCCGCCACAGTGGAAAGCTCCATTGGGGAGACCAGCGGGTCCATCTCTTTCAACTCACTCAAAGAGAACATCGGCGAAGTGCTGGAGGTGGTCAACGGGCTGCTGAGGGCGCCGGAGTTCCGTCAGGACAAGCTGGACTTGGCCAAGACCCAGCTACGGGGCCTGATCGCCCGGCGTAATGACGATGCCTCCTCTATCACCTCCCGTGAGTTCGCCCAGATTGTCTACGGGCGCAACACCCCGTACGGGCGGCGCATAGAGTATGAGCATCTCGAAGCCATTCAGCGGGACGATCTTGTGGCGTTCCACAAGCGCTACTTTTTCCCCGCCAATGTAATCATCGCCCTCCAGGGTGATTTCAGCGCGCCCGACATGCAGGCGCGCCTTGAGAAGCTCTTCGGTTCCTGGGATGCCCGCCAGCCGGGCGTGCCTCCTTTCCCGGAAGTCTCCGCTAAGCCCGCGCCCGGAATTCACCTGGCTGTCAAAGAGGACGTCACGCAGGCGTTTTTCTCGTTGGGGCACGTCGGCGGTCAGCTCAAGGACAAGGACTATCCGGCTCTGGAAGTGATGAATGACATCCTCGGAGGCAGCTTCGCCAGCCGGCTCTTCAGAAGGGTACGGACCGAGCTTGGCTACGCCTACAACGTAGGCTCCCGCTGGGGAGCCAATTACAACCATCGCGGATTGTTCCGGGTTTCCGGCAGCACCAAGTCTCCCTCTACGGCGGACGCCCTCCAGGTCATCATCGAGGAGGTCGAACGCATCCGCTCCGGTGAAGTTTCTGATGACGAACTCGAGGCCGCCCGCCAGACCGTCCTCAACAGCTTCGTCTTCAATTTTGACCATCCCGGGAAAACATTGAACCGGCTGGTGAACTACGAGTACCACGGTTACCCGAAGGACTTCATTTTTCAGTACCAGAAGGCCGTGGCCGCGGTCACTAAGGCGGATATCCTCCGCGTAGCGCGCGAGAATCTGCGCCTCGACGATCTTTCGATTGTCGTCGTGGGCAAGCCTCAGGATTTCGGCAAGCCTCTTGCCGCATTGGGCCGCCCGGTGCATCCCATCGACCTCACCATTCCACAGCCCAAACGCGAACTGGCGCAAGCGGATGCTGCCAGCCTGGAGCGCGGCAAGCAACTGCTGGCCAAGGTGCAGGCAGACTATGGCGGAGTCGAGAAACTGGCGGCCGTGCGTGACTTCTCGCAGAGATCCGATGCTGTCCTGCAAGCGGGACCGGGAGGAGGCCTCAAGGTTCGCCAACACAGCCGGTTCGTGGCTCCCGCGCACACGCGGCAGGATCAGGAGTTGCCCTTCGGCAAGATCAGCTCGTATTTTGACGGCAAGTCTGGCTGGCTCTCCACGCCTCAGGGTGTGCAGCCGCTGCCGGCTGAAGTGGCCCGGCAGATTGAGGGCAGTCTCTTCAGGTTCGCTCCCATCATGCTGCTGAGTGACCGTAACCCGGACCGCAAGGTCAACTATGCCGGCGAAGGAGTGCTGGAAGTCTCCGACTCCAAGGGGAACAGCGTCCGTCTCGTGGTGGATGAATCCACGGGCCGTGTTCTCCGCAGCGTGTATCAGATGGCCGGCATGGGCGGAGCGCCCACCGAAGTCGAGGAGACCTATGAAGACTGGCGTGAAGCCTCAGGTCTCATGTTGCCTCACAAGATTCTCATCCGGCAGGCTGGGCGGGATTTCGGAGAGATCCGGATCACGGAGACTCTGGTCAATTCGGGTCTCACGGTGGAGGAACTGAGCAAACAGCCATGAAGCTTGCTTTCATCCTATTGGCGGCTCTTTCGGTGGCGGCCTCCGCCCAGACCAAGCAGGAGAGAGGCCGCCGGCTGGCCGACGAGGTTATCGCGGCGCTCGGCGGAGAACGCTTTCTCGCCATGCGAGACCGGGTGGAGCGGGGCCGGGCTTATTCCTTCTACCGGGAGGAGCTTTCGGGTCTGGCCCGCGCCGCCCTGTACACTCGCTATCTGGATGCCGACGCCTCGCCCGACCCGAAAGTCCTCTATGTGCTTGAGCGTCAGGCTTTCGGAAAAGATGAGGACAGCGTCGTGTTGTTTGAGCGTGACAAGGGCTGGTCCATCACGTTTCGGGGCGCCCGGCCCATCAACGAAGAACGGCTGGAGCGCTACCGCGATAGCACGCAGCGCAGCGTCTTCTACATCCTGCGGCAGCGGCTTCGTGAGAAGGGATTAGTGTTCGAGCATCAGGGCAGCGATATCGTTGACAATCAGCCCGTAGAGATACTCGATGTCACTGACTCTGAAAACCGCGTCGTCACTATCTACTTGAACCGGTCCACCAAACTGCCCGAACGGCAGGTGTTCTTCCGGCGTGATCCGAAGACCAGGATCCGGCACGAGGAAGTGACCATCTACGCCAAGTACCGGGACGTCGGCGGAGGGGTGCAGTGGCCGTTTGTGATGCAGCGCCTGCGCGATGGCGAGAAGGTCTTCTCCCTGTTTGCCGAAAGCGTGGCGATTGATCAGAAGCTCGCGGAGACGCTTTTTGCCGTGCCGGCCGGCGTCAAGATTCTGCCTCCGGCTCGCTAGGCGGTTCCCCAACCATCACTTCTGGGGGGCCAGTTGGCAGAGCGGGTCGCCCAGCACGATGTTCATCCAACTAAGGGCGGGCATGCCCAGGTAGTAGCTTTCCGCCAGATTGCGTCCCCGCAAGTAGGCCGGGAACACGTATTCCGGACGCGCGGTCAATTCCAGGAACGGCTCGTAGACATGTCCCGCAGCGCCCGAGGCTCCCTCTTCGAGGTAGTCCGCGGCCAGCGATTGCGGCGAGCCGGCGAAATATGTCGAGTTGTCCTGCCAGTTCCCGAACGTCCAATCGTCCGGAGGCCGCTCAAAGGTGCGCCCGTTGGTGGATACGAAATCGATGACGATCGCGCCCGGCAGCCAGCGGAATCCGAGATGCCGTTCCTTGCGGTTTCCATCGTTGGATCCCCAGGAAGCGTAACCGATGACCCGCCGTTCTCCGTAGACCGGCCGGTAGGTCTCCTCCAGCAGCACCCGCCCCTTGGGCAGCAGCACCGCCGCCGTCCTGAGCCAGGATTCGCCGTCCTGTTCGCTGCCGCTGTGCATGTCGATCACCACCCGGCCCGTGTTTCTGGCCTCGAGACAGCGGTCAATCATGCTGCGGACAGTTTCCAGCCTGTACGCCGCCAGCCGGGTCACCAGGTAAATGGGGAACTGCGGCCTGCGAAAAGCCTCGTCGCGCTTCCGGTAGAAAGGGTTGGGAACAAAGCCGCCCGCCGCGAACCTGTCGCCTTTCATCCGCGCGTACAGGAGCGTGAGCTCCGAGTCCACCGCCGCCGCCGTAGCTCGCTGACCCATGGCGCCTCGGATTTTCAGCGGCACTCCCGCCGTGGTGACGATGTAAGAAACGCGGTCTACCAGCCGGTTGCCCTGCAAACAATGGCGTACGGGCTCCTCAATCTCACCGACGTACGTTTCACGCTCAATCTCCTCCACCGGGTCCGTCTTCAGCCGGCAGTGGTTGGCCTCAGGGATGTGGCGGCGTTCGGCGTAGTACGCCGCGATGGACTTCGAAAGGGAAGACGACTCGTTGTACACGAGCAGGACAGCTTCCGGACCATGCCCCCAGAGCGCCATTGTGCTCCCCAAAGCTATGTAGAAGACTCGCAGCAATTTCCCGGCTCCCTCCCGGCGGTTGGCCGCGCGGTCCGCGCATGTCGATACAAGACCGCTGTGAAACGCGTCCACATCCACTCGGCTAACCCGGATTATACTGCCCGCCTGTGCCGAGGTGCCCCGCGACAGCCATGTTCAAGCCAAGTGTGGTATCCTCGCCCTGCGTAAATCCGAACCGCAGGAGGACCGTCATGCGAACTCGTCTTACCCGCCGCAATTTCCTGATGGCGCCGCCCATGGCCTTGACCGCCGCCCCGGCCATTCTCTCTGCTCAGCCCGGCAGCCAGGAACTGCGCGTGGCTTTTGTGGGCGTGGGCAACCGTGGCAGTTTCCTGCTGAAACACATGCTGCAAGTGCCCGGCGTGCGGGTGGTGGCTGTCTGCGACATCGACGAGGAGCGGGCGCGCCAGGCTGCCGCCGCGGTGGCTGCCTCCGGCGGGAAAGCGGAGGTGTTTCTGGATTTCCGGCGGATGCTGGATACGCTCAAAGAGATTGACGCCGTCGTGCAGGCTACTCCGGACGGCACCCACAAGGACGTGAACATCGCCATCCTGGAGGTCGGCAAGCACCTGTATGCCGAGAAGCCTCTGGCACTCACGCCGGAGGATTGCAGAATGGTGCGCGACGCCGCGCGTACGGCCAAAGGCGTATTCCAGGTCGGTTTCCAGTTGCGGCATGACGCCAACCGCAGCGCCGCCATGCAATTCATCAGAAGCGGAGGCATTGGGCGCGTCTTGATGTGCCACGGCATTCGGCACGGCGGCGACCTTCCGCGGAACATCCCCTGGTATTTCGACAAGGTCAAGAGCGGCGACATCGTAGTTGACCAGGGCGTCCACATCCTGGATTTGTTCACCTGGGCCATCGGCTCGCATCCGTTACGCGCCATGGGCTCCGGCGGCACGAATCTCTTCGTGGACGACCCTCCCGGGCGCACCGTGATGGACAACTACAACCTGATTTACGAATACGCCAACGGCGTACGCGTGAACTTCAGCCATCATTACTTCGATCCGCCCGGCTTTACCGGAATACAGGAACGCGTGTTCGGCTCAATCGGATCGGTGGACCTGATCACGGCCACCTGGCATGCCCGGGACAAGCGGGGCGCCATGAAGCTGGAATCTCCGGACGCCGGCAAGGACTCCAGCTATCTTTCACTGGCCGCTTTTGTGGATAATGCCCGCAATCGCCGGTCGCCGCTCAACGACGCTGAATCCGCGCTCCGCTCCACGCTGGTGGCTCTCCTCGGCACGAAAGCCATCGTGGAACGCCGCATCGTGACCTGGGAGGAGGTTGCCGGCTAACTGACTGCCCGAGGCAATCGAACGTCCGTGTCCCTATCCAGGCGCTTTCAGAGCCGCTCCGAACGTCCCATCCAACGGGACACCTTCGTGCACGAGTGGCCGGAAGCAGGGCTCATTCTATTTAATGGTCCCAACGACCCGCCTCCACAGATCCGTGTCCACAGCGGACGCGTGGTGGAACTTGACGGCAAGCCAGAGGATCGTTTCGATGCGATTGACCGTTTCATAGCGCGGCGCGCCATCGACGTGGACGTGGCTGAACATGCCATGTGTCTGGATTCGACTGACCTGGCTCGCCGGATCCTGGACTTGACCACCCCGCGCCGCGACGTGATCCGTCTGATGAACGGCTTGACGCCCGCGAAACTGGTGGAAGTCGTCAACCGGCTCAACGTGGTCGAGATGATGATGGCGTTGCAGAAGATGCGTGCGCGCCGCACACCCTCCAACCAGGCCCACGTCACCAATCGCAAGGAAACCCCCGCGCTGCTGGCGGCGGACGCCGCCGAGGCGGCTGAACGGGGCTTCGCGGAACTCGAAACCACCGTGGGCGTGGCGCGCTATGCGCCGTTCAACGCTCTCGCCGTGCTGATTGGTTCCCAGACCGGAAGCGGAACGGCCTTGACCCAATGTGCAGTGGAAGAGTCGCTTGGCCTGCGGCTCGCCTGGCTCGGTTTGACGACGTATGCGGAGACGCTCTCGGTCTACGGAACGGAGCGCGCGTTTCGCGACGGTGACGACAGCCCCTGGTCGAAAGCCTTCCTGGCTTCGGCTTACGCTTCGCGGGGGATCAAGGTGCGCTTCACTTCGGGCAGTGGTTCGGAGGCCCTGATGGGACACTCCGAAGGCAAATCCATGATCTACCTGGAGGCGCGCTGCCTGATGTTGATCAAGGGGGCTGGCTCACAAGGTGTGCAAAACGGCTCTATCAGTTGCGTGGCGTTGCCTGGCGCGCTGCCGGGTGGGGTGCGAGGAGTGCTGGCGGAGAATCTGCTGGCATCGCTGCTTGACCTGGAGTTGGCCTCCGGCAATGACGCCATGTCCTCACATTCCGACATCCGCAAGGCGGCCAAGCTGATGCTGCAATTCCTCCCGGGCACGGACTTCGTCTTTTCCGGCTACAGCTCCATGCCGCGTGAGGACAACCTGTTCGGCGGAGGCAACTTCGACGCGGAAGATCTGGATGACTACAATTGCCTGCAACGGGACATGCTCGTCGATGGTGGGCTGAGGCCGGTCACTGAGGAGCGAGTCCTCGAAGTCCGGCGCCGCGCCGCCTTGGCCGTGCGAGATGTGTTTGCCGAGTTAGGCTTGCCGCCCGTCTCCGACACGGAGGTGGAAGCCGCCGTAGCTGCCCGGAGCAGCTCCGACATGCCGGACCGCGACGTGGTGGCCGACCTGCGCGCCGCCGAGGAGTTCCTGGCGCGTGGCCTCAATGGGATGGATGTAATGGCTGCACTGGCTCGCCGGGGTTATGACGACATTGCCGAGAAGATTCTGGGCGTGCAGAAACTGAGGATCTCCGGCGATTATCTGCAAACCTCCGCCGTCGTGGTGCCTGGGCCGCGCGTCCTGAGCGCCGTCAATGACCCGAATGACTATCTGGGGCCCGGCACCGGCTACCGGCTCACCGAGGAGCGCCTGAAGGAAATCTCCTCCATTCCGCAGGCGCAGGAACCGCGCGATATGGGCGCCCCCTCGGAGGCTGCTGCCGGCTTTCTGGACGAAATCGGGCCGGCCACTCCCGGAGGAGATGGCCAGGAAATCGTCATCGCCGTGGGCCCTGCGTTCGGAGCCGCGCTCGAGAGCACTCTGCTCGGTCTCCATCACCGCAGTGTGTTGGCGTCTCTGATGGAGGGGATTCAGGCGGAGGGCCTTCGGCCGCGCCTTGTGCGTGTCCGTTCTACGTCAGATTGCGGCTTTATCGGCCACGCCGGCGCACGGCTCAGCGGGTCCGGCATCTCCATAGGCATCCAATCCAAAGGCACCACGGTGATCCATCGCAGTGACCTGGAACCTCTGGGGAATCTCGAGCTGTTCCCGCAGGCTCCGAACCTAACGCTGGAGTCCTATCGCGTGATCGGCCGCAATGCCGCCAAGTATGCCAAGCGCGAGCCTGTCCTGCCGGTGCCTCTCCAAATCGACAACATGGCTCGCCTGAAGTTCATCGTCAAGACCACGGTTATGCATTTGCGGGAAACGGCCTGTGTGCAGGCCGGCGCGCCGCCCGTGGAACTGAGAATGCGTCATGCCTGATTACCCTCTGTCCGAGAACTTGCCGGATCAACTGAAGACGCCTTCCGGGCTGCCCTTCTCAGAAATCACGCTGGAGACGGTGCTCAGCGGACGTATCAGCATCGACGACCTTCGCGTAACTACAGAAGCTCTCGAGTGGCAGGCGCAGGTAGCCGAACGCGAAGGGCGGCGGCAATTGGCTGACAATTTGCGCCGTGCGGCTGAATTGGTGCATGTGCCCGAGAATCTGATCCTGAAGATCTATGATTCGCTCCGCCCGGCTCGCAGCACGCGCAAAGATCTGCTGGCGTTGGCCGATCATCTGGAAGCGACTTTCCAGGCCCGGCGCTGTGCCGAGCTACTGAGGGAAGCCGCCGGCTAGCCGCGCCGGCTCCGGCGGCGCAACGGCGCTGCAGATTCGGTTTGGAGTTTGAGGCAACCTGCGCGCCGGCATCGCCTCACTGCGGCGGGAGGATCTCCAGCTTCCGGGCAACCCGGCTGAGGATTTCCGCCGCCTGCTCAAGTTGATCCCGGGAGTGGGCGGCCGTGACAATCGTTCTCACCCGCGCTCTCCCCTTGGCAACCGTTGGGTAGCCAATTCCGGTGGCCAGCAGGCCGGCCGCAAACAGCTCCCTGGAAAAGGCGTGCGCGTGGCTGGCCTCTCCCACCATGAGCGGCGTGATGGGCGTTTCGCTGCTGCCGGTGTCGAAGCCGCTGTCTTTCAGGAGGTCCTTGAAATAACGGGTGTTATCCCAGAGCGCCTGTATGCGCTCCGGTTCCTGTTCGAGCAAGTCGAAAGCAGCCAGGCAACTGGCGGCCACAGCCGGCGGGTGGGATGTCGAAAACAGGAAGGGGCGCCCCCGATGATGCAGGAAGTCGATCAGGTCACGGCTGCCGCACACGTAACCACCCAATGCCCCAATGGCCTTGGACAGAGTGCCGACCTGAACGTGAACGCGCCCGTGCAGGTCGAAATGGTCCACGCTTCCGCGTCCTGCACGGCCGAGGACACCGGAGGAATGCGCATCGTCGACCATCATGATGGCGCCATAGCGTTCGGCCAGAGCGGTCAGGTTCGGTAGAAGGGCGATGTCGCCGTCCATGGAGAAGACGCCGTCGGTGATCAACAGTTTCTTGCCTGGAGCGCCGGCTAGCTCATCCAGGATGCGTTCCGCGGCTTCGGTGTCCCGATGCGGAAAAACACGGATCTTGGCCCGGGACAAGCGGCTTCCATCAATAATGCTGGCGTGGTTGAGCTCATCGGAAATGATGTAGTCATCCGGCCCCAGAAGGGCAGCCACCGTACCTGCGTTGGCCGTGAACCCGGACTGAAACACCACGCTCGCCTCGACGTGTTTGAACTCAGCAATCCTGCGCTCGAGCTCCACGTGCAGGCGCATGGTGCCTGAAATCGTGCGCACCGCGCCTGAACCCACACCGTAACGGCGCGTGGCTTCCAGCGCGGCTTCGACCAGTTTCGGGTGGTTGGCCAGGCCCAGGTAGTTGTTTGAGGCCAGGTTGATCACTTCCCGGCCGTCCACGAGGGACACCGGTTCGCAGGCTGACTGCAACTCGCGCAATTGCTGGAAGGTGCCCTCACGGCGCCATCCCGCAATCTCATCTCCCAAGTAGGCTAAAGGGTCGTAACCAGACATTACCTTCTCCCTGCTGATGCGATGCGCTCATTCCACGGCCATGGTCAAAGCCGCGTCTCAAAGACGCTTGACGCGAATGTGCTTGTACTCAATCCACCGGCCGGCCTGGTGCGCTTGCAGCATAATGGGGCCGGGTTCGAGGTGCTCGAGTTCGCGGTAGTCCACGACGGTCTCTCCGTTGATGCGGACCAGACAGGCGCGGCGCTTCACAATCAGCTGAAACAAGAACCAGCGTTCGGGCTCAATACGGGGATACACGGCTCGCTTGTATCCGTATAGGGAGCCCGTCGGGAAAGCCGCTTCCTCGACGTCGTGCACCTGAATCTCGTAGCGTGACTTGGAAGGATCCTCCCCGGAGGCGCGAAACATGACGCCTCCGTTAGAGTGCTTGCTGGGGCGAACGTAAAGCTGCAACTCGAAATCCGCATAGCTCTCTCGCGTAGCCAGGTATCCCAACCCGTCACCGCGCAGAACATGACCCAAAGCATCCCATTTGGCTTTCTGCAAAGGGAACCACTTGGCCATGTCTTCCGGCGAATCGTAAAGCGTCTCCCAAACCTCTTTGGATGGCAGTTCGCGGATGCGCAGGTTGCGAAACCTCACCGGATAGGAGAGTGATTCCAGCCCGATGTAGCCCTGGCGCAGGCGGTGACGCAATTCAGGCAGCCGTTGCAGGTTGAGGTCCTGCACCAGCGAATCGTTGATCCAGACCTTCAGTTCGGGCCAATCCGAGAGGATCCGCATCCGGTTCCACTCGCCCTGGTTCTTGACGTTCACTTCAAGCGGCGCGATGAGCGGGAAGATGGAACCCATTGATTCGGGCGTGGGGACCTTATCCTGACGGTGGAAAACATTTACCTTCAGCCCTGCCTGGCTGTTGCGGCCATGTTCGGGCGCATGGATGTAGACACCGGAATCCGACCAGCCTCGCAGAAAGAACTCGCATCGGAAATCGAAATTCTCGTATTGGCGTTGCGTGCTGAGCCACGTGGGGTAGTTGGAGCCTTCATGGATTACGATGGCGCCATCCCTCACATAGAACGCTGATTCAGGACCTTCACGAATTCTCCAGCCGGCCAGTGTGCGGCCGTTAAACAGGGATGTGAAACCGGGTTCCGTGTCGGCCCCCAGAAGGCTGGGAAGCACAGGGACTGAAAATAAGAATCCGCGCCGGGCCATGCTTCGGCCACCACGGTGTGATGGATGGATCAGGTGGTCAGAAAAGCCCATATAGTAAGCGGCTATACGCGAAACTGTTTCCACTATAGCGGAATTACGCTGGGCGCTCGTGGCAGCGCAATCGGCCGAACGCGGATGATATGCTATTTGTTCGTTTACGAAGTAAAGACTGCCTGCTCCGAGGATCGCGGGAGGTTCCGGGTTGCCACCAAGCACTCCCCGCGTGCCCCTCGGCGAACGCAGGGTCGAACGAATGACCGTCTTCCAACGCTATCTGCTCATCCAGGTGCCGGGCGCTGTGCTGGCTGGCCTCGCTCTGTATGCTCTCCATGTTTGGTTCGGTCTGCCCCGACGGTGGGCCATCGTGCTGATGGTTGTCTACGTACTGAAGGACCTGATTCTCTATCCCTTCCTGCGGCGCTCCTACGAGCCGGGCAGCCATGCGGGCCCGGAGCTGCTCATAGGCCAGCATGGCACTGCGGCCGAGTCATTTGACGCGGAAGGCTATGTGCTGGTCCGCGGGGAATTGTGGAAAGCGCGGCTGGTCGACGGCTCCGCGGGCGTTCAGGCGCAATCCGCCGTTCGCGTTGTCGGCGCAGACGGTCTCACATTGCACGTCGCCCCATACAGCGGTGAGAACTGACGGACAAGGCAGTCTTGGCAGGGCGATTTCGTTTCTCGCCGGAGGAAGCTCTCAGTCCTGATTGACAGAGTTACCACGCTCCAGGAACACATGTGGTTGCTCGGATGGGTGGGAACAAAACAGGTTGTCGTCCAGACCAATCGGCTCATCAGGCGCCCATTCCCAGATGCGGATTTCCTCCGGCTTGCGCGTGCCGGTGACTTCCAGCGCCACTTTCGCCAGCCGTGTCGGGAACGGGAAACAGTGGACGATTATTGGTCCGGCACGGTCATGGGCGAAGCGAAGCAGGCTTTCGGTGGCCTCGGCCCGCTCTTTGAATTGAGACATCTTCTTGGTCCAGAGGTAGCCGCAGTTGTGGGCCAGCATGATGGCCGCCACCGAAACCGGTATCCACCGGCGCGCCCGTCCGGCGCGATCGTACAAGGTGAGCAGAGCCACGCCCACCACCAGGGACAAGCCCGCGGCTGCCAGGTAGGTGTGGCGGCTTGGCACGCGCGGCATGTACGTGAGAAAACTGTACGGCAGCAGCACAATGATGATCCAGCCGAAGGCGATCGCCAGCAGGCGCAGGTGCCGCTTTATCCCGAAAAACAACAGCGTGAGCAGACTCAGGAAACCCCAAAACCAGAACAGCCGGAACAGGGTGTTGCGGATGGTGAGTGGCCAGAAGGCCTGGATCGAGAACGTGCCGTCACTCAAATGCTGATGTGAGCCCTGCGCCGTGAAAACTCCCACCGCGTATACAGCAGCCAACGCAGCGTAGGGAACGCACATCCAAAGGTCGCGCCTCCAGCGGGCCCTCTCGACTAGAAGCGTCAGGGGCAGCAACCCTGCCACCACGACGGCGGACTCCTTCGAGAGCAGGGCCAGAACGTAGCAGGCCAGGGACGCAACGTACAGTCCCGCTGGCCTCGAATCAGACTGCAGCCACCGCAGCCAGAAGATCACCGAGAGAAGAACGAAGGTGAACACCAGCAGTTCCGGCAAAGCGGCGTACCAGATCACGGCTTCCTGGTGTCCCTCGTAGATGGCGAAAAAGGCCGCCGCGACTGCTGAGACGCGCCACCCGATCGGTTTCCAGAAGCCGAGCGCGAAGATCAGCCCGGCGTTCAGCATGTGGACGAGGAGGCTGGAGAGATTGTAGGCCAGAGGTTGCAGGCCGAAGAGGCTCTCGGTCCAGTGCGTCAGGACAAGCGAGGTCGCGCGGCAGCGGTACAGAGCGTCGAACGCCAGGGATTTCAGGCCGGACAGCGTGCCATAATCGCGCGACAACTGCACTTGCAGGTAGTCGTCTGTGATAAAAGGCAGGATCTGGAAAGGACCGTAGGCTACTCCCGCCAGGACCGCGATGATTGCGAATGTGGCGAGTGCTGTCCGCCACTGAATGACTGACATCCCTAACTCCAATGGCCCTCACCCTGAGTGGTCGCACGGACCATTCACCCAATTCGGGCCACTGCTTTCCTTATACCTGAAATCCGCCAGCCCTTGCAACCGACTGAACGGGCTGAAACTCCTTTGTGGAACCTGCACACCAGCGAGGAGCGAGCCGAGGCGGCAGGTCGCCTGCTGCTCCGCTCAGCGACCCATGCGGAAGCGGTAATCCTCAGCTCCGCGCGTCGAGACCACGCGGCACATCTCGAACAGCCGGGAACGCGCCCGCATGCCCACTCGTTCCGACAGATAGTACTTGCTGGCGATGTCGCCGGCATGGCCGGAAGGAACCGGACCGTCGCCCGCTTCGGCATCTCGTAGATTCGTAGTGGCAATCAGCGGCTTGTTGTTGTTGCAGCGGTGGGTGATGACGGCAGTGATCGTGTCCTCCACCCAATCGGTGACGCGATGCGCGCCGAGGTCGTCCAGCAAGAGCACTTCACAATCCAGCGCCAGGCGATACGCCTCCCTGTCGCTGGATCCGGAAGCTGGATCATAGCCCGAGCGGATCTGGTCGAGCAATCTCTGGTAGTCGAAAAAGACGCCTTCAAAACCTCGGCTGATCAACGCCCGGAGCACGGCTACTGCCAGGTGCGTTTTGCCGGTTCCCGGATCGCCGATCAGCAGCAAGCCTTGCTTGCGGGTGTTGTAGGGGAACTCGCGCGCGTAAGCCCGGACGGCGGTCACCGCTGTGGACAGGACGCGGTTGGCAATCGGGTTGTCCGGCAACGTGCTGAAGTTGTCGAATGACGCGCGCCGGTACAGCGGGGGAATCTGCGCCGATTCTTCCAAACGCTCTGCCCGCCGGCTCAAGACACATCGGCAAGGCTCGGCTCCGCTCAAGCCGCCACGCTCGGCGATCTTCCAGCCGGAGCCGTTGCACTCGGGGCACGTCATCTGATCGGTCATGCTGCTAGTTATTATCCGTCGCGGACCACGGCGCGTGCTAGAGTCGTAATTAGAAGGGATTATGAACTACCGGAGTGGCTGTGTTTTGTTGTGCGTAGCGGCCATAGCCGTATTCGCGATCCAGGCTCACGCGCAGGCTCCTACCCGCATCCTCGCCTGGTCTGAAGGGGGTGCGCCGGAGGTGGTCTACCCGCGGGGTGTGGAAGGCGCCATGTCGGAAGTGCTGGCTGTTGAAGCAAGTCTACGCGTTACGGAGGCGCGGCTTTCCGATTCTTCTCAGGGACTGTCCGAATCGAACCTGGCCGGCGCTGACGTGCTCATATGGTACGGTGGCAGGCGCTCAGCCGCGGTGACCGATGAGAACGCGGAGAGGGTAGTTCGGCACGTGCGTGAACGGGGGATGGCGGTGATTGCTCTGCACACCGCCTGCGACTCGAAGCCTTTTCGCCTGCTCATGCAGTCGGTCGCCAAAGACAAGCAGGCGCGCTTGAGCGGAACGCCCGGCAGGTGGGGCGGGGCGCGCATCGACGCCCGGCCGCAATGGGTTCGGGCCGTTGATCCGGCTCACCCCATTGCCGACGGCATCCCGGACTTTGTAATCCCCAAGTCAGACACCTTCCTGCCACCCTTCAACGTGCCTCCCGCGGACGCAGTTGTGTTTCGCGGTGATCATGAAGGCGGTCCGGCGAGCGTTGAGGAGGGGCTCTTGTGGCGTTGCGGCCGTGGCTGGGTTTTCTACTTCCGCCCCGGTTACGAGGGGTTCCCCATCTACCTCCAGCATGAAGTCCGCATGATCCTTACGAACACCCTCTATTTTCTGGCTGCGCAGAAGACGGGCAGTAATCCATAGGGCCGCTGAAAGAAGAACGCATGGGATCCAAGGACATTCAACACTCGCTCAAGCAGAGAGGAGTGCGGCTCACCAAACAGCGGAGGATTCTGCTCGAATTGATCGAGCAATCCGGCCAGCATCTGGATGCGCAGCGCCTTTACAAACTGGCGCGCCAGAGAGATCCCAAACTGAATCGGGTAACCGTCTACCGCACGCTGAAGCTGCTGAAGGACAGCGGTCTGGTGGACGAACTCGACCTGATGCATTTCGACGGTGGTCAACATTACTACGAGACCCGGCTGAAGCAGGAGCACGCCCACGTGATCTGCCTGGGCTGCGGCCGGGTCGAGGAGTTCTACGGAGAGCCCTTGCAGAAAATGCGCCTCCAAATCGAGGAGAATCTGGGCTTCGAAGTCCGTTTGGCCAGAACCGAGGTGGGCGGCTATTGCCCCCATTGCCAGAGCGTCCGTGCCCGCGACCTGGTTGAGGCGGACGATTCGAAGCGAATTGAGCCTGCTTCCGAACGGGACCGCCCGGCGGACGTTTGAGTCCGATGCTCCGTGTCTCCACGAAACGGCCCGCAGCCTTGTCGGTCGCGAGCCCCTCGGGGCAGCGGACCCGAAGAGAGCTTGAGCCTCTCCCGTTCACCATCGGGCGGCAGGCGGACAACCACCTTGTCCTGAGGGACAGCCGCGCCTCCCGGCATCACGGCAGAATCGTTGAGGAAGCCGGCGGATACGTCATCGAAGATCTGGAAAGCCGCCACGGCATCTACGTCAACGGCGAGCGCGTTCAGCGGCAAACCCTGCGCAACGGGGATCGCATCAGCTTCGGTTTCCAGGATTCCTACGAACTCACCTTCACGCTGGAAGAGCCCGAATTAGGGCGCTTGCTGGATCAAATGCCCGTGGCGGCGCCTGCCCAAGCGGGAACGACGGGCTTGACGAAACTGCGGGCGCTGCTCGAAGTGGCCCGAGCGATGCAAGGTTCGCTGTCCACGCAGGAGGTGCTGGAGACGGTGGTGGATGCAGCGCTCGCCGTGACCGGCGCTGAACGCGGCTTCCTCCTCCTGCGTGATGGCGAGAATCTCGATATACGCGTAGCCCGCAGCCGGGACGGCTCGAGCCTGCCGCCTTCTGAGTTGAAAGTCCCCGCCCGGCTGATTCACCGCGCCCTCCAACAGCGGCGCGAACTCCTCTCCATGACCTTCGACGCAGCCTCGGAGGCAGCCATACGGCCGGACCTGTCCGTGGCGGACCTGGAACTGCGCAGCGTGGTCTGTGTCCCGCTCGTGCGCATTCAAACGGCTACGGCGGTCGAAACGCTGGTCACTACGGTGAACGAAACCGCCGGGTTGCTCTATCTGGATTCCCGCATCGGTGTGGCGGACCTTTCGAGCGGAAACCGCGAGCTGCTGCAAACGCTGGCTCTCGAGGCCTCCACCATTCTCGAGAATGCCCGCTTGATCGAGCGCGAGCGTGCCCGGCAAAGGCTCGAGGAGGAACTTCGCATCGCCCGTGTCATTCAGCAGGACCTGTTACCCGCGGAATTGCCTTCCGCGGGCTGGTTCCGCGCCGCCGGATCGAGCATCGCTTCCCACGAAGTAGGCGGCGACTATTACGACGTCCGGCAAATGCGTCCGGACGAGTGGAGTCTTCTTGTAGCCGACGTTTCCGGCAAAGGCGTCAGCTCGGCTTTGCTCGCGGCGCTCCTGCAGGGTGCTTTCATGCGCTCTGTTTCCACGGAGCAGGAGATGTGCGAGGTGTTGGCCAGCCTCAACCGCTACTTGCTGGAGCGCACCGGGGGAGAGAAGTACGCCACGCTCTTCTACGGTGTCGTCCGCCGTGACGGACTGTTGCAGTGGAGCAATGCCGCTCACTGCGCGCCGCTGCTGGTGCGGGTTTCCGGTGAGTTGGAGACGCTTCCGCCCACGTCCCTCCCGGTGGGCATGCTGGAAGGCGCCACCTACGAGACGCGTACCACAAAGCTCTCACCGGGCGATCTGCTTGTTGTCTACAGCGACGGTCTCACGGAAGCCCGTAACAAAGCCGGCGAGTTCTTCGAGATGAAGAGACTCAAGGAAGTGGCGCGTTCTCACGCCGCCGCAGGCAGCCGTCAGTTGCACGACGCCCTGCTTGAATCCCTTACGGCTTTTTCCAACGATGCGCCTCAGGCCGACGACATTACCCTGGTGGTTGTCGAATACAGGCCGGAATAGTACAATTCCCTCTGCAATTATGAAAGAGCACCGGCTGTTGGGCGAGGTTTCCGCCGAGTTTCTTGGCACGATGATCTTGATTCTGTTCGGCAACGGCGTGGTGGCGATGACCATGCTCTTCGGCACGGGTGTGCCGGGGGAAGTGGTGAAGGGCGGCTACACCAACATCACGCTGGCTTGGGGGCTGGCCGTGACCATGGGCATCTATACGGCGGGCCGCATCACGGGCGCCCACATCAATCCCGCCGTGACGCTGACTTTGGCTTGCTTCCGTGGTTTTCCCTGGCGCAAGGTGATCCCCTACTGCCTGGCGCAGACTGCGGGCGCCTTCGTCGCCTCGGCGATTGTTTATTGGAACTATCGCCCGGCGTTCCTCCAGGTGGATCCGAACCTGGAAACGACGGCCGGCATCTTCACGACCTTCCCCACTTTTCCCGAGGTCCCCATGGCGGGCCTTTTCGACCAGGTGGTGGGAACGGCGCTTCTACTGATGCTGATCTTCGCCATCCGGGAGGACCAGACACAACCGGCGGCGAGTTTCATCCCCATTCTGGTCGGCCTCGTGGTGGTAGTCATTGGCATGGCTTTCGGCGGCATGCATGGCTATGCCATCAACCCCGCCCGGGATTTCGGGCCGCGGCTGTTCACCGTGGCGGCCGGCTTCCGTAACAACGGGCTTACAGACGGCTCGCTGGTCTTCTGGGTGCCAATCGTAGGTCCCTTGGCCGGAGGGTTGATTGGGGCCTTGGTTTACGACCACGGCATTCGACGCTTCCTGCCCAAAACGCCCGAGGCGTGATCCCGCGGCCTGCCGCAGCTTACTCGACAGTGCCACAATAGAACCATGCCAACGCCTGTTTACATGATTGCCAGTGGCGACCTCCGCCTGTCGGCCAACCAGAATTGCTGGCCGGCCCAGCAACGGGTGGAGGAAGCAGTCGCGGCGGCGGTACGCCAGGCAGGTCATCAGGTGAAGCGTGCCCACGCTCCAGACCCTGTCAAAAAGCACGGTTTCATCGACAGCCAGAAGAAGGGCATGGAAGTGTTCCGCAATATCCCGCGCGATGCCCCCTTGATGGTGGTGGAAGCGGTATGGCAGTACACTCACCACGTCCTGGCCGGACTTTGGAACCATAAAGGTCCCATCCTGACTGTGGCCAACTGGAGCGGTGAGTGGCCCGGCCTGGTCGGCATGCTGAACCTGAACGGTTCTCTCACTAAGGCCGGCATCAAGTACAGCACGCTGTGGAGCCGGGATTTCGACGACGAGTATTTTCTCAATGGGCTCAAGCA
>JBBIND010000041.1:0-37926 GCA_037444075.1 Acidobacteriota bacterium | reverse complement strand
CGCAGGCTCCATGGCGTCGGGTGAGGGGGGCTCCGGAGCGACCGCCAAACTGGTCCGGTTGCGCCTTCGCCATACGTGGACAACCGTCATGTCCTCAAGCACTTACCGTGAAACTCTCCACTTTCACTTGAGACGGGATGGCATCACCGGGCGGGGCGAGGGGGCGCCCATTGTCCGCTACAAGGAATCGCCGGAGTCGGCGCTCGCCGCAGCCAATACCCTAATTGACTTTCTCGCCAAATCGGACCCGTGGCAATTCTCGCACACCATCGAAGAAGTAAGGCGCCGCATCCCCGGTCAATACGCCGCGCAGGCCGCCATCGACACTGCCATGCTCGATTGGGTAGGGCAAGCGTTGAATGTGCCTCTATACCGCTACTTCGGCTTGAACCCTGCCAACACCCCGATCACGACTTTTTCCATAGGCATCGACACGCCTGAAATCACCCGGCAGAAGGTGCGGGAAGCCGAGGCTTACCCCGTGCTGAAGATCAAGGTGGGGCTGAAATCCGACGAAGAGACGGTGGCTGCCGTGCGCAGCGTCACCAACAAGCCTCTACGCGTGGATGCCAACGAAGGCTGGCGGGACAAGGAAACGGCGTTGCGCAAAATCCGCTGGCTCGAATCGCAGGGTGTGGAAATGGTGGAGCAGCCCATGCCGGCAGCGATGATTGAAGAAACGCGGTGGCTGCGAAGCCGGGTGAACGTCCCTCTGTTTGCGGATGAAGTCTGCCTGCGCTCCGGCGACATCCCGAAGCTCGCGGAAGCCTACGACGGAGTCAACATCAAGCTGGACAAAAGCGGCGGCGTGCTGGAAGCGTGGCGCATGATTCAAATTGCGCGCGCTGTGGGCTTGAAGACGATGCTGGGGTGCATGATTTCGAGTTCTGTCTCCGTCACCGCAGCCGCCCACCTGTCGCCGCTGGTGGATTACGCTGACTTGGACGGCAATTTGCTGATTGAAAATGATCCGTACATCGGCGTGCGAGTCGAGAAAGGCAAACTGGTCCTCCCGAGCGGCCCCGGGCTAGGCGTGACTCCGGCGCCTGCCGCTTAACTGGGGATGTCCTTCCGTTTGTAAGGCGAGTCGAGGTAGCGCCGCGCTTCCCTCGCGGCATCCGACTCAGGCGCGAGTTGGATCGCCTGCCGGTAGGATCTTAGAGCCTGGTCGCGCCGGCGCTTCAGGTCATGTATCTGACCCATGCGGAGCAGGGCGACGGCCTCGCTGTTGAGATCAACGCTTTCCGGGTTGTCGGTCACACGCTTGAACTCGGCCATCGCCTCGTCCAGATCCCGGTACCAGAACAGCAGGTTGCCGCGCGAGAAGTGGATCTTCTCCGTGGGCAGGCGGGCGTAGTTCGAAGCGTTGGATAGCTTCAACTGCTCGAGTTCGCTCAACACTTCAAGGGCGCGGGCTTTCTTGCCGTCGTCGCTGTACATCTGCACCAACTCGAGCCGGAGCAGGTAATTGCGCGGGTAGCGCGGAATGAGCTCCAGCAGGAGCGGAATGGCCGCCTGCGGCCGCCGCTCCCGCCGGTACACGGCAGCGAGCAGGACCTTGGCGTCATCCCGGTTGATGGCGCCTTTTTCGGCCACCAGTTCGACGGTGCGGATGCCGCCCTCGCGGTCACCGCGAAAACCGACCAGAAACCCTACAATCTTGTAAAACAACGGCAGGCTGCCCACGATGTAGTCGTGGATTCCCTGCACGAGGCGCGCGTCCACAAAACTGGGATCGATTTCGGTGACCTTGTTATGGAGTTTCCGCGCCTGCGTGGCGTCCCGGAGGGCATCCATGTAAGCCTTGCGAACCAGGAAGTTGTAATTGCCGCGCAGCCCGTAAGCCACGCCCATGGCATAGAGCGCGTCCTTGTCCAGGGGATTCGCCTCAAGGCGGGCTTGTGAGAGGAGGATCGAGTTGCGAACGGCGTCCTCGAAGCGTTTCTGGTTCTCCGGACTAGGCTCCATCTTCGGGCGCCGTACGAAGGGATTGGTGCCCGAAACGAGTTCGCTTTCGAGAGCCCCGGCGCGGTACATCTCCCTGTACAGAATGGCCTGGGCCAGGTGGTTGTGGTTTCGCGGGTCTTTGGGGTCCTCGGCCAGAACCTTTTCGAAAACGCTGACAGACTCGTCGTACTCGAGGTTGTAGAAATGGTCGAACCCCTTGCTCACCTGCGCCTGCGCCACCAGCACCGGAGCCAACCACAGCAGGGTCGTGAGCAGAAGTCTCATTTCTCACTTCATCTTACTAAGATCGCTGTCCGGGCTTTCATCCCCCGGCGCGGCGCCGTCGGCCGCGGGGGAATTCAGCGTGGCCTCACCGAGTTGAATCAGGCCCCAGCGGGCATGATCGGCAACGTCCTCGTTTTCCTTTGCGGCTAGCCGGCGGAGCGGTTCCCGGTACTGTACCAGCCCGCTGTTGCCCATGGCGACGGCCACGTTGCGCAGAAAGCCGGCGTGGCGCGCGCGGAGAACGGCAGACCCACCGAACCTCTCCCTGAAACCCGCTGCATCCATTCCTTCCAGTTCCTCCAGTGGAGGCGCAAAATGCCTCGGCGCGAAGGCGGAATCACCCGTGAACGGCGCCTTGCGGTTCCACGGGCAGACATCCTGGCAGATATCACAGCCGTAGATGTGGCTGCCGGTAGCCCGGCGCAGGGGTTCGGGTATTTGGCCGCGCAATTCGATGGTGAGGTAAGAGATGCACAGGCGGGCATCCACGGTGTAACCAGGACCAGCAGCCGGCACGATGGCATTCGTGGGACAAGCCTCAATGCAGCGCGTGCATGTGCCGCAACGGTCCGGAGGCGGGCTGGCATGCTCCACCTCGAGCGGCGTCAGCAACTCGCCCAGCAGGAACCAGCTCCCCTGCTGCTGGTTGATGAGGCACCCATTCTTCCCTATCCAGCCCAGGCCGGCACGGCGGGCGAGGGCGCGCTCCAGCACCGGAGCCGTGTCCACGCAAATCCGCGAAGCAAACGTCCCGCCGGAGACGGTTTCCAGCATCCCGGCCAGGTTCTCCAGACCTTCCCTGATGACGTCATGATAGTCGCGGCCCCAGGCATAGCGCGCTATCCAACCCCGGTCCGGCTCCTCGAATTCGACGGATAGCGGCAGCGGCTGGTGATACAGCTTCCCGACGCAAATGACCGAGCGGGCCTCCGGCAGCAACTTTCTCGGATCTTCGCGCAGCGCCGCCCGGTGATCAGTGAGATACCGCATGTTGCCGGCCATGCCGCCCCGGACCCAATCCAGGTAGAAGCCGGCCTCGGGCAGGTGTTCGGCGGGCGCCGCACCGGCCAATTCAAAACCGCAGCGCGCGGCCAGACTTTGGATGGTGGCGAGAGCGATCATGGAAAGCAGTCATGCGCCGGCTGTCGAATTCGCCTCGCGCTTCTCAGCCGCCCGGTCAAAACTGCTGCAGTGAGCGCAGAATCGCGTCCGTTTTGACCTGGTTCGCCAACTCCACCGAGTGGATGGTTCTCCACTTCCTGTCCTTGGCGCCGATGTAAGTCATGTTGTCACGATCGGCTCCCATCAGGAGAATGGTGAAGGCGTAGCGCGGGTAGTAGAGTGCCAGATACTGCCGCTCGCCGGTATCGGATTTCCATCGTTCGGATTCCGGCGGCCCCAGCTTCCGCAGAACGGCGTGGTAATCATCGTGCGCCGTCAACGCCAGGTCCTCCTGGAGCACCGCGGTGTAGTTGATGCTGCGGCCCGATTCTCGCAGGGAAAAATATGTGAGCAGGGCAACGCAGCCCACGACCATTACGGCCAGCATCGTGAACAGGAGCCGCTGCACGCTTGATTCGGCGCCCTCTTTGCGCTCCCCGGGAGGAGGCGGTACAGCCTCGCCTTCGCGAGGGCGAACGGCTGAGGATGGCCTGACGGCAGGCATGCGGAGAAGGCGGCGCTCATGCGGCCAGACCGCTCCACCCTTGTACTCCAGTTCCTTGCGCAGACCAACCAGCATGACCGGCTCGTCTACCTGCGAGACCTCGCCGATGAACCGCCGCGGGATCCACAGCTCCATGTTCGTCTTGGTGTTGACCACGAGCACTTCAGACCAGCTGCCCTGCCGGTAGACCCACTCGTTGTGATCGATATTGACAATCGGCGGGTAGAAGGAAAAGGGGCGCTCTCCCATCTGGTCAAGCTGCAGACTGGCAGTCGGCTCCGGCATGCTTCAGCATCCATCTTATCCCAGCCGGGACCGGTCCGAAACGGGTAATGAGGACCTCGCCGCGGGTACCGCGAAAAGAGTAAATTGGTGCATAGAAAGGAATTCTCACCATTATGGCAATCCGAGACGAAGATGCCCTGGAGTACCACTCCGCATCACCCGCAGGAAAGTTGGCCGTTACCCCGACCAAGCCCTGCCGCACGCAGCGCGACCTGAGCCTGGCCTATTCACCGGGCGTAGCCGTGCCGTGCATGGAGATTCACCGGGATCCCGAGCTGGTGTACAAGTACACCGCCAAAGGGAACCTGGTGGCTGTGATCAGTAATGGCACCGCCGTGCTGGGGCTAGGCAACATCGGCCCAGCCGCGGGCAAGCCGGTCATGGAAGGCAAAGGCGTGCTGTTCAAGCGCTTCGCTGACATCGATGTGTTCGACATCGAGCTCGCCAGCGAGGATCCGAAGGAAGTCATCCGAGCCTGCCAGATGCTCGAGCCGACCTTCGGCGGCATCAACCTGGAAGACATCAAGGCCCCGGAGTGCTTCGAGATTGAGCAGGAACTGAAGCGCACGATGAAGATACCGGTGTTTCATGACGACCAGCATGGAACCGCAATCATCTCGGGCGCCGCGTTGCTCAATGCCTTGGAACTCATCGGCAAGCCGATCGACAAGATCAGAATGGTGATCAACGGCTCCGGCGCCAGCGGCATTTCCTGCGCCGAGCACTACATCCGGCTCGGCGTCCGCCGGGAAAACGTTATCATGTGCGACACCAAGGGCGTGATTTACGAGGGCCGCACGGAGGGCATGAACAAGTTCAAGCAGCCCTACGCCCGCCAGACGGACGCCAGAACCCTCGCCGACGCCATGAAAGGCGCGGACGTATTCATCGGCCTCTCCTCGGCCAATTGCGTCAGCCCGGAAATGCTGTTGAGCATGGCTGACCAGCCGATCGTATTCGCCATGGCCAACCCGGACCCGGAGATCCCGTATGATCTGGCGGTGGCCACCCGCAAGGACGTCATCATGGCCACGGGACGTTCTGACTTCCCCAACCAGGTCAACAACGTGTTGGGTTTTCCGTTTATCTTCCGCGGCGCGCTCGATGTGCGGGCCACCACGATCAACGATGAGATGAAGCTGGCGGCAACCCGCGCGCTGACTGAGCTCGCCAAACAGGACGTGCCCGACGCCGTGCGCCGCGCTTACGGCGTAGAGACGATGAGTTTCGGTCCGGAGTACATCATCCCGAAGCCCTTCGACAGCCGCGCCCTGGTCTGGGTCGCTTCGGAGGTCGCCAAGGCTGCCATGGAAACAGGCGTGGCGCAGCAGCCGGTCGACCTGGCGGAGTACCGCGAGCAGTTGGAGCGCCGTCTCGGCAAGGCCTACCAGGTGATGCGCGTCATGATCCAAAAGGCGCGCCGCGAACCGCGCCGCGTGGTCTTCCCCGAAGGCGAAGAGAGCAAGATCTTGCGCGCCTGCCACATCATGGTGGACGAGAAGATTGCGGAGCCTGTTCTCATAGGCAATGAGGCCGTCATCCGCGGCAAGATTGAGGAATTGCGTTTGCATCTCGGCCCGGCGCAGATCGTCGATCCGCGCAGCTTCCCCAGGCTGGAAGAATATGCCCGCGAGTTGTATGATCTGCGCTCCCGCAAGGGCATCACGCTGAACGAAGCGCGGACCGCGGTCCTGGACCCCACTCTGTTCGGCAGCTTGATGGTGCACATGGGTGAAGCCGATGCTCTCATCGCGGGGCTTACCCAGCATTATCCCGACACCATCCGGCCGGCCTTGCAGGTGATTCCGGTGAAGAAGGGCCAGCGGTTGGTTTCCGGCCTCTACATGCTGATTACGCAGAAGGGCGAGGTCTATTTCCTGGCTGACACGACAGTGAACATCGACCCCGCCGCAGAAGACCTGGCCGAAATCGCCATCGAAGCGGCTCGCACGGCACGCGATTTCGAAGTTGAGCCGAGAGTGGCGATGCTGTCGTTTTCGAACTTCGGCAGCACCCGTCACGCCTTGTCAGAGAAGGTGCGCGTCGCCACAGAAATCGTCCGCGAGAAAGAGCCCTGGATCATGATTGACGGCGAGATGCAGGCGGACACGGCGGTGGTTCCGGAAATCATCGACGAAACGTATCCCTTCAGCCGCTTGAAGGGTGGAGCCAACGTGCTGATCTTCCCGAACCTCGAATCCGGCAACATCGCCTACAAGCTGTTGATGCGGATTGGTGGCGCCGAGGCGATCGGCCCCATTTTGACCGGGCTGAGCAAGCCCGTTCATGTCCTGCAACGTGGGGCGGAAGTCAGCGATATCGTCAACATGGGGGCCATCGCTGTGGTGGACGCGCAGGCCGCGGCCCGCGCGGCCAGGACGCGAAAATAGGGTAAAGGAGGGCTATGCGCCAGTTTGCTGTCTGGATATTGTTTCTGTTGGCGGCGGGGGAAGGCTCAGCCGTCACGGTCCGTTTCCTGCCTGCAAGCCCTGACGTAGGCCCTTTTCCCACCGATTTTCTGACGGTGCCGGATCCGGCGCAAAAGACGGGGCTGCGGGTCAATCTGCCCGCTGCCCCGTTTGCCGACCTCAACAAACTGGACGGTTTCAATCTGCAACCTCGCCTCAGCGTGCGCTTTTCCGGACAAGTCGATGTCGACACGCTGCGGCTGGGCATCTACCTGGTGGCGCTGGAGAACCTGACCAACGATGAGTACGGTTTGCAGCGCGACGGTCAGGTGACGCCTGTCAATCAGCTGATCTACGATCCGGTCACACACACCGTTTACGCCAAACCCGACGTCTTCCTGGACCAGCACCGCCGGCACATGCTGGTGGTGACTGATGCCATCCGCACGCCTGCCGGCGCCCTCGTGGAAGCCGACCCGGCATTTGCGGCGTGTCTGGCGGCGCCGCCTAACGCTTACTGCACCAGCCTCAGCCAAGCCGTGGCGCGCGTCTCCGCCTCGTTTTCTCCCCGGCGCATCGTAGCTGCCAGCGTCTTTACCACGCTCAGCGCCACACACTGGATGGAACAGGCGCGGCGCGCGGTTGAGCAGACGCCACGGGCGCTCCAGCCAGCCGGCCAGCGGCACGTCTTTCCTTTGGCGCAAGTTACTTCCCTCACTCTGAGGCGCCATATGGGCGCCAATCCCGACAGATTCGAGGACTTCGACTTTCCCCTGCCAGGCTTGTTCCTGGATGGCGTACGCAGCCTCGCTTTTCTGAGTTACAGCTCTCCTGTCTTTCTGGATGATTCTCAGACGATCCCGTTCCTGCCGACCGGAGCGGGCGTGCCTGTGCCTGCCGCCGCTGCCCGGATCGGCTTCCACGTCTTCCTGCCGGCGGCGGAAAAGCCGCGCACCGGCTACCCGGTCATGATCTTTGGACATGGGTTGAACGACAGCCGGATGGGCGCTCCCACGCTGATCGCCGGCACGCTGGCGCGCGAAGGCTTCGCCGTTGTGGCGATCAATGCAGTGGGGCATGGCAACGGACCGCTCAGCCAACTGCGCATCGTCGAAACCAGCCTGCGAACGACGGAATTGCCGGTGCCCGGACGGGGTGTGGATATGAACCGCGACGGCGTTTACGGCTCGAGCGAAGGCTGCCTGCTGATGGGCTCGACGCCGGTGGCGTTGCGGGATTGCCTGCGGCAGACGGCGCTCGACCTCATGCAGTTGGTCCGCGTTCTTCGAGCAGGCGTCGATGCGGACGGCGATGGCACCGTTGACCTCGACGGGAATCGCATCTATTACGCCGGGCAGTCTCTGGGAGCGCTCTACGGCACGGTCTTCACCTCCGTGGAGCCGCACGTCCGGGCGTCAGCGCTGAACGTCGGGGGCGCTTCCGTGACGGATATTGCCCGGTGGAGCCCCGGCTTCCGCAGCAAGGCGCGCTCGATGCTGGCTTCGATCAACCCGGGGCTGCTGAACCGCGGCAATGACTTCGACGAGAATTACGTGCTGCGCTACCTTCCCGTCAAAGTGAACAACGTGCCGGGCGCCATCGAACTCCAGCATTTCTTCGAGTTGCTGGAATGGTTGCAGGTGGCTGGGGACCCGGCTGCCTATGCGCCGCACCTGAAGTCCTCGACGCTGCCCGATGTGCCCATCAAGCCTGTTCTCTGGCAGGTTGCCAAGGGTGACCGCACCGTGCCCAACCCGGCGAGCACGCATTTGATCCGCGCAGCCAATACGCGCGAATCAACGCTCTTCTACCGCCATGACCTGGCGCGCCAGGTGGTGCCCGAATTGGATAACAACCCGCACGCCTACCTGGTGGACATTACCTCCCCTGCTTCCGTTCTGGTGGCGCTGCGCACACAGCAGCAGATTGCGGATTTCTTCAAGTCCGACGGAGCGACGCTGCCTTCACCCGAGGACCCTTTTATCCGGCTCCTGTTCAGGCGCGATTTATACGAAGTGCCGGGGTTTCTGACAGAGTCGCTGAACTACTGACAGCCGACAGTTACTCGTGGTTCTTAGTCGAGTCTCAGTTTCTCGAGAATCCAGTCCACGTCCAGGCTCCGAACACGCACCGGGACGGGCATCAGGTCGGGGTTAGGCCGCTCGTCAAAGGCCTGAAACAGGGCCATCTTGGCGATGGCGTAACACTCACTTCGCGTCAGGCTGCGCTCGTGGGCTTCCTCCCAGCCACTCACGGCCGCATCCGGCACAAGCACTGAAACGGGGAACACCCTCTTCCTGTCAGGGGAGACCTGAAAGACATACTCGGTGCCTTCTTCACTCCCCGCGCCCGTTGCTCGATAACCCAGGAATTCATACTCATAGACGTAGCCGCTTTGGGCGGAGTAGTTCTTGAGGCGACGGCTCACCGGCGCGCCTCGCAGAGGTTCCGGTTTCTTCCCCTGAAACCACTTGAACCACCGGGACATGGGGCTCACTGATTATGCTTCGCGGGTGCCGGACGCTTGGGCACAAACGCCATGGCCCTCGTGGGGCTGCCGCTTTGTTCGACGATCTTCAGCGGGAGCGCGATGTAGAACGCTCCCCGCGCAGGCAGTTTGCCGAGGTTGATCAGCATCTCCTCCCAACTCATGCCGTACTGCAAACCGGCGACGTGCACAGCCTGTCCGCCCTCGGCGGGCCCCATGCTGGGCCCATCGGTGCCGGCGTGCCAAACGCCCTTCCGGTAAAGGTATCCCATCACCTCAGGGGCGGGAGCCGGCCAGCCCGGTTTGGTCTTGGTGACCACTACATCGAACGTCATTCGCTGCCCGAAAGGCAACGGACGGTAGAACCTGTCGGTGTAGCCGCTATAGAACAACACCACGTCGCCGGGCTGGATTTCACCGTGCTGCTTTTCCCACTCCTGAACCATGGCCAGCGTGATGACCGCGCTCTTGCCGTTCTCTGCCTTGTCCACCAGCGTGGTTACGTCAATGACCGCCGCCGGACCCATCATGCGCTCGAGCGGATAGCGGTCACCGGTGAGTTTTCCGGCGCTGCCGGCGAACTCGAGGCGGCTGCCCGGAGGAGGAACAAAGTGCGCCGGGAAGTCCGTTTGCGTGCCGGTATGCTCATCGATGACGTAGCGCTGCCCGTAGTAGGGACCGTCACTCGGCACCTTGACGCCGTCCCGCTGCTCGGCGAACCAGTTGTAAGTCCAACGTTGCATCGGCGGGTTGGCGCCCCAGTGTGCCGGCCAGCGTTCACCCACGATCACGGACAGATCGACCACCTCGTAGCCTGTAAACAACGCTTGCGGAGGGATGTCCCGCATGATGGCTCCGGCGGCAGCCTGAGGCTCTGGCTTCGCTTTTTCGGCCTGGCGGCAGCCACCTAGCATCAACGCTCCCAGAACCCACCCGAGAATCAGAAGCTGCTTCATGGGCAGCATCATACCGAGCTACAATTTCCAATACAACATGCGCCGCCTGGCCATCCTCGCCCTCCTGAGTGTGTGGACCTGCCTGGCCCAGGAAGCGCCTCCCGAGTCCGTCTATCAAAACACAGGCAAACCCATCCGCCTCCAATTCGAATGCTCGCAGGAGGATTTGCAAACCTTCGGCATGGTTTGTAGCCAAGCCGCGCCGTGTCCGGTCTTCCTGGAACTCACGAGCGTCGAACCGGTCGGCTCCGGATTGTTTCTCGCCGGCAACCTGCACAACGGGTCGGCGACGATGTACTCGGTTCTCCTTAGCAGCGTGGACTCCGGCGCCAGCTGGCGCGAGGCGCACCCCCGCCTCCAGGGAGCCGGACTCGATAAGATTCAATTCGTCGATTTTCAGCATGGCTATGCCAGCGGTCACATTCTGGGCGCGCTGCCCCGGGATCCGTTCTTCCTGCTCACCACCGACGGGGGCAAGAACTGGCGCCGCCGCCCCGTCTTCAGCGAAAGCCGCGTGGTGATGATCGACAGGTTCCATTTCGAAACCGCGCGCTCCGGAACCATGATCATCGACCTGCTGCATCCCGGCGAAACAGGCGCCCGGTATGAGTTGTACGAGACCATGACAGGCGGGGAGAGTTGGATGATTCGCGAGGTCAGCGCCAGGCCGCCACGCGCCGTGCCGCCGCCGGAAACGCCTGACCTGCGATTGCGGCCAGACCGCGCCACAGCCTCTTACGTGCTCGAGCGCCAGAGCGAACAGAAATGGCATCCCGTGGCTTCTTTCCTGATTGAAACGGCGCAGTGCCAGGCCACTCTGGAGGCGCTTCCCCCCGAACCGCCAATGCCTGCGGAGCCGCCTGAACCCCAGGAGGCCCAGGCTCCGGCGGAACCCCGCGCGCCGGCCACCCCGCGCCCCGCCCCCACTTTGAAGAAGCAGCCTCGCCCCTGAGTGAGTCTCCGCAGGCGTTCCGGGATTCGGTATTATGGAAAATCGCCAGGAATGCCATTGAGCGCCAACCCCACAACACCGACGGCCACCCGGCCCTCGTTTCGTTTCAGCCGCAAACAGTGCGTCGCGTTGGTGGCAGCCTGTACCGTCTTCGGCGCCTTAGCCCAAGTGCTCATCAAGTCGGGAGCGAACGTGCTGACGACGACCAACCCGATGGATATGCTGACCAACGTGCCTCTGGTAGGGGGCTACAGCCTCTATGGCCTCAGTACGATCCTGCTGGTGCTCGCGCTGCGGGACGGCGAATTGTCCATCCTGTATCCGGTCATTTCTCTCACCTACGTCTGGGTGGCTATTCTGTCTTTCATCATCTTTCACGAGTCGTTGAATCCAATCAAGTTGGCGGGGATATGCACCATCGTTGTGGGGGTGGGAGTCTTAGGCAGGAACAATCATAAGTGACCACTCCGGTTTCCTCCATGCTGCTGGTCGTCATGGCCAGCTTCATAGGCTCGTTCGGCGCCGTCTTTCTGAAGGCGGGCGCGGGCCGGCTCCACCGCAATCTCGACTCGCTGTTTTTCAATTGGCGCTTGATGGTGGGCGTCGCATTGTTCCTGCTTTCCTCGTACTTCTTCGTGTTGGGAGTACGCAAGGGTGAGCTGACGGTTCTTTACCCGATGGTCTCGCTCGGTTACATCTTCACCCTGTTCTGGTCACGGCTGTTCTTCGGAGAGCCGTTCACACGCAGCAAGTTCGTTGGACTCGGTTTGATCATCGCGGGGATCGTCTTGCTGAGCCTCGGCAGCCGCTAGAACCGCGTCCCGATGCGGGAACCTGCACGCTCTCAATGAGCAGCCCCAGACTCCCCAATCCGGCCGAATGCCCCAGAGATCAAGGACGGGCAGCTCAGAAGGCAATTGGGACGGGCGGCTACGATTGATCGCCCCCTCAGCGCCGCTACGCACTGGACCTCCGAAGGCGATAAACTATCCGCTTCGCGGGTGTGGTGGCCAAAGCCCGCGCAATTCGGAGAACGCTCACATGACGCCACGAGAACGAGTCCTCGCCGCGCTCGAACACCGCCAGCCGGACCGCGTGCCCATGGACTTGGGCAGCGCCCGCTTCAGCGGCATTACGCAGCCCGCCTACGCTGACCTTTGCCGCCACCTCGGTTTTGGAGCCGAGGGCGCCATCATCGATCAGATGCAGCAACTGGCGGAGATCGACGATAGGATCCTGCGCCATTTCGATGTGGATCTTCGTCCCGTGGTCATGGGCCCCCCCGACAAGGGCGGCGACGTGCAACTGCCGCCCGGCCGCTTCCGCGACGAGTGGGGCGTGGAACGTGTCCGCCCGCCGGGGTGTCCTTTCTATGAGCTTCGCCAGAGTCCGCTGGAAGGCCAGATCACGCCCAGCGATATTGCCAGCTATCCCTGGCCTGACCCCGCCGACCCCGGCCGCGTCCGAGGCTTGCGCGAACGCGCCAGGAAGCTGCGCGAGGAAACCGACTATGCCCTTGTGTTCAACGCCCGCTATCACGCCGTCCACCAGACGCAGTATATGCGTGGATTCATGGACTGGTACTGCGACTTCGGGCAAAACCACTCCTTGTTCCGCTGCCTGATGGACGCGGTAGTGGAGAACATGATCGAAACCAACAAGCGGGCGCTCAAAGAAGTCGGAGACCTCGTCGACGTCGTCGCCTTCGGCGATGATCTGGGACTGCAGGACCGCCCCATGTGTTCGCTGGCGTCCTACCGGGCGTTGATCCGCCCTTACCAGGAACGCATTATGGACTCCATCCGCGCGCATACCCAGGCCAAGGTTCTCTACCACACCTGCGGGTCCGTGTACGCTTTCATCGAGGACTTCATTGACCTAGGCATCCATGCCATCAATCCGGTTCAGGTGAGCGCGCGGCACATGGAGCCGGAGCGCCTGAAGAAGGAGTTTGGGGGCCGCATTGCCTTCTGGGGCGGCATCGACACCCAGCGCATCCTTCCGCACGGCACACCGGACGCCGTACGGGAGGAGGTGCGGAGGATCTTTGAGTTGCTGGGTCCCGGCGGAGGGTACGTGCTGGCCTCGGTACACAACGTTCAGCCGGATGTGCCGGCAGCCAACCTCTGCGCCATGTTTGAGGCCGGAGCAACTTGCCGCTATCCCAACGGGTGAGTGGGGGGCGGCCTATTCCCGGTGTGGAAAGGGGTAGTACGAAATCAGGGTGGGGAAGGTACTCACCCTATGTGGAACAAGCGCAACTCCCTCAGGGCTTTTGGGTTTTTCCCTGAGGCACTGTCCGGGTTTCAACCGATTGTGCGGGGATATCAAACGGGGAGATGTTCGAATTGTATGACTCAATTGCCACGTTGGTGCAGCTTCCTGCTGCTCGCTGCTCTCTTCCTTCTTGCAGTTACTCTTGGGCCAGGCTGGACGGCCCACGCAGTAAGCCAAAGTCCTGAAATAAGCCGGTCCGATGATGATAACGGCCGGGAAGAGGTTCGCTTCGGCGATACCGGGCATACCGGCCACGGCGATTGGCTGACGCACGTCAGCGCAAGTCCGCGTTCATGGCAGCCTGGTGCCCCGGTGACAGTGGAAACCACGCTGGTCGTCACGGGCGCGCATCTGGCCAGTCTGGCGGCGGCCGGCATCCGCGTGGACGGGTTTTGCCTGTTGGTAACCGCCGAGAGGACTTTCGACGCCGATGGGTGGCTCAGACTGCCCAGCGACGAACGCATGTCCACGCTGGTAACGCCGACCGGACTGCCCATCGAAGGCGGAGTCCAGGGCGCTGTGACAACGCGTTTCGGGTATTGGGCTCGAACGCCGCTGGACGAATTCATGCCGAGAGCTACCAGCCAGACCGTGGGCCTGGACGGGCAGCGCGAGGTGGTCTTCCGCCTCAGCTCGCGGCTCCCGGACAATTTGCCGCCCGGGATCTACAGACTCAGGCTGGACTACGGTGTCACCGTGGGAACGCGCTACTTCAGCCTCACGGGCGAGTCGTTTTCCCGCAGACCTGCGGCAGTCCGGGGACGGGCCACCGAGTCCCACATCTACTCGCCGCCGCTGCGAGCATCCGGACGCCACGTCAGCGGCCGCATGGTGGACGCCGAGCAGATTCAGCCCAGGATCCCGTGGGTACTGCTGCACGACTTCAATTCAAATGGCTACCGGGGAGTAGTGGCGGAAGAAGACAAGCAACGTTTCGCCATTGCCAGCCGGAACCTGATGCAGGACGACGTCATCCTGCCCATGTTCAGCGACAGCAACGCCCGGTTGTCCTATACGCTGGAACCTCGTTTTCTCACGGATACCATCGAGCTCCGCAACAACATCCCCTGGGACTTTGCTCAAGGGGAGCTCTCCATTCAGGTGAAAGGTCCGGATGGCGTCACGACAGATCTCGGCACCGCTCCTTTCGTAGCCAAGCGCGGGCAATGGCCGACAACCAACCGCCCCGCCTTCACCGCCTGGCGGCCGAACGCCTACGGCCTGCATGAGGTCAAAGCATCGGGATGGCTGGCGGACGTCTGGGGCAATCGCTACGAGGGCGGCGGCACCTACCGCTTTTGGATCGCCAAGCGCATGACCCTGGCAACGGCAACTTTCCAGGGCTTGTCCTACCCGGTCGGTAACCGCTACGGGCGAGACATCGGGTTTGCCCCTGCCGTGCCGGCTGACGTGGAAATCGAGGCCAAGCTGTTCGTCAACTCCGACGTCAACAACGTGCGGACGCTCCGCCACTCCGGCAAGGCGTCTCCGGGGGGGCTGTTCACTGCCGCACAGGGCATGCAGGTGCTTCCCTTCGACGCGCCGGGCGAGTACTACGGGCACGTGCTGGCGAGGCACATGGATAGGGATGGACACCTGTGGGTAGCCAGCGTCCGGCACGCCGGCGTGGTGTATCCGCCGGACAGCCCCATCGTCGCGCGCGGCAAGAAGCTGCGCATCAACAACAACTTCGTTGACACCGGAGACACGCGCTTTGAAGGCTACGTGGACACAACCACCAACACGAACTTCCTGGCTCACATCAACTTCCCGTACCGATCCGGCGACGTGCTGCTTATTGCCAGTGACGGACAGGGCGCCAACAAGATTGAACCCGTGCTGTTCTGGGAGAACAAAGAGCGGCCGGCGGCTTACGACGCCCGATTGCAGGGCGTCGGCGCTACCAACCTCCGTCTGGTAACTTCCAACGGCTACTCCCCCCACCTGTTTCCCGAGTACATCACCGAGTGGGGTTATTTTTACGCAGCCGCTCCCAGGCCGGGCTTCATGTCCCGTTTCCTGGTCGGCGAAGATGGACTGCGGGCGCCTTATTGGTCCACCAGTCCCAACAGCTTCGGCGGGCAAATCAATGCCTCCTCCAACGGCGACTTGCCGGGAGACATCTACCGGCTGATTGGCGGCGTTGTTTTGCGGCGGCGCAACGAGACGCCACTCTACGCCGGCTACCTGGCTAGCGCGTTCATACTGCCCCGCAAATCGCAGAATAACCGCATCATCACAGCGGGCAGCGAAGAACTGGTGGGGCCTGAAGGCCGCCAAGCACGCTTCTTCCTGGTGGGCTTGCGCCCGGGCATGGTCTATGAGGTTGGGACGAGTTTCGCCCCGGCGGTTCAGGTTGACCCGATAGTCCCCGCCAGAGTGACCTTTACTCTCGAGTACCCGGACGGACGACGGGTAGTGAACGCCGGCGTGGCTGACGGCGCCGGATCGTGGGTGGGGTCAGAACGCTGGAGCCTGAACGTCCCCGGAGTGTATCGCTATCAGTTGGAAGCGGACTGGCAAGGTCACGCGGGCGCCATGCCTGGCCTTCCACCCGAAGGTGGTTTCTTCTACGTGCTGGAAACCCATCGCCCCATCAATGCCCCCGCGTTGCGCTTCAACCTGAACCCGGAGACTTCCTTCCCGGCGGATGCGGTATGGCGCATGACGGGCCAGAGCACCGCGCAGCAGATACATTACGCCGCGCTCATTCCGGGAGCCGCGATCGCCCAAGGTGTCATACCGGTCAGCGGCGGCAGGTTCGAATTCGCGTTCGATCCAGTAGCTATTAGCCAGCGCATTCCGATCTACGACGTCGTGAACCGGGTGACCAACCGGCCTGAGATTCGGGACGTGATCCACCTGACGTTTTTCAGCCGGGAGGTGACGCCGACAGGAGATGCTGCGCACTCCTTCGTGCGCTTGATTATTCGTGGCAACCGGGTCTTCTACCTGCGTTGAGGAACACGTCGAGAAAGACCAGGCCCGGGTAGGACCACGCCACCTGAGCGCGTCCTGCCCGCCAGGCTAATAGGCTGCGCCCCGTAGGATAGGGTTCAGCCTGTCCAGGGGCCTATTCCGCATACTGCAAGACTAGAGGACTTTACTCGACTCTCAGCCACACCGGGTTGCTAAAGCGCCCGTTCACACGAATCCTCAACTCCACCAGAGCGGGCATTTCTACGTCCACCGGCACGCGGATGCGAAGCACTTGCGTGCCCATCTGGCCTGGGGCTCCGCCCGCCCAAAGTACGGGCCAGACCTGATCACCATGGAGCAGTTCCACCTCGTCCGCCAGTTTGTACGCCGGTGATGCTGGCAGCGGGAACCCGTCCATGGTTGGCCGGTCGTAAGGTCCCCAGCCTGTCCCGTATAGCGAGACGACTTCACCCTTTCGGACAGCCGTGCCGGGCTCAACAGTACTCCCGTCGCTGCGCTCCGCCCAGGCATAGACACGCCCCTCAAACGGGCGGTTGTACAGACCCGGCGCGTTCCGCCTGGCGTGCAGTTCGCCGGGCACGTCCGGTTGTCCGCTGCGGATGATCCGCAACTCATGCCTGCCCTCGGCAAGATCAGAGGGAAGCACGGCATTGATCTGGCCAGGTGAGACGAAGAACAGCGGGAGGATGCGATCCGCGAGACGCACGCTGACGCCTGCCAGAACCTGCGCCAGCAGGTTCGGAGGACCGGCTTCATAGCGCGGGGCCAGTTCCTCACCGAATATGGAGACAACCGATCCGGGGGCGACCTCCACATCAGGCGTCTGACCGGCAGCGTTGCGCACGACAGCCGGCGGTATCTGTTGCAGCCGCTCCATGAGCGCGCGGATATGCTTTGGTTCGGACATGACTACCCGCGCCGCGTGGTAAGTCCCTTCGACGTCGCCTCCCCAACGGCGGAACCGGAAACCGGGCTGCGCCTGCGCCGTGGCGGTCACCTCCGTACCTTCCGGGTAGAACGAATCCGCTGAGTTAGGCTCAAGACGCACTACGGCGCCGCCGGGCGGGTCGGCGTCGGACACCAGGCGGTAGCTCCATCGGTAGTGTGCCGTCAACTGGCGCGCTTCCCTGCCCTGCAATGAGAAAGTGCGCACGCGGGAGGCTCCGTCCGACCATGCGCTGAAGTCCAGCCGGTGCGCTTCGGTCATTTGCCTGGTGGCAGGCAGGGAGAGCCTGACCGTGGAGTTCTCGGGACGGTCGATAACGCACGGTGTGGAGCAAAGTTCACCGTCTACTTCGACCTCTACCGGCAAAGGCGATGAACGCACCACCAACTGCGGCAACAACTCGTACCGCGCTATCAGGCGCAAACCCTCTGTCACCGCGGAAGCCGGCACCACCACCTGCTGCGTGGCTTCGCCTCCGTTGGACCATCCGCGGAACGTATACCGCCTGCCGGCTGAATCAACCTGTTCGGGCGCGGCGCTTACCGTCACGCTGGCGCCGACACCCCATACAAAGTTGTAGGAGGCCCAATTCTCGCGGCCGGCGACTGAAAGCTTCAGCCCATGCGGCTCGGTCAAGAAACTGACTTGGGCGCCTCTGACAAAACGCGCGGTGAAGACCTCCCGTGGCAGCAAGGAGGCGACAGTATAGACGGTGCTTTGCGCTCCCCCGTGCGCCCAGCCATCAAACACCCACCAGTTACCTTTCAGGTCCACCTGGGGTGAGGGCGCGCTGAGCACGTGGCTGGCGCCCAGTGCCCAGTCAAACTCCCCGGCGCACATGCCCGCAACCGAGTAAGGAGCCTGGACCGGAAGCATGTGCTCCACCGGGCAGGGCCACCTGTCCGGGGTCCGCACCACGACTCCATCCACCAGCACGGACAACCCCGCCGGTTCGGTCTGAAAACGAACCCTCTTGCCGGGAGCGAAGCGAGCCACGATGGACAGCGGCCCACGAATCTCCAGCGAACGCAGCGCGGCGTCGCCCGTGTTCCCGTCGATGGACCAGCCCAGGAAGACGAACCCGGGATACGGAAACGCGTTCAGCGTGAGAGCCCCGGGAGACATCCACATCAGCTGGCTGTTTGCGTAACAGGAGTCCCCCATGTACACCACGCCGGGACGGATGACATCCATCGGGGCCGCGCCGGGCGCGCCGCAGGCAGCCGGACCGGCTATGGCCGCTCCCGCGCCGTCGAAGAAACTCAGCCGGACGAGGTGCTCCGGATTGAGCTGCGCCGTCAGCTTGGTCAGCGACGGGTGGGCGGTGATGGTGAGGACGCTTGACGTTGCCGGCAACAGGTTCGCGGAGGAATCCCTCCAGCCGGAGAAACTCCACCGAGTTCGGCCCTGTTCGTCGTACTGGAAGCCGTCCGGACGAAGCTCAAACTCGACGACGTGCTTGCTCCCCTCCGGCCACACGAAGATCCCCGACCCCCGGTATTCCGTGCCGTTGACCTTGAAGCGGGCATCGGCGAAACCGGTGCTGATCTCCAGCGCCGTGGGGAGCGGCTGTGAGGCGTGCGCGCACAGCGGCCACAAAAGAGCCGCCGCCAGCAGTGGCAGTCGCATTAGTTGGTCCTCCGGGTCGGCGTGTAGGATGATGTGTTTGACACGTACACGTTACGGTCTGAATCATCGGCAGTTCAGACATCATTCTTTAAGGAACTGAGTCTCATGAAAGTCATCGCCTTCAACGGAAGCCCGCGCCCGGACGGCAATACCAAGCGGCTGCTCGAGTATGCCCTCGCGGAAATCCGTCAGGAACAGATTGAAACCGAATTGGTGCAGTTGGGTGGGTCCAACATCCGGGGTTGCACCGCCTGCTACGAATGCGTGGTGGCCAAGAACAAGCGTTGCTCCATGACGGAGGACGTGGCCAACGGCTTTATCCACAAACTGCTGGAGGCTGACGGCGTGCTGCTTGGTTCGCCGACCTATTTCGCCGATATCACCACGGAAACCAAGGCGTTCATTGACCGCGCTGGTTTGGTGGCGCGCGCCAACGGCAACATGTACCGGCGAAAAGTGGGAGCCGCGGTGATTGCCGTCCGCCGCGGAGGCGCGGTGCACGCTTTCGACTCGATCAATCATTTCTTCCTGATCAGCGAGATGATCGTACCCGGCTCGTCCTACTGGAACATCGGCGTGGGCCATGCCCGCGGCGAGGTCGACGGAGACGAGGAGGGCATCCGGACCATGCGCACGCTGGGGCAGAACATGGCTTGGCTGCTCAAGAAGATTGCCGGCTGACACGCCGCGCTGCCGCGGAGGTTAACCCTATGGGGGACGGAACATGCAGCGACGGGATCTGCTGAGACTGCCGCTCGCGGCGCTGCCCATTCCCAAGGCGTGGACTGCCAACAACGCGACACAGGTATTTGAGCAGACATTCCTGACCATCCTGGAAGGCTTTCTGCGGAATGCCGCCGCCACCTCCCCAAGCTGGGCTGTCTGCGATCTGCCCCAGGGCGCTGTGCTCCCGCAACACGCCGCCCGGTCCGGCAAGAACTTCCTGCCGGTGAGCCGCATGCTGCCGGCCATGGCAGCCTGGCTGGCCGGAGGCCGCCAACCGCAGGCGATCAGGACCGGTGACCGCGAAGTGGACCTCTTCGCCACGGTGCGGCAGATTTGCCGGACTGCCTTCGACCCCTCGCACGAGGATTACTGGCTCGAGGCCCCCGCGGACCGGCCTGACGCCCGGCAGGCGGAGGCGTCTCTGGTGGGCTGGGCGCTGTGGCTCCTCGGTAACCGCCTGTTGGAAAGCCTCACGCCCGCGGAGCGCGCGGCCATCCAGAACTGGCTGGCAAGTTGCGCGCGGCCCACTGCGCCGGACACACTACCCTCCTGGTTTTCCGTCGTGAATCAGGCTGCGCGCCTGGCCTTGTCAGAAAAGTGGAAGGAGTTTTCCGGAGACGAGGGCGCCATGCTGACGGCCCTGCGGGCGCTGGAAGGCAGGGTTGAAACGGAAGACGGCTGGTTTTCGGACTCGCCGGATGGCCGCCTGTACGACTATTCCTCTTGGTGGCTCTTTGCCAGCCACTACCTTTACTGGCGGCGCATGGTGGGGCGCCGCTACCGGTCCGTCACCGGGACTTTCGACAGGCGGCTGAAGGAACTGCTGGAAGGGGCGCCCTACCTGTTCGGCGGCAATGGCAGCCAGCCTCTGTTCGGCCGCTTGCCGGAATACCGCTGGAGCGTGGTCACGCCAATGATCATGTCCTACGTCGAGGATGAGTGGCCGCACCGCAGGGGTCTGTTGCGCCGCGTCGCGCGGCTGAACATGGAGCACTTCCTCGCCTCAGGCGCCTACGACGCCGAACGCGGCAAGCTACGCGAAAGCCTCTATCCCAGGAATGTCCCCGCCGTACCGCAGGAGGAAACCGACAGCGGCACGCCCTATTGGTGCATGCAGGCCTTCGCCGTTTTTCTCATACCGCCCGATGACCGCTTCTGGCGCGACGATGAAGAGCCGCTGCCCGTCGAGCGGCGCGATTTCGAACTCCGGCTGAAAGGGCCGGGATTGTTCCTTTACGGGCGCAGGGATTCAGGCCAGGTCCGGCTGGCCCCTGCCACGGCTCCGCCTCCCGCCTATGCCGGGCAGGACAGCTTCGCCAAGTTCTCCTATTCCTCGCATTTCCCGCACAACGTGTTGCGGCGTCCGGACCGCTGCCCGTGGGACGGAACGCTGGTCTTCCGCGACCCGGCTTCGGGAATAACCTCGCGGCGCCAAGCTGTCTCCAGAGGAGAAGTGATGGACCAGGGCGTTCTGCTCCAATGGCGCGCCACTCTCGGCCGGATGGTGTTCGAGGTCTCTACCGAAATCCGCTACTACGGGGACTACGAATACCGCCGCCACAACGTCCACGCTCCTGCGGAAGCCATCCAGGCGGGGATCGAGGTGCTGGACGGATCCTATGCCTTGGGGCTTGACCCGGGCGAGTTTTATGAGGGCGAGAACCGCTATCCGTGGCAATGGATCCGTGCGCGCCGCAGCGGCTACGCCGTCTTCAGCCTCGCCGTGTCAGGTTACGACCACGTGGAGCCAGCCGAAGTGTTTGAAGAAACAGGCCGCCGGGACCTTAATCTGGCCCACCCGCGGGTGGTGGTGAGCACGGTGCGCGGGGTCCTGCGCGGCGCGAAATCGACGCTCGAAAGCGTCCATTTCGGCAGTCCCAAGCCTCCCCCGATGCAAAGGGTATTGCAGGAGTCGCCCCGCCGCGCCAGTGGCTTCTAAAGCCGGGCGACAATGTAGGATCGGCTTCCGCCTGCCCACGGACTTCTTCCTCGGGCCGCTATGGCATGCCCGCTTCGCGCATGTAGTGAGCGGCTTGCTCCGGCGACGTCGGGTTGATGTAGAAACCCGTTCCCGTTTCAAAACCGGCAATGCGCGTCAGTTTCGGCGTAATTTCCAGGTGCCAGTGGTAGTGGGCGAGCGGCCCGTCCTGCACAGGAGCGGAGTGCAGCACCAGGTTGTACGCCGGCCGTTCGAGCAGCTTGTCAAACTTGCGCAGCAACAGGCGCGTGACCCACGCCAGGTTCTTGACGAGCCCGGCGTCTTCGGTGGCCTCGAAATGGGAGGCGTGCCGTTTTGGCAGAACCAGCGTCTCGAACGGGAATCGAGGCGCGTATGGCGAAAACGCCAGGAAGTGTTCCGTATCCAGCACGACGCGCGAGCCATCGTCCACTTCCTGCGCGAGAATATCGCAGTAGATGCAGCGCCCGCGGTATTCGTAGTGCCGGAGCGCTCCGTCCATTTCCTCCTGCACGCGCTTCGGCACCACGGGCAAAGCGATCAACTGCGAGTGTGTATGGTCCAACGTGGCCCCGGCTACTTCGCCATGGTTCTTGAACAGCAGCACGTAGACCAGCCGCCGGTCCTTGCGCAGGTCCAACACCCTCTCCCGGTAAGCCCAGAACAGTTGTTCCAGGTGCGTTTCAGGCGCCTCGGCCAGCGTGTGGTAATGGTCCGGCGATTCGATGAACACCTCGTGCGCGCCGACGCCGTTCATTCGGTCATAGATTCCATCCCCGCGGCTGTCGAGGCTGCCCTCCACGCGTAGAGCCGGAAACTTGTTGGGGATCACACGCAGTGACCAATTGGAGGAGCTGTGTTGGCCGTTCCGATATGCCAGCAGTTCAGGCGGCGTGCGATCCTCGTTGCCCGGACAAAACGGACAGATGCGGCCGCTCTGCGGGACAACGGGCTCACGGATGAAGTCTGTGGGACGCGCGGCGCGCTCGGTGGCAATGATGACCCAGCGGCCGGTAATGGGGTCCTTCCTTAGTTGGGGCAAGCTGCAAAAACCTCGGCCGATTGTTCGGCGCAACAGAGATTATAACCCTTCCCTTAGCGAAAAAACGTCTCCCATGCGCCGAATACGCGGCGTGTTCCCGAAGACGACCGTCACGACGTCAAATCTCGCCTGGCGCGGATCCAAACGGTGGCGCCGTAGATAGTCAACGGCGGTGCGCAGGAGGTTCGCGCGCTTTTCCGCGCTGATCGCCCGCTCCGGTGAACCGTAGTCCTCCGAAGTGCGGGACTTCACCTCAATGAAGACCACGGTGCTGCCCTCACGCGCCACGATATCGATTTCTCCAGCGCCGGACAGCAGGCGATAGTTGCGGGCAACGATTACCAGACCCTGGCGTTGCAGGTAGCGTTGAGCCAAGTCTTCGGCGCGGCGCCCGGCAGCCTGCTCAGCGGTCCAGTGCCGGCGCCGTGCCCTGTGCCGCAGCCAGTCAGAGAGCTTGTACAGAGGGCGCAACATCCGGTTTGATCACCTCAAACTCGAATTCCATGACCTTGCCGCGCACCACGAAGCAGAGGTAATACTCCCAGAACTTACGGAAAGCGCGCGAACGGTTGACCAGGAACTCAAAGCCGAGCCACCTCCACAAAGCAAGTAGCCGCACGCGCACGGAAATCTCTTTCAACCGTGCCGCCGTGTAGTAGCCGAACCCGCCGTGGTCTTCACCAAAGACACGGAATGAGAAGCTGTTCAGATGCCAGCGGTGCGTGGGGTCGCAAAACGAACTGAAGTCGGTGTAGTGCGGCGTGACCAGGCGTATGCGTCCCCCGGCGCGGACCAGGCGGTGGAACTCACCCATGGTCCGCAGCACGTCCGCGACGTGCTCGATGACGTGCGTCGCGCGCACCTCGTCGAAGCTGTCATCGCGGAAGGGATAGGTCGCTTGGTCCAGATCACAGATCAGGTCGGCGTGGCTCGCCGGATTCCGGTCCACGCCAATCGCCCCCGGAAACTTGTTGCGGCCGCAGCCGACGTCCAGAACGCGCACCACTATATGGTAAGCCCGCTCAGGCAGGATTCCAGCGTGTCCATGGCGAAATCTGCCTGGCTCGCGGTAATCGTCAGCGGCGGCGAAAGCCGGATGCAGTTTTCGCCCGCGCCCAGCACCAGCAGTCCTTTCTCAAAGGCTTCCTGGACGACTCGCGCGCGCAGTTCCGGAGCTTTGTTTCGCGTCTGCTGATCCGTGACCAGCTCAATGCCGAGCATCAGTCCCAGGCCGCGGACGTCGCCGACCTGCGGGAATTGCTTGGGCCAGGCCGACATCCGCTCCATCATCCGTGCTCCCATGCGGGAGGCGTTGTCGAGCAGTTCCTGTTCCAGCAGTTCAATCGTCACCAGAGCAGCCTCCACGGAGACCGGGTTGCCGCCGAAGGTCGAAGCATGCGCGCCGGGTTTCCACTGCATCAAGTCCGCGCGCGCGATAACGGCCCCGAGCGGCAGCCCGCTCGCGATGCCCTTAGCCGCGGCGAGAATATCCGGGGCTAGGCCCAAGTGTTCGGAAGCCCAGAACTTGCCTGTGCGCCCCATGCCGGACTGAACCTCGTCGCAGATCAACAGGATGCCGTGGCGCCGGGCGATTTCGCAGAGCTCATCCAGGAACTTTTGCGGCGGCACGACGTAGCCGCCCTCACCCTGCACAGGCTCCAAGACGATGGCGGCCACCTCCTCGGCGGGCACCAGGCTCTTGAAAAGACTGTCCTCCAGTACACGCGCGCATTCCACGGAGCAGCTCTCAGGCCTCTTCCCATAGGCGCAACGGTAGCAGTACGCGAAAGGGATATGAGTGGCGCCCGGAACCAGGGGACCGAAACCTCGCCGTTGCACGCTCTTGCTAGCGGTGAGCGACAGGGACCCGAGCGTACGGCCATGAAAAGCGCCCAGGAAGGCGATGAACTTGTCGCGCCCGGTATGGTAGCGCGCGGCTTTCATGGCTGCCTCCACGGCTTCCGTGCCGGAGTTGCCGAAGAAAACGCGCCGGGGACCTCCTCCCGGAGCCAGCGCCGCCAGTTTCTCCGCCAGCGTCACCATGTTCTCGTAGTAGAAGTCGGTGCCCGACATGTGGATGAGCCTGGCAGCCTGTTCACGGATGGCATTGACCACCCGCGGGTGACAATGGCCCGTGCTCACCACGGCGATGCCCGCATTGAAGTCCAGGAACCGGTTGCCATCCACGTCCACCACGATGGCGCCTTCGCCTTTTTCAGCCACCAGCGGATAGCCGCGCGTGTAGGAAGGCGACAAAACCCGCCCGTCTCTTTCGATCACTTCGCGCGCCCGCGGACCGGGCAGCGGGGTCACCAATTGGGGCAGGGCTGAAAGACCGTCTAGCTGTTGCTTCACGAATGATTCCTCCATTCAAGTCCAGTTATGGCAATGACAAGGGTTGACGGGAGGAGGCTCTTAATCAGAGCCGAACAGTCCGGGACGCGCCTGGGCAGGGCGGTTCATTCTGCTTCAATTATATCCGTACTGCGCCTTGAGTAACAGATTCCATGGCATATCCTGAAAGGAATGGATGGCTTCCGTTTCCGCTGTCAGCCCGGCTGCGTCCGTTGTTGCGACCAGCGCGGATTCGTTTACCTCACCGAATCCGACTTGCGCCGCGCAGCCGCTCTGCTCGGGCTGAGCACGAGAGAATTCGAGGCGCGTTATGTCTACCGTACGCGCCACCGCATGCGCTTGCGCAAGCCCCGGCATTCGCAGTGCCCTTTCCTTTCCGAAAACGGCTGCCGCATCCACGCCGCCAAACCCGCACAGTGCAGGCTGTTCCCTTTCTGGCCGGAGCTGCTAGAAACCCGTCGGGCGTGGGAGGCCACGGCCCGGTGGTGTCCGGGTATCGGAAAGGGAAAGCTTTATCAAATTGGAACGGCGCTCGAACGCGCTGACCGGATGCGCCGGGCGTACCCGGCCCTCTACGAAGACGGCTAGTTGGTCTTCGTTCAGCGTCAACTTCTTGACACGCGGCAAGTTGTTGTCCATCACCTGGTGCTGCCTGGAAATGGCATCTCCCTCACCCGCTTGGATTTCTCGTCTGGCACGCGATTTGCAGGGAACGAAGCCGCATGCTGGACCCTGTAGCCTCCCGTCTGGAACACTACCTTGACCTGGTGAGCCACCGTCAGAAACTGGTGACGGCCAACATCGCCAACGCCGATACGCCCGGCTATCAGACCAAGGACATCGATTTTCAGTTCGAGTTCATGAGCCTGGTCCGAGGCTCGGCTCCGAACGCGGTCGCAGTGGGCGGATTAAAGACCAAGAACGACGGCAACAACGTCAGCGTGGAACGCGAAGCCCGTCTGCTCTCGGAAAACGCTTTGCGGTTCAACCTGGCTACCAGCCTGTTGCGGACCCAGATCAAGGCCGTACGCACGGCCATTCAGGAGGGCAGGGGCGCATGAGCCTGTTTTCTTTACTTTCCGTGAGCGCATCTGGTTTGGCGGCTCAAAGGGCGCGCGCCGAAGTGTTGGTGGAAAACCTGGCCAACGCCGAAACCACTCGCACACCCGAGGGCGGACCTTACCGGCGCAAGGATGTGGTGTTCACCAGTGAACGGCAGGTTTCGCCGTTTTCAGCCGTCTTTCAGGCGGAGTTGGGACCGTCCGTCACCGGCGTGACCGTGGCCGGCATCATCGAGGACACGCGCGAACCGGAGAAGCGTTACCTGCCGGGCCACCCCGACGCGGACGCGCAGGGCTACGTGGCCTTTCCGCGCGTCAATCCCGCCGAAGACATGGTGGACCTGATGGGCGCCTCCCGGGGTTACCAAGCCAACGTATCCGCCATGACTGCCGTCAAGGACATGATTCAGCGCTCGCTCGACCTGTTGCGCTAGATAAGGAGCTTCGCCTGTGGCCGCACCCGTAAACCCACTTTCCTCCCTCGCCCCGATATCCTCGATACGTACGCCCGCCATGGCGGGCGAAACCGCGGCTGCCGGTGAAGCTTTTCGGGGCCTCCTGGCGGACGCCATCGGGCGGGTAGAGCAGCACCGGCTCAACTCGCAACTAACCGTGGAGCGGTTCCTCTCGGGCGAGTCCGAGGAACTGCACCGCGTCGCCCTGTCGGTGCAACAGGCAGAGCTGGCCTTCGAGCTCTTTGTTCAGGTCAAGAACAAAGTAGTCCAGGCTTATCAGGAAGTTATGCGGATGCAGGTGTAATCTCTCCGGATCCATGGAACAGATCAAGCGTCTGCTGACCGACCTGAACTGGCGGCAAAGAATCACCTTGCTGGCGGTGGCCGCGGCCGTATTGGGTGGACTGTACGGGTTGACGCGGTGGACCCACGAGCGCGACTTCAAGCCCCTTTACACCTCCCTTTCCCAGGAAGATGCCGGCGCCGTCGTGGCGCACCTGGGCGACAGCGGCATCGAGTACCGCGTCGCGGACGGAGGGGGGACGATCCTGGTGCCGTCAGCGCAGGTGGCGGAAACGCGCCTGCGGCTGGCCACAGCCGGGTTGCCCAAGACCGGCCGCATCGGCTTTGAGTTGTTTGACAGGAACAACTTCGGGGCCACCGAGTTCGCCGAGCAGATCAACTACCACCGCGCGCTGGAAGGAGAGCTGGAGAGATCCGTTTCGGCTCTCGCCGAAGTCGAGCGCGCCCGCGTGCACATCACGCTCCCCAAGAATTCCGTATTTCTTGAAAGCCGCCGCCCGGCCAAGGCGAGCGTGCTGTTGAAGCTTCGCCCCGGCGTCAAGTTGCCGGGTCAGAACGTCGTTGCCATTACCCACCTGGTGGCCAGCGCGGTGGAGGGGCTGACTCCGGAAGCGGTTTCCGTGCTGGACTACCAGGGCAACCTGTTGAGCCGCCCGCGCAAGTCGAACGTGACGGAGGGGGCGGAGCCGTCAGAAGCGCAGCTTGAGTACCGGCAGAGCCTGGAACGGGACCTGTTGGCGAAGATCCATTCCACTCTGGAGCCGGTGCTGGGTCCGGAGCGGTATCGGGCCACGGTGCTGGTGGACTGTGACTTCACGAGTGGGGAGCAAAGCGAAGAGACGTTTGATCCCACGCGGTCCGTCATGCTGACCTCTCAGCGCACGGAGGATGTGGCCGCCGGTTCGTCCGCGGCGGGAGTCCCGGGAACAGGGTCGAACCTGCCTCGGCCTACCGCCCGCCCGGCCACTGGAACCAACGGCTTGGCGCGCCGCACGGAGAACGTCACCTATCAGAGCAGCCGCACAGTACGTCGGCTCCGGCTGCCTCAAGGCAATATCAAACGGCTCTCGGTTTCCCTGCTGGTGGATCATGACGTGCGTTGGGAAGGCACGGGAGAGTCAGCCCGCCGCGTGGTGGAAGTCCCCGCCCCGGAGAAGCTGAAGTCCATACGGGACCTGGTGTCGGCTGCGGCTGGATTGCAGACCGAGCGGGGTGACACGCTGATCCTCGAAAGCCTGCCGTTTGAGAGCACTTTGACGTGGGAGCCGCCCGCGCCTACCGCCGGACCGGCGCCTGGCTCTCAGCCTTCCCTGCCCCTGCCGGCCTGGCTGGTGGACGCGTTCGGGCAGCGGAACCTGATGGTAGCCGCCGCCGCGGGAGCGGGGCTTCTGCTCCTGCTGCTGGTGACCGCCGGCTGGCTGGTCCTGCGCAAGAAAGAGATACGAGCGCCGGGAGCTACCATCGAAACCGGCCATGAACTGCCGCCCGGAACTTCTCCGGCGCCCCCGGGAATGAGCATGGAGGACCAGATACAGGAGAGGCTGGCCGAACAACTCGCACTGAAGGGACAGCAGGAACGCGAGGCACTGAGTTCTCTGAGCCTGACCACGGTGACTACGAAGAAGGCCGAGGTGTTGGCTAAACACATTGCCGATGAGGCCAAAAAGAACCCGGTTGCCATTGCGCAACTGGTCCAGACATGGGTCCTTGAAAAGTAACCCGGAATCATGAGCAGCAAGGCATTGGTTACCACCGCGGATATTCCCGGCGCACAGAAGGCTGCCATCCTCATGTTGGTGCTGGGTGAACAACTCAGCGGGGAGATCTTCCGGCACCTGGAAGAGGAGGAAATCTCCGCCATCAGCCGCGAGTTGGCGCGCATCTCCTCCATCACCAGCGAGGACGCCGAAAAGGTTCTGGAAGAATGCCACCAGATGTCTTTGGCGGCCAACTACATCCTGAAAGGCGGTCTGGACTACGCCCGGAAGATCCTTATCAACGCTTTCGGTCCCGAGCAGGGCAAGAAGCTGCTGGACCGCGTGGCGAAGGCGGTGGGAGCTGATTCGGCCAACTTCGACATGCTCCAAAAGGCAGACCCGCAACAGTTGGCCAGGTTCATCCACAATGAGCATCCACAGACGATCGCCTTGATCCTGTCACACCTCAACGCGTCTCAAGCGGCGGCCCTGTTGCACTCGCTCCCGGGGAAACTGCGACCAGAAGTAGCCCTGCGCATGGCGCATCTCGACCAGATTTCGCCCGAGATCATCAACCGCATCGCGGCTCTCATCGGGCAGAAACTCAAGGCGCTCGGCGAGTACAGCCTTGAAGCCTACGGAGGCGTCCGTGCGGTGGCAGAGATGTTCAACCGCCTGGATTCAGCGACCAGCAAAGAAGTGCTCGAGGCCATGGAACAGGAAGATCCGGGCCTGGTGGAAGGTGTCCGGAACCTGATGTTCGTCTTCGAAGACATCCTGATGCTCAGCCAGCAGGATCTGAAGGAAGTTCTTTCACGGATTGACCGAAAAGTACTGACCGTGGCCCTGAAGGGGACCAGCGAAAGGCTGCAGGAGCATTTCATGCAGTGCATGTCACAACGCGGTTCGGAAATGCTGCGTGAAGACATGGATGCTCTCGGCGCAGTCAAGATCAAAGAAGTGGAGGCTGGCCAGCAGCAGATTATCGCCATCGTGCGCCAGCTGGAGAGTGAGGGCGTAATCAGCCTGAGGGGCACCATCGGGGAGCAGTATGTCCTGTAAGATCCTGCGCGGAGTCAAGGCCGATGCCATGCCGATCGTCGAATGGCGAGCCCCCCAGCACCACGCCGCGTCCGGGACCGCCAGGCCTGGCTCCGGCGGAGGAGACTTCAGCGAACAGGAGTCAGCGGCGCGCCTCGCTCGGCTACAGGCTGAGAGCGCTGCCAGGGAGGCTGAGGCTCGCCAGTCCGGGTACCGCGAGGGTGAAGCGGCTGCCGAGCAGCGGCTGGAGGGTCCCCTGCGGGAGGCCGTTGCCAAAGCGCTCCAGACCGCCACGGAAATGGCAGCGCTGGGGCCCCGCATTCGCAGGCAGGCTGAGGAGGATCTGGTCAGGCTGGCCGTGGCCATTGCCCGGCGTATTCTGGGCCGTGAATTGAACACCGATCCGGAAGCCTTGCTGGGGCTGGTGAAGGCGGCTCTTAACCGCCTGGAAATCCGCGAAGTTACCAGGCTTCGAGTGAACCCGGCGGAGACCGGTTTTGTGCAGCAGGGACTGGACGGCCTGGCGTTGCCGCGGAAATTGGACGTTGTTCCGGACGCGCAGCTGGAGCGCGGGGCGCTGGTGCTTGAAACCACGCGGGGCAGTCTGGACGCCTCAGTGGAAACGCAGCTTCAGGAAATCGAGCGCGGATTAACGGACATGGTCAGCCGCAGGGGCTACCGATGAGCGGCGATTGGGGATTCCCACAGTTGCTGGCTGCCGTGGAGCGGTCCGACACGTTCCGCTGGTGCGGGCGGGTGACCGACGTGGTCGGACTGCTGGTGGAATCAGACGGACCGGCAGCCGCGATCGGGGACTTCTGCGAGGTGTGTACGGCGGAGGGGCGGCGCGTGCGCACTCAGGTGATCGGGTTCCGCAACGGGCGGGTCCTCTCGCTGCCGCTCGAGGAAATCTCCGGCCTCCAGGCAGGCGATGTGCTGACCAGGCGCAGCGAGGAAGCCCGCGTCGCCGTCGGCCCAGGTTTGCTGGGGCGCGTGCTCGACGGATTCGGGCAGCCGGTGGACGGCGGAGGTCTCCCCGCTGCGGAAACAAGCTACGAACTCTACAAGGAGGCGCCCGGGCCGCTGGAGCGTGAGCACATCGAGAATCAGCTGGTGACGGGCGTGCGAGCCATCGACAGCCTGCTCACCTGCGGCGAAGGACAGCGCATCGGCATCTTCGGCGGCAGCGGAGTGGGCAAAAGCACGCTGCTGGGGACCATGGCACGCCACAGCTCCGCGGACGTCAACGTGATTGCGCTCGTGGGGGAGCGCAATCGCGAAGTGCGGGAGTTCCTCGAAAAGGAGCTGGGCCCGCAGGGGAGACAGCGCTCGGTCGTGGTGGTGGCCGCGTCGGACCGGCCGGCGCCGCTGCGGTTGCGGGCGTGTTTCGTCTCGCTGGCCATTGCTGAGTACTTCCGTGACCAGGGCGCCAGCGTTCTGCTGGTATTGGACTCGGTGACGCGGCTGGCCATGGCCCAGCGGGAGATTGGCTTGGCGGCGGGCGAGCCTCCCAGCCAGAAGGGCTATACACCCTCGGTTTTCAACCTCCTGCCGCGAGTCTTCGAACGTGCCGGAAACTTCCAGTCAGGCTCGATTACTGGGTTCTTCACCGTACTGGTGGAGGGCGACGACTTCAACGAGCCTATCTGTGACGCCTCCCGCGCGATTCTGGACGGGCACATCATCCTCTCCCGCGAGCTCGGGGCCGCCGGGCACTACCCGGCCATTGACGTCCTGAATTCGGTCAGCCGGCTGGCCACCCGCATCGCTTCCGCCGAGCAACGCGCCGCCGCCGCCAAGCTGCGCGAGGTCATGGCCACCTACCAACGGGCGGAGGACCTTATCAATCTGGGCGCTTACGCGGCGGGCTCGAACCCACAACTGGATGCCGCCATCAATCTTCGGCCCAGACTCCTGGACTTCTTGAAGCAGTCGCCGGAAGAACACTCGCCCATCGAGTCAACTCTGGCAACTCTGCAATCCCTGACCGGCGTATCCGTTAAGCCACCCGCCCTGTGAACCGCTTCGTTTTCTCGCTGGAAAGAGTGCGCCAATGGCGCCACACGCAGGTCGAGTTGGAGCAGGCCAAACTTCAGTCCCTGGTGGGTGAGTTGCACCGCCTGGCAGACGAGCAGGAGCGGCTAAAGCAGGAGCAGGATAGAGTGGAAGCCGCGGTTCAGGATATTGTCGCCAACGGAGGCTCGATTGAAGCGGGCGAGCTCTTCCGCCTCGACGACTACCGCCACCATCTGCTCGGGCTGCGGGCGCAGAACCTGGTGAAACAGCGTGAGCAGGAGACCCGCATCGAGAAACAGAGACAAGTCTTTCTGGATGCCCGCCGCAGATTCCGGCTGCTCGACAAGCTCAGGCAGGGAGCCCTGCGCGAATGGGAAAAGCAGTACGAGCGCGAACTCGAGAATCTCGCATCCGAGTTGCATTTGGCCGGGTTGGCCAGGCAACAAGCCGCACGCCCGAACGACAGCCGGCTAGCGGGGCGCGGAGGCGCTGTTGAGGAAGTTCAGGAATTCCGCAGGGTCGCGGGTGAGTCCGGCGAAGGTGGCTAGCACGCGCTCGTCCGGACCCAGGATGGCGTAGTACGGGATCGCGATGGTGGAGAATTTCTGTTCCTGCAGTTTCTGGTTGGCGCGGGAGGCTTCATCCGTCCCATCGGTGTACAACTCCACCAGGACGAAGGCATCCAGCGCGGAGGCGATTTCCGGGCGGGTGAACATGTTCGCCTTCATCCAGTGGCAGTTCGTGCAGGCGTAGCCCGTAAAGTTCACGAAAACCAGCTTGCCCTCTTGCGAGGCACGAGCCAAGGCTCCCGGATACTGGTTTTTCATCCAGTCTGCTCCGCCGCGCGCGGATTCGGTGGAGGCAAAGGCACCACTACTCGCCGGCGGAGGGACGTAGGCGTCCAACTCACCCAAGCGCCCACCGAACATCCCCGGGACCAGGCTGATGGCAAAAGCCAGGAAAGTGGCGCCGGTGAGCGCCCTGCCGACGCCCAACGGTTCGTCCGCACGTATGCCTTCCAGGCGTAAGAAACCGAGCAGGTAAAGCCCTGCCAGAGTGAACAGCACAACCCAGACGGACAGGAACCTCTCCCTGGTCAACAGGCTCCATTGCATCACCTGGTCAATGTTGCTGAGATACTTGAACATTGCCGCCAGAACTATAAAGCCCAGAACGACTTTGACACGCGCCAACCACCCTCCGCTCTTGGGCAGGCGCTGGAGGTAGCTGGGGAACAAAGCCAGCAGGAAGAAGGGCGAGGCAAGTCCCGTCGCAAAGCAAACCATCCCGAGCAGAGGCTCCCACCCACCCGCTTGCAGACTGGCGGCGAGCAACGTCCCCACAAACGGGCCGACGCAGGCAAACGCGGTCAAGGAGAAAGTAAGCCCCATCAACAGTGTGCCAACGGAACCGCCACGCTGGCTAGCCCGGTCGAGCTTCGTCAGAACCCCCGACGGCAAGGTGATCTCGAAGGCTCCCAAAAGACTCAACCCGAAAACTCCGAACACTAATGCAATGAATGAATTCACCCATGGATTTGAACCTAATTGAACAATTCCAAAAGGCCCCAGCGCTGCCGTGGCTGCCAAGCCCAATGTGGAGAACAGGGTGATGATGCCAAGGCAAAACACCAAGGCTTGGGCAAGACTCCCTCTCGTTGACCCGCCTTGCCGGTTCAGGAAGAAGGAAACCGTGATCGGGATCATCGGAAACACACACGGCGTGAAGACCGCCGCCAACCCGAATCCGAACGCCACCAGCAGGAACGCTACAGTACCACTGCGGTCGAGTTGGCTACCCGCGGCAGCTGGTTCCGAGGAGCCGGCGGCTCCCCCCGCCCCGGCTGCGGGTTCCTCGCCTGCAGACGCGTAGAAACCGGGCGGCAGCGCCGCCGCGAGCGGAGCAGCGGCGGTGTCCACGATGATGGAAGCAGTGGCCGTACGGCGGACCGGTGGAAGGCAGAGTTTGTCCGTGCACATCTGGTAGCGCACGCGAGCGGTCAACTCCAAAGGCCCTGCAGCGACGTCCGGAGAAAGCGTAACGGCTAGAACAAAAACCGCTTCTTTATCATACTTTTCTGTGTCTATGTTGAAGTTTTCGTCGAACTTCGTGACCGGCTTTTGCTGGTAGAGTTCCCAGCGGGACACAGCCGCGTTTTCTTCCAGCGCGATGACGGTGGGGATAGGGCCGCCGGGCGGGGTGGTGGGAGAGTACAGATACCAGCCCTCCTCCAGATTGGCTTTCAATTCCGCCAGAAACCGCGTCCCCGGCTGAACTCTTTCGGCCTCCACTGTGAGGGTCCACTTGGCCGGATCAAGCTTCTGCGCAGGAACGGATTGCCAGCTTCCCACCAGCGCCAGAAGACAGAGCGCTAAGACGATTCTTTTCACTTGGCTTAGTCTGCTTGTACAGCCACCTGCAGCGACGACCAGCGGGCGAGTTCCCCCTCGATGCGGCTACTGATTTGCCTTTCGGTGAACTCCGCCGCCACGCGGATCGCATTCTTGATGGCATTCACGTTTGAACTGCCGTGACAGATAATGCACACCCCTTTGACTCCCAGCAGAGGTGCGCCCCCCGTTTCAGAGTAGTCCACGCGCTTACGGAAATCGGTAAAGGCAGGTTTGGAGAGGACGTAACCCATCCTCCGCGTCAGCGTCGCGGAAATCGACTCCCGGAGCATCTGCTTGAAAACGTCGACCAGCCCCTCGCTGACCTTCAGGACGACGTTCCCGGTAAAACCATCGCAGACGATGACGTCGGCGATGCCGGTATACACGTCCCTCCCCTCGACGTTGCCGACGAAGTGCAGGGGTAAGGACTTGAGCAGCGGCAACGCCGCCCGTGTCAGGTCATTGCCCTTGTGCTCCTCTTCGCCAATGGAGAGCAGCGCGACGCGCGGTTTTTCGATTTCCAGGATCAGCCGGGCGTAGATCTCACCCATGATGGCGAATTGGGCCAGCATGCGCGGCGTGGAATCGACGTTGGCTCCCACGTCCACCAGAACGGCTCGGGTGCCATTGAGAGTTGGGACGGCCGAGGCCAGTGCTGGACGGTCGACGCCCGCCACCATGCCCTGCACCATCTTCGCCGTGGCCATGACGGCGCCCGTGTTGCCGGCCGAGACGAGCCCCTGCGCGCCGCCTTCGCGGACCATCCGGGCGGCTACGCGGATGGAGCTGTCGCGCTTATTTCTTAACGCCTTGGCGGCGCTGTCCGCCATGGTGACCTGTTCGCTGGCGTGGACGATCTCCAGAGGCAATTGCTGCCAGCCGGGATGCCTGGCGAGTTCCATTTCCAGGATCTCGCGGCGCCCGACAAGCAGGATTCGTGCGTGGCCCTGACGAGCCGCCTGGATCGCACCCTCGATCTCGGTCCGGGGGGCGTGGTCTCCGCCCATGGCGTCCAGCGCGATGGTCACCATTGTTTTCAAATTCGAAAGCCAGTCTCAGGAAAGATCAGGTTTCCGCGACTTCGATGACTTCGCGGCCCTTGTACTTGCCGCAATGCGGGCACGCCCGGTGCGGCAGCTTGGGCTCGTGGCAATTCGGACACTCGGACAGGACCGCTGACTTCAGCCCGTCATGGGCTCGGCGCGTCGAACTGCGCCTCTTCGAATGACGACGTTTGGGGTTTGGCATCTAACTCGTTCCTTTGTTCTTAGACTCCCGGAGTGCGGCCCAACGCGGGTCGCCTGTGCCTTCCTGGCATTCACACCACTCTTCGTTCCGGTTCCCTCCGCAGACGGGACAAATGCCGCGGCAGTCCTGGCGGCAAACCCACTGCATGGGCAGCCACAGCAGAACCTGCTCGCGGAGCACGTCTGCCAGGTCCAGCACTTCTCCTTCGTAATAACCGATGTCGCTTTCCTTCTCCGCAAAACCCGTGGCCGCGGCGTGCGGCGACTGATCAACCGGCAAATAATCCAGGCTGAAATCGCCGTCGAAGGCACACCGAGCAGGTTCCAGGCAGCGGCTGCAATCCGATTCCATCACACCCTCAAGATGCCCGCTGACCCGAATCTCCTCGCTGCCGCCCCTCAACTCCGCCCAACCGGCGGCGTGCAACACCCCAACCTGCCGGACGGCGTCGTCGAGCGGATCCAGCTTACCGGGCTGAAAACTTACGTCAAAAGAGATTCTGCCCAGTTCTAAATCCTGGACTCTAAACAACAAGCGCACCTCCGCCCGGAGCCTGAAAGCGGCAAATCACATTATAACCCGCGATCCGCAGTCCGCGCAGAGAGGTGACCGGGATGTGCTAATCTGACTGAAGAACGAACCTTTTCCCACCCGAGCCGGTAGCTCAGTCGGTAGAGCATTTGACTTTTAATCAAAGGGTCCTGGGTTCGAGTCCCAGCCGGCTCACCAACCAACATGTGCCCGGTCCGGAGACATAGGCAACACTCCGTTCCTAAGAGATGGGTGACACTTTGGGCTGCCCGGTCCGGAGACATAGGTACGACTTCGTTCCCCGGCTTCTGCTGTTTTCGCTCCATTCGCCCCAACATCATCACCCGCCGGCTCGCGCAGGGTAACCACTCCATGCATGGTGAACCGTTGTTGTTCCAGCACATTGCGCCCCTCAGCCGTAGCGCCCCGGAGTGGACTTGAACTTTGCTGGCATGCGCTGGAAAGCCGGCCGGATTCCGCGGCACGCTGACCGTTACTCGACGAGCATAAAGGGCTCGTGTGCGCAGAGTTCGTCGCCAGAGGCCAGCCGAGCTTGCTAACATGACATAGAGTTTCCATGAAACGCTTGACAGTGGAACTGATTCCTGACCCCGAACAGGGCGGGTTCACGGCCCGAGTGCCTGACATCCCGGCTTATGGGGAGGGCGCCACAGAGGATGAAGCCATCGCGGATCTGCGAGAGGCGCTGCTCGCGTATATTGAAGAATTTGGTGTTGAGGACGCGATGGCCCGCTTGAATCAGCCCACTGCGCTCCGACCGCTCGATCTGGAGTTGGACGACCCGCTCCATGCCTAAGCTGCCGCGCCCAACCGGTGCGGAGATGGTCCGATTCCTTGAGTCGCAAGGGTTCTGCGCCGTGCGTGTTCGAGGAAGTCATCACATCATGGTGAAGGGCGAACTGCGTACCGTAGTTCCCGTTCATGGTGCCCATACCCTACGGATTGGAACGCTCCGCGGAATACTACGGGATGTAGAGATGGCACCGGCGGAGTTTGCGTCTCGATGGAAGGGTAACTGACCAGCCGAACTCGCGGCATCAGGCAGAGTCTTGGGCCCCGGCGCCGTTCTCCAATCGGCAATACCTCCGAAGTTCCCGGCTTCCCGTCGTTGGGTCCGCGTGACCTGCCCCGCCTCTTGCCGCGGCTCCTAAGCCGGCTAAGTCTTCTACGAACAGGCTCCAGAAGGAGGCTACGTGGCCTCGGTGCCCGCGCTGCCTGGTTGCCACACCCAGGGTGAAACACTGGAAGAAGCCGAGCGCAATGTCAAGGAGGCGGTCGCGCTCTATCTGGAGAGCCTCGCGGCTCCAGGAACGATAACTTTCCAACGCCCCGTCTCGTTGACACCATCGCCGCTTGAGTCCGCGCCCGTATCCCAAACATTTGCCAGTATTTGCGTGTCGGCGCAGTTCTCCAGTCACGAGAAACCGTCCACAGAGAACTTGATCACGCGCGCCCGGAGGGCCTTCATGTGAGTGTGGTTGCCGCATGAAGAACACGCTCCGGGACCGGGTCACCGCGCTGGCCGCGGTGACCGTGCCGACGATGCGCGAACCCGCGCGCCTAGTCAGAACTGCAACTTCAGCGCGAGTTGCCAGTTGCGTGCGTCTCCATTCGTTCCCGTGATCCGCCCGAAGGCCGAGTTGGTCGGCGAGGTGTTCGGGTTGCCGAAGTTGGTCTGATTCCAGGCGTTGTACACATCAGCCCGGAAGCGCATCTTGACACGCTCCTCGTGAATCGGGAAATCCTTGGAGATGGAGAAGTCCCAGCTCCTCTGGTCGTCCCCCCGGATTCCGCTGAACCGCAGGGGGAACATCCGGATGTTGCTGGCTAACTGCTGAGCGGAGTTTCGGTTGAAGCCCGCGTCGATGTTGAACCACCGGTCCACATCGCGCCGGGCTACCGGCAACGGGATGTTCTTGATGTCGCCCACGAAAATGGAGTTGCCGAAGCCCAGCGGGGCGCCGGACTGCCGCGTGACGATGCCGCTGAGTTGCCAGCCGCCGAGGACGAAGTTCATGGCCGAGGGCCACGACGATCCGAAGCGGCGGCCCCTGCCGAGCGGGATTTCCCAGATTGCGCTGGCGGTCAGCCGGTGCGGCCGGTCGAGGGCGCCAATTGACTCATAGGGCCGAGGGTCGGTGGGGTTCAGGAACTCGGTCGCTTCCATCAGCTTGGAGTAGGTATAGCCCCACTGGAGGGTGTATCCCTGCGCGAAACGTTTTTCGCCCTGCACCTGCATGGGAAACCGGGGACGGGGGAAACCGGGGACGGGGAAACCGGGGACGGAAACCGGGGAGAAAC
>JBBIND010000040.1:0-38554 GCA_037444075.1 Acidobacteriota bacterium | reverse complement strand
ATCAGCATCTTGGCGTTCTGGAAGCTGGGTATGGAGCCGCTGACGTCGATAATCGTCGCGAGCACGCATTTCTGCCCGGCACGCCTCAAGCGCACCAACTCTTCGTAAACGTCCATTGCTCAAGATTATAGCGTGGCGCGGCCACCCTTCTCTGCAGCGGGAAAGGGAGAGAATCCATCCTTCTTCAGCCGACTTGATAGGATGGAAGCCGCCCACAGGAGAGACAAGATGAAGCCCGTCGCCAAGTTCCTGGTCATTCCGAGACTGCCAGCCGCACTGGAGAAATTGAGGGCCGTGGCCTACAATCTGCGCTGGAGCTGGAATCACGAGACTATCGACCTGTTCCGCCGACTCGACAACGACCTCTGGGAAGCCTGCAATCATAACCCCGTCTGCATGCTGGGACGCATTGACCAGAGGAAGCTCGAAACAGCCGCCGCTGACGACGCCTTCCTGGCCCAACTCGGACGCGTCAGCGCCGACCTGGAAGAGTACCTGACCGAACGCGCCAATTGGTTCCGCCGGACGCACGGGGGCAAGGATTTGCAGGTCGGCTATTTCTCGGCCGAGTTCGGCATCACCGAGTCGCTCTCTATTTTCGCGGGCGGACTCGGCATCCTCTCCGGGGACCACCTGAAATCGTCGAGCGACTTGGGCGTACCCCTGGTTGGCGTCGGGTTGCTCTACCAGCAGGGCTACTTCCTTCAGCACCTGAACGCGAGCGGCTGGCAGCAGGAGGACTACGTCGACAACGATTTCTCGAACTTGCCCTTGTCGCTTGTGAAGGGCGCCAACGGCGAACCCCTGCTCATCAGCGTTCGCATGGCAGGGCGTGATGTTAAGGCGCAAGTCTGGTCCGCCCAAGTGGGACGCATCCCGCTCTACCTCCTGGACACGAATATCAGCGCTAACGGCGAGTATGAACGCAACATTACGGATCAGCTCTACGGAGGTGACAAGCAGACGCGGCTGCGCCAGGAGTTGCTCCTGGGCATCGGCGGCTATCGCGCGCTCGAAGTTCTGGGCCTGGAACCTACGGTCTTTCACATGAATGAGGGGCACTCGGCGTTCCTGTCGCTCGAACACGTGCGCCGGTTGATGGGGCGGCACGGCCTCACCTTCCAGGAGGCGCGTGAACTGGCTTCCTCAAGCCTCGTGTTCACGACGCATACCCCTGTCGAAGCCGGCCACGACTACTTCCCGGCTGAGCTGATGCGATCCTACTTCTACGAATACGCCAGCGAACTTGGCCTCAACTGGACCCAGTTCATGGGCTTGGGGCATCAGACGCCGACGCATGACGGAGAGGATTTCTGCATGACCGTGCTGGCGCTCAAGCTGGCTTCCACCACCAACGCGGTCAGCAAACTTCACGGCGAGGTGACGCGCCGCATGTGGAGCGCCATGTGGCCAGGCGGGAGACTGGAAGAAGTGCCCATCGGTCACGTCACCAATGGGGTGCACTTCCAGTCCTGGATTTCCCGGGACATGAACGAACTGCTGGAGCGCTACCTCGGACCCCGCTGGCGCGAGGAACCGGCGGACGAGAGCATCTGGGAACGCGTGGACGGCATTCCGGCCGAGGAGCTCTGGCGCACACATGAGCGGCGCCGTGAACGGCTGGTGGCCTTCGCGCGAAGCCGACTGGCCGAGCAACTCTCCAGGCGCGGGGTCCCCCAGGCGGATTTGCAGAGCGCTGAAGACGTGCTGGACTCCCGCACGTTGACGATCGGGTTTGCGCGCCGGTTCGCGGCTTATAAACGGGCCACGCTTCTTTTCCAGGATGCCGACCGTCTGGCGCGCATTCTGAACAATCCCGAGAGGCCGGTCCAGATCATCATGGCGGGCAAAGCTCACCCACAGGACCAAGGCGGCAAGGAACTCATCCATCACATCGCCGGGCTCGCCCGGAGGCCGGAGTTTCGCCTGCGTCTGGTGTTTCTGGAAGACTACGACATGGCCGTCGCCCGCTACATGCTGCAAGGCGTCGATATCTGGCTGAACACGCCTCTGAGGCCGAACGAGGCTTGCGGCACGAGCGGCATGAAAGCCGCCGCCAACGGGGTGATCAACGTGAGCACCCTGGACGGCTGGTGGGACGAAGCCTGGCGCCTGGCCCGGGAAGAAGGCGTCTTTTCGGGTTGGGCCATCGGACGAGGCGAAGTGTATTCGGATCGAGAGGATCAGGACCGCCTCGATGCCGAGGCGCTGTACGAGTTGCTGGTGCGGGATGTCGTGCCGACTTTCTATGACCGCGCGGCCGGGGGCTTGCCGCGGCGCTGGATTGCGCTCATGAAATCAGAGCTCACTTCGCTTTGCCACGTCTACAACAGCCACCGCATGGTGCGCGAATACACAGAGCGCCTGTATCTGCCCAGTCATGTGCGGCGCGCCCGTTTTGCCGAAAGCGACGCTGCGCGAGCCCGGACTTTGTCGGCGTGGAAGAGCCGCGTCAGCGCAGCCTGGAAGGACGTCGGTGTGCTGAAAGTGGAGAATGGCGTGCCGGGTCAGATCCAGGTGGGCGACATGGTGCGGGTTCGTGCCGAGATTGCCTTAGGGCCGCTGTCGCCGGACGACGTGGCGGTGGAGCTGTGCCTCGGGCGCCTAACCGCGGACGGCGAGATCAACAGCAGCGCCGAAGTAACCGCCATGCGCCCGGTGGGCGGGCAGGACGGGCACGTTGTCTATGAAACTGAATACGGGCCTTGCACGCTCAGCGGATCGGTAGGCTATACCGTCCGAGTGATTCCGTCTCATCCGGATCTGGGCGGGCGCCGTTTGCCCGGCTGTGTGCACTACGCGCAGAGCGCGGCCGTGGGCATTTGACCCGCGAGAGTCGAACGCGGTATCTTGTTGTTAACGATATTCTTTTGAGGATCAAAAAGCGACTCGATGGCTAATCATGTTTCCGCACTGAAGCGGGCTCGTCAAACGGAGCGGCGCACCCTGGTGAACCGTATGCGGCGCACTCGGCTCCGGCACCAGATCCGCGCCTTGCGCCGGTGCCTGGAGCAGCAGGACTTGAAATCGGCGGAGGCGTTGCTGCCGAAGACCTTCTCAATGATTGACCGTTCCGCCAAGTGGGGCTTGATCAAGCCCAACACGGCTTCGCGGTACAAGAGCAGGCTGCACGCCCGCGTGAAGTCGATGGCGGCCTGATCTCTCAGGCCTTCACCCCGCCGGTCACCTCAAGAACGAACCTTTCCATAACCACGCGATCATCGGGACGCGTGTCTCTTAACGCCTTGTCCGCGGCATAGGCGCTGCGCAGTGCATTCCTGAGCCCGTTGGCCGAAAAGGCAGACATCGTCTGGTGAATCTGTTGCGCCTTGGCGGGCCACATCGGCGTTCCGAGCTTGGAGAAGTAGCCTTGAATCTGGCTCGGGCCGCGGAGTCCCGCGTCCCGGGCCACCAGCGCCTGCCGGAACTGCGTGGCCAGAAAACTCAGCGCCAGCGGAAGGTATTCGCCGCCGCGCGTGAGCGTATCCAGCAGCTGCAAGGAGGCCATGCGGTCGCCGCGGCCCAGCGCGGCGACCAGTGAAAAGATGGTGCCAGCGCGGGCTTCGGGCACCACCTGAGCCACTTCCTCGAGACCCACCGTTGAGCCCTCAGCGGACAGGAGGCTGAGCTTCTCGATTTCCACGGCGATCCGCGCGGCTTCATAGCCCACGGCTTCTGCCAGGAAATCCAGCGCATCCGCAGATATCTTCAATCTCGCCTGCGCCGCCAGCTGGCGGGCCAGTTCACGGGCTGCCTCAGGCTGGAACCGCTTGAATTCGACCACGGTGGGCACGGCTTGAAAGAACTTGCGCACTCTCTCCAGGCGTGCCTTGTCTTCGCCCTCGAACTCGTAGCGGGAGCACTCGAACACCAGCACCACGTCGGGTGTGGGCCGTTGCAGGTAGCTCGCCAGTTCTTCGGAGGAGCCCTCTTTCGCAGCAGCTTCGGCTGAGGAGGCCCAGATCAATCTTTGCGGAGAGAACAGGGACAGGGTGCGGGCATCATCGAGAACGGCGGCCAGCGACATCTCGCTGAGGTCGTGGCGGATCAATCCGCTCTCCCGCTCCTGCTCGGGCAGGAAACTCTCGACCAGGGTCCGCCTGCACCGGTCGCGCTGATGCTGTTCCTGCCCCAGGAACAGGCACACCGGCGGAGGCGGTTGCTGGCGGATGCTGTGCAGAAACGCTTCCGGCGTCATACGGCTAGAAGGTCTCCAGGATGGCGCTGACCACGGTGCGGGCCACGTCGGCGCTCAGCCGTTGCAGGGCGGCATTGCTTTCATCAAAATACGCCTCCTGGTCCGTGCTGATTTCATATCTTTGCCTGAATTCAAAATCCGGGCGGTGATAAAGCAGTTTTCCGGTGGCTTGCTCCACCAGCCTGATTTCGAGGAAGACGCTGAGTTGAACTCCCGCCGCACGGCCGGTGGCGGGGTCGAAAACCGTCGGGTAGGAGAAGTAGTTGACGACCGAGCCGTAGAGCACCGCGTCCGCCTGGTTGGGATCAGGCACTACCTGGTAGCGGGTCCGCCGCAGGAACTCGCGTGAAATCGCGGCCGGAAGAATCTGGGGGAGCCGGTACCTGGTGGTGGCATTGCCGAAGGCCGGCACGGCAATGCTCCGTATGTGCTTGGGCAAAAGGTCCGCGCGCCCGGCTGTCCTGTAGCCGCAGCCCGCGGCCAAAGCGAGTGCGGCCAGGCAAACCGCTCCGGCAGCCTTCATGCGATGTTCTTCCCGGCCAGCAACAGACGCGTCAACTCGGCGGCGTTGGCAGCCGCCCAGCGCAGGTTGTCGGCGCACAGCCAGAACCAGGCGGCGTGAGGGTCGTTGGCGTCGGCGCGTATGTCGCCCACGGACAATCCGCTTTGACCGGCTATGCCAACATTGGTGGGGGGCTCTTCATTGCCGGCCCTTATCTCGATTCCCTCACCCTGCAGGAGTTCCTCCAGCACCGCCGGGCCAAAGTTGTTCACCAACCGAACCCAGACCGAAACGCTGTAGCCATGAAACACCGGCGCCTGGATCAGCCGCAAGGACGGCATAGGTACAGGCGGCGGTTCAGCCAGCAGACTCGCCAGATGACGGCAGATCCTGTCCTCAACCGCCTGGAGTTGCACCGGGGCAGCCTCGCCCGCACGCGGCAACAGGTTGAAGCTCAACTGCGCGTCAAAGACATCCTTCGGCAGTTGCTGGAAGGAGAGCAGCTTGACGGTCTGCTGCTGGAGTTCGTCCAGCCCCGCTTGCCCTCGCTCGCTGGCCGGCTCGAAGACATGGACCACGCAAGAGCTGATGGGGGCCTGCCGGTGAATACGCCGCAGCACGAAAGCCAATGCCGCGGCAGCCGGGTGCGCCGTCACCAGGATCCGCTCGGTGCCGCCTGGTTCGTCATAACCTTCCGCCAGGGGCGCCCTGACTCTGGCTTCCGGGTGGTCTTCGAACGTATGCGTCAGGTCAATGAGGAAGCTGTTCGGACAGTTCCTGGCGCGCAGGTCAAACGCCCTTTGGCTGGACGTCGGCGGCCCAGCCAGCAGGATTGCCGCCGCCTGGTGGAATTCGCCCTCTTCGAGGGCGGCGATCACGCCGGGTTCACCGCCGGATTCGGACAGTAGAAAACTGTCGCTTTGGCTTCCAACCGTCCGTATCACGGCCTCCAGGCCGGACTCCTCGAGCGACTCCTTGAGGTCCTTGCCGAGCATGGTCTCGCCGCCGACGATGACAACGCGTGGAAGGCGCAAGGCCTCAGACCCCCTGTCCCTGCGGATGCGGGCGCGACGGGCGCAGCCAGCGGCGGAAAATCCCACCGATGCGCACCACAATGCCGCTCAGCAGGTAAGTCAACGCCATGATCAACAGCACGGGCTGCGAGTAATTCCAGATCAGGTAGATCAGGCTGCCCGTGAGAACCACGCTGAGTGTGGAGCGAGGCCGCAAAAGGTTGAAGTCCTTGAAGCTGCGGTACCGCCACGTGCTGATCATCAGCAAGCAAAGCAACAGCAGCAGAGTAATCCAGGCAGCGGATTGCCACCACAGTCTTAGCGGGACGCCGGAGAAGACATAAACGATCGAGGCGACGACGCCCGCCGCCGCGGGGATCGGCAGGCCGACAAAGTACTTGCGGTCCGGGCGGCCGGGATTCTTAGGGATGGGATTGACCTGAATGTTGAAACGGGCCAGCCTCGCGGCTCCGCACAGAAGATACAGGAAGACCACGAAGTAGCCCGCCCGGTAGACGTGGTCCCGCATGGGCTCCATCAGGCCGCCATCGACGAACATGAGGCCCCAGGCGAAAGCCATCACGGCAGGAGCCACGCCGAAGGTGATCAGGTCCGCCAGCGAATCCATCTCCCGTCCGAAATCGCTGACCGTGTTGGTCATTCGGGCGATGCGTCCATCCAGCCCGTCCAGGAAGACCGCGATGCCCACGCAGACGGCCGCGAAAGAAAAATGTGGGTTCGGCCCCAGCGCTCCCGACAGCGCATACATGGAACCCTGGAAAGTCTTGATGAGGGCCAGGAAGCCCAGAAACAGGTTCCCGGCCGTGAACAGGGTTGGCAGAGCGTAAGCTACGCGCCGCGGCCGCCTGTCAGGCGAACGGGGATCAATCAGGCGCTCTCCAAGCCGGAAGCGCCCGGTGCGAGGTTTATCTGGCCGTTCGTTGGGCCAGGACGCTGGAACCGGCCTTGACACGCTCTCCCTCCTTCACCACGATGTCCCATTCCGGCCCCAACAGCACGTCCATGCGGGAACCGAACTTGATCAATCCGATGCGCTCTCCAGTTTGCACGTAATCGCCCGGTTTCTTGTAGCAGACAATCCGGCGGGCCACCAGCCCGGCAATCTGTTTGAAGACGATGGTAGTGCCTTCGCCCTCCACCGTCACCGTGTTCTGTTCATTGGCCACCGAGGCTTCTTCCTGGCTGGCCACCAGGAACTTGCCGCGCTGATAGTGTACACGGGTAATGCGGCCCGCAATGGGGGTTCGATTCACGTGCACATCGAACACGTTCAGGAAGATGCTGATGCGCCGCAGTCCGTCTCCTTCGGGCTTCACCGCCACCACTTTTCCGTCGGCGGGGCTCACTGCCACGGGTCCCTCCGGAATGACCCGCTCGGGGTCGCGGAAAAAGTAGAGACAAAACGCTGCGAGCACGAACAGCACCGCCCCGAAGGCAGGACGAGTCAGGTATGAAACCAGCAGCCCGCCGGCGGCCAGCGCCAGCGCGTAATAAACACCAGTAATGACCATTCCTCTACAGTTTACTCCGATCCCCATTGTCGCAAACCGCCGCGGGGGCACGCGCAAGCAGGTGGGGCAGGGTGTCCGTGCTACAAAAGGAAGGAGGTTATTCGTACATGAACTACTCGGATATGTTTTCTCTGAACGGCAAGGCAGCCGCGATAGTGGGCGGCGGCGGCGTTTTGGCTGGTGAAATGGCCATGGGTCTGGCGGCTGCCGGAGCCGATGTCGCTATCCTGGATTTCAATCCTGACGGAGCCAACGAACGGGCTGAAGCCATCCGGAAACTCGGACGCAAAGCGCTGGCCCTCAAGGTGGACGCCACCAGCCGGCAGGACTTGCAGGCGGCTCTGGAGGCGATGCTGGGCGAATTCGGGCGCGTCGATATCCTGATCAACGCCGCCGGCATCAATTCAGGCACGCCCTTCTTTGAGATATCCGAGGAAGAGTGGCACAAGATCATCGACGTTGATCTGAAGAGCGTATTCCTGGCTTGCCAGATATTCGGCAAGGCGATGGTGGATGCCGGCCAAGGCGGCTCCATCATCAACATCTCCTCCGCTAGCAGCGGTCCTCCTCTGTCCAAAGTCTTCACCTATGGAGTCGCCAAAGGAGGCGTGAACCAGATCACTCAGTTCCTGGCGCGTGAGCTTGCGCCCCACCGGGTTCGCGTCAACGCCATCCTGCCCGGCTTCTTTCCCGCCGAACAGAACCGCAAACTCCTCACCCCGGAGCGCACGGCCCAGATTCTCAGCCACACTCCCATGAACCGTTTCGGCGAAGCCAGCGAGTTGGTGGGCGCGACGATCTTCCTCGCTTCGGAAGGCGCCTCGAGCTTCGTGACCGGCTCCATCCTCCGAGTGGACGGCGGCTTCCTGGCAATGACTATTTGACAAGGAGATCCATCTGTGAACAATTTACTGCCGTCGCTGTTTGCCTTTGCGGGCCGCGCGTTTCTTGGCGCGCCTCAGGCTGAACTGCTCGCCACGCTGCGGGAACTGCCCCAAGCGCAGGGCGGGGAAGCCGGTTCCTGGCGCGCTACGCTGGAGGAAGTCGAAAGCACCCTGAGCGGCGATGAACTGGAGCTCCACAGGGAATACGTGAGGCTGTTTCTGGATCCCATGGGAGCGCCTTGCCCGCCGTGGCAGTCGGTTCACAGCCCGGAGGCCCGGCTGATGGGTGAATCGCACGACAGCGCCAAAGCCTGGTTTCGCCAAGGCGGCGTCGAGCCTCGCCTGGAGAACGAGCCGGCAGACCACATTGGGTTGCTGCTAGCCTTCTGCTCGCAGTTGCTGCGAGAGCCCGCGAGCCGCGACTTGCTGGAAAAATATTACGAGGACCACCTGGCTTGGGCTGTGGCGTATTGCAACAACCTGTGCAGGGAAAGTCAACACAAGTTTTACTCGTCTCTCGCCTCACTTACTAACAAGATACTCGACGAAACAAGTCATATTGCTCACCCTGCTGGGTGAGATCCCTCAACACCGAAGCTGCGGGCTCCATCACCTTCCCAAGCTGGCGGGTGCGCTTGCCGTAGTTTCAGATATATAGACATCCATGTCTTCTGGGCGCCAACAGTGGCTCATGAATTGCACATCAACTGTGTTGGCATTATATGCACTCGGAGCGCATACATGGCATACGGATGGTTTTTTGACGCTAAACGCTGCATTGAGTGCCGGGCCTGCGAAGTTGCCTGCAAGCAATGGAACCAGGTGGAAACCGGCGTGAACGTCCGCTATCGGAAGTTGCACACCATCGAGACGGGCGCCTACCCCCAACCCCGGGCGACGGCGTTGTCGCTTGCCTGCAATCACTGCGACAACGCGCTCTGCCAAAAGGCTTGCCCGGTGAAGGCTATATGGAGGCGCGACGACGGCCACGTACTGATCGACAGAGAGCGCTGCGTGAGCTGCCGCATGTGCCAGAAGTTCTGCCCCTACGACGCTCCTCAATTCAACACCCGCACACGGCAGATGGAGAAATGCACGGGCTGCTTTGACCGCGTCGACCAGAAGTTGAAGCCGGCTTGCGCCACGATTTGCCCCACGAATGCCTTGCAGTGGGGTCCTTGGGCGGAAGTCGCCGGCAAAGGCGCTGACCGTGTGGCCGGCTTCAAGACGCCTGTCACGACGAGACCGAGAATGCGTTTCGTCACAACTGACTGGAGCACAAAGTAGGGAGGAAGAAGACATGGCTATATCCAGAAGAAACTGGTTGCAGATGACGGGCGCCGCTCTAGGTGGCGCGCCGCTGTTGCAGGGGTTTGAGGACTTCTTCCGCCCGGCGTCGCCGTCGGCCTCCACGGCGCAGACCATGACGACTGCCTGTGGCGTCTGCGCTCCGGAATGCGGGATTCGAGCGACGGTACAGGACGGTGTGCTGCGCTTCCTGGAAGGGCTGCCGGGGGACGCCAGCGGAGGCGGCGCCCTATGTGGCCGTGGTTCCGGAGGCGCCGGACTGCTCTATGACCCGGACCGTCTCAAGTACCCCATGAAGCGCACCAATCCCCGCAAGGGCCTGGACCAGGACCCCGGCTGGGTAAGAATCAGCTGGGATGAGGCGCTGGACACGATCGCTGCCAAGTTCGGGGGTTACATCCGGCAGCACGGCGCTGACTCCCTGCTGTTCCTTTCCCGCGGCAGCCCGGAGCCCTGGGCTCGGTTCATCAATGCCATCGGCGCGATCAACCGCGTGGATCACAACGACATCTGTTTCACGACAGACTCGGTGGTGCAGCGTTACGCCACCGGCGGGCGGAGCAACAGCTACGATTTTGAAAATTCGAAGTATCTGCTCCTGTTCGGCTTCGAGATGCTCTCGAAATGCAAGATCGTCTACGCGCAGGGAATGATCCGCGCCAAAGACAGCGGCGCCAAGATCGTGTGCTTCAATCCGGAGCACTCGACGACGGCGCGGTTTTCCGATGAGTGGTATCCGATTCGCCCGGGCTCGGACCTGGCTGTAGCGTTGGCGATGATCAATGTGATCATCTCCGAGAACCTCCACGACCGCGAGTTCGTCGACAACTTCACTAATTTCAAGGATTTTGAGTCCCGCATCCGGACCCACTTCGCCCAGTACACGCCCGAGTGGGCCGAACGGCTAAGCGACGTCCCCGCGGCTGCCATCACGCGCATCGCCCGGGAATTTGCCACCACGCGCCCCGCCTGCGCACCGGCATACAAGAAGAGTCTCACGGCCAATTACGCAAATTCCGGGCAGCTGACACACGCCATCACGATCCTCAATATTCTGGCAGGCACCATTGACCGCCCCGGCGGGCGCTATTTCCCGCGCCGGCTGACCATTCAAACCATGGACCAGGTTTATCCTCCACCTGCGTTTCCGGCCAAGACGGGCGTGCGGATTGACGGACGCGACAAGCTGCCCCTGGTGACACGAGAGGACCACGGCATGTTCAGCACGCTGGTTGACGGCATGCTGAACAAGCACCCCGGACGAATCAAGGGTGCTTTCGTGAACTACTACACCGTGTTGGGCTTCCCTGAGCCGCTGAAGATGATCGAAGCGCTGAGGTCGGTGGAATTCACGGTGGTCATCGACACGCTGCCCACGGACACCGTGACCCTGGCCGACATCGCTTTGCCCTCCTCCACTTACCTCGAAAGTACTGGCCTGATGTCCCGCGCTTACGAAGCCCGCAAGCCTCAGGTGGTAGCGCGTCAGGCGGTTGTGCCGGCCATGTTCGAGTCGCGGTCCATTGGCTGGGTGGCCATCGAACTTGGCAAGCGGCTGGCGCCCGATTATTTCAAGACTCCGACCGGCGCCTGGATCAGCACCTCCGCCTTGCTCGACGAGCAGACCAGGCGGGCTGGTCTGGGGGCGAACTTTGCGGAATTCAGGCGGATCGGGATATTCGATCGCGATGACCGGTTCGTGCCGCGAACCACATTCGCCACGGCAACGGGCAAGTGCCAGATCTACATCCCCGAGTTTGAAGCTCGTGGTTACCCTGCCTTGCCTGACTGGCGTCCGCGGCGGGACGAGCCGAGCGCGAGATATCCCTATTACTACCTCACCTACCTGCCCCCCGTGCACCGGCGCAACAGCACGCAGAACAACCCGATTGCTCACGAGATTATGCCCAGCAATGCGGCCGTCATCCATCCCATGCTGGCGGAGAGACACAAGATCCGCCACGGGCAGATGGTGCGCGTGAGCTCGCGGGTCGGCAGCATTGAGTTGCCCGCGCACTTGACCGAACGCATCCGCCCGGACTGTGTCATGGTGGCTCACGGCTTCGGTCACCGTTCGCGGCTCATGCGTCTGGCCTCCGGAAAGGGCGCCCGAGATGGCGACCTGATCCCCGGCTGGAGCGTCGAAGAGATGCTGGCCCACGGAGACTTCGCGGGTTCCGGCTGTATCATGGACGCGGTCGTCAACATCGAGCCCGTCTAGCTCCGACGCAATCAGGGCGGAGGGCGCCGGAAACCTTCCGGCCTCTCCGCCTTCTTTGTGTTTGGCCGGCTTCTGCGGCCGGGGTGGGGCGACGCGCTCGCCGATGAAGTGTTCCGGGTGGCGGCAGGCGGTGTAATGTGTCTGTATGCACCGACGGAATGTTCTCGCGCTGCTTGGGTTAGTTCCTTTCGCGCTAACGCAGCAAGGGCCGCCACGTCCGGAACGGGTGGAGGGCCTGACTTCCTCCTCCGCGCCTCAGCGTGTTCCTCTTCGCCTGCACCGTTTACAATGAATAATTCATGAAGGCTCGTGTTTACGTTTCGCTAAAAAGAACCGTGCTGGATCCTCAAGGCAAGACGATCCATGCCGCCCTGAAGAGCATGGGTTACGACGAAATCGCCGATGTGCGCCAGGGAAAGTACTTCGAGATCGCTCTGGCGCCCGGGGCGGACGCCTCCAACTTCGGCGCCAGGCTTGAGGAGATCTCCCACGACCTGCTGTCGAATCCGGTCATCGAAGACTATCGCATCGAGTTCATCGAGTAACATCCATGTGCGGCATTGTCGGTTATGTTGGCGCCCGGCGGGCGGTTCCCATCCTGTTGGACGGACTGCGCCGCCTCGAGTACCGCGGCTATGACTCGGCCGGGCTCGCGGTGGTGGACGACAGCCACAAGCTGATCATCCGGCGCGTGTCGGGCAAGCTACGGAAACTCGAGGAAGCGCTGCGGGAACAGCCGATTGACGGCATCTACGGCATCGGTCACACGCGCTGGGCCACGCACGGCCGTCCTTCCGAGGAAAACGCCCACCCCCACCACGATTGTCAGGCCAACGTGGTTGTGGTGCACAACGGCATCATTGAGAATTACCTGGTCTTGAAGCGTCAGCTTCAGCAGGAAGGCCACGTCTTCGCGAGCGAAACCGACACTGAGGTCATCGCCCACCTGGTGGAGAAGCATTTTCAGGGTGATTTGGTGGAGGCTGTGCGCCAGGCGGTGAAGCAGTTGCACGGGGTGTTTGCGCTCGGCGTGATTTCACCGGCGGACCCCGGACGCATCGTTGCCGTGCGCAACGGGCCGCCCGCTGTGCTGGGGCTGGCCGAAGACGAGTACTTTCTGGCGTCCGACATCCCCGCGATTCTGGGGCACACTCACGACATCATCTTCCTGGCCGACGGCGACATGGCCATCCTGGACAAGGACGGAGTGACGCTCACGGACTTCGACGGCCGTCCCCTCAAACGCCCCGTCTCGCGTGTGTTGTGGGACCCCATCATGGCCGAAAAGGGCGGCTACAAGCACTTCATGCTCAAGGAGATTTTTGAGCAGCCCCGGGCCGTCCGCGACACGCTGCTGGGGCGTGTCAGCCAGGAAACCGGCCGCGTGTTCCTCGATGAGATGGAGATCACGCCCTCCGAGTTCGCGCGTTTCGAGCAGGTGCGCATGGTGGCCTGCGGCACCAGCTGGCATGCCGCGCTGGCCGGCAAATTCATGCTGGAAAAACTGGCTCGGCTGCCGGTGGAAGTGGACTACGGAAGCGAATTTCGTTATCGGGATCCGATCCTATCGCCGCAGGTATTGACCGTGGTCATCTCCCAGTCCGGTGAAACCGCGGACACCCTGGCCGCCCAGCGTGAAGCGAAGCTGAAAGGATCTCCCACGCTGGCCATCTGCAACGTGGTGGGGTCCATGATCACGCGCGAAGCCGCCGGCACATTGATGACGCACGCCGGACCGGAGATTGGGGTGGCGTCGACGAAGGCTTTTTCCGCGCAGCTGACCGCGCTCTTCCTGCTGGCGCTCTATCTGGCGCAATCCCGCGAACTCCTGAGCGACAGCGAATCACAGCGCCTGGCCCAGGAACTGTTGCGCATCCCAGGCAAGCTGGAGAGAGTTCTGTCGCAGGACGCAGTGTACGAAGAACTGGCGCGGGTGCTGTTCCGCGCTAACGACTTTCTATTTCTGGGCCGGGGTATCCACTATCCCATCGCGCTGGAAGGCGCCTTGAAGCTGAAGGAAATCTCCTACATTCACGCCGAAGGCTATCCAGCCGGCGAGATGAAGCACGGCCCCAATGCGCTGATCGATGAGAATCTCCCGGTGGTCGTTCTGGCCACGCGTGATCGAGCTGACCCGGGCAGCCTGATGCGCTACGAAAAGACGCTTTCCAACATCCAGGAAGTGAAGGCGCGCGGCGGCATCGTGGCCGGACTCGCCTGCGAGGGTGACGAAGACCTGAAGGAACTGGTGGACCACCTCATGCTGGTGCCTCAATCGGCTGAACTGCTGCTGCCGATCCTGGAGGTTTTGCCGCTGCAACTGCTGGCGTATCACATTGCCGTGCGCCGCGGGTGCGACGTGGATCAGCCCCGTAACCTCGCCAAGAGCGTGACCGTGGAATGAGGCAGCAGACTCACCGCCTTTCGGTGGATACGGCAGGCAAGGGTCTCTACGAAATCACGAGGTCCGTGCAACGCTGGCTCTCCTCCTGCAACATCCGTGAAGGTCTGCTGACGGTGTTCATTCAGCACACTTCCGCCTCGCTCACCATTCAGGAAAACGCTGACCCGGACGTCATGGCGGACCTGACCAACTTCTTCGCACGCCTGGTCCCCGATGATCCTCGCCTCTACCGGCACACGATTGAAGGCGATGACGATATGCCGGCGCACATCCGCTCAGCGCTGACACAGAACAGCCTCACGATTCCGGTCCTGGGAGGGCAATTGGCGCTGGGTACATGGCAGGGGATCTACGTGTTCGAACACCGCTCGGCAGGCCATCGCCGCAGCGTCGTGTTGCACGCCGCCGGAGAGTGATCAACCGGAATCGCCTGCCCGGCAGCCAGCCGGTTTCAGAGGAGCTCCCCCCAGGTAACGCCGGTATGGCCCGTCCGCAGGAGACGCCGCTTCCCCCGCGACAGGTAGAATGCTTGTATGATATCTACCAGCCGCCGCTCGTTCCTCGCCTTTTCCGCCGGGGCCGTTGCCTTGCGCGCTCAGAACCGCCCCATCCGCCTGGGCGGACCCATCTTCCTGAAATCCGATGACCCTCGCGAATTGGCCAAAGAACATCGCAGACTAGGCTACAGCGCCGCCTATTGCCCCCGCGTGAAACTCGAAGAGACAGCCCGGGTGAAGGAAATTGAGCAGGCTTTCGCCGCCGAGAATGTGGTGATTGCCGAGGTGGGCGCCTGGGTCAACATGCTGGAACCGGATACGGAGAAACGCCGCGCCAATATGCGGTACGTGGCCGAACGGCTGGCTCTGGCGGAGGCTATCGGCGCGCGATGTTGCGTGGATATCGCCGGCTCCTACAACCCCAAGGTCTGGTATGGTCCGCATCCCAAGAACTTCTCCAAGGAGTTCTTTGACGCTACCGTAGCCAACTGCCGCCAACTGATTGACGAAGTCAAGCCGCGGCGGACCAAGTTCGCTCTGGAGATGATGGGCTGGGCGCTCCCCGAAGGACCGGATTCCTACCTTCGCCTGATCAAGGCGATTGACCGCAAAGCCCTGGGCGTGCACATCGACATCTGCAACGGCGTGAACAGCCCGGAACGGTTTTACAACAACGCCGAATTCACCCGTGAGTGCTTCCGCAAACTCGCGCCGTGGATCGTTTCCTGCCACGCCAAGGACCTGGAATGGAAGGTTGAATTCAACATCCACTTTGTCGAGGTTGTTCCCGGGCGCGGTGAAATCGACCTGGGTGCGATGTTGAGCGAAATTGCCAGGCTGCCCGTGGACGCGCCTTTCATGATGGAGCACCTCAAGACCGCTGAGGAATACGACGAGGGCAAGCGCCACATCATGAAAGTAGGCGCAGCACTTGGCTTGAGCTTCGCTTGAAAGTCTCCGGGGCGGATCGTTGCGCTGGCACCCTGGCGGACGGAGAGCCGGGCGACAGCAGTTGTGCGGCTACTCGCGCAGGGCCCTGTCGAGCCGCTCGCTGAGCATTTCCACGAAGCGTTCCGGCAGGAAGCCGTTCATGCGGCTGGAAATTTCGCCGCGCGCGTTAAAAACAATCGTCGTGGGAATCGATGTGATCTTCAGCAGGCGGCTCAGACCATCCTCGAAGTAGATGGTCTTCTTCCAGCCGTTCTTCGCCAGGAACGGCTGCACGACCTCGCGATCTTCGTCCGTGCTGACGTTCAAGAAGACCACGTTGGGGCGGTCCCGGTACCGCTTCTCCACCTCTTCGTAGAGCGGTTGCTGAATGCGGCAGGGGGCGCACCAGGTGGCCCAGAAATCAACCACTACCACTTTACCCAGCAACGAAGCCATCTCCAGCCGCTTGCCATCCTGACCGGAGAGAGTGAACTTCATGGGGTTGGTGATCTCGTAGTTCGGATCGACCTCCCTGAGCGCCTTCCTGTAGGCTGCCTGCGATGCCGCCACGCGGTCATACGCCTCGAGCACAAGGTCGTTTCCAGCGTTGCGGTTTCCGTCCGCTTTCTGGAGGAGTTCAGAGATCAGGCTCCGGTCCTTGGCGCGGTGTTCTTCGGTGCGGTTGGGATCATGGATGACGAACGCCTCGCCATAGCTGCGCGCCGCTTCCAGGAACTTGCCTTGTTGCGCCAGCCAGCGTCCGGCTTCGCGCGCCGCCTCCGCGGTGGGGTAGGCGGCGAAGCTGCGCCGGGCCTGGGCAACGGCTTCATCCACTCGTCCCAGGTTGCCCGCAGCCCGCGCTTGCAGAACGACAGCCTTGGCCACGCCCTGGTCAATCTGCTCGCGCAGCAATGCCCGGGAGACGTTGGCTGCCAGCGGCTGCTGTTCGAGCCGCCTGAGCACCGCCTCGAGATGCGTGGCGTGCTTCAGAGCGCGCTCCGCCTGTTCTTTGGAGTCCGAGGCAAGGAGGGCGCGGCTCACCCGCTCAAGCACAGCCGGATCGTCCTGGTCCCTGGCGAGCAGTCGTTCGCCGTGCCGCACCACACGCTCTTCGTCCTTGGCCTCGAAGGAAGCCTGGACGAGGGCGCGCTCCAGCTCCGGCCGGCGCGCGCTCTTCGGGAACTTCAGTAAGTGCTCTTCAATCGCGCGAACCTGGTCGACAGGGCTGCCGCTGGCTTCGCCGATCACACGCCGCAGGTGCTCCTGTTCATCCTCCTGCGCGGCAGCCGGCAAGACCGAAGCCAGAAGCCAGAATGAAAGACAGAGTATCCGCTTCAAGGCTGCGGTTCACCTCCGGAACGAATGGCAGCTGCCAGATGGGAGGCGCGCGTACGCGCCATGTGAATGAAGCTCTCGCCCTTGGCCACGCGGTCCAGGAGCGGCAGGAATTGGTCCCCTGCCACGAGGCGGGCGCGGTCCATGGACATTTGCAGATGCAGCAGAACCCGGTACACTCCCAGGCGGTCAAAGCGCACAGCCCTTTCCAGCCGCATCAGGTGTTGTTGTGTCTCAATGACCTTATCCAGCCAATCGGCCAGCTTGCGGGCATCCGCATCCAGGGAGTAGTTGAACTTCACTTCGGTCTTGCCCTCGCCCGCTTCGCGGCGGAACGTCTTGATGCCTGTGTTGGCGACCTTCAACCCGGATTCGAGCGGGCGCCGGAAATCGTCCAGCTTCCTGACGAGCGCGAAGAGCTCCTCAGTTTCCGCGGCGGGAAGCAGGAACTTGGCTGGACGGTCGTCATTCGGGTCCTCCTTGTAGGCGACCATGCCGTCCTGCGCGAGCGTGACCTCGGCGTAGGCAGGGGCGCTGCCCGGGAATGACTTTGACAGGAACAGGCGGACTCCGTCTTCCGCCGCCGCCGGGAAAGACAGCAAAGCCAGCAGGCACAAATTTCTTCTGATAATCATGCCCCCTTCGCCCCCGTTCGCAGCCCGGCGGCTGAAGCCAGTGGAATCTGCCTGGTGGCGTGGCAGATGGCTACCGCCAGAGCATCGCACGCGTCAGCAGAACCGGGCGGCTCGGTGAGATCCAAAAGCGCGGCCACCATCGTCTTGATCTGGCGTTTCTCGGCTCGCCCATAGCCGGTGAGACTGGCCTTCACGGTTGCCGGCGAATACTCGCCGCATCCTAATCCGGCTTCAGCCAGCGTGGAAAGCACCGCGCCACGCACGTGCGCCAGTTTGATCACTGTCTTGGCGTTGGTGGCGCTGAAGACTTCTTCCACCGCGGCCTCCTCCGGGGCGTACTTGCCGATGATCTCCCGCAACCCAGCGGCGATTTCCCCCAGCCGCTTCATGAAAGGATCGCGTGGATTAGTGCGCATTACACCGGCGGCCACCATCCGGTGGCGGCGGCCGTCGCTGTCCACGATGCCGTAACCGGTCAGTTCAGCGCCGCAATCAATTCCCAGTACCCGCATCCCAGCGCGCCCCACCGCTCGAAGATCAGGTGAGAGATTCGAGTTCGCTTTCGTCGATATCGAAGTTCGAATAGACGTTCTGTACGTCGTCTTGTTCCTCAAGAGCGTCGCTCAGCTTGAGCATCGCGCTGGCGTTCTTGCCCTCCAGTTTGACCAGGTTCTGGGGAACCATCGCCACTTCGGCCGAAACCGTTTCGATGTTGGCTTCGCGCAGCGCTGCCAGCACGGCGTCGTGCGCCTCGGGCGGAGAGAGCACTTCCCAGTTGCTTCCATCGGTCCGCAGGTCTTCGGCGCCGGCGTCTAGCACCAGGCTCATCAGTTGCTCTTCGTCAGCCTTCTCCTGCTCGATCAGAATCTGGCTCTTGCGGTCGAACATCCACGCTACGCTGCCTTGTTCGCCCAGGTTGCCGTTGTTCTTGGAGAACAAATGGCGGATCTCGCTCACCGTGCGGTTTCGGTTGTCGGTAGCCACTTTGACGAGCACCGCGGCGCCGCCGGGTCCATAGCCCTCGAACATGATCTCGTCGAGTTGGCCGCCTTCCAGTTCGCCCGTGCCGCGCAGAATGGCTCTCTTGATGTTCTCGGCCGGCATGCTGACGGCCTTGGCGGCTGCCACCGCGGTCCTCAAACGGGCGTTCGAGTCAGCGTCTCCGCCGCTCCTGGCAGCTATGGTGATTTCCTTGATAATGCGGGTGAAGACCTTGCCGCGCTTGGCGTCCGCGGCGGCCTTCTTGTGTTTAATGGTGGCCCATTTAGAATGACCGGACATGACTGAAACCTCTGAGGCGGACGTACAGCCGCACAATCCGCGACCTAAGTCCGAGGATATCAGAAGGATGGATGCGGGCTCAACCTGCGCGGCTCATTTGTAGAGCCTGCTCCTTGTTCTCACCCGCGGGTTGGCAGATTTCGGCATGCAAACCGGCTTGGTTAACCACCCGGAGGGGTGGGTAGATTTCTCTGGCTGCGGAGATCTCTGTTTAGAGATCCGGCAGAGATCGAAAGAGATTGACCGGTTCACCGTTCTTTTGTCTTGAACCGGTCAAGAGCGGCCTTCAACAACGAAGGCGGACAACGGAAGTTCGTCATGCGGAGCCGGTCTATCGCCTCAGTAAGTTCAATCAGCCCTTGTGTTGCTGCTTCGGCGAGTACGCCAAGGGTGCCCGCAACATGGAGGCCACGGGCCGCGGCGACACGGCGAGCAGACTTCTCATCGAGCAGAACTATATCGGCCTGAGCTGTTTCAGCAAGCAAGATGGCATTCAACTCGCCGGCCTGCAAATTCTCCATGCCCACTGTGGGGCCAGTTGGATTGTCGCGAACTGAGATCCACGACGGGAGGTCGGCAGCCCAGGCTCGGACGCTCTCCGGAGCATCTTCGTGGAGCAGTTCAGCCACAACAGTCCGAGGCATGAGCACGCTGCTGAAGAGTCTGCGCAGGAGTTCGCCCTCGCCGATCAGGACAAGATAGCAGACGGGAGAAGTATCGGTGACGGCCGTCATTGCCGGGGAGCGTTGCGTATTGCGGCTATGTCCCGGGCAAGATCGTCCGTTGTGTAATCGTGATAAGCCTCGGCGCGGTGAAGGAACGACTCGGTTTCCCAGCGGGAGCGAAGCCCAAGCATCTCCTGCACTTGCGCCGGCGTAATAGCGCCGGATCGGTACGCCTCAATGGCCACAGCTTCGAGAACGGCCCGTGTAACGTCGGTGCCTCTCGCCATCAGGGCGCGGGCGACCTCGTCGGGAATTTGGATGGCAACATTCATGTCAACTCCTTAACCCCGAGTCCTTGTTCGAGCAGCCGTGGACGTGGTGATCGTGTTCCTCGGCCAGAGTGGTAGGCAACGCGTCGCTCTCAGCCGAATCCGCTGCGATCCAAACGAGTGCCGATCCTTCAACCCTCTCGTCGAAATAGGCGACGGCCCTCACGGCATTGCCTCGCCTCCAGTATCGCAGGAACCCTCCCTGCTCATTTGTAAAGGCTGCCAACGCCCTTGTCGAGCCTGTACAATGCCCTCACCTCTTCCGCCGGCAATGGCTCATCGAAGACCGCCAGGTCGTCGAACAACCCGACATAGCTCATGCCGATGCGGATGGTGGCGCCAGAGAAGTCCCAGTTGAAGCTCTCCGTGATGGTCCCGGTTGTTCCTTGCAGGTGTCCATCCAGGTACAGGCTGGCGGCTCCGGCGCCGGTTCCTAGACCGGTGTGTGTCACTACCACGTGTGTCCAGCGCTCTCGTGAAAACGGCGCGTTCTTTACGGATACAAGACGTGCGGGAAACAAAGGATGCTTCAGCGCGTCCAACCCCTTCGGATTCCAACTCCTGGCATCTCCGAAGACTCCCAGGCGGAACAGGCGCGGCGTTTCGTCCCGGCTGAAATCGACCCACAGGGCGGCGTCGTCAAAGCGCCGCTCGGTGATTTGAATCGGGTCGGAGAAGCCGGGCTCGAGATCCTTGTCTGGATCGAGGCTGATCCAGAATGAGACCGTCCCGTTCCAGCGGCCGTTGCCGTAATTGACGTTGCCCGCTGCAAGATAGTGGACCGCCATGGTGTTCTTCTTGCGGAACTCAAGGGCATCCCCGTAGCGCCCCTTGCCTGGCAGCACGCGCACATCAGGATTATGCAGGCCCGGCCGGACGTCATCCCGGCTCTTGTACGTGCTTGCGGTGAACAGGCGGGGGTCGCCCTTGGCGAAGTCAGCGTCAACGCCGCCATCATAAGATGCATGGAACAGAAGCCTCTGCCGGAGGCTCCCGGCGTCGGCGGCAAATAGCAGCCCCGGCAGCATGGCGGCGAGGGCGCATAGGAGGATGGTTCCCGGTCTCATCATGGGGCGCTCTGATGCCTTCTATTGTGCCTGAGTCCAGCGTTCCCGGCGGAGGCCCAACGGCCCGCCCCCTCCGGCTGTCCCCCTGGAGTGCCTGTCCGGATGAAGCGCGTTCCCGCGCTCCGCAGGCTGCGCATGGCGCGGCTCAGTCCCGCCAGAGCTCTTCACCTGACGAACGCAGGTTCTCGCGCTCGGAATTGAACGCGCAACCCGTCAACGTGATCAGCACCAGCAAATACATCCAGACCATCAGCGCAATGGCGGCGCCAACTCCGCCGTAGAGCAGGTTGTAATCCGCGATGTTGCGTACGTACCAGGCAAATCCCATGGTGAACAGCAACCACAGCACGGCTACAATGTAGGCGCCCGGGAGAGTATCGCGCCAGCGTTGCGGGCGGTTTGGGGCGAATTTGTAGAGCAGCGACGTGAACAGCACCATCGCGCCGATTGCCACCGCGTAGCGGAGCAGTTTGCCGGCGAGGAGAAGCCAGCCGAGCAGCTCGTCTCCAAACGCGCTGAAACCCAGCCGCTGAACCAGCGCGGTCTCCGTGCGTTCGCCGAACAGAATCAGCACGGAGGCCCCCATCACAGGCAGCGCGGAGCAGAACACCAGCAGTATGGCCACTAACCTCTGTCTCACTACCGGCCTGTTCGTGGGCACCTTGTAGACGGAGTTGAAACCTTCCATCAGGCTGACCATCAGCCCCGAGGCGGCCCACAGGGACACGATTCCCGCGCCCACCAAGAGCGCCGAAGGCCTTTCGCCGCGGACCGCGAACTGCTTGAGCACCAGTTCCTCGGTGCCGGGCGGTACTACCTCGAAGAGGAAACCGGCAATCACGCGCGACATCTCACGCACCCTGATTTGAACCAGCAAAGCAGCCAGGGTCGTCAGCAGCGGGAAGAAAGCCAGCAGTGCTGAATAGGCCGCGCCCTTGGAGATGGACAGGCCGTTGTCCTCATAGGTGCTCACCAGCGAGCGGCGGAACAGCCACCAGAAACGTGCCAACCGCGCCATAGCCTGCCTCTCTACACGCGCCTGCGCCGTCTCCAGAACGGGCTCACCAGCACTCCCAGCCAAGCCAGAACGCTCACCGCGGCCAGCACCTTGAACTCCGCGCGTCCCTCATAGCGCATTTCGATCCGGCTGTCGGCGGACGGCTTCGGCTGAAGCAGCATGAATCCCATGATGCCACGCTGAATGGGTATGGGCGTCCCATCCTGGTAAGCTACCCAGCCCGGGTCGTAAGAGACGCGCACGCTCACTCCCATACCCTCCGGAATTGCTCCGGCGATTTCGAGCCGGCTCGCCTGTTTCCACCGCGTAGCCAGCTGAGGGCGGTTTGTGTCCTGGATGGCAGCGATGTAAGGCTGCAGCATTTCCACCTGCCATCCGCCGGGGAAGAGTGCGGGCATCTCCTCCGGGCGCAGCAGGTGGGCGTATGAGGTGAACGGTAACCGGTAAACCGAATCCCCTCCGCTGTGGTACACCCTCTCGAGCAATCCTTCGAATTTCAGCGGGTTGCGGAAATCGCGATAGTGCTCCTGGGACTCGGGTCCGTGCACCGCTACGTATTCCGCGCCCATGGCTATCAGTTGCATGATCGCCGTCTGGCCCTCGCGTTCCGGAGGATTCCCCAACCCTGTTCGAATCTGGTAGCCGAAATGTAACGGCGTCCGGTTGGTCAGGCCGCTTTCGAACGTGCCGTCCGTGATAGGCAGGTCATACCAGGCATTCATTCGGAAACGCGTCCCGCCGGTCACAAACAGCCTGCCCTGCGGCTGTTGTTGCGCCAGGAAACTGGCCACCCGGTACTCCACCGTTTGCTCCGTGGGATACGGTTGGAGCGCCTTCCAAGGCCGGGTTGCGTACAGCTTCGCCTGGCTCCAGCCTCCCATCACAACCAGCATGAGCACCCAAACGACCGCGACCTTGGGGAGCAGCCGGTCCACTTGCCATAGCCTGCGTAACAGTTCGAAGAACAGCAGGAAGCCAAACAGCTCCGCTTCCGGAAGATATCGGCGCGACTCGGGAATCGCATCCACCCCGAACCAGTAGTGTGCCAGGGTCACGAAGCTGAAACCGAAGAAACAGAGCGTCAGGAAGCACCTGTAACCATGGCCCGGCAGGCGCGCGAAAATCAGGCGCACGAGCACCGCTCCCAGCGCCAGCGCTACCAGGAGGAGCTTCTGGGTGAAGAACAGCTTGAAGTTGAAAGCGTCCTTGGGCCAGTTCATGGCCACGGCGCCAATGTAGCCGGGCGTCAGCCAAAAAGCGGCCAGCAGATAAGCCAGCAACGCCGCGCCAAACACTCGCCTGAAGCTAAACCCGCTGATGCGGCGCGCCCCGATATTGCTCAGGATGAGCATGAGAGCGCACCACGCCAGCGCCATCGCGGACACCCAGTTGGTCAGAGCAATCGCGGCCATCAGGATGGAGGCGGCCAACAGATGGCGAGGCTTCCTGGTAGTGGCCGCTTTCCACAGCGCCACGAGAGCCAGCGGAAGCAGCATCAACCCGACGTTGTGAGGTCCCTCTCCGTACTTGGCCTGCACGTGCCAGCGCCAAGGCAGGTAGGTAAGTCCGAGGTCGTATCGGAGACTCGGTATCAGCGCATAGATTGGAGAGACGAACGTGTAGGCCAGGGCGGTCAGCAAAGCCCAACCCGTGCGCTTTGTGAATGCCCTGACAAACCAAAACGCCGTTACGGGACCCAGGCACGCCAGCACCGTCGTGACCACCCTGTAGACGTGCACCACTTCCAGATTGGGCAAAAGGCGAAGCCAGAAGGCGGTCAGGTAGGGCACCAGCGGAAGGTATGCGAACAGCGTAGGCAGTCCGCAATACTGTACGGGTTTCCAGCCCCAGGGGTTGGGTTCCGTGGCCACCCAGCGGGCCATGGACGCGTAGCCCGCTTCGATGGAATCCCGGTACGGGGATTCGCCGGGCAGCAGGAACACGGCATTGAGCGCGAGGTTCAGCGCGAACAGGCCGATCAGCGCGGCTGCCAGCACTTTGCGCTCATGCTTCATGGCGCGTTCTTCCGTCCGCGGGCTCCGGCCACCAGCAGCCCAAGGAAGATCAAACAGGACAGGGCGGTGAGCCCTCGGCCGAACTGATTCTCGAGCGGCGTTGCAAACACCAGCGTGATCTCTTGTTCTCCCGCCGGGGCGCGGATCAGCATGAAGCCCAATGGATCCTCTTCAATGGGTATACTCTTGCCGCCGGCGTAAGCCTTCCAGGCAGGATCCCAGTTTTCCTGAGCAAGAACCGCCTCGCCCTCCCGCAACGTGGCCCGGATGAGGACCTTCGTGGTCCCCTCCCGCTGCCAGGTAGCCTCCGAATCCGGCCCTTGCTCAACGGCTTCCACGTAAGCCCGGACGGCCTCCCAACTCACGCCGACATCCAGCCTTTCCAGAGACCGCAGTTTGTTGGGATCCACAACCCGGGCCAAGCCGGGGAACCGGCGCGGCACACCGTAGACGCGGTCGCCTTCGCCGCTGTCGTGAAGGACCGGCAGAATGCCCTCGAACTTCTTCGGATGAACGAAATCCTTGTAGACCTCCATCGAAGGATCCGTGTGCACCAGCACCGCGTCAGCTCCTAACGCTTGTAACCAGAGGACGGCTATCTCCGGATTCTCGCCCACCACCACTTCCAGATAACCCGGCACGACGCGCTGATTCTGCACGCCTTGCTCCGACCCGCCGCCGACCTGTGCGAGATCGTGCCAGGCATTGAACCAGAACCTCAGCGAGCCGGTCGCCAGAACCCTGGAATCCGGGAGGCTCTCCTTGAGCCAGGAAGTGAGCCGGTACTCGATGCGGCGCTCCCAGTCGGCATCCTCGTGAAACACCTTCCAGGCGTGGCTGGCATAACGCTTCGAAGGCACAAAGCAGGCGACTACGGCCATAGCCAGCGCCAGCCGCAACGCCCACCGCCTCCAGCCTGCTTGCGGCCAGTTCCAGGCTCGCCGCAGCAGTTCGCAGGCCACCAGGATGAGCACCAGGTCCAGTTCCGGCACCAGCCGTGCCGGTTCACCCATCAGGCGGAAGCCGATGTAATGCTCGCCGAAGACGGTCAGGCCCATGGACACCAGAGCGCCCCAGACAAAAACCGGCCAGGCTCGGTCTGGCCTGCCCTTCGCGGCTTTGTATGTCACCGCGCAGAAGACCAAGGCCGTCGCTGCGGCCACCGGAAACGACCAGAGATTGCCGGGGCGGGAAACCAGGTTCATGTTTCGGAGCGTGACCTCGAGATAAGAGGGCGTGAGCCAGAAAGCCGTCAGGCCGTACGCCAGCCCGGCAATGGCGGCCGCACGCAGCCAGACCCAGTGGTTTCGGCTGGTGAGCCAAGCGGCCCAGACCAGCGGGGCGAACAACAGCACGAGCGCGGTAGCCCCGTAGAAGTTATTGGAAACCACCAACGCCGAAAACAAAGCCGCCAGCCCGAGCGCCGCGGGCCGTCGCCCGGGCAGCGCCACCCAAGCGGCCGCCAGCGCAAAGGGTAGCCACGCGAAGGCGGTCATGTGAGGCCCTTCCCCATAGCGCACGAGCACATTGAGGCGCATGGGGAGGGAGTATTCGGCCGCCGCGTCCAGTCTTATGTCATGGAAGAACAAATACGTCGGCGAAATGAAGGCCGACGCCACGGCGCCTAGCCACGCCAAACCGCGGCTGCCGGTGAGGACTCGCAGCAGCCAGTACACCCCCACCATGGCGAGGCAGTAGAACAGTGCCACGTAGAGGTGGTAAGAGCGGAAGGTGTCCACTCCGAAGACGCTGGCAATGAGAGCTGTGCCGTAACGCAAGGCAGGGGGATAGATATAGTCGAACCGGCCGCCGCAATACCAGAGCGGTTGCCAGCCCGGGTGGGGCAGGCGGTCCTTCAGGAAGCGGCCATCGGCGATAAAAGTGCTTTCGATGGAGGCCCAGTTGTTCATGTGGTGCAGCGTGAACAACGGCCAGATCAGCGCCCCGCACAGGACGAGGATCAAACAGGCGTCAAGTGCATAACTGGGTTGGGTTCGCTTCACCTAGATAATGTATCAGGGCGAGGATCGGGGCGCTGTCTTGCCGGACCCTGCGTAGCGTCTGGCCAGACTCTCAAACTGTCTGTGCCGGACGAGCCCTCCGCGGTGCAATATGTAGCGCCACAAAAGCCATAGAATGGAGAGGCCGTAAACCGTGCTTTGGAAGAACGACGCGGAGGAAGCCAGCGGAAAATACCGTGTCGGCACGGGCACTTCTGCGAAGCGCGCACCCACCTGAACGAACTGCGCCATGATCTCCTGATCAAAAATGAAATTGTCGGAGTTCATGGTGAAGTTCACCGCCTCCAGCACTCCGTGGCTGTAAGCGCGATAACCCGTGTGATACTCGGCCAGGCGCAGGCCAAACACACGGTTCTCGGCCGCGGTCAGGAAGCGGTTGGAGATGTACTTCCACCAGGGCATGCCCTGGCGCATCGGGTTGCCTCCGAGCAGGCGCGAACCCAGCACAACATCCGCCCGGCCTTCCTGAATGGGCCGGATGATTTCGGGAAGCAGCGTGGGATCGTATTGGTAGTCCGGGTGAACCATTACGATAATATCGGCGCCGGCCTTCAAGGCCTCCCGATAGCACGTCTTCTGGTTCGCTCCGTAACCGTAGTTGCGGGTGTGGACGAATAGTTCCAGCCCCAGTTCCAGGGCGACTTTGATGGTTTCATCCGAGCTGCCGTCATCCACCAGGATGACCCGATCCACGATCTCGTGCGGCAATTCGGCATAGGTCATGCGCAACGTCTTGGCGGCGTTGTAGGCCGGCATGACGACGACGACTTTAGGTTTGGCCAGGGTCATTCACTCTCAAGCGGCCGGGCCACGACGACAAACTGGTAGGCGAAAAGCTTCTTCCACATGCGGGCCAGACCAAAGCATATCCACTCGGCTAAGCGCACTGCGGCGGTGTCCTTCCAGCGCGGAAGAGCCAGCCCTACGGGGATCACGCTCGGCTTCACGGTGAGGATTTCGAAGCCCGACTCCCGGAACAGGCCGCGCCACCCGGCCCACGTGTAGAAGTGGAGGTGTGTCCGGTCAAACAGGCCGCGGGGGTGCGAGGGGAAACGGCCGATTAGCACGTTGAGCCGGAAGTAGATATTGCCGCTGTTCGGCAGCGAGGCCACCAGCCGCCCTTCGGGCAGTAACTGGCTCCTCACTTGCTGGAGGATTTCTTCCGGGCGACGCAAGTGCTCCAGAATGTCCGCGCACAGAACGTACTGGTACCGGCAAGAGAGTTGCGGTAAGCCTTGGTCCAGATCTGCTGTGATGAGTTCTACCGCCGGCGGTAAACCGGGCGGCACGCCTCCCGGCAAGTCGACTCCGGTCACGAAGTAGCCCCGGCTGGCTAGCAGTACTGCGATATGGCCATCGCCGCAACCCAAGTCGAGCACCGAGCCTCCTGCTCCGTGCTCGGGAAACGACTCCAGGATGAGGTGGTGGCTGTCGTAGCGGCCGCTCTTGTATTCGTAGACTCCAGCCGCTGCTCTCCTCTCAATTCCGTTCCCCAAAGCGGCCATAGGCACGATTATCAATGATTTGGCTGCGCAGAACAACTGCTTGTTTCCCCGTGGACGTTAAAAGTCATTAATGCCATTTCGTCCGATTTTCTTCTTTACATGCATCCCGCGGCCCAATAGAATCAACCCAGAAAGGTTGGGTTGTCAGGTCGACATATTCAGATGATGGACGGGGCATCCGCCATGACTACTAAGGAGCACTCACACATGAGAAGTGTTGTCAACTCAGTCGTGCTGCTGCTTTGCATCACGGCCGTAGCATTTAGTCAGAACATTTCCAGTTCCGTCCGCGGCGTACTGGTAGACCCCGCAGGGGCCGCCGTGCCGGGAGCGGACTGCGCTTTGACCAACCAGGCGACTGGCGTCGTAGCCACAGCCAAATCGGGCGGTGACGGCAGTTTCGTATTTCCTAACGTGCTGGCAGGCGTCTATACTCTGACCGCGCGTTCACAGGGATTCAAGACGCTCGAAGCCAAAGACATTGTTGTCTCCGCCAGCGAGTTCCGAGCCTTGGGCACGCTCACGCTCCAAATCGGTGATTTGGTGGAAAGCGTCAGCGTGACGGCGGAATTGGCTCCGCTGCAAACCGCTTCGGCCGAGAAATCAGGTTTGATCACGGGCCAACAGCTGAACAACATTGCCATCAAGGGGCGCGACTTCTTCGCCTTCATGATCACCATTCCCGGCGTGGTGGACAACTTCAGTCAACGCCGCGAAACCGCGTCACCCGACGCCATTCGGGGGACGTTCATCAATGGCAACCGCGAGAATCAGAAGAACTTCGCCGTCGACGGCATTACGAATCTGGACACGGGCTCGAATTCGACCATCCACTTCCAGCCCAACATGGATTCCGTGGCCGAGATCAAAGTGCTGACCAGCAACTACCAGGCTGAGTTCGGGCGCAATGGAGGCGGCGTCATCACCGTCATCACCAAGGGCGGGCAGCGCGATTTCCACGGCACCGGCTACTACTTCTACAGGCACGAAAGCCTGAACGCCAACAATTTCTTCAATAACCGTACGGGCACCATCAAGTCTCCATACCGCTATCGCATCAACGGCTACAGCCTCGGTGGCCCGGTCTACATTCCGGGCAAGTTCAACCAGAACAAGGACAAGTTGTTCTTTTTCTGGTCTCAGGAATACGTCGGCATGCGGCGCGACTACGGCACGCGCTTCGTCAACATGCCGACCGAACTCGAGCGGCGCGGCGATTTCTCACAGAGCTTCGACGTGAGCGGAGCCCTGATCCGTGTCAATGACCCCGCCAACAACGGCTTGCAGTTCCCTGGCAACGTAGTCCCGCAAAACCGCATCAACAGGCTGGGCCAGTCCATTCTGAATTTCTACCCGACGCCCAACTACGTGGATCCGGATCCGCGGCTGCGCTTCCAGAGGAACTACCGGTCCTCCTACAGCGGAAGCTATCCGAAGCGTCAGGACATGATCCGTATCGATACGAACCTCTGGCCCTCCATGCAGGTCTACTGGCGCTTCATCCAGGACAAAGACGAACAGGACACGCCGTACGGCATGTGGGTGAATGGCGCCATCAACTACTTCCTGACGCCGGTGCGCTTCGGGCAGCCGGGTAAGGGCATGGTGGCGCACGTGACCAAGATGTTCTCGCCCACCCTGATCAACGAGTTCATCTTTGGCAAGAGCCGCAACAACCTGTATTTCGACCCCGTCGACAAGCAGGCATTGGATCGTTCGAAAATGGGCAACCCGCCGCAGTGGTTCGCGGACGCCGCGTCCGCGGGCGGTTACCTGCCCGCCGCATCGGCTAACTACGTTCCCAACGTCACCTTTGGCGGGCAGCCTTCCAACCCTGTTAACAGTGGCCTCGGCAACGTCCCCTACCAGAACTGGAATGACATCTACAGCATCGTCAACAACATCAGCAAGGTGTACCGCACCCACAATCTGAAAGCCGGAGTCTACATTGAGCGGACTGGGAAATTCCAGGTAGGCGGCGGCAACTATCGCGGGGCGTTCAACTTCAGCCGCGACGTGAATAACCCGTTCGATTCCAACCACAGCTTCGCCAATGCACTGCTGGGGAACTTCCAGTCCTATTCGGAAGCCACCTGGCGGGCGGACGGGGACTGGTGGTTCTGGAACGTGGAGTGGTTCATTCAGAACAACTGGCGAGTTACCAAGAGGCTCACTCTGGATTTCGGCGCGCGGTTCTATCATCTGCCTCCCATGGAGGACCTGAACCGCACCATCGCCACCTTCGACCCCAGCCTCTACGACCGGTCCAAAGCGCCGGCCCTCTTCATTCCGGCTCGGGATTCCGCTAATCGCCGGGTGGCGATGAACCCGCTGAATGGCCAGCTTGCTCCGGTTCCCATGATCGGCATGTTCGTGCCGGGCTCGGGCAATCCCGCCAACGGCGCGGCTATCGGCGGCAAGGACGGTTATCCGAAGGGGTTGTACACGAATCCGTGGATCGATATCGGTCCGCGTGTCGGCTTCGCCTATGACGTCTTCGGCAACGGCAAGACGGCCATCCGCGGTGGCTTCGGCATGTTCAAGGATCGTCCGCAAGGCAATCCCACGTTCCACACCAACGGCAATCCGCCGGTTGCCTACACGCCCACGCTCTTCTTTGGACAACTCGATACTTACGCCCAGAGCGGCGGCGCCACCGGGCCGACGAGCGTGTCCACGCTCCTGGGCAGCAACAAGATGTCCACCACCATGAACTTCAGCCTGGGCGTGCAGCAGCAGGTTTGGGGCACCGTGCTGGACGTGAGCTACGTGGGCGGCCTGTCGCGCCACCTGCTCGGCAACCTCAACATCAACCCCATTCCCATGTACGCGCGCTTCGACCCGAGCTTCGGCGATCCCACTCAACCCGGCCGTCCGCTGCCGGACAACTTCATGCGCCCCTACTACGGTTGGGGTGACATCAATCTGCGCCAGAACGTGATGAGCTCCAACTACAACTCGCTGCAGGTATCGGCCAACCGGCGGCTGGCGAGGGGCTTTCAATATGGCGTCGCCTACACCTGGTCGAAGGCGCTGGGTGTCACGGATACCGATACCTCCAGCATCAGTCCGTACCACTCCGCGCGTGCGCGGAACTACGGCCCGCTCGGCTTCGACCGCGCGCACGTCTTCGTCGTGAACTACATTTATGACCTGCCGAAGATCGGCTCCCGGCTCGGTTTCGCACCCGCGAAATGGATTCTGGATGACTGGCAAATCAGCGGCATCACTTCCTTCATCAGCGGCTCTCCGTTCACTCCGGGCTACAGCCTGGTGGACGGTCAGGACATAACCGGCTCCTCGGAAGGCGCCCGCATCATGGTGGTCGGCAACGGCCGCCTGAAGAAGAGCGAGAAGGACTTCTTCCGCAACTTCAACGTGGGTGCTTTCGCCAGGCCGCCGCTGCGCAGCTTTGGCGATGCCGGCGTCAACATCCTGCACGGTCCGGGCGTGAACAATTGGGATATCTCCATCAGCAAGCTGATCCCGCTCGGCGCCGAGACCCGCTACCTCCAGTTCAGAACCGAAATGTTCAACGCCTGGAACCACACTCAGTTCTCGGGCTTGTTTACCGGTCTGCGGTTTGACGCCGCCGGCAACCAGGTGGATCCCAACGTCGGAGCCTTCTCCGGCGCTCGAGATCCGCGCACTATCCAGTTTTCGCTGAAGCTTTACTTCTAGCTCACAGCTGGACTTCTCACACGCCGTCGAGGGCGCGGGACCTGCTGAAAGGCGGATCCGGCGCCCTCTTTTTTGTTGGCGTTGGGGTATGATTGCGAGTGGTCTGGAGGCTCCATGATCACTCGCAGAGGACTACTGCACGTTGCCGCGGCGCCTTTGGCCGGATTGCCGTCTCTCGCCGGCGAGACCGCCGCTTTCCCCAAGGAAGCACCTACGAGAGCGCTCGTACCTTGCCCCGGGAATGAGGAATCCGTCCGCGTAAATCCGCCCGGGTTTGCGTGGTGGCGCGCCCGAGGCGCTTCAACGTACAGGCTGAGCGTGCAAGACGCCTCCGGGGCGGTGGTCTTTGAGGCCGCGGATCTAAAAGACCCGGTTTGCTTGCCGGACAAAACCTTTCCGCGCGGCGCTTACCGCTGGAATGTGGAAGCCGTGGATGCTTCCGGCAAAGTGCTGGACCGTCGCGGTGAGTGGCGGTTTGAAGTCACAGGCCAACTGCCTTCTTTGCCGTGGGAAGACCCGCGGGCACTGATTGCGCGGCTTCCCGGAGCCCACCCGCGCTACATCTTCACCGCAGCCGAGCTGCCCAAACTCCGGCAGTCTCTGAAAGCCGGCCGGCGGCGAGCCTGGGAGCAGTTGCGTCCCATGGCTGAAAAGGCTCTCGCCACGCCGCTGCCCGAGCCTCCGCGCTATCACACGTTCGATGGCCCGGTCCGCCAGCGCATGGGCTACACGTTTTACTTCCGTGATTTCCGCCGGGTGATCGACGCGGGCATGAGCGTGCTCACGCTCGCCTACCTGCTTTCGGGCGATGAGCGATACGGCTTGGCGGCGAAGAAGATCCTGCTCGAAGTGGAAAGCTGGGGCGTGGAAGGTCCCATGTCCGTCAGCTCGCCTTTCGGCGGCGAACCCGGCTTGAGCATGGCCCGCCACGGGCACCGCGCCTACGACTGGCTTTACCCGCTGCTTGATGAGAACGAGCGCGCGCGCGTGCGCCAGATGACCATCGACCGCGCCCGGCAGGTGCTGACGCGACTCAAGAAGGCTGATTACTTGGCAACGCCGGCCGAAAGCCACAACGGCCGTATGATTGCCTACCTCACGGAATACGCCGTGGTTGTCAAAGACGAAGCGCCGGACTCCCACGAGTGGCTTGACTATTCACTGCGCGCCCTGACCACCTTCTATCCGCATTGGGGTGATGCCGACGGCGGCTGGGCGGAAGGCGTCAGCTACGCTCTCTCCTACAACTCCCTGTACCTGCCCGCGATCGAATCTCTGCGCACGGGCACGGGTTTCGATCTCTACCGGCGGCCCTTCTTCCGCAACGTGCGCCGGTTCTTCCTCTATTGCACGTCGCCCGTGGGCGAGGTGCGCCCGTTCGGAGACGGCGGGGACCGGGGAGGTGTGGGCGCTCAGGGAGCGGCTTTGATGACCCACCACGGGCGCCGTTTCAGCGATTCGGCCAGCCTCTGGTGGGCTGAGCAGACCGGTGACTCCGCCGTGGGGTCGGATCCGCTGATCGGAATGCTCACCGAAGACAACGTCAAGGCCGCTCCGCCCACGCGCTTGCCTTTCGCGGCGCAATTCAGAGGCGTCGGTTGGGCTGCGCTGCACGGAGCCTTGGACCGCCCTCACGAAGACACGTTTCTGCTGTTCAAGAGCAGCCCCTACGGCAGCGTCAGCCATAGTCACGGCGACCAGAACGCCTTTGCCATCCTGAAGGGCGGGCGAGCCTTAGCCGTTCCCAGCGGCCACTACGGACCCGCTTACGGAATGCCGCATCACGCTCAGTGGACGCGGCAGACCAAGGCGCACAACTGTGTTCTGGTGGATGGCCAGGGGCAGGTGGTGCGCGAACCTTGGGCGAAAGGCCGGATTAGTGGTTTCAGGCACCAGCAGGCGCTAAGCTACGTTTGCGGTGATGCGGCAGCCGCCTACGGGGGAAAACTGACCGGCTTCCGGCGGCACATCCTGTTCCTGCGTCCCGGCGTCTTCGTGTTGCTGGACGAGTTGGAAGCTCCACAGCCCGCGGGCTACGAGTGGCTGCTGCATGCGCTCGAGAAGATGAGTGTGGATGAGGCGCAGCAGATGGTCGTCTCGACGCGCGGCGACGCCTCTCTCACCGTGCGCCTGTCGTGTGACGCAGGCCTCAGCTTCCACCAGACGGATCAATTCGACACGCCCTTCAACGAAGGCAATCCGCCCGAGTACCACACGCAGATGCCCAACCACTGGCACTTCAGAGCCGCCACCCGGCGACAGGCTGCGCGGTTACGTATCGCCGCCTCAATTGTGGTCCGCGGAAAGGACGAGGGCTTCGAGGCTCAGCCCCTGGCTCACGCGGGTTGGTCCGGCATCCGGCTGGAAACCTCTCGAGGGGCAGGGGAAGCGTGGGTGCAGTACTCAACCGAAGCCGCTCCCCCGGCCGGTGTGCCAGCGGAGAGGAAGATCTTCGCGCGCTGGCAGCCGAAGGGTGCAGCGGCGGAAACATTCGGCGTTTAAGGCGGCGTACGAGACAATAGACAGATGGCCCGACCGAACGACTCTCCCATGGTCATTGGATTGATCCAGATGGCTTGCTCGCTGGATCCCAACGAGAATCTGGCCAAGGCCGCCTGGCGCATTCGTGAGGCGGCTGGTCAGGGCGCGCAAGTCATTTGTTTGCAGGAGCTTTTCCGTTCCCAGTACTTCTGCCGGGAAGAGCGCCAGGAGTTGTTCGCACTGGCGGAGCCGATTCCGGGACCCACTACGGAGTTGCTGTCGAAACTGGCCGCCGAACTGGGTGTGGTCATCGTGGGGTCTTTGTTTGAGCGCCGTGCTCCGGGCCTGTATCACAATACGGCCGTCATTCTGGATGCAGACGGTTCCATGCCGGGGATTTACCGCAAGATGCACATCCCCGATGACCCGCTTTACTACGAGAAGTTCTACTTCACGCCGGGTGACCTGGGCTTCCCCGGTTTTGACACCCGCTTCGGCCGCGTCGCGGTCCTCGTCTGTTGGGATCAGTGGTATCCGGAGGGAGCCCGCCTGGCCAGCCTTACCGGGGCGAACATACTCTTCTATCCCACCGCTATCGGCTGGCACTCCAGCGAGAAGGAAACACACGGGGCAGGGCAGAGAGACGCCTGGCGTACAGTTCAACGCGGACACGCCATCGCGAATGGAGTCTATGTGGCTGCCGTCAACCGTGTAGGCTTTGAAGGACCTCCGGAAGCCGGGCTGGAATTCTGGGGATCCTCGTTCGTGGCTGATCCTTTTGGCCAGGTGGTGGCTGAGGCGAGCGTTTCGAATGAAGAGACTCTGCTCGCCGAATGCGACCCGCGTCGCATCGAAGAGGTGCGCCGTAATTGGCCCTTCCTGAGGGACCGCCGGATCGACGCCTACTCGGATATTCTGAAGCGGTGGAATGAATGAAGCCAGCTACCTACCGCATGCCCGCCGAGTGGGAGGAGCACGAAGCCACATGGTTGGCCTGGCCCCACGAGTTGGGGGACTGGCCCGGAAAATTCGCCCCCATCCCCTGGGTCTATGCGGACATCGTCAGGCTGCTTGCGCGCGTTGAGCGCGTCCGCATCCTGGTTCAGGGCCGCGAGGCAGCCGAGAAAGCCAGGCGCTATCTCACCAAGGTCGGCGCCGACATAGGCGCCGTCGAGTTCTACGCTTGTCCCACCAACCGCAGTTGGGTCCGGGACTACGGGCCGGTGTTCGTCCGCGACAAATCCGGCCATCTTTCCGCGGTCAACTGGAAATTCAACGCCTGGGCCAAGTACACCAACTGGCAATTGGATGATGCGGTGCCGAATTTCATCGCAGAGCGCCTTAGTATGAAACTGCTCGAGCCGGGCGCGGTGCTGGAAGGCGGGGGCATCGATGTGAACGGCCGGGGCTCGCTGCTCACCACGGAAGAGTGCCTGCTGAGCCCCATACAGGGCCGCAACCCGTCCTTGGACCGGGGGCAGATGGAGGCTCTCATGGCGCGATACCTGGGCGCCGTCAACGTATTGTGGCTGAATCGTGGCATTGAGGGCGACGACACGCACGGCCACATCGACGACATCGCCCGGTTCGCTGGTCCCAGCACTGTGGTGGCCGCGCTCGAATCCGACCCTCAGGACCCCAACTACGAGCCACTACGCGAGAACTTCGCCCGCCTGCGCCGCATGCGTGACGAGGCTGGCAACGCGCTGCGCATCATCAGCTTGCCTATGCCGGATCCCATCTATTTCGACCGCCAACGGCTCCCGGCAAGCTACCTCAATTTCTATATCGCTAACCGGCTGGTGCTGGTGCCCACCTTCAATGACGCCAAGGACCGCATCGCTCTCGGCACGCTGGCGCGCGTGTTCCCGCAGCACTCCGTGGTGGGCGTGCACAGCCTCGACCTCGTGCTCGGATTGGGAACGCTGCACTGCATGACGCAGCAGCAGCCTGCCGCGTCAACCGGCCTGTAGCAGCACTTTGAGGGTCCCCCGGCGCTGCGCCCGCTCGAAGGCCCGAACGGCTTCTGAAAGCGGATACCGCGCCGAGATCATTTCATCCAGCCTCAGCCTGCCGCTCGCCAGCAGCCTCAATGCTGGCTCAAAGCGCCCGCAGCGCGAGCCCACCACCGTGATCTCATTCACCACGACCGGAGCAGTATCCAGACTCACGGCGCCGGCAACCGTCGATTTGAGCACCACGAAGCCGCGGGGTTGCGTCATGCTTACGGCGGTCTGAAGTCCTTGTGCTGAACCGGTGGCCTCCACTACCCACCCGTAGTGGCCAGCCCGGCGCTCGCCGCCCTCCGGGAAGCAGCGCACGCCCGCCCTTTGCGCGATGCTCAGCTTTTCCGGATGCCGCCCGTAAAGATGCGCATCCGCGCCGTGCAGCTTCAACACCTGGCTGATGAGCAGGCCGAGCTTGCCGTCCCCTAACACAGCCACCTCGGCGCCTTTCGGGATCTTCACCTGGTCCAGGATTTCGCAAGCGGCCGCCACTGGTTCCGCAAAGACGGCGTGCTCGTCGGACACCGCCCGTGGAACAGTGTGCAGATTCTCCTCAGGGAGCGTAAAGTACTCAGAGAAAGCCCCTGCGTGCCGCACGATTCCCACCACGCTCCGCTGAGGACAGTGCCTTCCCAATCCACTTTCGCACCAGGAGCAGGCTCCGCAAGCCAGGTTGATCTCGCCCACTACCCGTTTGCCCAGCCAGCGCTGAGAATCGGCCGCGACGACCTCACCCACAAACTCGTGTCCCGGCGTGCCGGAAAATCCGGAGTACCCGCGCAACAGTTCGAGGTCGGTATTGCAGATGCCGCCCTGGCGCAGCCGTATCAGAGCGTGGCCGCCGGGTCGCCGGGGCTTCCGCCTGTGGCGTATGTTGATTTGCCCTTCTTCCAGGTGAACAGCGATCATCGTGCGACTCGTGCCACTCAGTATAATCGGTGATTCATGGTTACAGCGGAACTAGTATGTTTCCAGCCTTCCTGCCGCGCTCGGTTCGGCATCCGGGAAGTGATCTACAACTGCCCTCATTGCGGTGGATTGCTGGAGGCCGCTTGTCCCAGCCCGCAGAGTCCGCCCCAAGCCCTGAAACAACTCTGGCGCGAACGCCGCATGAGCAACGAGCCGCTCGACCGCAGCGGCGTCTGGCGCTACCGCGAACTGCTGGGTTTCGTGGACGACTTCAGCTGCGTAGTTTCACTGGCGGAAGGCAATACGCCCGTGTTGGATGCCCCTCAGGCCGCCTCCTACGCCGGGTTGGACCGTCTCCGTTTCAAGCACCAGGGCTTCAATCCGACCGGGTCATTCAAGGACAACGGGATGACCTGCGGTGTCACCCAGGCGAAGTGTCTAGGCATGCCGAGGGTTGCCTGTGTTTCCACGGGCAATACTTCAGCTTCCATGGCCGCCTACGCCGCCGCAGCGGGACTGCAAGCCATCATCTTCATCCCGCACGGCAATATCTCTTACGGCAAGCTGGCTCAGGCGCTTGAATACGGAGCGCGGACCCTGCAGGTGGAAGCCAACTTCGACCAGATTCTGGCGCTGGTGCGTGTCCTCGCTGATCGGCTGGGCATTTACCTGCTCAATTCAATCAACCCCTTCCGCATCGAGGGGCAAAAGACCATCGTCATCGAGATGATGCATCAACTGGGCTGGCAGCCGCCCGAATGGATTGTTCTACCTGGTGGCAACCTGGGGAACGTCTCCGCCTTCGGGAAGGCGCTGCGCGAACTCGTCGAGGCGCGTCTGATTCCCACGTCGCCACGTTTGGCCGTCGTCCAGGCTGAGGGCGCAGCACCCTTCTACAATTTCATGCAGTCGCCGGCTGAGGGGGCGTTTTCGCCGGTGGCCAACCCGGAGACTCTGGCTACGGCCATACGGATAGGGGATCCGGTCTCCTGGCCGAAGGCTTGGCACGAGGTGGCGACGTCGCAGGGAATCGTCGAAAAGGTCTCAGAGCAGGAAATCGCCGACGCCAAGGCACAAATAGGCCGCGCAGGGATCGGCTGCGAGCCGGCCTCGGCGGCGACTCTAGCCGGCTTGCGCAAACTGGTCGCTAACGGACTGGTCCGCCCGGAAGCCAATGTGGTGGCGGTCCTGACAGGCAACTTGTTGAAGGATCCGGACTACGTTTACCACTATCACAATAGTAAGCTGGCCACGCCGGCGGGGGATCCCATCCGGTCTGACTTTGCCAACTGTCCTGTTGTGGTGCCGAACGATCCCGACAAGATTGCCTATCTGCTTGAAAACAAATAGCGGGTATCCCTTCAAAGCGAAGTGGTATTCTTGTACTATTACTTGTAGTACGGGGATGCAGGAATAGATGAGTCCGGACGTGCCCTCTGAGTCGCTCCAATCTTCAAGCCCTTGCAGTCAGGACTGTTCCGACGCCTCGCGCAGTGATGTGTATCCGCTTCTAACGGCCGCCATTGTAAGCACTCTCCTGCTCAGTTGCAGCGTCATCGTATTCAATTGGTCCGCATTGGCCGGGAGAGAAGCGGCTCCACTACCTCTGTCGGCTACCGTCCACAGTCTGGCAGTTGCTACGCTCCTGCTGGCCGCTTTCGGTCTTCGCAGGCAGAGAGGCAGGAATCTCCGTTTCCGCGCGCTGGCCGCGTTGGCGTCGGTTGCGGGCGCCGTGAGCATGACGTTGGCGTTGCTGGACTTCGGAGGCGGCTCTCGGTCTTCCGTGCCTACCTCGGTGTAATCAGGCCGCCGAGTTTTGCTTCTTCTCCGGACGCCGGCAACCCGTAGCTCATCGAATATGCTTCCTGGTACTTCAAGCCGCAACCGGTGTTGCAGATGACGATGCGCTCTTCCGGACTCAAGAAGCCCTCCGCCATTAACTTGCTCAACCCGGCGACGCAGGCGGCGCCCTCCGGAGCCGCGAATAGCCCTTCCGCGGACGCCAACTGGCGGGCGGCTTCCATGGTTTCCGTATCGCTGACCGCCAGAGCCGTGCCGCCGCTGGCGCGCAGCGTGTCGAGGATGAGGAAATCGGCCAGCGGTTTCGGCACGCAAAG
>JBBIND010000039.1:0-39349 GCA_037444075.1 Acidobacteriota bacterium | reverse complement strand
GGCTGGGACAACATCGACATTTTCGGATGGCTGGGCTATCCGATGCAGATCAAGATTGATTTCCTTTGCCGCGATTCCATCCTGGCGGCTCCGCTCGTTCTCGACCTGGTGCTGTTCCTGGACCTGGCGCAGAGAGCCGGCATGAAGGGCATCCAGGAATGGCTGAGCTTCTACTTCAAGGCTCCCATGACGGCGCCGGGCCTTTATCCGGAGCATGACATCTTCATCCAACTGATGAAGCTCAAGAACACACTCCGCTGGATGCGAGGTGAGGACCTGATCACGCACCTCGGGCTGGAGTACTACGACTAACCCGTGACCCGACCTCTCCAGCCATGAAGACCCTGATCATCGGAGGAACGCTCTTCATCGGCAAGCACATGGTGAAAGAGCTGCTCAGAGCAGGCCATCAGGTGAGCGTTTTGCACCGGAAGCCGTCCCACGACTTCGGCAAACGCGTGGAGAACCTCGTCGCGGATCGAAACGATGCGCAATCAGTCAGGGAAGCCCTCCGCGGAAAACGGTTCGAAGTAGTCATCGACAACGTCTACGACTGGAGCCGGGGGACCACCGCTCTGCAAGTGGAAGCCACGCTGCGCGCCTGCGGCGACCACCTGCACCGCTACGTTTTCATGTCGAGCGTGGCGGCTTACGGCGACGGACTGAATCACCACGAGGGAAACGCCTTGGCTCCGGATGACCATCCGGATCCGTACGTACGCAACAAGGCTGCCAGTGAAAGGGCGCTGTTCAGGCTGCACCAGCGTTGCGGCGCCCCGGTGGTGACGCTGCGGCCGCCCTACATCTACGGTCCCGGCAATCCCTTCTACCGCGAGGCCTTCTTCTGGGACCGCATCCGCGCCGGCCGCCCCATCGTCGTTCCCGGAGACGGCAGGCGTCTGATGCAGTTCGCCTATGTGCGGGACCTTGTCTGGGCCTGCCTCCAGGCCATAGAGAAGCCCGCTGCCGTCGGCCACGCGTTCAACATAGCCAACCCGCGCCCCCTCACGCAGACTGAAGTGGTGCTGGCGCTTGCGGAACCCACCGGCAAGAAGCCCACGCTGGTGCGCGTGCCCCGTGATGCAATTCTGCGCGCGGGTGGCCACGCTCTGGGCCCGCGCCTCTACTTTGGCATGTACTTCGACATGCCGCCCATCACGCAGGTGATCGCCAAGGCTCAGCGCGTGCTCGGACTTAAACCTACCGACTTCGCGGCAGGCCTTAAGGATACCTACAACTGGTACCGGCGGCACCCGCGTTCCACGCCTCCGGACTTCACTTTCGAGGATTCGCTGCTTACTCTGGCGGTCCCCAACCAGGCCAACGACCCTCGCATTGTGGCGGATCGCGGGCGGGTCTGAGGTCTCCAGCTTCTCTGGTTTGCGCCGGCTGCCGCTAGGCGTACCCCGCCTTTGCTACGCTCATCCCCCGGGGTGTTAGCCAGCCGCGTTCCCCGGCGGGCTTGACAGCTATGAGTCTGAACCCTCAGACTTTAGGTGTGCCGTCGAGCAGTAACCTGTCGCGCGGAAAGTGCAGCGGAGCAATGCGGGCCTCCGCCGGATAGGACCGCGCCGCCGGTGGCGCGAGGAGGAGGAGGGACATTGAGGCTGCCCAGAATTCTGTTCTGTTCCGTGCTTGCCAGCGCTGCTGTAGGGCAGAACCTGCCCTGGGCGGGGCCTGACAATCCTTCGATTTTGAGCAGAGGCGAGAGCCGCCCCGGCCGGATTGGCAACCTGCCCACGGCGTTTCGAGGATACGCCTCATTGAGCGGCGGGTACGAAGGAGGCCTTCGTGGCGCTGTGACGGACGCTCTCGGCAGACCAGTGGATTTCGAGGGGGCTGGCGCCGTGGCCCACTTCGGCGCTTACGGTTACCGCGCCGGGAAACACAACGTGGTGGGTCTGGACTATCGGGGGCAATTCAGGCATTACCCGGACAACAGGTACTACAACGGGCTGGACCAGCATCTCTCGCTGGCGTATAACCATCGGCTCACACCCCGCGTGGAATTCTTCCTGAACCAAGGCGGCGCCATCTATGGCAGTGGTTTCGGAGGCACCTGGTATCCGGTAGTGGCCGACCCACTGTTTGGCATTGCCAATCCCGCCTCGGAGATCTTCGACAACCGTACCTATGCAGTGACCTCCATGGGAGGGCTTACTTTTCACAAGAGCAACCGGCTGTCCTTCAGCATGGGCGGCAATGGATTCCTGGTACGACGCCGTTCGCAGGCGCTTGCGGGTGTCAACGGCTACGGAGGATCCGGGAATGTGGCTTACCGCCTGAACCGGCGGAACACCATCGGAGTCGGCTATCGTTATTTGCATTTCTACTTTCCGCGCGGCTTTGGCTTGACCGACAAGCACATGGCCAGCCTGGATTACTCCGTGGCCTTGAGCCGCTTTTGGACGTTGGGCCTGAGCGCGGGAACATACCGGGCGGAGGTTGAGCGGCTGGTTCGAGTGCCGGTCGACCCCGTCGTGGCGGCGATCATTGGCCGCGTGTCGGCAATTGAGGCGGACCACAGCGTCACCTACGGTCCGATTGGGGGCTTATCTCTCAAAGGAACCTCCCGGCGGTGGAGCGCCGAGGCGAATTACTTCCGGACGGTTTCGCCCGGCAACGGCGTTTACCTCACTTCCCGTTTCGACTCAGGTCAAGTCACTTACAGCTACACCGGGCTCAGGCGCTGGAATATCGGCGTGTATGGCGTCTATTCGGGTTACTCTGCGCTTGCGCAGGATTTGGGGAGATATCAGTCTTACGGAGCCCACCTGGGCACCAACTACCGCGTCAACTCCTGGCTGCACTTCACCACCAGCGTCGGCGCCTATCGCGACAAAATCGACGGAAGCCCGTTCCATCGAGACCGCTTTCGAGCCTTGGCGGGGATCACTATCAGCCCCGGGGAGACACCGCTTTCGCTCTGGTGAGAGGCCTGGCGCTCCGGCCCGCTACTGCCGAGATCAAGCTTGGCCGCCGTCCAGCAGCGCTGTCATCCGTTCCAGGAAATTGCCGCCTTCCGACCAAAGACGGCGCTTTTCGACTGGCAGGGCTTTGTCCAGGTCTTTGGCCAAGTGCAGCAGGCTACGCAGGTTATGCTTTGCCGTGGTCAGGCTGGCAGGGTCATCGGCGTCGGGCATGTAAAGAGCTTCCGGACCGAAGTCGATACGCAGTTGTTCCCCTTGTTCACTCGGGAACAGGGGAGCATAACACGCCAGCAACACTCCCGAGGGAAGCAGTCTGTAGCCTTCGGCGCGCTGCCAGATGTCCCAGGCTGTTTCGAACTGATAGCAGCAATCGGCGTGGGTGAATTCCTGAGCGGCGCTGATCACTTCGTCCAGCTGAAACTCGCCGGAAAACTCGCGTTCCAGGAGGGGAGGCTCAGCCAACTCGAGCGCGTAGACCCTCAACACGCCCTGAGGCAGCAGCCTGGAGACGGGGAAACAACGCAGCATGGTCTCGAAGCGAGCCAGCATGTTGTGCTGCGTGAAGCCCCGGAGCCAGTAGTTGAGGTACAGCCTGTCTGCCATAGCTACAGTTTCCCACTGGCCTCATACAACATGGCCAGCCCCAACAGAATCACCACCGCTGCGCTGGCCACGGGCAAGCGTTGTGTCCAAGCACTCTCGCCTGACCACCGGGTCACCAGCGGCCCCGTGTAGACCATGGCACAGCCAATCCCTATGAGCACCGCCGCAAGCCCCAGACTGAAGGCGACCAGAACGGAAAGCCCGAACAGAATGCGGCCCAAGGAAACCGACAGCAGCAGCACCACCAGAGCCTCCGGGCACGGCACCAGGCCGCCGGCGACACCCAGGGAAAGCAGGCCCGCGCGGCCGGAATCGCGGTGTGGATGAGGGTGGTGATGATGATGGTGGTGGTGACCCTCGTCGCCGTGGTGATGGGAATGCCTGTGGCCGGGTTCGGTTGAGCGCAACTGCCTCCACCGCCGCCACAACAGAACGGCGCCTACCAGCGTCACCAGGATTCCGCTCGCCAGGGCCAGGCGGGGATAAAGCCTCTCCAGGGCGATACGCTGCGATGCGTAAAGTGTAATCAGCCCGAGAACGAATACGCTGGCCGTATGCGTTACGGTGACAACGCTGCCCAGGTAAACCGCGTCGCCGATGCGCCCGCGGCTGCCGGCCAGATAGGCCGCCACGACGGCCTTGCCGTGACCCGGAGTGAGGGCGTGCGCGGCGCCCAGGAAGAAGGCCACCCCCAGTGCCGTTGCCAGCACCCATGGCTCGTCACCAGAGACGCGCAGCATGGATTCCAGGCGCGATCTCTCGGGCAACTGGAGCAGCATGGCCAGCATCAGGCACTAACCTCCTCAAACACTAGGACTTCTGTCGATTGTACTCTAAGGGTATGATCACGGATCTCGTTCAGGTCCGCCGTCTGGGTGAGAGCAAGCGGAAAGAGAACGAACGGTTGCGGCGGTACCTGAAGCGGCACAACTTCGTCGAGCGGCGCCTCAAGGCGATTGCCGCAGACATCACGGGTCAGATCGATTGCACGGCTTGCGGGAATTGTTGCCGCGTGGCGACGGCGCGCCTCATTCCGCGCGACGTAGCCCGGCTGGCGCGTTACTTCAGAATCTCGCCGGCAAGGTTTGAAGCAGAATACTGCGCTCACAGCGAAGAAGAGGGGTTGATTCTGCGCAGAACCGAAGCCGGGTGCGTCTTTCTGGAGGGCCACCTCTGCACGATCTACGACGTCCGGCCATCGAGCTGCGAGGATTTCCCTCACCTGGTGCGCGGCGCCGGCTCCTTTCTGAGCCGCATGTGGGAAATGCCGGACCGCGCCTGTTATTGCCCCATCGTTTACAACTCGCTTGAGGCCTACAAGCAGCTTCTGGGGAGTTTCTAACGCGTCGGCGTGACCGCCAAGCCGTGGCGACCGTCCTCCGCTATTCCGCAGGCACGCTGACAGCACGCTGAACGGGACAGCACGCTGAACGGGCCTTGCCGGGGGCAGTGTATGCTGGTTAATGGCCGGAGCAGCGGCTTGGAACCGCTGGATCTTCTGTGGCAGTGGGTCGATGATCGCCCTTCCGCGCGCTTGCTCTTGGTAATGTGTTTATTCGATTGGCAATCCGCCGCCGAGGGAGCCGCAGCCGAAAATCCCGGCCGTCTGCTGCCAATCGCGCCAAGGCCGAACCGGCAGGCAAGGCGGGACCCGGGGACGGCAGGCGTCCATTCATGGAGAACCAGAGCACTCGATGAGCGAATCAACGCAGGCAACCGTTGCACCCATCTCTAAATGGCGTCTGCACCGCAGGATCTATGACTGGGTGTTGCACTGGGCGGATACACCCTACGGAGCCTGGGCGCTGTTCCTGCTCTCGTTCACTGAATCCAGTTTCTTCCCGGTACCGCCGGACGTGCTGCTGGTGGCCCTGGTGTTGGGATCCATGGCAAAGTGGCTGCGCTTCGCCGGCATTTGCACAACCGGGAGCGTTCTCGGCGGAATGGCGGGCTATGGCATTGGCCTCTTCCTGATGGATACGGTGGGCCTGCGGATCATCGACTTCTACAATGCCCACGCCTACTACGGGCAGGTGCAGCAGTGGTATGGCCGCTACGACTTCTGGATTGTCTTCATCGCGGCCTTCACGCCCATCCCCTACAAGGTGTTCACCATTGCCTCGGGTGCGTTCCATATGAACCTGTGGGCCTTTGCCCTGGTTTCCGCAGTGGGCCGCGGGGCGCGCTTCTTCCTGGTAGCCGGATTGCTGCGCCTGGCGGGTCCGCCCATGAAGCGGTTTATTGACCGGTACTTCGATTGGCTGGCGCTGGCCTTCGTGGTCGTGCTGGTGGCCGGCTTCCTGGTGATCCGCTACGTTCGCTGAGCCGTTGCCTTCAGCGCGGCAGATTCTTCAGGAACGCATCGATGCCGGCTTTGCCGATCTGGGCGTCCTGTTGCGAGGTGACGCCGCTCACTCCGATGGCTCCCACAATCTGCCCGTCCACTTCAATCGGCAAGCCGCCTTCGAGCGGCACCGCGCCTTCCAGTTTCAGGACGACGATGCGACCGCCGGCGACGGTGTCTTCGAACGCTTTGGATGGCCGCTTGAAGAGAGCCGACGTGCGCGCCTTCTGCATCGCCACTTCGACGCTGCCTAACTGCACACCGTCCATCCGCTGGAAATAGAGCAGGTAACCGGCCTCATCGACAATGGCGATCGCCACGTTCCACTTGTTCTTCAAGGCTTCCACTTCAGCGGCTGCGGCAATCTGTTTGGCTCCTTCCAGCGTCAGCGCCTTACGCTGCGCCACCTGGGCCATGGTGGGCCCGGCCAGACCAGCCAGACAAGCCAGTGCCAGAGCAAGTGTTCGGATCATCATGCAGTGCGTCTCCCGTGGATGGAGAATAGCACACCGCGGCCGGCCGCGTGGTATCAAGTGAAGAGTGCAGCGAAGAGTGCGGGCGTTGCGGATGACTGAAGGGCGGGCCGCCCGTTTTCCGGCAGGATCGCACTGATGCGAGGGGATATGGCAGAGCAACCAAAGGCGCGGCAGGTTCCCGGTTGGGACCAGTACTACCTGGAGATTTGCAGGATGGTGGCCGCCCGGAGTAAGGACCCGAACACGCAGGTGGGCTGCGTCATCGTAGGACCGGCGCACGAGATACGCAGCACCGGCTACAACTCCTTCCCGCGAGGGATCCGGGATGACGTGCCTGAACGCCTGGTGAGGCCCACCAAGTACCTGTGGATGGAACATGCCGAGCGCAACGCCATCTGCAATGCCGCCCGCTGCGGCACGCCGCTGGAGGGGTGCACGGTCTTCGTGGAAATCATGCCGTGTATGGACTGTGCGCGCTCCATCGTGCAGGCGGGCATCGCGGAGGTGGTCGTCTCGGCCGAGCGCATGGGCCAGTATTCGAGCGAATACTACGACGAACACTTCGGCCTCGTGGAAATGCTGTTTGCCGAAGCCGGCGTGCGCGTGCGCCGCGCCTGATCAGGTGATGATCTTCTTGCGCACCGCGTAAAGCACGATCTCGGCGGTGTTGTGCAAATTGAGCTTCTGCATCAGCCGCGTCCGGTGGCTCTCCACGGTGTACGGACTCAGGTCGAGCAGAGTGGCGGCTTCCTTGTTGGTCTTGCCCTCGGCCAGCAATTGCAGGACTTCCTTTTCGCGGTCCGTCAAGAGGTCATAAGAATCGCTTAACCCGCGTTGGCGCAGGTTGCGCATGTAGTCTTCGAGCAGCGTCTCAGCGATAGCCGGGCTGAAGAACGGTTTGCCGGACGCCACCAGGCGCACGGCGCGGGCGAGGTCAGCCTCGGCCGAGTCCTTCAGCAGGTAACCCTTAGCGCCGGCTGCAAGCGCCCGGGCGACGTAGCTTTCATCGGAATGGACACTGAGGATGATGACGCCGATGCCCGGGCGCCTCTTCAGCATCTGGGCGGCGGCGTCAATGCCGTTCAACTGCGGCATGGCGACGTCCATGATGACGACGTCCGGGACTAGTTCAGCGGCCAGGCGCGCGGCTTCACGCCCATCGGCCGCCTCCCCCACGACGTCGATGTCCGGCTGGCTCTCCAGCAGGAAGCGCATGCCTTTGCGCACTATGCCGTGGTCGTCGGCCAGCAGCACCCGGATTATGTTCACGCGGTGCCGCCTGTGTGCAGGGGAATCTCGGCGCTGAGTACGGTTCCTCGGCCCGGCTGCGAGAAGACGTTCATGGAGCCGCCCAAGGCCTGCACGCGTTCATCGATTCCCACCAGGCCCAGGCCGCGCGGCTGTTCGGCGGGGAATCCCTGGCCGTCGTCCTGAATGCTGACGGAAATGCCGGTCTTGTGCCTGTGCGCCACAACGCGGATTGATTTGGAGTGTGCATGGCGGGCGCAATTGGTGAGGGCTTCCTGCACGAGGCGATAGACGCAGGTGCGGTGTCCGTCCGGCAGGCGGTTCAACTCTCCCTCCAGTTGGAGTTCCACGGGTACGCCGTAGCGGCGGGAGAAATCGCGGGCTTGCCACTCCAGCGCGGGGGCCAGGCCGAAATCGTCGAGCATGGAAGGGCGCAATCCAAGCGCAATATCGCGCACCGTCTTCACGACGTCCTCGGCCAGGCGCTTGCTTTCATCCAAGTGCGCCCGGAACCCGGGTTCGGCGCCATTGCTGAGCTTCTCCAGCCCGCCCAACTGGAAGCGCAGGGCGGTCAGCATCTGCCCCACCTGGTCATGCAGTTCCCGCGAGATGGACTTGCGCTCTGCCTCCTGGGCGGCAACCAGTTGCCGGGAGAGCCGGCGCAGCCGCGCCTCAGCCTCCTCCGTCCGCCGGCGTTCCAGGGCGGTGCGCTGCTCCAGCCGGGAGATGCGCACGAAGCCCACGGCTGCCACCGCTACGGCCAGCGACAGGCCAACCGCCAGCAACCGGGCGAGGTCCCGTCTGAATTCCTGCTGGCTCCGGGTGACGGCTTGTCTCTGCCGCGCCAGGTGCGCTTCGTTCAGGCGCCGCACTTCCTCAGCCAGACCGAGTGCGGCCTCCCGGCGGGGCAAAACCTGTTGGCGCAAGAACAAGGCGCTGAGCACCATCTTCTGGCGGGGACTCCACTCAAACAGCGGGTCCAGCGATTCCCAGTAAGCGTCCAACTCAGTGCTGAGGGCCTGGAGTTGGCCGGCATGTTCTTCACTGAGAAGCGCCTGGAGCCGCGCCAGGTAAGACTGTATCCGCCGCCTCGCATCCAGCAATCGTCCCCGGTAGTATTCGCCGGCGATGTGTGAAGGGTCGAGCAGGTAATCGCGCGCATAGATTTCAATCAGGCGGGTTTCCGACTCAACGTCCTTCAGCAGCCTTTCAGCCTCCTGATAGGAACTGTACAGCGCTCCCAACTCCGCGTAGATTCCGCTTCCCCGGCGGAATGCGTCCCAGCCCGAAAAGGCGAGCAGGAGAATGAGAGCGCCGAAGCTGCCGGCGAAAATGTATCTGGTGTGCGACCGCATGGCAGGCCGACTCTCGTATTCTAAGCATAGTATGTGGCTGGTGTTCACGGACTTGGACGGTACGCTCCTGGACCATGACACGTACTCCTTCCAACCGGCCCTGCCGGCTCTCGAGAGGCTTCGCAAGCGCGGCATTCCGCTGATGTTCGTCACCAGCAAGACCCGCGCCGAAGTCGAACGCTGGCGCGAGGCGACTGGCAATACCCACCCCTTCATCGTGGAGAACGGCGGCGCCGTCTTTGTGCCGGAAGGTTACTTCCCCTTTGCCGTCCCGTCTGGGGCTCACCGGGAAGGCTATGAAGTGATGGAACTCGGCGACCGCTACGAGGATCTGGTGGAATCTTTGCTCGAGGCGAGCCGGCAAACCCAATGCCCCGTCGCGGCTTTCCACGCCATGACGGATGAGCAAGTGGCGGCCCGATGCCAATTGCCTGTCGATGAGGCGGCGCTGGCCCGGAAGCGTGAATACGACGAGGCCTTTGAGATTCTGGACGAAAGCAAGTCAGGCGCCTTACTGAAGGCGATTGAGGCGCGAGGCAAGCGATGGACGCGCGGCGGCCGCTTCCACCACATCCTTGGGGCCAGCGGCAAGGCCGCCGCCGTACAACGCCTGACGGGCCTGTTCGTCGAGCAACACGGCAGCGTGCGGAGTCTGGGACTCGGCGACGGCCTCAACGACGCGGCTTTCCTGAACGTTGTGGACGAGCCCGTCCTCATACGGTCACGCTTCGCGGAAGAGCTTCAGCGCGCCGTGCCCCGGGGCCGCCTGACGCGGCGTCCGGGCCCGGAGGGCTGGAATGAGGCCGTGCTAGAGGTGATCCAGGATTGAAGGTTCCCGCGGTTGTTCGGACGGCTGGGTGTCTTCCGAAAGCAGGTACTTCTGCACCGCGCCTCGAGCGCCCAATCCCAGCGCGAGGCTGGCCGCCAATACGGCTCCACCGACCAGGAGAACGAAGGCCGCCAGAAAGACGCTGCGGGCGAAGTTCAAATGCTCAGCTGCCACCACGATGGCGACAAAGATGATCACAATCCGCACGGCCGCTGATATCCGGCGCGGCGCAGGCAGCCCTTCGTTGCAAGCCCAGATGAGCGTGCTGCGGCTCAGATACTGCCCCAGCCACCCGCCGGCCAGCAGGATAGCCGCCGTGGTGAGGAGTTTCGGCAGCATGAAGACCACTGTCTCTACCATGCGCGTCGTCAGCGCCGTGTTGAATGCGCTCAAGCCGGTGAGGAAGCCCAGAATCAGGATGGCCCAGTAGGCGGTTCCGCTCACCAGGCGGGTCGTGCGGACACGCCCCGGGCGGCCAAGCACGCCCGTCAGACCACTCTGGTGCAGAAAGCGGTCCAGGCCGGTGCCCTTGAAGATCCGGTTGAGCAGCCATCGGACCAGCAGCGCAATCAAATAAGCGGCCAGTAGAATCGTGAGGCAGGCCAGCAGGGGAGGCAGGTAGGCGGTGACCGTGTCGCTGAGCCGCTCCAGCGCCTTCTCCACGATTTGTTTGAGGGTTTCGATCATGGCTTACACCTCCATCGTAGACTTGTCGGGTTGTTCCGGCGCCGCGCTGGGCGGGGTCACCCTCCCGTCTTTGTCATTCCAACGTGCAATCAGGTAAGGCTTCAACTCTTCAAAGCATTGGGCCAGGTGTTCGATTCTATCCTCCACCTGAGCCGCGTACATCTCGCGCGTCTCGATGACAAAGGAGGCCACCCGCGCGATGTACAGAGGAGTCAGCGAGCGCAGCAAGTGAGTGCGCTCGAGAGGCATCTCCTTGTGCGCACAGGCAAAATCGATCACGATTTCGGCCCACAACCGGTCCGGGATATGGAAAGAGGCCGGTTCGCGTTCCGCCTGGCGCCCGAGCTCCTGCACCGCTCCCATGGTGGCCTTGGGCAGCGCCATCACCCAGATTTCGCGCAAGTCTTCGCAGGCGCGGCGGAACGTGGTCAGCATGCGTTCCGTGTTGACAGCGATGGGATCCAGCCCGACGTCAAAGCGGAAGCCGAACAAGTCCACCGGTTCGCTGCCGCTCCGGGCGCGCCACGCGCCCTGGTATTCGTCCATCAACAGGAAGACGCTGCCGACCACCTGCTGGAGCATGGCGCTCAAGTCGGCGCCCGGGTCTTTGGCGTCGTGCAGTTTGGCGCCCAGAAAACTCTGGCAGGCGCGGAATCCCTCGGCGAGCGCGATGGTGGTCATCCAGATGTCGATGCCGTAGCGCGCCACATCTGTTTCCCAATCATTCCGCTCCAGGTAACGCGACAGCAGGCGGGCGGACACGCCGAAATCGCCGCCGATAGGCTGGCGCACCCGTTGGCCGTACAAGGCTCGCGTCAACGGATAGATGATGCTGTTAGTGATGGTGCCGTCGTACTTGTGCCGGTGATAGTAAGGTGCTACGAAATCGAAGTTGCCGTAAAGCACGGGGCGCAACAGCAGGTCGAACCACTCCGGCGTGATCGAGCGCAAATCGCTGTCCACCACCGCGCAGGCTTTCGCTTCGAGATCCCGGGCCAGTTGGAAGATCATGCGGAACGCGCTCCCCTTGCCGGGGATGCCGTGATAGGGAACCGACAAGCGGTGAACCGGAGCCAGGGGGGTGGCGAGCATCAGCAGGTGGGCATCATCGAGCTGCGCCGCCATCACGGCGTCGCGCGTGCCGTCTCCGGAGCCGCCGTCCGAGTTGACGATCAGCGCGTGATACTGCGGGAAGTACTTCGCCAGCCCCGCCTGAGCTGCCCGCACAACGTGGCCGATGGTGCGAACGTTGTTGTAGCTCGGGATGCCCACCACAATGTCGGCTTTTTGAATGCGTTCCACCGCGTGCACTGCGTCAGCGGGCAAACGCCCTTCTCTCATCTCTCGTGCCCCCTTTCACCCGGATGCAGACCTACTTCTACTTCATCTCCCGGGAATCTTTTTCGACCGCTGCCAGCAACCGGTCGAAAAACTCAGGTATGGCAGCCAGAACCCGGTTCCAGTTCGGGATGAGCGGCTTCCCCAACGGATCCTGGCAGAATTCAGCGGCGGCTTCCTGAAGGCAGCGGGCGAAGGTGGCCACGGCTACTTCTTCGCCGTGGCGGTCGAACTTCAGCCCGTTCAGCATGGCGTCAGCATAATAGCGGCCGATAGTGTCCTCTGCCAGCCGCACATAGCGCAGTTGGAGCACGCGAAAGTCGGCTTCGGAAAAGACGACACCTTCTCCGGCCAGGATCCGATAGAGCGCCTTGGCGATGTCGCTGGACATGCGCCTCAAGCCCGTGGTGGCGTCGTCTGCCGATAACGCCTGGTGCTTGTGTTCGTAAGTGTCGGCCAGATCCGATTGGCAGATGCGGCCCAGCGCACAGTTTCGGTGGACCTCGGCCAGTACGCCTACTTCAAGGCCCCAATCGCCGGGAATCCGGTTGACGCGGGCCAGGTTGGCGCGCATGGCGAATTCCCCGGCCAGCGGATACCGGAAGCTGTCCAGGAACCGCAGAAAGGCGGCCGAGGGAGCCAATGTCAGCATGGAGCGCACCAGCGGTGTGATGAAGAGCCGCGTCACGCGCCCGTGCATGCGGTCCGTCACTCTGGCGTAGAACCCCTTGCAGAATTCGAAGCCCAGGTTGGGGTTGGCGACCGGGTAGCACAAGCGGGCCAGTAATTCGCGGTCGTAGGTGAGGATGTCGCAATCGTGCAGGGCGATGACGTCGCAATCCCCCGCCGCCAGCATATAGCCGTAGGCGAGCCAGCAGGAGCGTCCCTTGCCGTCAGGTCCCGCCGACAAGCCCCTCTCCGCCAGCATCTGGAAGAGGCTTTGGATCCTCTCGCTGTCAATCCACAGGAACGTCACCGGCATGGGGAAGTCGTGGAAAAAATCGCGGGCTTTGGCGTATTGGTCCGCCGTGGCGCGTCCCAACGCCAGGACGATCCTGTGCAGGTAGCGCACTTTGGCCAGTTCGTCCACGATGCGCCGCATGGAAGGCGTTTCGAATTCCGAGTAAAGCGCCGGCAGGACGAGTCCGATCGGATTCGCGCCGGCGAACTTCTCCAGTTCCGCCTCCACGCGAGCGGTGCCATCTCGTCTCAGGCGGTGCAGAGTGGTGACGGCACCGGTTTGATAGAAGTCAGCCACGATGGTTTCCTTTCCTTGTCAAAGTTAACGGAAACCGTCGCGGCAGGGCATCCCCTGAACAGAGGAGAAATCGCCGGAAAAGGGGTGAAGGTCTTAGCCCAGGTGGAACGACTCGCGCCCGGGGCCTTCCACGCCCTTAAATGCAGCTTTGAGCATCGGAGGCGCCACCAGCGTGGTGGCCACGGCCATAAACACTACCACCGCATAGATCTTGTTCTGGATTACCCCCAGGCTCAAGCCGATCTGCGCGACCACCATGCCTACTTCACCTCGCGGCACCATCCCCGCGCCGACCCGGAACATGTTCTGCCAGCCCATGGAATACGCTCCCACGCCGCATCCCACCATCTTGGAGAAGACGGCAGCCACCAGAATGATGACGGACAGGGTGAGCACTGAGGGATCTTTGAACGCGGCCAAATCCAGGTGCAGACCTATGCCGGCGAGGAAGAAGGGCACGAGTAGTTCAGTCACGCCGTGAGCCAGGTCGTGCACCCGGTGGCTCACCGTCTCAGCCAGGGCTACGCCGGCGAGGAACGCGCCGATGATGGCTGCTACACCGGCGTAAATGGCCAGCACGGACAAGCCGAACAGCAAAACCAGGGCCAGGTTGAACTGCACTTCTCCCGCTCGCAGGCGCGCCTCCATCGTAGGCACCGCGCGCCCCAGGGCCGTCGTCCCCCACTTCGCGATGATGAAGGTGAAGCCGATAGCCAGGACGGCTGTCAGCAGCAATTCGAGGACATTCACCTTCCCCTTGGCCATGCTGCTCACAGCCGCCAGCACGAGGAGGCCAAGCACGTCGTCGATCACTGCTGCCGCTAAGATGAGGCGGCTCGCCGTGTGCTGTAGAAGACCTTTCGACGCAAGAACTTGGGCGGTGATGCCGACGCTCGTGGCGACCATCGCGGCGCCGACAAAGATGGCCTCGATCTGAGGCTCGCCCCACAGCAGCATGATCCCCCAGCCGAGCCCGAATGGGACCAGCACTCCGAGCATGGCCACCAGCAAGGCGGGTCCTCCGACGCGCATCAACTCGGAGGATTTGACCTCGAGCCCCACGCGGAAGAGCAGGAACATCACACCCAGGTCGGCCAGCGCGGACAGGAAATTGTCCGGCGAAATCCATCCCAACACGCTCGGACCTATCAGGATGCCGGCGATGATCTCACCCACAATCGCCGGTTGCCCGATCTGCTCAAAGACCTCTGCCAACAGTTTCGCCGCGCTGAACACCAGCAGCATGGCCAGAGGAATTTTCAGGGCGTCCGGTCCCCCTGCTAGGAGGGCAAGTGGGGGCATGTTGAGCATGTCCATGGATTTATAGCTTGTCAGGTTCAATACATTTCGCGGTCTGAATGGCCGCGGCCCAGGCGAATGACCCGGAAACAGGAATTACTAATCCAGTTTCTCGCAAATGCCGCCGCGAGGCAAGCCAGACCGCCCGGCTGAACGCATCGCCCGCGGTTTGCCCCGCGCCCGCTGTGGACTCAGCCTCCGGCCCGGCCGGTCAGGTGTATGCTGTATGGGCATGAGCCGCTTGATTCTTTCGCTGCTTCTATTGCCGCTGCTGGTTGCCGGCGCCACACCTGACCGGGACGCGCGTCCGGACGAGTGGGGCTACCGCCCGGCGGAGGGCGCCTCCGTGCTGGTGAATCCTCCCGCGTTGAGTTGGGCATCCGCGGGCGGCACAGTGCGCTACAGCGTGCAGTGGTCGACCCGTGCCGACTTCAACGGAGCCGTGACCGTGGACGGCATTCCCTGGAGCGTCTACACGCATCACAGCGCTCTGCAGCCTGGACGTTACTTCTGGCGTTACAAGATTGTCGAACAGGCGGGCAAAGCATCGGCCTGGAGCCGTACCCGCAGCTTCGTGGTCCCTTCGAGCGCCACTGAGTTTCCGCAACCGGCTCTCGAGGAGTTGAAACGGCGCGTTCCCGCCGGACGCCCCCGCGTGTTCGTGACGCCGGCGCAACTGCCGAGGCTGAAAGAGTGGGCCAAGGGCGGCGGCAAGGCCACCTTTGACGTCATCCTCAAGCGCGCTGATGAGACCCTGCGCGGTGAGCCGACTCCCGAGCCGACCGTGATGGGCAGCGCCTCCAACCCCGCCACGGTGGAGTACTGGTGGTCGAACCGCGTGCAGACTTTGAAGGCCACCGGGGAGGCAGAGTTGCTGGCCTTTGCGTATCGCATGACGGGCGAGCGCAGGTACGCCGAAGGCGCCCGGAGATGGATCCTGCACCTGGCCTCCTGGAGTCCCGACGGCCCCACCAACTGGAAGCTCAACTGCGAAGCCGCCAAACCGATGATGCACCGGTTGCCGCGCGTCTATGACTGGGCCTACGACACGCTTTCCGAGCAGGAAAGAGAGCAGGTCCGGCAAGTGATGAAGCGCCGGGCGCGAGATGCGTGGATGAGCGGGGAAATCCGGCAAGGCACGGGCCACCTCAACCAACCGTACAACAGCCACGGCAACCGCACCTGGCACAAGCTGGCCGAATACGCGTTGGCCACGCTGGGCGAGGATCCGGATTCCGACACCTACCTGCACTACTCCGTGAGCAAGTTCTTCGCGGCGTATCCGGTATGGTCGGACGATGACGGCGGCTGGCACGAAGGGCTTTCCTATTGGGGCGGCTATCTTTCCAGGGCCACCTGGTGGATGGAGATTGCGCGCACCGCCCTGGGGATTGACGGCTACCGCAAACCCTTCTTCGCCAACTTCGGCGAATACGCTCTCTACACGGCGCCTCCGGGTTCCCCGGATATGGGATTCGGGGACCTCTCCCATCGGCCGGTACCCGCATCCTGGGCATTCGTGCGATATTTCGTTGGCGGCGCGCAAAACCCGTATTGGGCCTGGTGGGCGGATCGCTGGAAGATCGTGGCCGAGCCCGACGAACCCGTCATGGCCTTCCTCTGGGGGGCGCAAAAACCGGTGCGGGCCAAGGAGCCGCGCGATCTGCCGCCCTCCAAGGTATTCAGAGGAACCGGCGTAGCGGTCCTGAACAGCACGCTCCTGGACGCCGCGGACAACGTGCAGATACGATTCAAGTCAAGCCCGATGGGCCGGCGCAGCCACGGTCATGATCCGCACAACTCATTCACCCTGAACGCCTATGGCAGCGCCTTGCTGGTGAATAACGTTTACCGGGATATTCACGGCAGCCCGTTTCATCGCAACTGGTGCTGGAACACCAGGGCGCAAAACGCCGTGCTCTTTGACAATCAGGGACAGCGCCCGGTGGGTCCTGACCCCGGCGGCAAGATCGCCCGGTGGGAATTCCAGAATGGCTTTGACTACCTGGCTGGCGACGCCACCGCGGCCTACGAAGGGAAGTTTATCCGCTACTTGCGTCACGTCGTTTTCGTGAAACCGGACGTGGTGCTGATTGCCGACGAGATTGAGGCCTCCAAAGCCGGCACCTTTCAATGGATGCTCCATGGTCACGTGCCGTTCGAGGTGGCGGAGAATGACCAGAGGCTGAAGCTCGAACATGGCCCGGCCGGCGTGCTGGTGGATTACGTCGCGCCGCAGAAACTCGCTTTCCGGCACTGGACGGGTTATGAGCCGGAACCCAACACAGGCTACCTGCAAAACACGGGGCGGCCTCAGATACCGCCTCAGTGGCACGTGGAGGCTGCCACGGCGGAGCCGATGGAGAAGGTCTTCACCGTGGCCGTGCTCCGGCCGTACCGCCAGGGACGGGCGCCGCAAGGCGCGGTGACTGCCGAACGGCAGGCCGGGTCTCTGCGCCTGAACATCCCGGTTGCGAGCGGGACGGTCTCCGCCGTGTTACAGACCACCACCGCGCCTGGCACGCGCGGGGATTTCGCCGTGGTTCGTGCCGGCGGAAAGGAGTGGCGCGTAGCCGCTGCTGGCAAGAATGCCAATTGACAACGTTGACCGGGGCAGCCGCCGCTTCGTCTACCTGGTCTCGATGGTAGCGGCCCTGGGCGGTTTCCTGTTCGGCTTCGACATCGCCATCATCAACGGCGCCATCGTCTTTCTGAAAAGCCAGTTTCGACTGACGGACTGGCAGACCGAGGTGGCGGCGGGCAGCTTGTTGCTTGGGTGTGCGTTCGGCGCCGCGGCCGCAGGGGCGCTGAGCGACAGGCTGGGCAGACGCCGCATTCTGCTGGTTTCGGCTGTCGTGTTTGCCCTATCGGCCGTGGCCGCTGCTCTGCCTCGGGATTTAACCGAATTCGTCGCGGCGCGTTTCGCCGGTGGCCTCGCGATAGGTGTGGCCTCCCTGCTGGCTCCGCTCTACATAGCCGAAATCTCGCCCGCCGACATACGGGGCCGGCTGGTTTCTTTGAACCAGATGGCGATCGTCGTGGGTATTCTGTGCGCCTATCTGGCGAGTTGGCTGCTGGCCGATCTTGGGGCAACCAGTTGGCGCTGGATGTTCGCCGTGGCGGCGGCTCCCTCCGCGCTGTTTGGGTTCAGCCTGCTGCGCGTGCCGGAAAGCCCGCGCTGGCTGGTGAAAGAAGGCCGTCACTCGGAAGCGCTTCGAGTTCTCGAGCGCGTGAGCGGGAGACAGCAGGCGCTCGCGCAGATGGAGGAAATCCGCGGCGCCATCGCCGAAGAAAGCGGTTCCCTGCGCCAACTTCTCGAGCCCGGCATGCGGCGTCCGCTCACCATTGCCGTCGCGCTCGCCATCCTTCAGCAGATCACGGGCGTCAACACGATCCTCTTCTACGGCTCGTTGATCTTCACCGAACAGGTGGGCCAAAATAGCGCTTCGAGCGCCCTGCTCGCCAACGTCGTCATCGGGCTCACCAACCTGCTGTGCACCATCGTGGCGTTAGTGGCCATTGACCGGCTCGGACGCAAGCCGCTGCTGCTGAGCGCGGCGGGAGGCATGGGCCTCAGCCTGGCAGTTCTGGGGACGGCGTTCTACCTGCGGCCCACGGGCGCGATGCTGATTCTGGGCATCATTCTCTGCTACGTGGCCTGCTTTGCGGTGGGCATGGGACCGGGAGTCTGGGTAGTCATGTCGGAGCTGTTCCCTACGCGCATCCGCGGACGCGCCATGGCCATCGCCACAGTGACCCTGTGGCTGGCCTGCTTGTTGTTGACGCTCACGTTTCTTTCTTTAGTGAGAGTGCTCGGCGCGGCGGGCGCATTCTGGCTCTACGGCGTGGTTTGCGCGTTCACGTTCTTCTTCATATGGCGTGTCGTGCCGGAGACCAAAGGCCAGACCCTGGAGCAAATCGAACGTAGTTGGATTCACTAGGCTCGGGCTGCGGGCCCCGCGCGCGGCACAGTGGTTGCTTTGCGCGCAGGCCGTCAGCCCCCGCGCTGTCTGACTCGCTCTTCGTGAGTTTCCCCTGCGGCCTGTCAGGCTGCCTTGGCGCGTTGACCCGCCTGCGGAATGCGTTTGATCAGGTCCGTCAACTCGCCGCGGTTGGCCGGTCCGATGGTGAAGCAATCGACGCAATCGAGGTTCAACGCGTGGCCCAGCATCTCGTCCACGCGGTCGCGCAAAGCGCCCTCGCCGAGGATCTTCATGCCGATGACGCCCTTGCCGGCAGCCTTCATCTCGCGAAGCACGCTGGTGACAGTGGCCGGATCGGCATCCATCTGCACGCCTTCAGGGTTGATGCGGGCCAGGTCGACGCGCACCCACGGCGTTTTGGCCGCCGTCCGCAGCGCATCGATATTGTGGCAACTGACGCCGTGAGAACGCACGATGCCTTTTTCCTTGGCTTCGGAAAGAACATCCATGGCCCCGGCGCGTTCTCCGGGCCAATCCGCCCTGCCAAGCGCGTGCAGCAGGATGATGTCGATGTAGTCCGTCCCCATTTCCTTGCGGAAACGGTCCAGATCGGCTCGCATCTCGTCCGCCGTACGCGCGCGCGTCTTGGTCAGCAGCGTGATTTTCTCGCGCGGCACGCGCTTGACGGCCTCCCTGGTGTGCTCGTGGGTTCGGTAGCTGTCCGCCGTTTCCCAGAAGAAGAGACCCTGGTCATAGCCAAAGTGCAGCAGGTCGGCCAGCCCCTGGACGCCCAGTTCCCGTTGCACGCTGCCGCCTCGTGTGCCCATGCCGATGGCCAGCCGGGTAAGCCGGACCTTGTCCGGTCCCAGATGAATGACATCGTTGGCTTGCGGAGCTCTTGCTCCCCAGGCGGGCCAACTTCCGGCCGTGGCCGCCAACGCCCCTCCCAAAAGACTGCTCTTTACGAACTCTCTACGGTTGATCATGTTGGCTCCTATACTCCTAACAATACCTTGCCGGACGAGGCGGCGGTGGATTCAGGACGCAGGCATCTGTTAGCGTCCCGCTAGCCTGCGCCCCGCGGCGATCAGGTAGAGCGGCTCTTCTCCCTCAGCAAGCCGGGCCACTTGCCTGAACTCCTGGTCAGTGAAGCCACCGATGGGCACCGCGCCCAAGCCCAACGCAGTAGCCTGGAGCAGCAGATTCTGAGCCGCATGCCCGGCCTCGAAATCGATGAAGCGCTGCGTCCTCCCCTTGAATCTGCCGGCTGTGCGTGCGGAGACCGCGGATATGAGGAAGACGATCGGCGCAGCCTTCATCGGACCCCTTCCGAGAGCCGCAGCGGCCACCGCGTCGCTCTTTTCGAGCGGCGCTGCCAATTCGAGTGCATGTTCCTTCGGTTTGTATCGATAGACCCCGGCCGCCAGCCCCTTCACGTTGGCAGCCACGGCGTAGATTTCCAGGGGATATTGCGCACCGGCCGAAGGCGCCGTGCGGAAGCCCTTGGCGTCGGTGACGCCCTGTGCGGCCCACAGCAGTTGGCCTACTTCGCCTAACTCCAGGGCTTCCGGAGCGTACTCCCGCACCGTGCGGCGTTCGGCCAGCGTCTGTTCCAGGGATAGCTTGCCCCGGAGTGCAGGTTTGGGTAGTTCAATCAACGTTGGCGCCTGCGCCGCAAACGCAGTGCAGCCGGCCGCCATCAAGATTATGGTTAAAGGTCCGCGCATCAGAACTCCTTTCGCGCCTATCATACCTTGGAGTCTGAAATGTTGCTGCTTCACCCGCGTGTCGCGCGGCTGCGCCGGGCGGTTGCCGCGCCACGTGGCGGGCATCCGGAACACCACGCCGGCGGACAGCGTGCGGACGACCAGGCCTGACTTAGAGCGACGTCCCACAGGGACTGCTGAATCAACCAAGCCTCGCACTTAGATTGAAAACCCGGCGAGACTTTGCCCACGTCGTGAAGGGCAGCCAGAGTGACAGCGCCGTGGGGCAACAACCTACGCAGGTGACCAGGCAGCAACTCCAGCAGCGCTTCGGCAACGCATCCAACGTTCAGGCAGTGGTCGCGGACACTGATGCCCGGCCGTCCGTCGGCGGTTGTCTTAGCCCAGCAGTCCTCATAACGAGGGACACTCTCCGGGACAAGCGAATGGTTGTTTCTCTTTCTTGGAGCCGGCACTTGCCGAACCTTTAGTAGAACTCCGAACCACCGCTGCCAGAATCGTCCACCTTCGCTGCTCACTTGAGAACATACTGGACAGGATCACATTAAGACTAATCAACGACACTGGCATCAGTTATGGGTAGTTATAGCGCGACCCACGCGATCAAGCAAGGCTTTTCGTACGGTATATCGACTGGGTATATGGTCTGCCCGTTCGGGCGCTGAGGACGGCGTCCCGGTCTGCGCCGCGGCGGCCCGGACTTCCTACTGACGCAGGCCGCCCGCCAACTGCCTGAACGCTCAAAGCCTGCCCTCCGTGCGGCTATCTTTGCAGGCGCCTGTGTGAAACTTCCGGAACCGTGGGCGCGCCTTAACAGAGTTCGCCGCATGGCCGGGAATCCGCGCTAGGATGGAACCACCGCTTGTTCCCTCACTTCAGCGGACAGGTGGAAGGAGACGGTAGGCATGTCGCAACTCATCGAATTCAGTGTGAACGGTGTCCACCGGCGCATTCTGGCGCCACCGGGACGGACGCTGCTGAACGTCCTGCGGGAGAACCTTGATCTGACCGGCGCAAAGCTCGGCTGCGGCGAAGGCCAATGCGGTTCCTGTACGGTCCTCGTGGACGGCAGACCGGTGCGCTCCTGCATCACGCCGGCTGCGTCGGTGGCGGGCAGGCGTGTAACCACCATTGAGGGCCTCGAACAGAACGGGCGCCTGGACCTGTTGCAGGAGTCTTTCCTCAAAGCAGGCGCCTTGCAGTGCGGCTTTTGCACGTCTGGCATGATCATGGCGGCTGCCGCGCTGCTGCGGCAAACACCGAACCCGGATGAAGCCCAGATTGCCAAACAGATGCAGGGGAACATCTGCCGCTGCGGCACCTACCCGCGGATTGTCGAAGCGGTCCGCCTGGCGTCATCCCTGCGCAAGGGGGTCTCCAATGCCTGAAACGCGGCGCGGCTTTTTCAAAACCCTCGGCGGCGGCATTCTGGTGCTGCTGGTCGAAGAGTCTGTAGACGCACAGGAAACCGGCGCAAGGCAGCGCGGCTCCGGCGGCGCCATGCCTCAGGAGATTTCGGCCTGGCTGCACATCGGAGCGGAGGGCCGCGTGACGGTCTACACCGGCAAGACCGAAGTCGGGCAGGATATTCGCACTTCGCTCGCTCAGGCGGTGGCCGAAGAACTCCACACGCCGCTCGGCACCATCCACCTGGTGATGGGTGATACGGACCTGACGCCTTATGACATGGGCACGTTCGGCAGCCGCAGCACTCCTTTCATGGCCCCCCAACTGCGCAAAGCCGCGGCCGCCGCGCGCGAAATCCTCATCGGGTTGGCTGCCGAGCGCTGGGGTGCCGAACGCTCCACGTTGGCCGCCGCGGAGGGACGCATACGGCGTTCCGGTTCGGACCAAACGCTGGCGTACGCCGAGTTGGCCAAGGGTCAGAAGCTGACACAAACCATCCCCGCCGAAACCGCCCTGACACCCGCAGCGCAGTGGAAAGTGTCCGGAGTGTCCATCCCCAAGGTGAACGGGCGGGACTTCGTCACCGGCAGGCACAAGTACGTCTCGGACATGAAACTGCCCGGCATGTTGCACGGCAAAGTTGTGAGGGCTCCCGCCTGGAACGCCACGCTCGCCGAAGTCGACCTGAAACCCGCCCAGGCTTTGCCGGGCGTGACGGCGTTGCACGAGGGTGACTTCGTCGGTGTAGCGGCGGCGACGCCGGAAGAAGCAGCCGAGGCAGCCAGGCTGGTTCGCGCTCAGTGGAACACCTCACCACAGCCTTCTTCGCGAGGCATCTTCACCTATTTGAAGTCCAAGGCAACGGAAGGCCGCAGTGAGGGCGGCACGCGGCGCGGCTCCATGGAAGCAGGCATGGCCGCCGCCGCGCAGAAGTTAAAACAAACCTACATGCTGCAATACATCGCGCACGCGCCGCTCGAGCCGCGTGCTGCGCTGGCTGAATGGAAGGACGGCAAACTCACCGTCTGGACGGGCACACAAAGGCCCTTCGGTGTCCGCAGCGAGCTGTCCTCGGCGCTAGGGGTGCCTGAAGACCGGGTGCGCGTCATCGTGCCCGACACAGGCTCAGGTTATGGAGGCAAACACAGCGGCGACGCGGCTGTCGAAGCAGCGCGGCTGGCCAAAGCGGCGGGACGTCCGGTCAAACTGGTCTGGACGCGCGAGGAAGAGTTTCTCTGGGCTTACTTCCGGCCGGCAGGCGTGATCGAGGTTTCCTCGGGCATCAGCGCGGACGGCAGATTGACAGCGTGGGAGTTCCACAACTACAACTCGGGCGGCGCCGGGATTCAGACGCTCTACGACGTTCCGAATCAGCTCATCCAATATCACCCCGTTCAGTCTCCGCTGCGGCAGGGTTCATACCGCGCTCTCGCCGCTCCGGCCAACTTCTTCGCCCGCGAAACGCACATGGACGAATTGGCGCTCGCCGCGCGGCTGGATCCGCTCGAATTCCGGCTGCGCAACCTGACCGACCCGCGTCTGCGCGCCGTGTTTGAAGCCGCCGCGGCGCGCTTCGGCTGGAACAACCGCAAGAAGCCCGCTCCGCACCACGGCTATGGCCTGGCGGGCGGCTTCGAAAAGGGCAGCTATGTGGCCAATTGCGTCGAGGTGTCGGTGTCGCCGCAGAGCGGGGCTGTCGCCATCCGCAAAGTGGTGGTGGCCTTCGAATGCGGCGCCGTGGTGAACCCCGATCATCTGAAAAACCAGGTGCAGGGGATGATCATGATGGGCATCGGCGGAGCGTTGTTTGAAGCCGTCGAATTCGAGAACGGCCGGATGCTCAACCCGCGCTTCTCGCGTTATCGCGTGCCGCGCTTCAGCGACGTTCCTCCGATCGACGTCGTGCTGCTGGACCGCAAAGATCTGCCCTCCGCGGGCGGCGGCGAAACGCCCATTTGCGCGCTCGCGCCCGCGCTCGGCAGCGCCATCTTCGACGCCACGGGAATCCGCCTGCGCTCGCTCCCTCTGGCTCCGCGAGGAGTCAGAGCCGGCGCCTAGCGCCCCGCCGCCCAGAGAATGGCGTTGCGCACCAGCCGGCGGTATCCGGGGTGCTTCAGAGTTTCCTCGCCGTGGCCCGGTTGGATGTAGATGACGCGCGCTTTGGGGTGCGGACCGATGTAGACCACCGGCCGGTCGTTCAACGCGTGGCTGGTTTCCATCAGCACGGTGATGCGAGGCGAGTGCCACATTTTGCGGTAAGTTTCATCGACCAGTGGCAATGGCCCGACGCCCCGCAGGATAGGGTGCGCGCCCTGACCCGCCGCCGGCAGCACCACCATCTCAACGTGTTCCTTGTACTCGGACTGCGGGTGCTCCGGAGTGGCTTTGGTGAAGAACTTGCCGCCCACCACTTCCTCATGCCACCAGGGCCACGCCGTGTAGTTGACGATGGCGTGATGGGTGGAGACTACACCCTTCCCGCTTTCTACGAATCTGCGCAGGTTGTCGCGTTGCGGCTCCGCGAGATCCTCATGCATATCGTGGAGCACCACAACGTCAAATCTCTCTGCCATCCTCGCCGTGAACGCCTCACGAGGTGAGCCGGCGTGCGTCCAGGCGATGTCGTCGTACCCCTCAAAAAGCCCGAAAAAGGCGGTGGGGAAGGAATGGCCGCCGGTTACGGCGAGTACCCTCACGGCGCCGCTCGCCGGTGATGGAATCGCCTCAATACGAACCGGCAGCGTGACTTTTCCGGTGGCGGCCCATTCCGCACCGCGTGCGAAGGCAGTGGCAAACCCGGTTTGAACCATCGCCGAAAGGTCGTGCCCCAGCGTCATGTGCACGACCCTTCCCTGACCGAAGCTCGTTGTCCAGATCACCGGCTCTTCGCGCCCTGTACCGCGCGTCTTCGGGTCGCTGTAAGCGCGCGCCAGCACGTGGGCATTCGGCTTCAGGTCCATGCGGTGATACAGTTCGTCATTCGCCATGAAAACCGGTTCCAGGCCTTTGCTGATGGGGTGTTCGGTGTCCACCCACTTGACCGGAAAGATGTGCCTGGCGCCGTGGCCGATGTTCTCCGGCTTCCAGGTGGAGCCGAGCATGTCGGCATACGCCGTCCAGCCCGGATCACCCGCCGGGTCAGCCGTCCACCGTTCCTTCATCACCATCCCGAAGAAATGGCCGTAACTGACGCCATGCACGGCGATCATGCCTTTGCCTGAACGGATGAACTCTTCCACGGCGCGCTCGGTGGCCTCTCCCCAGCGGGGCCCGTTGTAGTTCAGCACCAGCACGTCATGGCTCGCGAGAGTGGCCGCCGTCACGCCGCGCACCTCCTCGAGCACCTTCACTTCAAACCGGCCCGTGCCTGCCAGGATGCCCTTGAGGAACGGCGTGGTCTGACGCCAGTCATGATAGGGCAGGTCGGTTTCGCCGGTGAGGACGAGCGCCCGCACGCGGGCTGTTTCAGGCTGCGCCGCGCAGAGCCAGGGCAGGCACAGCAGAATGAGGCCCGGCATTCTTCGCATAGAGTTGTCTCCCCGTCAGGCTCCGGATTGGGCGGCTGCCGAGGACATCGCCTCGCGCAACCAACCAAGGCTTCGTTCAATCATCGGGCCGCCCTGCCCTTCGCATTCCATGCTGAGGACGCCGTCGTACCCGCTCTGCTTCAGCAGTTCCAAACAGCGGCGGATGTTGTCCGCGTTGACGCCTTCTCCGATGGCGCAGTGGCTGACAGCGATGCCGGTCAAATCGCCCCGGGCGGCAGCGGCCAGGCTGGGACTCACGTCCTTGATGTGCACGTGATTGACTCGGCCGGAAAACCGGCTGAGAAACTCCACCGGATCCTGCCCTGCAATGTAGGTGTTGCCCGTGTCCATGTTCAGTCCGAGGTAAGGGGAATCAGCGAACGACAGCATCTCCTCCATGAACTCCGGCTTGGTGGTGTAGTGTCCGTGCGGCTCGATGTTGATTACTATCTGATAGGCTTCGGCGGCCTTCAGAATCTGTTTGTAGATGCGCCGCATGTGGTCCATGGTCTCCCGGTCCGTCATGCCCTCCGGCGCATGGCGGTCGTCGGTGGTGTCCACGCGCGGGCAGCCAACCAGCTTCGACCAGCGAATGGCGTGAAGGGCGTATTCCACACCGAGCGACGCGCCCTCCGGCAGAGACAGCGGGAAGGCTGCGTCCAATTGCGAAAACTGCACTCCGTAGCGCTCCATCTTCGCGCGCAGCAACAGCGGGTCCTCCCACAGCGCGACGTGCGGTTGATAGCCCAAACCGTGAATCCAACTGACGCCATCGATGGCTCCGCATTCGATGTACTCGACCTGGTTGCGTTGGGCCCACTGGAGGCACTGCTCGAAGTTCCAGTAAGCGCTGTTGAATGCATCCGTGTGGAAACCGATCTTCATTTCGTTCTCCGGGTGTGATGATGCCGGCGGGTAATACACGGGCCGGCCTGGAGGCATCCTATCCAGGGGTGGCGCGCATGTCAATGGCGCACGTGGCGTCGGCGGTTCTCGGGAAATGCCGCGAAGGCGTTTCGCGGGCCTGGAACAGATTCAGTCAATCCTGCGCGAAGTCCGCCGCGGATGCGGCGCATAGCCGGTGCTCAGCCTTTCGGCGCTACCTGCGTGAACGTGTGTATTCCGCACTCGAGCTTCTGCCCGCCCCACCGGCCTGAGCGTGCGTGGGCTCCTTCAGCGGGTTTCGCCGTGCAGGGGGCGCAGCCAATGCTCACATAGCCTTCGTCATAGAGCGGCAGACGCGGAATATCGTTCACCACCATATACGCCTGTACGTCTTGCCAATTCCAATGCGCCAACGGACTCACCTTACGGACTTGACGCCCGGACGGCAATTGGTGCCATTCCTCCTCCTGGAGGCCCGCGCGAGTAGGTGACTGTTCGCGCCGCAGACCCGTGAACCAGACATCATAAGAAGCCAGCCCAGCCATGAGCGGCTCCACTTTGCGGAGGGCGCAGCAGCGCGCCGGGTCCGTCTCATATAAGCGCCCCGAGCGGGATTCCTGCTCCGCCACGCTCTCCTGCGGTGTGAGGTTCACCAGGTTCAAATCCCACGCTGTGGAAATGCGATCACGGTACTCGATGGTCTGGTCGAAATGGTACCCGGTGTCGAGGAACAACACCGGGACATCCGGGCGGACTGTTCGCAGCAGATCCAGCACCACCACGTCTTCGGCCTGAAAACTGCACGTCAGGCAGAGGTTGCCTCGTGCGTGCTTGCTGATCAATTCCTGAGCTCGGGTCAGCAGATCTGCCATCACTTCGCCTTTCTGTCAAGCCTTCCAGGGTTTCTGTTTGCCAGCCGCTCTGAGCCGGCTGGAAACGTTGCCCGGCTTCTCATATCCCTTCACCCTGCTCCACGGCGCCGCTCGAAATCACTCCTCTCGTCTCGAGCCTTCGCATTACGAGTCTGGCGGCAGCCTCGTCGTCCTCGGGCAGGTTCTGGTCGCCGCCGATCGTATCCGCGTCCAGGATCACGATCACGCCGGATTCGATCAGAGTCTCCGCAAGGCGCCCCTCCTCGCCGCGCAAACGGACTACGTGGCAGCCGTGCTCGAACAGCAGTCTCTCCAGCATGTCAGCGGCAGAGGACCGGCCCGGCAGGTGAACCGTTGCGGCCGAGTGCCCGAAGCGCGCCTGCCGCTCCGCGGGCGTCAGTGGGTCAGGTTTGAACCGGTCGCCTGCCCTGCGGCGCGCCGCGCCCTCGCCGCGCTCGATGATGCCTGCCGCCATGGTCGCGTTCGTGAGCGGGTCAACCAGGATGAACCTGCCCGTCGACCGGTTCGTGCTGAACACATCGAAAGGAATGGGCCTGGATGTTTCCAGCCGCACGCGGCCTATTTCATTCAGTTTCAATTGCTGCGAGGGCGCCGTGGCGAAAGTGTCTACGTCGGTTTGGTCAAGCAGCGCCGTGACGCGGGCTGGCACGATATTCGCCCCCTGCTGCAAAAGGTAAGTCCGCTCAGTCTCCAGAGCCTCATCGCTCATCCAGACGAGAGTGCCCTCCAGCCGGCGGGCCACTTCCGGCGCGTTCCGGGTGGTGTAGAGCAAGTCACCCCGGCTGATGTCCACCTCATCTTCCAGGCACACGGTGACCGACAGGGGCGCGAACGCCTCCTGGAGGTCCCCGTCAAAGGAAACTAGCCGGCTCACGCGCGACGCGCGCCCGGAAGGCGCCACCGCGACGGCGTCTCCCACCGCCACGCGCCCCGTCGCGATCTGACCGGCAAACCCGCGGAATTCCGCCGACGGCCTGATCACCATCTGGACGGGCATTCGAAACGCGCTCGCCTCCCCCGCGTGACCCGGCTCCACGGTTTCCAGCCATTCGAGCAAATTCGGCCCCTCGTACCACTCCATCCGCGCCGAGCGCCAGGCCACGTTGTCGCCCTCCAGCGCGCTAAGCGGGATGAAGGTCATCCGAGGGTGTCCGAGCCGCGAGGCCAGTGTCTGGAATTCAGCGGCGATGGAGTCGAAGACCTCGCGCGACCAACCCACCAGATCCATCTTGTTGACGGCCACTGCGAAGTGGCGGATGCCCATCAGAGCCGCTATGAACGCATGCCGGCGCGACTGCCGCAGCACACCCTTGCGGGCGTCCAGCAGGATCACGGCGGCTTCACTGGTGGATGCGCCCGTAGCCATGTTGCGCGTGTACTGCTCATGGCCGGGCGTATCGGCAATGATGAACTTCCGGCGCGGAGTGGCGAAGTACCGGTAGGCTACGTCGATGGTGATCCCTTGTTCCCGCTCGGCGCGCAAGCCGTCCATCAGCAGCGAGTAATCCACACCGTGCGCGGCGCGGTTCACTTTGCTGTTTCGCACCGCTTCCACTTGATCTTCGTATGCGCCGTTGGTGTCGAACAGCAGCCTGCCGATGAGCGTGGATTTGCCGTCGTCCACGCTCCCTGCGGTGAAGAAACGCAGCAAGGTCTTCTCGCTCTCCGCGGGCCGCAGGAGGTTTGCATCCGTCGTCACCGGCTCCGTAACCGCAGCCATCAGAAGTAGCCCTCGCGTTTTTTCAATTCCATCGAACCGTCCTGATCGTGGTCGATCAACCGGTTCTCGCGTTCTGACCGGCGAAAGGCGGTCAGTTCGTCGATGATCTTCTGCACTGTGTCCGCGCCGCTGGGAATGGCTCCTGAGCACGGCGTGCATCCCAGCGTACGCAGCCGGCACATCACCGGCTCGGGCTGCTCACCCGGCTGAACCGCTACGTTAGTCTCCAGCGGGATCAGGCTCCCGTTGCGCCGGATCACCTGCCGCTCCCGCGCGAAGTACAAAGGCGCCAGGGGTATCTTCTCCAGCTGGATGTAGTTCCAGACGTCCTGCTCGGTCCAGTTGGAGAGCGGAAACACCCTGATGCATTCGCCCGGGTCCACGCGCCCGTTGTAGATGTTCCACAACTCCGGACGCTGGTTCTTAGGATCCCAGTGCCCGTTGACGTCACGGAAGCTGAAGACCCGCTCTTTGGCCCGTGACCGTTCCTCGTCGCGCCGCGCCCCTCCCAGCGCAGCGTCGTAACCGCCTTGCTTCAGTGCGTCCACCAAAGCGCGTGTGCGCAACAGCGAGCAGCACTTAGCCGTTCCCAGAGCGTAAGGGTTGGCGCCCGCGGCGATGGCTGCCTGGTTTGTGTACACTTCCAGCCGGGCGCCTATCTGCCTCACGAAGGCGTCCCGGAATTCGATCAGCTCCGGGTACTCGAACGTAGTGTCCACATGGAGCAGCGGAAACGGGAGGGCGCCCGGGTAGAACGCTTTTCGCGCCAGGTGCAGCATCGCGGAGCTGTCCTTGCCGATGGAGTACAGCAGTACGGGGCGCGCAAACTGCCCGGCCACTTCCCGGATGATGTGGATGCTCTCAGCCTCCAGGGCGCGAAGGTGCGACAACCGCCGGTCTGCCGTGACGGGACCCATACAGGGGAGATTAGCACATCAACCTAATCTCCATCAAGAATGTCTAGATTCGAGATCTCAGGATTCGGGAGGATGTGCCTCCGAGGGTTGGTGGGGGAGTTTGAAACCCTGGATACCAAAGAGGGTGTCATTCGGATAGAAGCGATCGACATTGTCGCGCGTGATCAGCCGGTGCTTGACGAACACCGCCGGCGGCAAAGCCTTGCGCGCCAGGATGTCCAGAGCCAGCCGCACCAGGCCGTCTCCGTACCTTTCCGGAAAGAACGCTACCGAGCCAATCAGCGGTGTCCGCGCCTGCCTCAATTCGGCGCGCGCTTCCGGCTCGGCGTTCTGCCCAACCGCCGCAACGCCCGCCGCCCGGCCGGCTTCCTCGAAGGCTCGCAGCGCTCCGAGCGCGCTCGGGTCATTGGCAGCGGCCATCAGGACGCGCCTGGCCTTGGATACTCGCAGGTATCTTCGAACCTCTTCCTGCGCAGTCTTGAACTGCCCGTCCCCGTCGAGTTGGCTGACGGGGCAGGGCTCGGTCTCCCTTAAGGATTCGCGGATGCCGTCCAGCGCACCGCGCATCCTGGCCCGCGGCAGTGATCCCGCGCGCCCCAGTTCCACCAGCAGAATCTCATGCACTTCTCCGGCCCAATGTTTAAGCGCCCATTTCCCCAGCCAGCGGCCCGCTAACAGACCCGCCTCATAGTTGTTGGCTCCGAAGTAGGTGGCCCCGGGGTGCGGAATGTCGATAGCGATCATCGGGATGCCTGCCTCCAAACACTTCGCCGAAATGGCAGGCGCCACGGATTCGTCCGTTTGAAACTCAATCACCAGATCCACGCGTTCCCGTATGAGGTGGTCCGCATTCCTCAGGGCTACTTTCGGTTGGTAGCGGTTGTCGACCACAATCAACTCCAGTTGCTCCCTTTCGGCGGCGCGCACCAGACCAGCCAGCACCTCTTGCGTGAAGGAAGTATCCTGCCCCTGCGCGGCGTAGCCTACCCGCCAGCGCTTCTTGGCGCGGGCCAGCCACATGAGCTTGTACTGGTTTTCGCCTACCTTTTCGACAAATCCGCAGTGGTGCAGCGTGTACAACAGCCGGAAACACGTCCCCTTGGTCAGACCGGACCGGTCTACAATCTCGCGCAGGCGCAGCGTCTCCGCAGGGTGCGTGAAGCATTCCAGCACCCGGGCGGCGTGCAAGAGCGACTTCACCAGGTAGCGATGATGGTTGGCGGCGGCCATAGGAGACGTCCCAAAAGTCCTCGACTCTTCAGTTTCCTGCTTTGTTTTGCAGTCTGGAATAGTTTTTCACAGCAAAACGGATTTGTCCAGCCTTCGGCCAACGGATGTTTCCGGATGCGGCTCATTGTATTTGGAAGAAGTGTTCTTCTTTGGTTTTACGGACGGCGCTGGCCGAAGTGGGATGTTTTGCATAGCGAAACAGTAGTAGTCCTGCCGTTAGACCTTGACGCGCTTCTTGCTGCGCGTTGATAGTGGTGTTGCGGGAAGTCCCACGGTACTGGGGACGCCCTGGGTTCCCGCAGTCCGAGTTCTTCAACATTGTGAGGTCACCGATCGGTTCCGGGGACGGCGGCGCAATTGCGTTGAGCGTGTGTCCGGAACCACTGGAGGAGTGAATATGAATTCCCGTTTTCGCATTACCGTCTTCTTCCTCTGCCTGGCGCTCATGGCGCTCTGGCAGACTGGACTTCTCGCTCAGGAGGCCCGCGGCACCCTCGTCGGCAGGGTGGCTGATGCCAGCGGCGCGGTCATCCCCGGCGCCGCGGTCGAAGTCACCAACACAGCCATGGGGACAAAGCTCTCGCTGGTGACGAATAGCGAGGGCTTTTACCAGGCCCCGTACCTGATTCCCGGCCTGTATCACGTAGCGGTCGAGGCACCCGGTTTCAAGAAACTGGTCCGCGACGGCCTGGAGGTGCGCGTCAACGACCGGGTCGAAGTCAACATCACCCTGGAGGTCGGTCAGTCCACCGAGAGCATCACCGTCACCGGCGAGACGCCGCTGCTGGAGACGGCCTCGGCCTCGCTCGGCCGGGTGGTGGATTCGCGCAGGATCGCCGACCTGCCGCTGGCGCACGGCAACCCTTACCAGCTCATTGGGCTGGCCGCCGGCGTCACGTTCACGCGCGATCCCAGGCTGGACCGTCCCTTCGAGCCCACTCACATCGTCGGCTACACCATTGACGGCACGCGGGCCAACCGCAGCGACATCACCCTGGACGGCGCGCCCAGCACCGCCACGGCTGGCGGCGGCGAGGTGATCGCCTCCTACGTCCCGCCGGCCGACATCGTGGCCGAATTCAAGGTTCAGACGGCCACCTTTGACGCCAGCTTCGGACAGACTGAGGGAGGCGTTACCAATATCAGCATCAAGTCCGGCACCAACGCACTTCACGGCACCGCCTATTACACCAAGATGGCGCCGGGCCTGTTCGCCAACGACTTTTTCGCCAACGCCAACAGAATAGCCCGCCCGGATTTCACTTACGACCGCTGGGGCGGACACGCCGGCGGTCCGGTGTGGCTGCCCAAGATCTATGACGGCCGCAACCGGACCTTCTTCATGTGGGGCTATGAGGGCATTCACGAGGCACGGCCGCGCAACAACGGTACCTTCACGGTGCCTACCGAGAAGATGAAGGCCGGCGATTACTCCGATCTGCTGGCGCTGGGTTCGCAGTACCAGGTCTACAACCCGTTTACGCGCCGCCCAGCGGCGGGCGGCCGTATCCAGTCGGACCCGTTCCCGGGCAACATCATCCCGGCGTCGCTGCACAGCCCCGTCGGCAGGAAGATCCTCGACTTCTACCCCAAGCCGCTCACCCCGGGACGGGCCGACGGCACCAACAATTACGAAGATGCCAGTTTGAAGGAGCGCGCCAAGTACTACACCCACACGGGTCGATTCGATCACGCCGCGAGCGACCGGCAGCGCTTGTTCGTACGCGGCAGTTTCTACCGCCGGGATAGCGACTACAACAATTACTTCTATAACATCGCCACCGGCCAGTGGTTCCAGTTCCTTTCGCGGGCCGCGGTGATCGACGATGTGTACACCATCACCCCCACGACGGTGATGAATGTCAGGTACGGCTACAACCGGTTCATCCGGGTCACCAGATCCAATCCGGGCGCCGACGGCTTCGACCTCACCACGCTGGGCTTCCCCAAGGCTTACAACGACCTGATACCGAAGGAAATCCGCACGTTTCCACGCATTGATTTTCCCGGCGGCACCTATCAGGGCACCGGCGTCGGCAGCGAATGGCGCCCCAACGACATCCACTCGCTCAACTTCACGCTCCAGAAAGCGCAGGGTCAACACTTTCTCAAGGCTGGCATGGAATTCCGCGCCTACCGGGAGAATAGCTTTTTCTTCGGCAACGACATGACCGGGCGCTTCAATTTCGACTCCACCTGGACCCGGGGGCCGCTGGATAATTCCCCCACCGCCCCGCAGCAACTGGGCCAGTCCGTGGCCTCATTGGTGCTGGGGTTGCCGTCGCCCTCCAACAGCTTGGTCGAGCGCAGGGCCAGCTATGCGGAGCAATCCACGTCTTGGGGTTTCTTCTTCCACGACGATTGGAAAGTCAGCCCGCGCCTGACCCTGAATCTCGGCTTACGCTGGGAGTTCGAAGGCGCGCTTACCGAGCGCTTCAACCGCAGCGTGCGCGGCCTGGACTTCGGCTTCGTGCAACCCATCGAGGCGCGCGTAAGGGAAAACTATGCGCGAAACCCCACTCCGGAAGTTCCCGCCAGCCAGTTCAACGTCCGGGGCGGTTTGACTTTTGCGGGCGAGGGTGGGTTGCCCCGGGGGTTGTACGAGGCGCCCAAGCTAAACCTGATGCCGCGGTTCGGCTTCGCCTACAAGCTCACCGGCAAGACCGTGCTGCGCGGCGGCTATGGCATCTTTTACGGCTTCTTGGGCCAGCGCCGAGGCGATGTCATCCAGACCGGCTTCAGCCGCACCACGCCGCTGATCCCCAGTCTGGATAACGGCCTGACGTTCGTCTCGACCCTGTCCAACCCTTTCCCCAACGGCATCCTGGAACCGCTGGGAGCGGCCCTGGGCGCGCAGACGTTTGTCGGGCAGGGCATCTCCTTTTTCCACCAGAAGCCCCTGATGCCGCATATGCAGCGGTGGCAGGCCGGCTTCCAGCGGGAGTTGCGCGGCGGCTTCGTCGCCGAGCTCAGCTATGTCGCCAACCGCGGAACGCACATCGAGCTGGGCCAGAATCTCAATGTGACCCCCCAGCAGTACTTGAGCAAGAGCCCGGTGCGCGATCAACCCACCATCAACTACTTGTCCGCCATGGTGCCAAACCCGTTCTCCGGACAACTTCCGGCGGGCGCCATCGGCGCGCTCACAGGGACGACCATAGCGCGGGAAAGGCTGCTTCGCCCCTACCCTCACTTCGACGGCGTGAGTTGGACCAGGCATGACGGCTATTCCTGGTATCACTCGCTTCAGGCGCAGGTCGAGAAGCGATTCTCCATGGGCTACACGCTGATGGCCAGCTACACGTTCTCCAAGTACATGCAGGCCTCCGAGGTTTTGAACCAGGATGATCCGCGGCCCGTCGAGGTCATCTCGGATTTCGATCGCCCGCACCGTTTGGCGGCCAGCGGGATCATCGAACTTCCCTTCGGCAGAGGCCGCCGTTTGCTGGCCAACGTGAACCCGTTCTTATCCAAGATCGTGAGCGGCTGGCAGATCTCGGGCGTCTACGCCTATCAGAGCGGAGCGCCGTTGGGCTGGGGCAATATCATCTTCAACGGACCGGATATCGGGAGCATCCGCCTTCCGTCCGGCCAACAGACCACATCCCGCTGGTTCAACACCGACGCGGGCTTCGAAAGGGCCTCGGCGTTGCAGCTCGCTTCCAATGTCAGGACGTTTCCGCTGCGGTTCGGGTTCATTCGCGCCGACAACATTAACAACTACGACTTCTCGCTCATCAAGAACACCCGTATCGCTGAAGGCAAAGACGTCCAGTTCAAGGCCGAGTTCCTGAACGCTTTCAACCACCCCTTGTTGCCGGCTCCGAACACCACGCCGACCGCCGTCGCCTTCGGCGTGGTCAGCGCCGCCAACCAGGCCAACTACGCCCGGCGTATCCAACTCAGCTTGAAGTTCCTCTTCTGAGGGGGATCACCTGAGCAGCTTTGACACCCGGCCCGGCCGAGCCTTTGCAGGCAACGCCGGGCCGGCGGCCCCTGCGCTGTAACCACGTGCTATAGTCCGGTGCGCACTGTCTCCGGGCATCATCTCGCGCCGCCCAGTTACTTACAGTAGACCGGCCGTCTTCATCGCTTGGCAAGCCGGATAAATGAGTAGCTCTTTTTCTAACTCCCGCGCTTCGGCTTTTGTCTTCGGAATCGCCCTTTTTCGGCCGGAGTCATCTTCTCGGTGGCGTATTGGAAGATGACCCGAGGGCCGGAGTCGCGAAACTCAAGCAGGAACGCTTCCACCGGCTTCGGCTGTTGCTTCCAAGTTTCTCGAAGAAACCACCCCAATCCCTGTTGCACGACCTTCTCGGGATCATGCACCAGCGGGCGCAGGAAATCCAGCCAGGGCTGGCAGTCCGAGCCAGTTGGCAGCAATCCCAGCATTGCCACAGGAACTGCCCGCCGCTTGAACTTGTGAGGGGATTGCGGCCACTTCGCCAGCGTGTTGAACTTAACGGCGCCCACCCCCAGACGTGGCGACAGCAGTTCCCCGCAAATGACGTCCGTGTGCGCCCAATTCCGGACACCGCCGTCGAACCATTGGCCAATGAGCGTGAAAGCGCGCGGTCCAATCCGGTCGCGGAATTGGGCTGCAAACCAGATGGCGAGGGCGCCGTGCTCGTATTTCCCGGTAGAAAACAGCGCTTTCCCCAACTCCAGGAAACCCGGCAAGCCGCCAGCGGCAAGGGAGTCGAACCAGCGCTGCCTTGCTTGCAGCCAGGCAGGCGCCTTATGGTCCACACCATAGGCATCGTAACCTTCGGTGAAGTAGCGAGCATAGCGGGCTGACTGCTCCGGGTCCGCCAACTCGCGGCACGTCGCATCGATTTCAGACAGGACATGCTGGTGGTTCTTCATAGTGGCTTCCAGTGTAGTATGCAGCCATACCGGACAGGCTTGGGAGGCTGCTGAACAACCCGTTATGCAAACTGAAGTTGCCCCACGTGGGCACGCAAGTCGTTGGTTTGACGTGTGGCATTTGTTTCAGCTTGGTGAGTTCCGGATATTCCCTGCCGTCCTACGCTCTTAATCCTCACTTAGTGCTTGACCTTATGAGGATTGCACCATAAAATTGACTCAACGTTTGTTTCCATCTCACTCAAAGGACCGCCTAAGTATGCAGCGAGCAAGTAGAATTGCGCTTCTTGCGCTCATTTGCGCAGCAGTCAGTCTGGCCCAGGTCAGTACCGGGTCCATTTCGGGGGTGATTACTGACCCGAACGGAGCCCGCGTTCCTGGCGCCAAAATCGAGGCCAGAAACGAATCCACCGGAGCGAAACTGGAGACGGTAAGCTCGGAAGCGGGCATATTCGTACTTCCTGCCGTGCCCGTGGGCCGCTACTCGGTCTCCGTGGAGCAAACTGGCTTCAAGAAACTCACCCGCAGCGGCGTGGAGATCCGCATTGCCAGCAGGCAGGAACTGGACCTGCGCCTGGAGATTGGCGATGTGCTCCAGACCGTGGAGGTTAGCGGAGAAGTGCCCCTGATCGAGACCACCTCCAGTCAGCGCGGGCAAAGCCTCTCGACGCAGTTCATGAACACTCTGCCCTTGTTCACGGGCGGTATCCGCAATCCACGAGCATTCGTCAACTTCATGCCCGGTGTGAATCCCGGCGCGGAGCTGTCGGTTTCCGGGTCCGGCGGGCGCGCGCAGGAGATCCTCATTGACGGCGCTTCGGCCACGATCCCGGAATCCGGCGGTGTCTCCTTTAACTTCCCCGCGGCAGAAATGTTCGGGGAGTTTAAACTGCTCACCTCCACGTACGACGCTGAATACGGCCGGTTTGGAGGGGGCATTGAGATCTACGTCACCAAATCCGGCACCAACGATGTTCACGGCACGCTGTTCTACAACATGCGCCGCGATATTTGGAACGCCAACGCGTGGGCGTTCAACGCCTCCGGCCGCGCGCGCCCCAAAGAGCGGTTCAACGAAATGGGCGCCGGCGTGGGCGGGCCCATTTACATCCCCAAGGTCTATGACGGCAGGAACCGGACGTTCTTCTTCTTCACGTACTCGAAGGACAAGCGCCCGGTGACCGCTTCGGCCGTGGTCAGCACCGTGCCGACTTCCCGCATGAAGAACGGCGATTTCGGCCAACTGGCGGCAGCTCAGGTGGTCTATGACCCGCTCACCACGGCAGGCAACGTCCGTCAGCCCTTCCCGGCACAAACCATACCGCGGACTCGATTCAGCCGCATCGCCGGCAATCTGATCGGCGCCATTCCGGACCCGACCCGCACAACTCTGACCGGCAACTTCGACAACCTCAATGTGACCGTCTTCAACAAGTACATCTGGAATATGAAGCTGGATCACGCCTTCTCGGCGAACAACCGGCTGACCTTTTCCGTGACCAAGGAGAGAGAGAAGAGCGATGTATCGGCTGCCTTCCCCGGGCCGCTTGGGCAGGGACTAGAGACCTACCAGAGGCCGGACAATTGGCGCTGGAACCACAATCTGGTGATCCGTCCCAACTTGCTGCTGACTTCGACGTTCGGGTATTCACGAACCCGGCAGCTATGGGACAACCCGTTCCAGAAAGGCGCCGCCTCAAGGTTCGGATTCCCCGGACTGACCGGGAACCCGGACGCCATGCCGAGGGTTCAGTTCACGGGAGCCGACGGACTGACGCCATGGGGCGTCCAGGACGGCAAAGTCGGCAACGGCAGCCAAATCAACATCACCTACCACGTCACCCAGGGATTGAGTTGGATTCGCGGCAAGCATGAACTCAAGATGGGTTGGGACCTGCGGCGCCTGCACACCACGGCAAACCCCGTGGACATGGCGGGCACCAATGGGCGCTACGTTTTCGCCCGCGCGCAGACCGCTCTGCCCACCAACCTGGCCGGCACCGGGCACGCCTTTGCGAGCCTGTTGCTTGGCCTGCCGGATAGCGCCGACCGCGTGGCCCTGCCCGTGCCGTTCAGCGAGGTCCGCTACGGCTACCACGCCGTGTATTTCCAGGACAATTTCAAGGTCACGCCGCGCTTCACGCTCAACCTGGGCATGCGCTATGACGTGCCCATCGGCTGGCACGACAAGTACGGCAACTACTCGGCCATGGACCGCCGCTTGCCGAACGCCGCCGCCAACGGATTGCCTGGAGCCATGGTGTTCTTCGGCAAGGGCGCCGGAAGGACCGGGTCCAAGCGCCCCTATGACACGGATTTCAGCAACATCGGCCCTCGGGTCGGCTTCAGCTTCCGGGTCGCCGACAAAACGGTCCTCCGTGGCGGATACGGAATCTACTACCAGACCCTGGGCAACGGCGGCTGCGGTTGCCGCATGGGCTTCAGCAACCCCATCACGCTTATCTCGGACGGACTGAACGCCGCGCTCCAATGGGACGGCGGCATTCAGCCCCCTCCCGGATTCCGGCCCCCGCCGCTGGTGGACCCCACCGTAGGCAACAACAACAACGTGGACGTTTTTTCGGACAACTTCGGACGTGCCCCGCGGATCCAGAATTGGAGCTTCAGCATTCAGCACGAGATCAGCAAGTTCCTGATGGACATTTCCTATCAGGGCAACCGCGGACGCGGGCTGAACTCGACCGTGCTGCTCAACCAGCTTCCCACCAGCCGGCTGGCGCTTGGGTCGCTGCTCCAGCGCCGCATAGATGATCCGGCGGTGGTGGCAGCCGGCTATACCAAGCCTTATCCCACTTTCCCGAACAATTTCACGCTGGCGCAGTCGCTCCGCCCCTACCCACAGTTCTTCGACGTTGTGGAACGCAACGCCGGCATCGGACGCGTTTGGTATGACTCCCTGCAAACCAAACTGGAACGGCGTTTCGGCGACTGGCAAATGATGGCTGCCTACACGTGGTCGAAGTCACTTGGGCTGGCGCACTACCGCCAGGTCTTCTCTCAGCACTTCACCACGGCCGGCTACAGCGTCGCGGCCCAGGACAACTACAACTACGACGAGATGAAGAGCTACCTGCCGTTCGACCTGCCCCACGTGTTCAACCTGCTCAGCTCCTACAACCTGCCGCTCGGCAAAGGCAAGCGTTGGCTGAACACCGACAACGTGCTGGTGAACCTGCTGATCTCCAACTGGACCATCAGTTCCATTCAGCAGTACCGCTCCGGCGCGCTGATGCTGGTTTCGGCGCCGAACACGCTAGGCTCGGGTGTGCTGTTCACGAACTTCAAGAAGGCCAATATCGGCACCGGTGCGATACGCACGGGGATTGACCGCACCACGCTCAATCCGAACGACCCGTCCACGCGGTGGGTCAACGCCGCAGCGTTCACGTTGCCCGGGCAGTTTGAACTCGGCAACGCGGCTCAGTATTTCGGCGACTTCCGGCAACCTCCGGTGTTGACCGAGAATCTTTCGATCGTCAAGAGGATGAAGGTCCCCATAAGCGGCGACCGCTCGATTGACCTGGTCTACCGGGTCGATGCCTTTAACATGTTCAACCGCACGGCGTTCGGCGGCGTAGTAAGCGCCATCGGAAACCCGAACTTCGGGCGCCCCACCGGTCCGCAAGTCGGCCCCAGGCTCATCACCATGGGCTTGCGCCTCGATTTCTGATCGGCTGACCGCCGGGCGAGCCGCGGCCCAGAGCCTCCGTCGCTTGCTGCCAACGGCCCGCGCGCGAGGCAGTTGAAAGGTAGGCGACCGTAGCTACCGCGGTCCCGTAAACTCCACGGCCGGAGCCGCTGCCGTCCTCCGATACGGCAACGGCTTCGGCCGTTCTTCTTTGAGACGGGCGCCGTTCAAAGAAGAA
>JBBIND010000038.1:4104-39366 GCA_037444075.1 Acidobacteriota bacterium | reverse complement strand
TGACGTCGGCGCCGGTAATCAATCCGAAGTCCTCGTCGCCCTCGAGGGGCGGTACCTTGCCGAAGACCGGCCGCTTGAGAAGAACAGCGACTGGTCCGAAGAGCAGATGCAGGTGTTTTGAGCCCGGGATCAGCGGTAGAAACACCAACAGCGCTGCCGTGTGAACCCACCAGATCGTTCTTCCGATATGCCCCTGCGGTTCGAGTAAGTAATCAGCTAAGTAACTTACCATCAAGATGAAGATCAGCAGGGCAATAAGTCCGGATTCCGCTGCAACTTCACCCAGCCACTTCGGCCGAACCACAAACCGGCGTGCTGCTAACCCTGCGATAGCCACCGCCACTGCCAGAGCAAACACCGCCACCAGCAGGGAATAGAAGCGCCCGAAAGAGCTTTCGCGCGCGATGATCTCAACTCCAAACCCGCGTGAAACGTGGTCAACGGTAGCCAGGGCGAAAGCGCAGAAGCCCCAGAACACCAGCGCGTGCGCAAGGCCCGCCAGCGGCCTCTCAGTGATCACCTTTTTCTGGAGGAGAACTTCAATAACAGCATCGCGAAACCTGTCCGCCAGCGGACGAAATCTGTAACCCGGCTCCTGCCGGGCTTGGCGAAGAACTATCACAATGGGGCGAAAACGACTCCAGGTGAGGATCAAGGAGAGGACAATGAGCGCGGCGAGCAGCGCCGATTCCGGCCAGGTGGGGTTCATCATGGCTAGCTTTTCTCGCCTTGAATTTACCACGGCCCTCCTCTTGGCCATGAGGCGCCGAGGCGCTCGGCTTTCCGGCTTCAACCGGGGTTGAACCAGGCGAAGAGAGGGCATGGAGTTCATCCGCCGAACGTAGTAGAATACCGCCGAATAAGAAGGAAGGGGTATGCGTATATGAGCCGTTTTCAGCCGGGTGCGGCCGCCGGAAAAGACGAGGCCCAGCGTCGCGCTGACCGCATTCGCGCATTTCGTGAAGAACTCCAGGCATTGGAGAGCGAGGGCGGTTTAACCCTTGACCAAGCCCAGCGGGCATCGCTGGAGGCCCACCTGCAGAGAACGCTGGCTGCATTGGCGGAGCACTACGACATCGATACCACTGAATCGCAAAAGCAGATCTCCTGGGGCATGCGCATTGCATCAACGCTGGGAGGTCTGGCCCTGTGCGCAGCCGTGGTGCTCTTCTTCCATCGCTTCTGGGGACTTCTCGGTATCGCCGGGCAGGTAACTGTTCTGGTGGCAGCGCCGCTGCTGCTGCTGGCGGCTACGGAGTTCTCCGCGCGCCGTGAGCGAAGCCGCTACTACACTTCGTTGCTCAGCCTCGTCACCTTTGGTGCGTTTGTTTTGAACCTCAGCGTTCTGGGCAGCATCTTCAACCTCACTCCGAGCCGCAATGCGTTGCTCGCCTGGGGAATCTTTGCGTTGTTGCTGGCCTACGCTTATCGCTTGCGGTTGCCGCTTCTCGCAGGCCTGGGTTGTATGGTCGCCTTCGTAGCGGCAACGCTGTCCACGTGGTTGGGCTGGCATTGGACTTCCTTCGCGGAACGGCCGGAGAACTTCCTCATCGGCGGGCTGGTCCTGATTGCCGTCCCCGCCTTCCGTTTCCACCGTGGGTACGTCGAATTCGAGTTCCTCTACCGGACTCTCGGGCTACTCACACTGTTCGTCGCCGTGCTCATCCTCTCCGAGTCCGGGGAGTTGAGCAATTTGCCTCTCAGTAAGTCCGCCGCGCAGACCGTTTACCAGGTGCTGGGTTTCTCCGCTGCCGGTCTGGCTACGTTGTTGGGAATTCGTGCCCGCCAGGCGGGGATCGCCAACCTGGGCGCCGCGTTCTTCGTGCTCCTTCTCTACCTGCGTTTCTACCACTGGTGGTGGGACTGGATGCCCGGATACCTGTTCTTCCTCGTCCTCGGCCTGGTTTCGATCGGGCTTCTGGTTCTGTTTCAGAAACTTCGGCAGCGCGTGGCGGTGGCAGCATGAAAATCAGGCGCCTTGCTCTCCCGCTTGCTGCGGCCACGTTGCTGCTGGCCGCGGATGTTCTTGTACTCATCAAGGCCGCGCAGAACCGCCGCGGTGAGCCCATAACGGCCATCGAATTCACGGAGCGGGAGTTGCGGCTGGTGAGGCCGCAGCGCGAAAGTACTGCCCTATTCTTGGAGTTGGCGTGGGAACCCGCGCGGGGCAGGTTGAAGTTCGAAGACGGGCCGGGGTGGTTCGACCGCGCCAAACTCGAGGAACTCGGCTTCGACTGCGGGCTTCCTCTGACGGACGCGTCCGCCGCCCCGTATTATCGTGCGATGCCAATGAAGGAGGCATTTCTCGTTCTCGAGTACAATGAGGCCGCCTGGCGTGATGAAGGCGATGAGCGCTCCTCCTGGTCCCGGCTGCTCTCCGTTGATGCGGGGCGCGACTTCTCCATGCTGCGCAAGAAATACCCGGACGCAGGGCGGTTCCTCATCGTGCCCGGCCTGGTGAGGCTTCACTATGAGGCGAAGTGGGATCCCAATACGCGGGCCTACGCGCCGGGAGCCTATCTGCGAGGCGTCATCGATCAAGTGCTGGTGGGTGAGATTTCCGTCCCGCCGTCCGGGCGCAAGGTCTTGGAGGGCCTCGAACAAACGACTTACGAGTATTTCAAGTCAGCGAGGCCCGGCAACCGGCTCCCGAGGTACTCAGCGGTCCTCTACTACGGCCGGAACCACGAGCCGTGGGTCGGGTCCTTCCGCTTGAGCGCGCCATAGCCCCGATAATTCTCCTCGCACGCTGTTGTGGGGCTTTTGCTTTGACCGGATGCGCAGGAACTGGGCAACTCCTCAGTTCCGCAGTTCACCATCCGCATCCACGCCGGCAATCGCGACTGCATCGTTGACACGTAGTTGAACGCAACCGCACTCCGGATCATCCCGGCACATCGCCTTCGCTGATCCGCATGCGAAACCCTTGGACGTCCCCATGTGCTGCTTGACGCGGAGTGAAGACCTGTATACATTGGTCTCGAGCCGCAGCAAACATAGCAGGTCCACAGTTGGAGAGCATGCGGGTTCGGGGATAGTAAGTCATGGCTGGCACTGCACGGAGACCGGCCGGAAAGGTAAATCCATATGCAACGTATTTGCTCTGTCCTTGTCTGCGCGCTAGCCGCTTTCATGCCGACGGCGCTGATTGCCCAGAACGCGGTGGTTTCCGGCCGCGTCACCGACGAGACGCAGGCCGTCATTGTCAACGCAGCCATCGAAATCGCTAACCGCGCCACGGGCATTCGCACCAGGACAAGCACCAACGCTGAGGGCTACTACGTCCTGCCGCCGCAGCCGCCAGGTGCCTACGACGTTACCGCCTCGGCGCCGGGTTTCCAATCGGCGAAACTCGAAGGCGTCACGCTCGAGGTCGGCCAGTCCCGTACGTTGCCCTTCGAATTGCGGCCGGGCGAGGTGCTGCAATCCATCACCGTGGTGGACACGGCGCCGCTTCTGACCGTGAGCCGGCCGGACCGCGGCACTTTGGTGGAAAACAAGTTCGTTCTCAGTATCCCCCTCAACCTGCGCAACCCGCTTTTCCTGCTGACGCTGGCTCCAGGAGTCACCACCGGCCGCCTCGCCGGCGATAACACGGCCAGCCAGTCCACCACCAACAACTTCCGCATCAACGGAGGACGGGGTGGCACCAACGAGATTCTCATCGACGGCGCGGCCAACACCGGCACCTACAACAATCAGGTTTCCGCCATACCTCAGGTGGATTCCATCCAGGAGTTCAAGGTCAACACGAGCCCCTACGCCCCGGAATTCGGGCGTACCGGCGGCGGGCTCATCAGTTTCGCCATCAAGTCCGGCACGAACCAATTACACGGAACAGCTCATGAGTTCCTGCGCAACTCCCGCCTCGACGCCAACGGCTTTAACGCCAATCGTGCAGGCATAGCCAAGCCCAGCTTTAAGCGTAATCAGTTCGGCTTTACTGTCGGCGGACCCGTCTGGCTGCCGAAACTCTATAACGGCCGCAACCGTAGCTTCTTCTTCGCCGGCTATGAGGGCCTGCGCGAGCGCAGCCTGAACGCTTACACGGGTACTGTACCCACCGAGGCGGAGCGGCGCGGCGATTTCTCCTCCTCGCGCGACACCAATGGTGTGTTGCTGCGCATCTTCGACCCGCGCACCACGCGGCTGGATCCGGACCGGCCAGCCGGTACAACCGGCTACATCCGCGACGTCTTCGCGGGCAACGTGATCCCGGGCTCCATGCTCGGTACCATCGCCCGCAACGTCATGCCCTACTATCCTTCCCCCAACCAGGCGGGGCGTGGCCAGAGCAATTTCGACAACTTCTTCGTGGCCGCGGCCAATTCCCTCGATGCCGACCGCATCGACGTGCGCCTCGATCATCAGCTTTCCTCTCGCCACCAGGTCTTCTTCCGCGCCAACTGGTTCGAGAACCTCAACGCCCAGCCGCTCGTCTACAACAACTTCGCTTCGCCGGTGGAGACGCCCAACCGCATTCCGGGCACTAACTGGGTTGCCAACCACACCTGGACGGTCTCGGCTTCCACCATCATCGAGCACCATTTCTCGCAGGCGCAGAGCGAAACCAACCGCATCCCGCTGAGCCTGGATTTCGACCAAAGCACGCTCGGACTCCCCCGCTCGGTCATCGACGGTCAGCGCGTGAAGTACTTTCCGCGCTTTATCATCGGCCGTTTGACGCAGGTGGGGGTCACGGGCACGGGCTTCAACGCGGTGGTGTCGAAAACGTACCAGTACCGCGCCGTGGCTACTCTGCTGCGGGGCAAGCACACCTTCAAAACGGGCTTTGATTGGCGGCGTTTTCCGGTGAGCATCGATCAAAGCTCACCCCTGATCGTCAACGCCACGGGCGCTTTCACCGCCGGGCCGAATCCCCAGGCGGCCGCCGCCTCTACCGGCCACGGCTTGGCCGACCTGTTCCTGAATGCGGCCGCTGTAAGCTACACTTTCCGGACGCGGGAACGCCACGTGCATCCCTACTTCTCAGGCTTCTTCCAGGATGAATACCGCCTCACGCCCAAGGTGACGCTCACCATGGGCATACGCTACGGCCTGGAGCTTCCGCGCACGGAAGACAACAACCAGTACGTTTACCTCGATCTCTCCAGCCCGTCTCCGCTGTCGGGCCGCGCCGCCGGCTTCCCGGACTTACGCGGCGGGGTCGGCTTCGTAGGCGTGGATGGCCGCGGCCGGCGAACGCAGTTGGCAGACACCAACAACTGGGAGCCGCGCCTGGGCATTGCCTGGCACATGAATGACAAAACCGTCATTCGTTCCGGTTTCGGCTTCTTCCACCATCCACTGGTGCCCAACACGGATATGGCGCAGGGCTTCACGCGGGCCACTTCTTCCCTGGTGGCCGCGCCCGACGGTGTCACGCCGCTGTTCAATCTCAGTAATCCGTTGCCCCAAGGCATCCTTCAGCCCACTGGCAACAGCGCCGGCCTGCTTACCCTCGCCGGCCTCTCCATCAGCGGTCCCGTCCGGCAGCAGCGTCTCGCTTATCAATCCCAGTGGTCGCTCGACGTGCAACGGCAGTTGCCCGGCTCCTGGGCTCTGGAACTCGGCTATGCCGGCTCTTCCGGCGTAGCGCTGCCTAGCGGCGTGCAGTTCAACCAGCTGCCCAGCGAACATCTCTCCATGGGCACCGCCCTGAACCAGACCGTGGCCAACCCCTTCTTTGGTGTCATCACCGATCCCACTTCCACGCTCAGCAGAACCACCGTGCTGCGAGGCCAACTCCTGCGGCCCTATCCGCATTTCACCGGCATGTCCGGCCTCCAGACGCCGACCGGCCACTCCAGCTACCACGCCTTGCAGGTGCGCCTGGAACGCCGTTTCTCACAAGGCTTGGCCGTGCTGCTGGCCTATACACACAGCAAGCTGATCGACAACACCGGCGACTTTGGGAGCTTCCTGGGCCCCGGCGGCTACACGAACAATTACTGCTTCCCCTGTGACCGCTCCCTGTCTTTCTACGACATCCCGGATGTGCTGCGTCTCAGCTACCGCTATGATCTGCCCTTCGGCCCCGGCAAGCGCTGGATGAATCGCGGCTTGGCCGCGCGAATGGCCGGCGGCTGGGCTCTCGCCGGCTTCATCAGCTGGGACAATGGCACACCCATCTCGGTCACCGGACCGAACGACTCCAACTCCTTCGGCGGCGGGCAGCGGCCCGACGCCACCGGCCAACAGGCGCGGCTGGACTCGCGCCCTGCCCTCGCGGATGGCGCGCTCTACTTCAATCCTGCCGCCTTCCGCCGCGCGCCGCAGTTCACCTTCGGCACTGCGGCTCGTACGCTGCCTGACGTTCGCAATCCGGGCCTCGTGAACTGGGACGCGCTCCTCGAAAAACGCTTCGCTTTCACCGACGTCTGGGCGCTCGACTTCCGTGCTGAGTTCTATAACGCCTTCAACCAGGTGAACTTAGCCGGTCCGCAAACCAGCATTGTGTCCGGCGATTTCGGCCGCATTCGCTTCAGTCAGGTTAACCGGCCGCGCCAGATTCAGTTCGGCCTGCGGCTGAGCTTTTAGCGTTTTCAGCTGTAGGTCTTCATCCTGACCCGAGCCATGAGGAAGACCCTTCGGTGCGGCATTGGTCTCCTGGTTCTGTTCGTGTTGGCCGTCTGCCTTGCCGGCGCCGCCTCCGGCAAGCCGCGCCTGCTCGTGCTGACCGACATTGGCGGTGACCCGGACGACACTCAGTCATTGGTCCGCCTGCTGGTCTACAGCAACGAGTTCGACATTGAAGGGCTGATCGCCTCGGCAGCCGGCACGCCCGGCGAACTGCGCCAACACATCGTCCGGCCCGATCTGATCCATCCGGTCCCTGGATAGTGGAGAACTTCCCAGATCTGTTCTATATTCTGAACGCCCGCAGTCCTCTCGACGTGTCGGGGCAGCCGGCTTCCGGTCCGGACAGGCGGCAGTCGAGCTATCGCGGTATGTACCTCGGTGGAGATGAGTCATTGTCCAGCCGCGAATGGATCGACACGCACGTCCGCACAGGCCACGGTCCCCTGGGCGCTCTCTGTCCCCCAAAGACCTGGACGGCGCCGAATCCGCACTCGGCATTGAAGGAGGGCGATACCCCTTCCTGGTTCTACTTCCTGCAGAATGGCCTCAGCGATCCGGGCGAGCCTGTCTGGGGCGGCTGGGGAGGCCGCTTCCTGTCCGCTGGAGGCGGACTCTACAGGGACGCTGTGGATACCGTAGACAGCGTTTCCGACGCCCGAGCCTCGGTCTGGAGATGGCGCCGGGCGTTTCAGAACGATTTTCAGGCTCGCATGGACTGGTGCGTTCAGCCGCGCGATGCCGCCAACCACAACCCTCTGGCGGTTGTGAACGGCGATACCAGCCGGGCCATCCTGAAACTCAACTGCCGGCCGGGCGACGTCATCCGTCTGGATGCGAGCGGTTCGCATGATCCCGACGGCCACAGGCTCTCCTTCCGCTGGTTTCAGTACCGTGAGGCGGGCAGCTATCAGGGTGAGTTGGCGTTGAGCGGCGCGGAGGGCCCAGTGGTGAGTTTTCAGGCCGGTGCTGTGTCGCGCATTCGTTCACGTATACTGCTATCTGATGCTGTCACGAGGTTGGTTCCTGTTGCTGCTGGCTGTTCCAGCCATGGCGCAAGATGTTACCGGCAGAGTCCACGACGCGAACACGGGTGAGGGACTAACTCGTGTGCAGATTCAGTTGTTGGGCACGCCGCAGGCCACGATCACGGATGAGGAAGGGCGGTTTGCCATCCAGGCTGTTCCCCCGGGCAAATACACGCTGCATGTCTCGACCGTGGGCTACCGCACGCTGCGGCAGAATTTCGAGCACGAGGAACAAGGCAGTCAGCACTTCGAAGTGGCCCTCAACCCGCTCACTTTGCGCCACAACGAAACCGTCAGCGTCACGGCAGGCCCTTTCCCGCAGGAGAGCCCTACCGCAGTGGATCTGGCGGGAATCGAGCTGAAGAATCTGGCCAGCGTCCTTTCGGACGACCCCCTCCGGGCCGTACAGGCGTTGCCGGGAGTGACCTCGAACGACGATTTCCGCAGCCAGATCGCCCTGCGTGGCGCGGGCTTCGAGCGGATCGGTCTGTATCTGGACGGCGTACTTCTGCACTCCCCGTTCCACGCGCTTCAGGGTGAAACCGCCTCCGCCTCGATGACTTTGTTCAACGGCGATATGCTGGACAGCCTGGAACTGCACGCAGGCGCGCCGCCGGTGAACTTCGCCGACCGCACAGCGGGCGCACTCGACGTGAAATCCAGGGACGGCGACCGCCGCAGTTTCGGGATGCACGGCACGGCGAGCGCCTCCAATGCCTCGTTCCTGGCTGAGGGGCCGCTCGGGAAAACTTCTCCCGGTAGAGCTGCTCGGGGTTCCTGGCTGGCGGCGGTGCGCAAGAGTTATCTACAGTACATCGTGGAGAGAACCACGGATGAACCGCACCTTGCTTTCGGATTCTGGGACGTGCAGGGGCGGCTATCCTACGACGTCAGTAGCCGGCACAACCTCAGCCTGAACGTGGTGAACGGCAGTTCAGGGCTCAACCGCGACGGGATCGGCAACCGGGTGGGCCTGAATGCCTATGTTTTCAGCGTCTATCGGGCCACCTACGCCACGCTGGGTTCCCGCTGGGCGCCCTCCGCTTCCACGTTGATCAACAACCGGTTGGGGTTTCAGCGTGAGCGCTACAACAACCAGAACAGGGAGCGCTCGCCCATCTCTCGGGGCGGCTACGGGGAATGGATCTGGAACGCTGACGTCACTCAGGTCTGGCTGGGCGCTCACCCGCTGGAGTTCGGCTTGTCCCTGCGAAGACCGCGCGACGATGGTTTCTTCAACCGGTACGTCGTCAACCCTACTGCGGTGAGGCGTCTGGATGAGTACCGGGGTGCGGGGCTACGCAGCGGCGGCTATGTGAAGCAATCCTGGATGCTCGCGTCAGGGCGCATTCAATTCACGGGAGCCGGACGCTGGGACCGGCATGATGTCAACGGCATCACGATTGTGTCTCCCCACGCCGCGGCTGTCTTCCAACTGCACCGCACTTCCAGGCTGAGTTTGGCATGGGGGCAGTATGCGCAGTATCCGGAGATCAACCAGTTCTTCTCGATAGCCGGCCACAAGCGGTTGCTGCCCATGCGCGCAACGCATGCCCAGGCGTCTTTCGAACAGCGCCTGGATGACATGACTCGCGTGCGGCTGGAGTTTTACAATCGCCAGGACCGCGACCTGCTGGCCCGCCCGCTGGCCGAGCCGAGGATTCTCAACGGGCGCATCATCAATCCTCCTCTGATTGCACGTATCGTGAACTCACAGCGCGGCTATGCCCGTGGGGCGCAGATCTTCCTGCAGCGCCGTTCCGCCAACAGCTTCACCGGTTGGATCGCCTACTCCTACGGAATGTCCAGGGTCAGCGACGGCATCCTGAACCTGAACTTCCCCGCCGATTGGGATCAAAGGCATGGCGTCAATGTTTACGGCAGCTATCGCCTCAGGCCAACCGTGAATCTCAGCGTCCGGCACATCTACGGCAGCGGTCTGCCCGTGCCAGGCTTCTTCCGCGGCACCAAAGACAACTTCTTCCTGGCCGACATGCGCAACAATCTGCGTCTGGACTCCTACCACCGCACCGATTTCCGCATGAACAAGGCCTATGTCTATGACCGCTGGCAGATCACGCTATTTGCAGAGGTAATCAATCTCATCAACCGCAAGAACCTGCGGTTTGAGGAATTGAGCAGCTACAATACGCGAACCGGTTCCACCCGGCTGCACTTCAACACGCTGCTGCCTATCATTCCGTCGGCCGGCCTGATGGTGGAGTTCTAGGAGGGCTGCTGAGTACACCGTAGGGACACTGGCGCTCGCCCTACGTGGGTACGCGAGCCGTTGGTTTGCCGCGTGGCCCGCGCTACGCGAGGCTTTGCAAAGCTTCCCGGAACAACCGGCAGTTCTCGCTCACCTGCTCGGAGTGTTTGGGAAACATGCCGACGATGATGGCGTCGTTCGGTTTGGCGTACTTGCACACCAGGTTCAACGCGTCACGCATCTGAGCCTGCGTGGAGCACTTGCGGGTAGCGCCATAAACCTTGAAGATCAGGCACTGCCTGGAGGTTTTCCGGACGCGCTCGAGCATGGCCTCGCGATCCGAATCGATGAAGTGGTCGCCCGTGGCCCCCAACCTCGCGAGTTCTTCCTTCGAGCGGCTGAGGTTGTAGACCGAGGTCATGTAGTAGTCCAGGTCCCAGCCCTTGGATTCCGCGTAGTCGATCACTTCGGGCAAATGGGTCCCGAGGCCGGAGCGCGCGCCGGTGTCGCGCATCATCTTGAGCAAGTCCTGAACTTTGTCAATCTGTCCGTTCGCCCAGAAGCGATCCGTCTGCGTGCCGTGGTGATAAATGCCAATCGCTCCGGCGGCGCCTATGTCGCGGATGTTGCGCGGGATGTCGGCCAACTCCGATGCCGTCTGCCCAATCCAGTGGAGACGTCCGCCGCCCAGCCGGTGCTCGCGCAACAGGCGCAGAATGTGGCGGTCCCCCCGGGACTGCCAGGTATTGATGCCGGCGCGCTCACAATCCGCCAAAAGCTTGGTCGAATTGGCGGCCGTGAAATAGTCGAGCATCTCGCGGTCCAGTTGTCCGGAAACGTGCGAGTTTCCGCTGATGGGGTTGCCGCCCACGATGAGGCGGGTGATCTTATGCTTGCCGAAATCCACCAGGGGTAAGGCGGCCGAACTCGAGCCGGCGGCCGCAACGGCGCCGCCGCCCAGAATAGCTGCGCGTCGGGTTAAGGACATAGGAACCACGGACCTCTAACTTCGCTAGTTTACGCCCTTCGCCCGGTTACTGCGGAAGCCGGGCTCGGAGATGCTGAGTTCGGCGAACGTGGGCGCGTACTTGCGCACGGTTTCCCTGATCTTGGCGGCTTGGCCAAGAAGCAGAAATTGTAGATTTTCCATGCGGTAGTAGCGGCGCGCCACGGCGTTGGCCTGTTCGAGAGTGACGGCGTTCAGCCCGGCGAACAGGTTGTCTACCTCGCGGCGGTCCAGGTCGTTCAACTCCATGTCGGCCAGCACGGCGGCCAGCTGATCCGCTGTCTCCAGCCTGTCCGTAGGGAACGTGCCTTGTATGTAAGCCTTGGCGGATTGAAGCTGCTCAGCGGTGAAACCTTTTTCGCGCAGGCGTTTGAGCACTTCGAGCGTGAGGTCGATGGCTTTCTCCGTGGTGGCGGTGGCCGTGAACGTGTTGATGGCAATGGCTCCCGTCAGGCGGTTCTGTTCCACCTGCGAACCGGCTCCGTAAGTGAGGCCGCTGTTTACCCGCAACTCCTCATTCAGCATGGAAGTGAATCGCCCGCCGAACAGCGTATTCACCAGCCAGAGCGGAATACGATCCGGGTGCGTGCGGTGGATGCCGGGCTGCGCAATGATGAAGTTCGTTTGCGTGGCATCGGGCTTGTCAATCAACAGCAGCCGGGGCGCTTTCGCTTCGATGGCGGGTGGCTTGGCCGCCCAGGCGTATGCCTCGCCCGCGGGTACGGCGCCGAATGTCTTGGCCAGTTTCTCAGCCGTTGCTTTCACATCCAGATCGCCGGCTGCGATGACGGTCAGATTGCGGCCCACGAAGAGGCGCTTGTGGTAGCCCGCAACGTCGCTCCGCGTGATGCGGGCCAGACTGATTTCATCGCCTGAAACAGGCTTGGAGTAAGGGTGTCCGGGCGGGTAGAAGAAAGATGAAAAATACAGAGAAATGGCTGCGCGCGGGGAGTCCTTGGCGGACTTGGCGGAGTCGCGGCGCTGCGCGAGCACTTTCTTGACCTCCTCTTCGGGGAAAGACGGTCTCAGCAGCGCGTCGGCGAAGAGTGTGAGCGCGGAGTCGAAGTCCTTGCTGAGGAACTCCGTCGAGACAGAAACGGATTGTTCGTTGGCGCTTGTGTAGAAGCCCGCGCCGAGGGAATCCAGTTGCTCCGAGAATTGATCCGCGGTACGGGAAGGCGTTCCCCGGCGGAGCAACTCGGCGGTGACGGCGCTCAGTCCGGCCAACTCGGCGGCGTCCGCCTCTGCTCCGCCCCTGACAACGGCTCGCAGGGAAATCATGGGCACGTCGGCTTTCGGCATCAGCAGCAACACCGCACCGTTCGGCAAAACCCGGCGCTCGAAGTCGGGCAGTTTCACCGCGGCAGTCAGGCTGACAGCAGCGGCCAGCAGGCACCAAGCGGCTCTCATTGCGCACCCTCCTTGGAATCATCCGGAATCAGCGTGGCGACCGTCCGATTCCGGGCATGCAGATAGGTTTTAGCCACGCGGCGCACATCCGCCGCGCTCACTTTGGCCAGTTCCTCGCGGGCTTGAAAGAGCTTGCGGTGATCGCCGAGGTACACCTCGAATTGGCCCAGCGCCTGCGCCTTGCCCGCAATGGTCTTCAAGTCGCGATACAGGTCCACCAGCAACAGGCTGCGTGCCTTTTCCAGTTCGGACGCCGGAATCTCCTCCTTCCGCAGCTTCTCCAGTTCCTCAGTCAGGGCCGCCTCCGCCCGTGCCGGGTCAACGCCGCTGCGGGGCTGCACGCTCAGGAAGAACTGACCCGGGTCAAGGCTCCATGAGTAGGATTGATTCACGCTGACCGCGAGTTGGTCCCGGTCCACCAGCCGGCGGTAGAGCCTGGAACTGCGTCCCTGCGCGAGTGCCGCGCCGAGCACTTCCAACGCGGACCGGTCCTCGTGACGCGCGTCCGGCACGTGGAAGCTCATGAACAGAAGAGGCAATTGGGCGGGCTTGCGCACCGTGACGCGGCGTTCGCCGAGTTGTTCCGGCTCGCGCGTGCGCACCGGCGGCGGCGGGTCCTGGCGAGGAATCGGCTCGAGGTACTTGCGCGCCAGCGCGAGCGCCGCAGCCGTCTTCACCGCGCCCGTGATGACAACGACGCAGTTGTTCGGCGCGTAGCCCATCCGGAAGTGGTCCTTGAGATCCTGCATCGTCCAGGCTTGGATATCGGATGCCCAGCCGATTACCGGCCAGGCGTAAGGGTGGGCAGTGTAAGCGGCGGCGTTGAGCTGCTCGTAGAGCAACCCGAAATTGCTGTTGTCCACGGATTGGCGCCGCTCGTTGGCCACCACGCCACGCTCGGACTCGATGATCTGCGGATCAAAAGCCAAATCGCGGATGCGGTCCGCCTCCAGGTCCAGCATGAGTTCCAGCGCGTTGCTGGGGAACCAGTTGGTGTACACGGTGAGGTCGCGGGAAGTATAGGCGTTGTTGCGCCCGCCGTGCTTCTCCATCTGGATGTCGAACTGCTGCGGGCCGTACTTCTTCGCGCCGTTGAACATCATGTGCTCAAAGAAGTGGGAGATGCCGGTGATTCCGGGACGCTCATTGCGCGATCCCACGCGGTAGAACAGGTACAGCGCCGCGTTCGGAATGTCGTGATCTTCGTGGATCAGCAGCCGCATGCCGTTTTCGAGCGTAGTGGCGCTGACCTGCAATTCCTGCGCGGCCGCCGGCAGGCAGAGCAGAACTGCCAGCCACACGGCCGCCCGTCGGGCCTTTGCGGGTCTCATGGATTCAAGATAGCAAGTCGCCCGGCAAGGGGGACGCCAAAACAGCGCCAAAACACTGCCTTGACAGCGGTTGTAGTGCAACCGCATGATGGGACCAGGAGGGCGGAATGCATTTGAAATTCTGGCATCTGCCTTGTGTTTTGGCTACGCTGGCGTCGTTCGCCGCAGCGCAACATGTCGTCTCTTTCCGTTCCGGGCTGATTCACTACGTCGAAGGCCGCGTGACGTTGGACGGCTCGCCCGTTTCCGTAAAGCCGGGCGATTTTCCGCGCATGCGGGACAGCTCCGTGCTGGAAACCACGCTGGGCCGCGCGGAAGTGCTGCTGACCCCCGGGACGTTTGCCCGGCTGTCCGAGCATGGCCAGCTCGTGCTTGTGGCGGGCGACATCACGGACACGCGCCTGCGCCTCGAATCAGGCTCGGCGATGCTGGAAGTGGCGGAGTTGGAAAGGCAAAACGCGGTCGCAGTTCAGGTGGGAGGCGTTTGGGTCAAACTCCAGAAGCGCGGTTTGTACCGCTTTGACGCAGCGCCGCCTCGTGTACTCGTCTACGACGGCGAAATCACGGCAGCCGGCGAACCCAAGCCGCTCAAAGCGGGCAAGGGCAGGGAAGTGTCCCTGGACGGCAGCCAACTCGTGGCACGCTTCGATACTGAAACCGGCGATGCCCTCTACCGTTGGAGCGCCCGGCGTTCGCGATACGTATCCATGGCGAACCTCGCTGCTGCGAGAACCATCAGGGATTCGGGCCTGCGATGGTCCAGGGCAGGCTGGGAATGGAATGCCTACCTGGCGATGTTCACCTTCGTGCCCGCGGGCGACATGGTCCGCAGCCCCTTTGGAACGGCCTTCTACAGCCCGCGCACAGTCGGTTACGCTTTCCAGCGCCGTTTCAGCATCAATCCGGGAGGCGGTGGGGCTGGTCAACCGGACCCCAACCGTGCGGCTTATCCAGTTGGTTCGCAGCCGCCCTCGGCGAGCGGAGCCAGCGGCGTGATGTCCACGCCTAGCGAAGGGCCGGCCTCCGGTGGTGGCGAAACGCGGCGAACCGACGTGACGCCGACGCCTCAAGAGAATACGGTCGTCACCATACGCTGAGCATTCGCGCGCGCTTCCGCGAACGCGCAATCACCCTCCACGCCGGCGCAGAGAGCAGGCTGCGGCCACTGTGCGCCTTCACTGCTTCAAGTGCCGCTCGAGAAACGCGGTCGTAGTTTCCAGCATGTGCCTGCGCGCAGGCCCCACCACGCCGTGAGTCTTCTGCGGATAGATCATGAGTTCGAAAGGCTTGCCGGCCTTCTGCAGTTCATCGCCCATGCGCAGCGTGTGCTGAAAAAGCACATTGTCATCCTGGAAGTTGTGCACCAGCAGCAATTGCCCTTTGAGGCGGTCGGCGAAGTGGACGGGTGAGCTGAGGCGGTAGCCTTCTTCGTTTTCGGAGGGCAAGCCAAGATAGCGTTCCGTGTAGATGGTGTCGTAGTTGCGCCAATCCGTCACCGGCGCTCCGGCAATGCCTGCCCGGAAAATGTCCGGGGCGTGCAGCATGGCATAGAGCGTCATGAAACCGCCATAGCTCCAGCCGTAGATGCCGATGCGTTCGGGGTCCACGAAGCCCAGCGACACAAGGTGGCGGACGCCGTCGAGTTGGTCGCTCAACTCGCGGTCCCCGAAGCGCCTGTAAAGCGGCGCTTCCCACACGTGGCCACGGCCCGCCGAGCCGCGGTTATCGACCTGCCAGATAACGAAACCCCGATGGGCCAGGGCTTGGTCCCAATCCGCGCCGCGCCAGGAGTTGCGCACGCTCTGGGCGTGCGGACCGCCGTACACCATCACTACGGCAGGGTACTTGCGGTTGGGCTGGAAGCCTGCCGGACGTATCAGGCGGGAATAGAGCAGGGCGCCGTCGGACGCTTTGAATTGAATCAGCTCCGTGGGCAGAATTGCGTACTCTTCCATCTGCTTGCGGTCGGCTTCATGGAAGTTCGCCCAGAGGCTGCCGTTGGCGGCGTGCAGGGTCCGGCGCGGCGGCGAAGTCAGATTCGAATGGGACGCGTGGTAATGCTGCCCGGACGGGCTCATCGAAATCTGGTGCGTGCCGGGCTCGGGTGTCAGCAGCTGCCTTTCCCCGCCAGCCAGCGGTACGCTGTAGAGCCTGCGCTCCATGGGGCTGGCCTCGGTCGAGACGAAGAAAACCCGGCCCGCGGCTTCGTCAATGCCGGCCACTTCGCTGACTTCCCACTCGCCGGAGGTAAGCTGACGGACGACCTGCCCCTCCATCGAAATCACGTAGAGGTGCTTGAAGCCCGTGCGCTCGCTCGCCCAGAGAATCTGGGGCGACCGGCGCAGGAACCGCAAATCGTCGTGGATGTTCACCCAGGCGGCTGACGTTTCGGTCAAAAGCGTGCGGACGGCGCCGCCTCTGGCCGGAACCAGTAACAGGTCCAATCGGTTCTGCACGCGATTGAGGCGCTGCACGGCCAGCGTGCCGCTGTCCGGCAACCACTGTACGCGCGCAATCAGCCGTTCCTCCGGTTTGCCCACGTCGAGCCAGCGTGTCTTGCCACCGCTGGTCTCCACCACGCCCAGACGCACGTCGGCGTTCGGTGTGCCGGCTTGCGGGTAGCGCTGCGGTTCGCCCACGGGGCGCAGTTTCTGCACGTCCCCGTGCGGGTAAACCATCTGCCGGCTCACGTCGAATTGCAGGTAAGCAATGCGGCTCGAGTCAGGCGACCACCAATAAGCCGTGCCCAGGTCCAGTTCCTCCGGATACACCCAGTCCAATTCAGCGTTCCAACGCGTGGCGGAGCCGTCCGAAGTCAGGCGATTGACCTTGCGGGACTGTACGTTCATGACGTAGAGGTCACGCCCGCGGCGGAAGGACACCCAACGGCCATCCGGCGACAGCTTGGGGTCGCGCTCAGCCTCGTTCGTGGCGGTGATTTGTACCCAGGACCCCGCTGCGAGGTTGAACATGAACACGTCGCCCCGGACGTTCAACAGGATGTCTTTGCCCGTCTCCGCCCACTGCACGCGCGGCTGGCGTACGCGCCGGTTGGTCCAATCAAACGCAGCTTGCGGCGCGGGCTGTACGGCTGCCTTCTCGAGTTCTGACATTTTGAGCAGCGCGCGGCTGCTGCGCGTATTCAGGTCATACAGATGCAGGGATTGCGCCTGCTCGTAGAGGAACTGCTGGCCGTCCGGAGCCCACAGCACCGGCCCCGGCGCATCCGAAACCCTTGTCGCTGCAACGACTTCCAGCGTGACGGGCTTCTTCTGGGCAGCCTCCGCCCCGGCCATGGACAGGCACACAAAGGAAACAGCAAGAGCGCGTAACATCGTGCTGCAATTGTACCTTGGAAGCGCTGGCCGGGAGTTCGTCCTAGTACGGTTTGGAAGGGCTCTATGCCCCGCGGCCCATTCCCAACACGGGTCCGGAAGCCTACACTTGGCCTGATGAAGGGCAGAAACACTGCCTCGGCGGAGGGGGCGCAGTGACGCAGCTGTTGGTTCAATTCTCTTATCTTCAGTTGCTTGACCTGCTCACCACGGTGGCGTTCCTGGTGCAAGGCGTTCAGGAAGGCAATCCTTTTGTCGCCTTTCTGATGGACGTTTCCCCTTCTCCTGTGCTTGGTCTGGTGTTCGCCAAAATGCTGGCATTGGGTTTGGGTGTCTACACGTGGAAAGCCGGGAGGAAGCGCCTGCTCGCCCGCATTAACCTGTTGTTTGCAGTCGTGATCGCCTGGAATCTGCTCGCGCTCATCGTCGCTTCCGTGAAAGCCGCGTAGGGTAAAATTCAACAGTCGGGCAAGCGTAAAGCCGGTGGGTGGGTGATATTTCCAGCTTGGGGCTTATTACCCTGCCCAGTTTTCACACCCGCGAGTCCGTTTGGTCCTAATTTGTTGATTTTGCGAAGGCCGCTGTTTGGCAAAACGTTTGCATTATGTAGGGCAACGTAAGTCGTCATCGACTTAATAGCATCCCCGGCGGTGGGACCCAGCCCACCGCCTGCCCCTCCGAAGGGTCTCGGAGTCCCCTCCCCGAGGCCCTATCTAATTTTGGCCAGGCGACAGGCTGAAACCGGTTTCAGAACACGTACTTCCGGCCAAACTGCAGCTCCCGCATGGTTCGCGCCGTGGTAACGCGCCCAAGCGCTCGACGCAGGCATTAGAAGCCGGCGGACGGAAAACGGTGGCTTGGGCGTCCAGATCGTCGTCTTGGCGGAAGTTGAAAGCGGTGCAGTGGTAGGCTTTGGTCCCCGGCCTGGCGCTCAATTGATCTGCGCAGTGGCGCGTCCGAACTCCGGCGAGCATGCCCCCGACTGAACTTTGAGTTCCGGAACGCCGTACTCTACACCGCACGCCCTCGCGCCCGTCAAACTCCGGAGGACGTTCTTGCGCCTACCCCTCCAGGCCCATCTGCCCAAGCTGGGGCAACTTCATGCCACAGACTTCAGACGCGAAATGGAGTGCGCTCTTCGTAAGCAGGTTGGGGTACGCTGGAAGTGGCAGTCGAGCACCGCCTGCTGGAGGTTGTGCTATTGCGTTTCCCTACAAAAAATGCGCCATTGGTTGCTTCGGGCCGCCCAAGGGGATTTCTGGCTAGCGTGCTTGTGGTGTTGCTCCCGAGCGCCTTGTTGAGTTTTTCTCCTCCGGATTCCGAGGGCGTGCGCCTGGGCCAGCCTGTTCCGCAATTCCGCCTCACGGATGCCGACGGCGCATCGATTGGGCCTGCCACCTACCAGGCACGCGCTACTGTGGTCATTTGGGCGGCGGGCACAATCGCATTGAGCGAGAGCCAAACGGACCGGCTCGCTGATGAGTTGAGGGCCGAGGAAACCGTGCTGCTGGTGCTGTGCGACACGGCGAGTTGGAAGCGGAACGGGTCACAGTCGAATCGAGTCCATTTCCTCAAGGACGAACGCGGCGATGTTGCCAGGCGGCTGTTTGGCGCTCTCGCTGACGACGCGACAGGGAGAGGCTGGGCGGCGCTGGTGGACGCGGAAGGCATCCTGCGCGGCGTGCAGCGCGTGCAGCCCTCCGGCCGCGGGTTGAGCGAACTGGCGCGTTCCTGGCGCGAAGGCCGGACCCACTACATGGTCGCCTGCGCGCGCTGCCATGGAGACCAGGGAGATGACACCGGCTACCCGTTCATCAAATCGCTCAGCGGCATCGGCAACCGGCTGACACTGAAAGAAATCCGGGACCGATTGCGGCCCGTGGTGCTGCGGCAGGACCATATCGTGATTCGCAGTTTCGCCTTTCGTGAGAACGAGTTGCAGGCCTTAGTCCGTTTCGTGGCCGGGCTCTGAATCCCTCCGCGCCGGCCGCTTCGTTTTCGATTTTGAAGCACCGTAAAATTTTTCTCGAGCGGGGGTTGCAATCCGTATCGGATAATCGGATAATAAGAGTACAAAGTCTGAAAAGTGAGTCCCTCAGGGCCGGTTCATCGGCAGGAACCGGCCCTTCTTTTGTCTCCCCGTTCTTTAGCATCAGCCTCGTCGTGCTTCGATCCGATGCGTGTTTGCCCCGAAGTGGAACGCAGTTTTGCAGCTCCCAGCGCGTTCATTGATGCGAAACGGTCCGGGCGTCCTCTGGTAGAAGTTGCGCCCGAATGGCAGGGGCGGGGCCATGGGACCTCACCCCTGCCCACGCCTTTCTACATCAGGTTGGCTGGCGTGCCTCCGCTTTGCCCGGCCTCAGACGGGCCTTCGCTGCCCAATTCCCGCAGCAGGTCCTCGGGTGGACCACCGGCATCGATACCCCCTGCCTGCGCAGGCGCTGACGAGTCAGACGCTTCTTGTCTCGGAGGGCCGGCGTTGGTTGCCTCCGTGGCTGCGGCCGCAAGGCTTGATACGGCGCGCACGGTTTCCCTTTCTTCGCTTTCTATGACGATGCGCATTGCGTTTGGCCTCTCAGTTCAGCACCGCATAGCGGGCTTCGATGTTCACCGGCTGGTTCGTCAGGTTCTTGATCGAAATCCAGTAGGTGATGTAATTGGCGTTGGCTCGCTGCACTTCAACGTCCCAGTCAATCTGCGGATTGGCCGCCGGGGCGCTGGTAGGAACGACGTTCCAAACGACGTGCCACTGTTGCGGCCAGTTGAAAGTGAACCATTTTTGCGTGGCGTTCGCGCCGACGGTTCCTGTGAATTGAACTCCTACTCTCATTGTGTCCTCTCCTTCAACTCTTTTTCACCATCCGAGAACGCCATAGCGGCCCTCGAAAGTTACCTGATTTCCGGTGAGATTCGTCACCACCAGCCAGTACGTGATCCGGCTGTCTGACGATCGCTGCACCTGGACTTTCCAGCGGATCTGCGGCCCGTTCGAATACGGCGATGTAGGCACGCAAGTCCACACCACGTGCCAGTGTGCGGGCCAGTTGTAGGTGAACCAGCGCTGGGTCTGATTGGGTCCCAGCGTGCCCGTGAACTGCACGCCGACCCAAGCCGAGGTTTGCAGGACAAGCGGGAGCAATTGCCTCAGGTTGGGACGGTTGCCGATGCGTTGTGTCGCCGGTCTGCCGGGCGTATCCTGCTGAGGCGAGCCGGTCGCGCGAAGCACTTCGCGCGCGCGCGCCGGCGTCAGGGGAACACGCCCGGCGGCCTTCAGCGCGCCCTGCATGCAACCCACGGCCCCCACCACGATGGGCGAGGCGCTCGACGTGCCGGAGAACGTGTCCGTGTACCAGAGATCCTGGTTGCCGCCTCCCTGCAAGTCGCCGTAGCCGCAGGTGGTTACTTCGCGTCCCCAGCCTTGAGCGTCTATCGCCGAACCGAAGTTGGAGAAGTCCAGGCGGGAACGGTCCGTGCCGTGGTTTCGCCCGTGGGTTCCCGGAGGCGGAGCGCCCGCACCCACCAGGACGGCGCCCGAATCGCGATTGTTGCGGTTGAAGGGGTTCGTCCAACCTGCCGGGAATCCGGCAGGGCGCACCGAGTAGATGGGATCATCCAGGTTCTCGGCCCCGTTGCCAGCCGCCTCCACGACGATAACGCCCTTGTTGACGGCATAGCGGATGGCGTCGAAATCGTCCGGCCACCATTCAATGGCGATGTAGCCGCGCTGATCCATCCGACCCTGGAAATTGAACCGCGGCCCGGCGCGATGGATCTCGAGCAGCATGATGTCGCCCGGACGCAACCTGTCGGCGGCAGTGCGAATGGCCTGTGCACTGGGCATGGAGAAAGCCACGGCGCTGGCCGCGGCATCCGGGCAAATGCCGGTGACGCCGATGGTGTTGTTATCGCCGCTGTACTCTCCCAGCACGGCGGTTCCGTGGTTGGTGTCCGTGCTGCCTGTGCCGGCGACGATTCCGCCCTGGTTCTGAAGCAGGTCTTCGTGCGTGAACCGCCAACCCCACTCGAGGTCGATGATGCGTACGTCGGTGCCACGTCCGCCCGGGACGGTCCAGGCGTAGCGGGCGTCAATGCCGCCTGGCGCGGGGTCCAGGTACCCCTGGCGGGCGGTGAAGTTGGGGGTAGCCGGCGGGGCGTCAGCCGGTAGTGGCTGCATGTCGTTCAGCACCTGCGGTTCCACCTGTGTTGCTGCCACGGGCGGCTCGCCGGGAGGCTTGACGTAGGCGGCTGCGACCAAAGGCTGGCGGCTGAGTTGCGCAGCCAGATCATCCATCCGCTCATCCGGCGCTTCGGCGTAGTAGTAGACGGAAAGATCCGGCGCATCCTCCGGCGCAACGCCTTCCGAGATGTTGGCCGTGCGTTCGGCGCGGAGGCGCTCCTCGCTTACGCCGAACAATGGTTTCAAAGTGATTCCGCTGGCGGAGATGAAGTTCGCGAACGGCGAGACGTCCACGCCCGGGGCGGCTTCCAGCCCCCTGGCGGTGGACCTTAAAGCCGCTTCCGGCTTCATCTGGACGATCAATTCCCTAGGGCTCCGGTTGGAGCCGGTGGGTGGTGTTGCCGGTGGCGGCGAGCCTCCGGCAACAGAGGACTTGCTTTTGGCAGGCATTCTCCCTCCTGAGCTTGACAAGATGTGATTCCGGGTAAGCTTGCGCGTTGGCTTCCGTCTAAGGGGCCTCATCGGGCGGCTTGATGTAAGCCGCCTCGACCTCCGGCATTTGTTCCAGCTGCTCGATCAAGCGAGCCGCTGTCTGCCGGTCCGGAGCACCCGCCACGAAATAAACCGCAAGCGTCGGGTCATTCGTACTTTCATGCAAGGGTCTTAGCGAGACGCCCAACTCGCGAGCTGCACGGACGATGCTGTCAATGGAAGGGGACGTTCCCAGATACGTCCCCTCCCGAAGAAGCCGTGCTGCCGCCGGCGCAAGGCGTAGCGTCACTTCAATGCTCATTACGCGTGTTCCCGCTATCGTGGCGGGAACTCCCAGTTTAATCTCGTAAGTGCGTAACCAATTCTAAACCTAAATGCAACAGTAGTCAATCGAAAAAATAAGAAAAATAAGAAAAGCCGCGACGGACAGCAAGATAGATACAGTACTCACAGGTACGCTTTGGGGGCGCCGAGGCGTGCGGGCAACGCCACCAGCGCCAGGGTTTTCAGAGCGAAGAATCCGGAATAAGCGAAATATATGTCCTGGGCGAATCGCCTGCGTGCTCGGCTGAAGCACAAGAAGTGGCGGGCGCGCTACCGGGCCGGGATGATTAACAAATGTACTTACTTCTTAGTTAGTCTCTGTTTCTTGTATTCTTCGTATTCTTTTTTCAACGCGGGATCAATTGGAGATCCGTATATTTCACCGGATTTGTACTTACCCGTCTTGAGTTTCATTCTCGTCCACTCGTCATGGATGCGAGTGTCCTCACCGCGGCGCACGATCTCCTCGACGAACTGTGGAGGTACGAAGTAAACTCCCTCGCGGTCTCCCAAAACCACATCGCCCGGCAGGACAGTGGCTTGGCCAATGCGGATGGGGATGTTGTAGCCGGTCAGCGTGGCGTTGTTGATGGCCGCAGGGTGGGCATGGCGGTAATACACCTGCATGTCGATGGGCTTGATGCCCTCGAGGTCGCGGATGGCGCCGTCGATCACCAATCCGCCCGTTTTGGTGGCTACGTGGACGAAGGTAGCGAGATTATCGCCAACAAAGCCCGCGTCCTCCTTGCCGAACATGTCGACGACGAGCACGTCACCCGGTTGCAGCGTGTCGATTACCCATTGGTGCGCCGCGCGAGGGTAGCCCTTGGCCTTGATGGCGCTCACGACCAGCTCATTCAGATCCGGGCGCAAGGGCATGAACTGCGCGGTGACGGCTCGCCCGGCCAGTTTCTTGCCGGGGTGGAGGATTTGCCACTGTCCGGCGTATTGGTTCACGTAGCCCGGGCGCCCGAGCACGCCCCAGACGTCCTCCATGGTGAGGCCGCGAATGCCGTCGATGAGGGCGTCAGGAACCTTGGGGCGGCCGTCTTCGAAGCGGTCAAAGGGGTTCTTGGCCGTGTGCTGGATCATCTGCTCCCGGCTGAACTGGAAGAACTGTCCCGGGAGAGGCAGGCAAAACAGAACCGTTAGCAGGGCGATCCGAGGGAATGTCATGCCCGGCAATTTACCACAAACTGCCGGGCATGCTGTAGAGCGAAGCTACTTCTCGGTGAGCGCCGCCACGCCGGGCAATGTCAAACCGGAGAGGAATTCGAGCGACGCGCCGCCGCCGGTGGAGATGTGCGAAATCTGGCTGGCGACCCCGGCTGCTTTGACAGCCTTTTCGGAGTCTCCGCCGCCAACCACCGAGACAGCTCCCGAGCCGGCCACGGCTTTGGCCACCGCCACGGTGCCTTTGTCAAAGGGCGGCTTCTCGAACACGCCCATCGGGCCGTTCCAGATGATCGTCTTGGCCCCAGCCAGAACAGCGGCGAAAGCTTCGACGGTTTTCGGACCGATGTCGAGCCCCATCATGCCGTCCGGGATGGTTTCGACGCTCTGGCACTCGGCGCCTTCTTTGATCTCGGCGGCGGCCACGTGGTCCACCGGCAATGAGAGTTTGTCGCCCGCGCTCGTCATGATTTCGCGCGCTAAATCGAGCTTGTCTTCTTCGACCAGCGAGTTGCCCGTCGGCTCGCCCTTGGCCTTGGCGAACGTGTAGGCCATGGCTCCGCCGATCAGCAGCTTGTCCACGAACTTCATCAGGTTCTGGATAACTTCGATCTTGTCAGACACTTTCGCGCCGCCCAGAATCGCCACACAGGGCCGGGCAGGGCTTTGCGTCGCCTTGTTGAGATATTCGAGTTCCTTGTCCATCAACAACCCGGCGGCGGCCTGAGGCACGAACTGAATGATCCCCACGGTGGAAGCGTGCGCCCGGTGCGCGGTGCCGAAAGCGTCATTGACGTAGACATCGCACAGCGAGGCCAGTTTCTTCGAGAACTCCTCGTCGTTCTTCTCTTCCTCGGCGTGGAAACGGACATTTTCGAGCAGCAGGACTTCGCCCGGCTCCGGCTTCATGGCCTCCACCTCGGGGCCGATGCAATCCGGAGCCATCTTCACGGGCCGGCCCAGCAATTCTTCCAGCCGCCTGGCCACGGGCTTCAGGCTCAGTTCGGGGTTGGGCTTGCCCTTCGGCCGCCCCAGATGGCTGGCCAGCACGAGGCCGGCGCCCTGCTCAAGCGCGTATTGGATGGTTGGCAAAGAGGCCTTGATTCTCTTGTCGGACGTGATCTCCTGACCGGCGTTGGCCAGGGGAACGTTGAAGTCGACACGGATGAAGAGGCGCTTGCCCTTAAGATCGAGATCGCGTACGGATAATTTAGCCATAAAGAAACCTCAAACTCAGATACTAACACGGTGCTATTTCTCGGATGCAGGGGGGGGCGCCAGGCCGGGTCCGGGTTCACGGCGTACGCTTCCAGCAGCGCTCCGGCCGCGGGACCAAACAGAGGTAGCTGAAAGCGGTTACCCGCCTCGAGCGAAACCAGCGCCTCGAAACGCCGGAGCAGGGGACCGCTTCGAAAAACGCCGCCGACGGGCGCGACGATGGCGGCTTCTCCAGGCTGAAACAACTGCGCGCGGACGGCGTCGACGAAAGCCGCCAGGTGGCGGGCTGCATCGTGCAGCAGCGTGGCGGCCACTTCATCGCCCGTGGCGGCCGCTTCATCCACCAGGCGCGCGAGTGAGGCGGTGCGTGGCCGGGGCCAGTCCTGCGTGTAGAGGCGGTGCAACAGGTCATTGGCGTCGGCGGCTCCCGTGGCCTGAAGCAGCATGGGGTGGAGGGCAGTCTTTGGTCCCCATCCCTCCTCCATGCGCAGGGCAGCGCGGAGAGCCTGCCGCGTGAGATCGAATGCGCCGCCTTCATCTCCGTAGACATAGCCCCAGCCTCCGGCGCGGGCGGTGGTCCCGGCGGCGTTACGGCCGAAAGCGATTGACCCCGTGCCGGCTATGGCGATGATGCCAGGCTCTCCTGCGGTGGCTCCGGAAAGGGCAATCAAGGCGTCATGAGTAACCACCAGCTTGTCAGCGGTGATCAGCTCTTCGAGGATTGCCCGCTTGTCCGCAGGGCCGCCGCTGAAGCCGAGGCAAGCCGCCTCAAAGCGCACTCGGGAGGCATCCAACCCTGCCTGTAGCGAGGCGCTCTCCAGGCAGCCATGAATGGCGGAGGTGAACTTGCGGCGGCCTGCCTGCGCGCCGACGTGGTTGCAGGGGCCGCTCTTGCCGTAACCGACGACGCGCCCGGCGTGGTCGCCTATCAGCGCCGTGGTGGCGGATTGCCCGCCGTCCACCCCAAGGAAAAAAGACTCCACCCGACCATGCTACTCGATGCGGTAGATCCGGGTGCCGTGATAGTCGGCCAGCATGGTGATGCCCCAATCCTCGGCCCTTTCGTAGAAATCCGCCTGGCTGAAGTCGTGGTCCCAAATGAGCAGATAACGCACGCCACGCAGCTTCAGTTCCTGGGTGGCCGCGCGGCGCATGTCCAATGCCGGAGCGGTCTCATGCTCTCGCGGCTCGCCGGCCAGTTGCTTCCACTGCCCGGAGGCGTCCAGGCCCTCCAGGAGCAGGCGGGTCTTGTATTGATCGCGCGAAGATTCGAGAACCACCGAGTCCACCGTTTCCGGGCGCCCGAAATCCACTTCGACGTACATGCCCGGATAGAGAACCTGCCAGCTTCCCCAGCGGGTGACCAGGCTGTTGTCAAAGGCCATCTGCACGTCCCAGGGGAAGGGCTTTGCCGTCAGCAGCCAGCGCGGCGAGCGAGGCAATTCGCGGCCCCCGCTGAAGACGCGGAATTCGTTGATTGTCCATTGGTCCGGTCCGCCTTCGGCTGTTTGCACGGCCCGTACTTTCCTCAGCGGCTCGGGCGGAAAACGAAACTCCAGCCAGCGCGTGGCCTGAAACTCATAAATCAGCGGCGTCCACAAGATGCCTCCGAGCATTTCTCCCAACGCGGACTGATAGACGACCAGGATCTCGCGGGAGTTGTAGGCCAGCGCGGGTTGCGTAAAGGTGAGCAGCTTCTCCCCGGGTGGCACGTACTCGTCAATCAGACGAGCCACGTGGTAGCCGGGCCAGCGCGAGCGCAGGTACTCATCCTGCGGAATGATGCGGAACGCCGCGCGGGCGTTCACACGGTCGATACGCCAGGCATGCGTGGCGCAGTATTTCTTCAGGATGGACGGCCAACTGAGCAGCGCGTGGGCCATCACCAATACTGCCGCCAATCCCCTCACACTCACCGCAGCCATGCCCATGGCCAGCGCCAGGAATGGCAGCGGCGGTATCAGGAACCGCGTTCCGATGTTCGCCGCGTAGGGCAAGCCTGCCAGCAGCCCCATCAGCAGCAGCCGGCGTCCGTGAGAGTGCCGCAAGGCCAGTAGCCCTACCGGCGCCAGCAGGAACAGCGGGCCGAGCAATCCGCCCAGCACGTGGCCACGCACGGTCACTTCCAGCGGGATTGCCCAGTGGGAGGACAACCCTTCGTAGTTCCTCATGTGGCGCGCGTAATCCTGTTCAAACGACACGTGCACGTAGGGGTTCGGGAACCAGCGGTTGAAGAAAGGCGCAACCGGATTGTCGAGCCAAATCCAGTTCTTCGCCGCCCACGGTCCTATGAGCACGAACGCCGCCAGTGAGACCAACACCAGAGGCTTGAGCAACGGCTGCCGCGCGCGGTAGAGCCTCCAGGCGGCGAAACCCAAAGCGTAAGGCACGCCCACAAACGCCGTGTACTTCAGGGCGTAGCCGAATCCGGCCAGCAGCCCGGCGGCCAGAAGCAACCCCTGAACGCGGGACTGGTCCCACACCTGGAGAATGTAGAACAGCCCGAACAAGACGCAGGCGACGGCGACGTCGTTGTACGCGCTGGAACCGTCAATGCCCACCACGGGGCTGGCGAACACGAACAGCGCGCCCGCCGCGCCCGCCCTGGCGTAACCGAACCGGCGTCCGTAGTTGAGAATCGCCAGGGGCAGGGCTAACAGAAAAGCGAAATGCACCAGCGCCGCGGCGGAATGCTCTCCGAAGGCGAACGCGAACATGAACAGCATTTCGCTGCCTTGCGAAAGGGCGGCATACATGTTCGTCGTGATGGGTTGGAAGCCCCCATCACGCAGATAGCGTCCCACCAGGCCGAGGTGATAACCGCTGCCGTCCGGGCTCATCTCCGGCGCCATGGCGTGGAGAAAATAGAGCGCTCCGAATGCACTGAAGACGATGGCGAACAGCCCCCGCCAGAAGGCGGGAAGGGCGGGGAGCCGCTCAGGCAGAGGGCGCCAGGCGCCGGTTCCAGCCGCCGCGGCAAGAACCAGAACCCCAACCGCGAGGAAAGAGGCCCAGTGCGCTATCCGCCAAGCCGCGAGCCAGAACACGATGGCGCTCAGGACAGCAGCTCCTACCAGGAACGCCAGAGGTCCTTCTTCGTGGCGCTTGAGGCCGGCTTTCAACCGCCTCAGAAGAATGCGGCCGAGGGCTAAGCAGACGAGGACCGTAAAGGCGAAGCCGAAGAGAATCGCAACCGCTTGGGGCATCAATCCAGGAAACCCGCCCGGGAAAGGATGATGCCGAGTTTTGAGCCGTCTTCCGGCGATACCCAGACTTTGTCGAGTTCCGCGGTGACCACCACATCTTCAGAAGCCGTGAAGATGGACGGCTCAACGGGTTTGACGTACTGCTTTCCTCCTTCGGTGTCATAGCGGACCTTGTCGAGCAGTTTCCCGTTGACCAGGAAGGAGATGGTGAGAGGACCCGTTTGCCGGATGACGAAGTCGGGCAGGGTGAAGTCCATGACGAAGCGCATGTTCTTCTTCTTTTTCACCACGAAGCGCAGCATGGGGCGCTGCCCTGTCCAGCGCCAGCCCCCTTCGTCGACGTGTTGAGCGATATCGCGGAGGATGTGGGCTGGAGCAGCCGGGTCGCTCATGGACACGAAGTGCTTCAGTTGGCTGGTGTCCGGCCCCGCCATGGGTTTCCGCTGGATGGGCGGCCGGTAGTTGTCAGGGATGTTGACGCAGGCGGTAGCCGTGGCGAGCAATATTGCTACACAGAGCAGTCTCAAGTCGTCTTGTCCTCCGCGTAGCATAGTTCATCCAGAGGACACTCAGCGCATCGGGGCTTGCGGGCGGTGCACAAGCCTCTGCCGTGCAGTATCAACTGGTGCGCGAAGCTGATCCACCGCTCAGGCGGCAGCAGGCTCATCAGGTCACGCTCGATTTTCTCCGCATCGTTCGCGCGGCTTAGATCGAGGCGGCGCGCGATCCTGTACACGTGCGTGTCCACCACCACGCCGACGGCGAGGCCGAAGGCCGTTCCCAGGACCACATTCGCGGTCTTGCGCGCCACTCCCGGCAGGGTAAGCAACTCGTCCAGGGTTTCCGGCACGCGGCCGTCAAAATCGGCAACGATTCTTCTGGCCGCCCCGATGATGGCCTTGGACTTGTTATTGAAGAAGCCGGTGGAGCGGATGTCTTGCGCCAGCTCCACTTGGGCTGCCGCAGCAAAGTCCTTTATCGTGGGGTACTTCTGGAAAAGACCGGGGGTCACTTTGTTCACGCGCTCATCGGTGCATTGCGCAGAAAGAATGGTGGCCACCAGCAATTGCCAGGCATCCGCATGCTTCAGCGCACATTCGGCGCGGGGGAACAGCGCGTCCAACCGCAGGAGAATTGCCTCGAGACGGTCGGCCTTTTTCCTGGTCTTGGCAGAAGGCTCGGGGGCGGCTTTGGGAGGCATGGCGGCCCGTTAGCGGGTCTAATGAAATAACATGATAGCATTGCAGAGTTTTCGTTCCCGTCTGGCGATGCTGATTGCCTGCGCCTGGCTTGCTTTTGGCGCAAGCCTGACGGGACCGTTCCAGTTCGATGACCACTCCTTGCTGGAAGACCCGGCGGTAACCTCGCCTGACGGGTGGTGGCAAAGCTGGCGTGTCTCGCAAACCCGCCCCTTGACCTGGTTTAGTTTCTGGTTGAATTACCGGCTGGCCGGATCCCTGCAGCCGGCGGCTTTTCATGCTGTCAGCCTGGTGTTGCATTGTCTTGCCACGCTGCTGCTGGTAATGGTGCTGGAGAAACTGGTGCCTCGCCCGGTAGCGCTGATAGCAGGCGGACTGTTCGCGCTGCATCCGATTCAGGCGGAGGCGGTTTGTTACATCTTTTCGCGAGGCACGTTGCTCGCCACGGTACTTTGCCTGCTCTCTTTGAGAAGTTGGATAGGCGAGCGATACGGAGCGGCAGCGGCCTGGTTCGCGGCCGCGTTATTGGCCAAGGAGGAGTGCGCAGCCTTTCCCGTATTCCTGCTGCTGTTCAATCTCTCAGCCGGGCGCAGCCGTTCCGAATGGAGGTGGATAGGCGCCATGGCGGCACTCTCTGTCGCGGCGGGCTTGCGCGTTATGTACGTAGCCGGGCAGGTGGAAGGCTCCGGGGCTGGCACGGGCGCGATCTACACGCCGTGGGAGTATTTCTCCGCCCAGAGCGCTGCCATTCTCCGCTATTTCCAACTGCTGTTGCTGCCGTGGGGATTTACGATTGACCCGGAAATACCGGTGCCTGGAGTGTGGCTGACGCTGCTTTTCTGGAGTGTGCTTCTTGCAGCGGCCATGTTTGCCATATCTCATTTCTCCCGGTTACGGGCAGGCTTCTGGTTCCTGGCAGGACTGGTGTTGCTGCTGCCGAGTTCATCGATTTTTCCGGCTGACGATCTGGCAGCCGACCGGCGCCTGTACTTGCCGCTGATCGCCTGGAGCGTGCTCCTGGCCTTGGCGCTTGCCCGGTTGAAGCCCAAATGGCTGTGGGGCGCCGCGGCCGTTCTGATGGTGTTGAGTTTCGGGCGCAGCCAGGTGTGGCGCAGCGAGCGGGCACTGTGGGAAGAAGCCGTTCGCTGGGCGCCGTCCAAGGTGCGTCCCCGCATTCAATTGTCTCGAGTGGTGGAGCGGCAGCGAGGACTGGAAGTGCTGCTGGAAGCACGGTCCATGGCTCCGGAGAACGCCCTCGTGGCGGGAGAGTTGGCCCGGCGTTACCTGCTGCTGGGGCGGCCGGCGCAGGCTTTGCCGGAATTCGGCCGAGCGCTGGCCCTGGCGCCACGAGATCCGCTGGCGCACGCTGGTCGAGGGTTGGCGCTGCTCCTTCTGGGGCAGTCAGGCCCCGCCAAGGAGGATTTCACGCGGGCCTTGGAACTCGACCCATGCCTGTTTGATGCACGCTTCAACCTGCTGCAACTCGGCGTGCCGACGCGGGAGCCGGACCACTGCCGCTACACTGACGTGCAACGGCGCGCCCTCAGCCAGAGCCCATAGCATGCCTGCCTACAAGCTCACTTGCCGGCAGTTGTTCCCCCTCGCGCCGGAGGAGACTTTCAGTTTCTTCCAGGATCCGCGGAACCTGGCCAAAATCACACCGCGCTGGCTCAACTTCAACGTCACCACGCGCGGAGACCTGGTGTAGCGCCAGTTGCTTGTGATCTTCCGGTATCGTCAGACAGCTTTGCGCGCCCTGTTGGGCGGGGAACGCCGGGAAGACCAGGGGCCCGTCATCGAGGCGATGTGAACTTCACATCCGCGCGCAGAAACTGCCAGTCAGGCAATTCGTAGGCGCGCAGACGCGTTTCCATGGTTGTGCTGACTTCGCGGGATTCGTACGGACCGATGGACGGCACCTTGAAGTCGAACTCCGTCAGGGGCGCCTCCTCCGTCTTCGCGGTGGTCGGCCGCAGGGAAATCCGGCCCTCCAGGTTGGTCAGGTTGGCGCCGGAGTGGTTGACCACCAGGAACACGATCTGCAGCCTCTGGCGTTCATCCTCCGTGACGCGGAAGCCGGTGACTTCCACCATCCTGGCAAGGGTATCCACCGGGGCTGCGGCGGGTTTTTGTCCGGCGGTTGGCTCCGCGGCGGGAGGGGCCGCCCGGAGCAGCGGCAGCACGAAGTAATAAGCGGTCGCGCCGACTGCGCAGGCGCCGATGGCCACCAGCAGCATGACCGTCAGAGCAGGCAGCCTCGGGCGGCGATGCGGGCGCTTCTCCTCCTTCACCTTGATGTCAGGCGGCGGAGGCGCTTCTGGCGGGGCTTCCGTTGCCACGGGACCCGACTTCCGCTCTGCGCACACGGGACACTCGCTCTGCGAGGGGAGTACCTCGCTTCCACAATCCGGACAAACCCAGTTGAACATGGCTCTTCTCTCAATCTACCGCGGACACGGTGAGCAGGTGTTATCCGATCCGGTACTCGTTCAATTTCTCCGCGCGGAAGATCAGACCGAAACCGGGTTCCGCGCGAGGCTCAATCCAGCCTTGCACCGGACGGATGGGATTTTCCAGCACTTCGTCGAAGACCTTGACCTCGGAGCTGCGCACAAAGTACTCGATGAACTGGCCGTTGGGAATTGTCGCCAGCAACTGCACATGGATGTCCCAGTTGTAGTGCGGCGAGATGGGGACGTCGAAGGCGGAGGCCATGTGAGCCACCTTCAGCCACTCGCCAACGCCGCCCACCACGGTCGCATCGGGCTGCAGGATGTCCGCGGCGCGGCGTTCCAACAGGTCGGCGAAAGCCCAGCGTGTGGCCTCGAGTTCGCCCGTGGCTACGGGTGTATCGAGCGCTTCGGCGATGCGAGCCATGGCCGCGAGGTTGTCGGCGCGCACGGGTTCCTCAATCCAGAAGGGACGGAACTCCTCCAGCCGCCGCATCGCCGCGATGGCGGTGGGCGCATCCGGCCAACCGCCGTTGGCGTCAAGCAGAATGTCCACGTCCTCTCCCAACGCCTTGCGGACCGCCTGAAGCCGTGCGGCATCCTGCCGCGCCCCGAGTTTCCCCACCTTCAGCTTCACCGCGGAGAAGCCTTCGGCTGCGTAGTGCTCGTACTCCTTAACGAGTTCATCGATGGTCTGTCCCTCGCGGTAGTAGCCCCCCGTGGCGTAGCAGCGCAGGCGTTTGGAGTGGACGCCGAGCAACTCCATGACCGGCAGCTTGGCGCGCTTGCCGCGCAGGTCCCACAAGGCGATGTCGATGGCGCTGATGGCCCGCAGCGCCGCTCCGCGCCGGCCGGCCTGAATGGACTGCCGGTACATCTCCGCCCACAAGTGCTCGGACTCCAGCGCATCGGCGCCCGCAAGGATCGGGCGGAAAATCGTCTCCATCATCGAGACCATGGCCAGGCTGGAGTCGTAGCCGAGCGTGAAGCCTGTCCCGTGGAGCCCGTCATCGGTGGCGATGCGGACTACGAAATGATCGCGATGCGTGATGCGGCGGACGGCGTCACTGACGACGGCGCGCAAGGGGATGGAAATGGCAAATGCTTCGATCTCCGAGATTCGCATAAGCAAGACACTATGATAAACGCATGGAGTTCGTGCGCAGAGCGCAAGCCCCGCCGGAGACGCTAGCCGTTCTCGCGGGGACGTTTCATCCCCCCACGCGCGCGCACCTCGCTCTGGCCAAGGCCGCGCTAGCGTACGTGGACGAAGTGCTCTTCGTGCTTCCCAAAGCGCTGCCGCACAAATCCTACGGTGAAGTGAGTCACGCCGACAGGCTCCGAATCTTGGAGGCGGCCATACGGGCGGAACCGCGCTTCTCGCTGGCTGTTACTCGCGGAGGCCTGTTCATCGACATCGCGAGGGAGTGCCGCGAGGCGTACGCTGCGGAAGTCGAACTGCTGTTTCTATGCGGACGCGATGCTGCCGAGCGCATCCTCAATTGGGACTACGGAGAGCCCGGCGCCGTGGCTTCGATGCTGGCGGAGTTTGGCCTGCTCGTGGCGGACCGCGAGGGCCGCTACGCGCCGCCGGCGCCTTACGCACACAGGATTCTACGCTTGGCCCTGCCGGAGGATTTCAGCGGCGTTTCCGGAAGTCACGTGCGGAAGCGTATGAAACAAGGCCAATCCTGGGAGCATCTGGTGCCATCCGCCGCCCTTCCCTTAATCCGCAGCATCTACTTACCGCGTCAGGATTAAGCAAGGCGTCACCCCCGCGTGGCTGTGCTAGCATGGCGAACGGCGCGGGGACGCCCACCTGCCGGGCAGCGATTTTTGACAAGGAGCCTTCGAAGGGAGGAGTCCGTTCGGGTTCCATTTCTGGCGGCCGGCGGACCGGTCACCCGCGGCGCCATGGCGGAAGCGCCGGCTGCTTCAGTGGACCTCCCCGCTACCTGGCTGGACCTGGCCGGTTTGAAGCCGGCTGCGCCCCTTGCCGGCAAGAGCCTTTCGCAGACTCTCAGGACGGGCAAAGGCTCGGCGGAGGCCGCATTTTCGGTTTGGGATGACGGCAGCGATACGGCTCTGACCACGCGCCAGATTGTCGAGCCATACCGGCTGGTGCGCACGCGCCGCCACAAGTACATCCTGTGGGAGTCGCGGCGCGAGGCGCTTTACGATTGGCAGGCCGACCCCGGTGAGCAGCGCGACCTGCTCGCGGAAACCGGCGGCAGGAAGATCGCCTCCGGCCTTCGCGAACGGCTCGCCGCACGCATGCGCGAGACTTCTGACCACGCCATGGCATGGCTTGGCTGGACATAATCCAGGGTTGCGGACCATTGGGTATTGTGCTACTAATGTAACCAGAGCTGACACTCATTCATAGAAGCAGCGCCAACTGTGCTGCCTGGTCACCAATAGAATTCGCATTCGTACAAGGGAGTTTCGCTGTGGAGGCTGCCAATCGCAGGCTTATTCGCCCATCATTGTCGGAGATAAAAGAACAACAGATGAGCGCTCGTCGAAACGAAAAAAGAGCTGCTCCCACCGAGCAGACCAACGCCGAGAATTTTTACTACGTGAAGCAGATGCAGGCGAAGACGCCCATGGTCATCGTCCTGAAAGACGGCGAGGAACTGCGTGGGACAATCGAGTGGTACGACAAAACCTGTCTGAAAGTAAACCGGGACGACCAGCCCAACCTGTTGGTTTACAAGCCCAACATCAAGTACCTTTACAAGGCCGAGTAGGCGGTCAGGCGCCTACTCCTTCAGCCGGGCTCGGTTCTTCATCTCCAGGCGGTACTCGCGCCGCCGTCCAGCCGCATTGTATCTGCGCACCTGCACTTCATTCTCCGGGACGACCGGAGGCACCTCGGCGGGCCGGCCCTCGGCGTCGAGAGCCACAAAGGTCAGGTAGGCGGAAGAGGTGTGCATCTGGCAGCCGCTCGAAAGGTCCTCCACTATCACCTTGACTCCCACCTCCATGGAAGTCCGGAACACCCGGTTGACCGAGGAACGCAGCGTAATCAGTTGTCCGATTTGGACCGGGTGCAGGAACGTAAGGTGGTCGACGGCGGCCGTCACCACCGGCAACCGCGAGTGCCGCATCGCCGCCAGCGCACCTGCCATGTCCACCAGGTGCATGACCCTGCCGCCCAACAGATTGCCAAGAGGATTAGCATCGTTCGGGAGAGCGATTTCGGAATACTCTGAGGCGGACTCCTGGACCGGCCGCCCCGCTGGTTTGTCACTCATCGTCTCCAGGATAGCAAGCCGGCGCCCGCTACAATGGTCCTGATGCCCGGCAACCGATTGGAAATCCTACGTCAATTAGTCGAACAGAACCCCGGCGAAAGCCGCACCCGCTTCATGCTGGCCATGGAACTGGCCGGATCGGAACAGCCTGAGGCCGCAGCGGAGCAATTCGTCGCGCTGGTGGCTGCCGAACCTGGCTACGTGGCCGCTTACTACCACGGCGGGCAGGTATTTGAGCGCTTGGGGCGGCTGGACGATGCTCGCGACTTCTACACGCGCGGCCTCGAGGCGGCGGAGCGGGCCGCTGACCGTCACGCCCGCGATGAACTCCAGGTTGCGCTCGAATTGCTGGGCTGACTGCTCAGGCGGCCGCGAATCGGCGCACGCCGGAGGTTAAACCTCGATCGCACGCTCGCGCAAAGCCTGGGCGAGTTGCTGGTGGGACCGGAACTGCACGGCGTCGATTCCGGCGCGCCGGGCTCCCTCCACGTTGACCTCAACGTCATCCGCGAAAAAGCATTCCTCGGGGGCGCACCCCGCCATCCGGATGGCCTCTTCATAGATCTGAGCGGCCGGCTTCAATGCCCCCACCTCGTAGCTCAGCACGTATCCATCGAAATGCCGGAGCAGAGCGTAGTTTTCCAGGATGGCCCGGAAGTGGATGGAGTTCGTGTTGGAGAGCAGTAGCAGGCGCCGCTGTAGCTTCACCTTCTCGAGCAGGCTCTCCGGGATCAGCGTCTCCGGCGGGAAAATGCTGCTCCACAGCTCGCGGAACCGCCCGTCGCTGACGCGCAGTTCGAGCTCCCGGCTGATGCCTTCAACAAATTCCGCCTCACCGACGAAACCTAACTCGAAGCGTTCCACCAGC
>JBBIND010000038.1:0-4094 GCA_037444075.1 Acidobacteriota bacterium | reverse complement strand
TGAGTGTTGCAGCCGCGCCGCAATCTCAGCAGCCGGCAGCGGACATTCGTCTTTGAGCGCCGCTATGCCTCGTGCGAAATCCAGTGGCACGATGACGCCGCCGAGGTCGAGGATTACCGTCTTGGTCATGGTCCTGTTTCTGAGCTTACCCTTTCGGCTGTCCGGTTCGCGCGCGGCGCGGCGGGCAACCCTGCGCGGCTCCTCTCAGGGCCGTGGGCCGGCGGGATCACTTCGCTCCAGAATTCCCTGGCCGCCCGGCGTGCTCACGATGCGCGGATCTGAGACAATGCCTTTTAATTCCGTTGAGGAGGTTCCTTATGCCGGACACGCTTTCACGGCGCGCCTTCGTTTCAGCCGCAGTTCCTGTTTCGCTCTCCGCAGCGCGCGGACCGAACGACCGCATCAACATCGGCGTCATCGGCACGGGCAGCCGGGGCCAGTACCTGATGCGCGAATTGGAGAAGTGCAAGCCGATGAACGTTGCCGTCACGGCGGTCTGCGACGTTTACAAGCCGAACCTGGAGAAAGCCGCCGCCATGGCAGCGCAGGCTTACGGCTTCGAACCGCGCACCACGCCTGACTATCAGGAAGTCCTCTCCTGGAAGGAAGTGGACGCCGTCATCCTGGCGGCGCCGGACTTCACTCACAGCCCCATGCTGCAGCGTGCCGTGCTCGCCGGAAAGGATGCCTTCTGCGAGAAGCCGATGGGCACTGTATTCGCCGAGGCCAAGGCAGCGTACCAGGCTGTCCGCCGCTCGGACAGGGTGGTGCAAATCGGCACGCAGCGGCGTAGCGAAGGACCCTACATCGCGGCCGCCCGTTTTGTCCGGTCCGGAGCGCTCGGCAAGGTGACGCGCGTGGAAACGTCGGTGAACTTCTACGAGCCTCGGTGGCGCCGCGACTACACGCACATCCGCCGCGAGGACGTTTCCTGGGACCATTTCCTGATGCACCTGCCCAAGCGCGAATACGATGCCCGCCTGCTGCGCGAGTGGCAACTGTTCCGGGACTTCACCAACGGCATAGCCGGTTTGTGGATGTGCCACTTCATTGACCTGGTGCCGTTCTTCATGGATGACCCCTACCCGTCCGGAGCGGTTGCCAAGGGCGGCGTCTATCTGTGGCAGGACGGGCGCCAGACCTCGGACGTCTTCCACGCGTTGCTGGATTATCCCAAGGGCTTCCTGGTCAGCTTCTCCATGAGCCTCACCAACGCCGGCGGAGACCGCAACCACTGGTACGGCTCGCGCGGCACGCTGGACATGAACCGCTTCATGGTGTCCGGCGCGGGCTCGCGCGCACCGGACCGGATTGAGACGGAAACCCGCCTGCAGCCCGAGCCCACCAACTCTCACATGGCCAACTTCATCGAGTGCCTGCGCTCGCGCGCGGCGCCTCGCGGTGACATTCAGGCCGGCTTTTCGCACGCGGTAGCCACCACCATGGCATCCACGGCGCTTGAACAGGGCCGCAACGTGCGCTTCGACGCGGAGCGCCTGGAGATCATCTGAGTATGCCGCTCTCCCGCCGCCTGCTTCTGCAAGCCGCCGCCGCGAGCGCCGTGGCCGCGCCGGCTCCCCGCATCAGCCGCGTGGAAGCCATCCCGCTCCCCTATCCCGTCACCGGGCCATTCAAGTTTCTGACCCGTCCGGAGCGCCCCTCCGTACTCGTGAAGATCACCTGCGAGGGAGGCGCCACCGGCTGGGGGCAGTCCGTGCCCATTCCCTCCTGGAGTTATGAGACCCCGGAAAGCGCGCTGAACGCGATTGAGCGCTACCTCGGCCCGCCCTTGATCGGCGCCAATCCCACCGACATCGCCGGGGCGCACGAGATCATGAACCGTGCCATCGCGCCCTCGTTCTCCACTGGAATGCCCATTGCCAAAGCGGGCATCGATCTCGCTTTGCATGACCTGGTAGGGCGCCTGCGCCAGCAGAGCCTGCCCGAGCGTTGGGGGCGCAAACCCCTGCGAAAAATCACACTGAGTTGGACGGTGAACACGCCCCGCCTGCCGGAAGTGGAGCAATTGGTGGCGCAGGGCTTCGCCCGCGGTTACCGCAATTTCAATGTCAAGCTGGGGCCGGACCCACGCTACGACATCGAAATGTGCCGCCTCGTGCGCAAGCTCGCGCCGGAGGCTTTCCTGTGGGGCGACGCCAACGGCTCCTACGATTTGGCCTCTGCCCTGTGGGTAGCGCCCAAACTTGCCGCCCTCGGCATGAATATCTTCGAACAGCCGATACCCTCCAACCGCCTTTCCGGCTACAGGGACCTCAAGAAGCAAGGCGCGCTCCCCATCCTTATGGATGAAGGCGTGGTTTCTTCGGTGGAACTGGTGGAGTTCATACGGTTCGGTCTGCTCGACGGCGTAGCCATGAAGCCCGCGCGCACCGCCGGGTTGCACGATGCCCGCAAGCAGATTGAGATCCTGCTCGACGCCGGGTTGCTGTTCCTTGGCAGCGGCCTTACGGACCCCGACCTTTCACTGGCGGCGACGCTGCAGTTGTACGCTGCCTATCACCTGCGGTTTCCCGCCGCGCTCAACGGGCCGCAATTCCTGGGCGCGTCCTACCTGCGCAAACCGTTCGTTATCGAGGGCGGAGAAATCGAGGTGCCGGAAGGGCCTGGCCTGGGCGCTGAAATTGACGAGGAGAAGATCCGGAGATTATAGCCATGAGAAGCCTGCTGCTATTCCTGCCGGCTTGTCTGCTGGCGCAATCGCCGTTCGAGTTGCGCCCCGTAGGTGAGACTTCCATCGAGGTTCTGGAGAACGGCCGTCCCGCCATCGTCTACAACTACGGCACCATGAGCCGTCCGGGCGTTCCGGCGGACCGTTCCCGCTGCTGCTACGCCCACCCGGTCTATACGCCGTCCGGCGTCATGGTGACGGACGACTTTCCGGCCGACCACTACCATCACAGAGGCCTGTTCTGGGCCTGGCCCATCGTTGAGTCCGGCGGCGCCCGCCACGACCTGTGGACACTGCGCGGCATCCGGCACGAGTTTATCCGCTGGATAGAGCGCGGCGTGGCGCCGGCCAGCGCCTTTCTGGCCGTCGAGAACGGCTGGTTCATCGGTTCGCGGCAGGTGATTCGGGAAACCGTACGTATGGTGGTGAACCCCGCCTCCGGCGGCTCGCGGCGTATCGACTTCACGCTCGCATTGGAAGCGGCGGACGGTCCGGTGACGCTCAGGGGCGAACCCGCGCAGAAGAAAGGCTATGGAGGTTTTTCCGCCCGGTTCGCGCCACGAAAAGAGACGGTCATCAAGACCCCGGCCGGCGTCGAGTCGCGCGACACGGACATGGTTTCCCACGCCTGGGCTACGTTCGAAGGCCTATTTGAGGGAGGCCGGGCAGCCCTGCGCATCGACCAAATCGATCCGCCGGCGGGCACTCCCGACGGCTGGTGCCTGCGCCATTACGGCTTCCTGGGAGTGAATCACCCCGGGCTGGCGTCTCTGGTGCTCGAGCCGGGCAAGCCGCTGACGCTGCGCTACGCCGTCACCGTCTCGGACGTGACTACTCCTACGGCGCCCGTTAAGGCGCAGTAATTGCGGGCCGGGATCCTCAAGCCTCGGCTCCCGTGCTTACGCGTCTGCGAGAAGACTGGCGGACAGGCGAAAGCGCTTTTCTCCTATCGGCCGGAGTGCCCGGATGCCTGCTCAGGAGGGCACCGCAGCTCTGTCTTTTAGCAGGCGAGGCTGGCCGTAAACGCGGCCTTCATCGCCTTGGGCTTTCATCCATTCCTCCACCTGCCGGCGCATGGCTGTGAGCCGCTCGCGATGCTCCGGCTGCCCGGCGAGGTTGCGGGTTTCGTGGGGATCAGCCTGCGTGTCGTAGAGTTCCTCGCGCGGCCGCGCATGGTAGCGCCACACGATTTCCTCCGCCCGGCGGCCGCTGCGCGCCTTCCTCACCCAACTCTGCCAGTACTCGACGCCGTCTTGGGGCCCGGCCCGATCCATGTGCGTGGTGTACTCAAACTCCGGGTGCAGGTTGAGGATGTACTTGTAGCGCACCGTGCGGGCACAGCGCATGGGGTAAACGTTCATGAGCGGTGTAGGTGCCCGGCACGAAGCGGGTGAGCGTGGCGGGC
>JBBIND010000037.1:5003-39433 GCA_037444075.1 Acidobacteriota bacterium | reverse complement strand
ATCTGGTTGGCGAGCTTGGTCATGTCCCCGCTGCCGATTTCGCCGGTCCACACCACGGAAGATCCCATGACTTTCAGAACATCCACGACGGAGTCGAAGACTGCCTTGTCGCCGCCCACCATGATGGATAGCGTGCCGTCCTTGGCCTTTGGTTCGCCGCCGCTCACCGGCGCATCGAGCATGCGGACACCCTTGGCCTCGGCCTCCGCGGCGATTTCCTTGACCGCCAGAGGGGCGATGGAGCTCATGTCCACGGCAATCAGTCCTGCGGCGGCTCCTTCCAGCACTCCGTCCGGTCCAAGCATGACACTCCGGACCTCGGGCGAGTTCGGGAGCATGGTGATGACCAGGTCCGATTGCTTCGCCACTTCGGCGGGCGATGAAGCCGCTGTAGCGCCGAGCGCCACCAATTCCTCAACCGGCTCAGGACGCACGTCGTTGACTACCAGCCGGTGACCGGCGCGGACCAGGTTCGTGGCCATGGGCTTGCCCATGATGCCCAAGCCAATGAAGCCGATATTCCTCCCACTCATGGCAGCAAGATCCTCCTTGAGAACGAATGCTGATTGTACCAGCGCGTGGATCCGGTTCAAGTTCCGCCGAACGGTCTACCGCTTGGCAACCCTGATGGCGCCGTTCGAGGACCGCAGGTCGAGCAATGGACCGCCCTTGCCGATAACGCCTTCGAGATAGTTCTTGTTGCCGGCCCGGCCACCCGTGTCCACCGGGAAATCGCAGGAGATCGAACCGTTTGACGTGCTTGCGCGCAGGCGCGCTTCCGCGTTGGGCGGCAACCGCAGAGTGACGGAGGCGTTGCTGGTCTCAGCGTAGACCTCGTTGTTGTTCAGTTGATCGAGTTCGACGGTGATGCTGCCGTTGCTGCTGACCAGCCGGATCTGCTCCGATGCCAATGGCTCACTGAGGCGGGCTTCGATGCTGCCGTTGGAACTGCGGGCGTCGAGCCGGCCTTTGACGCGCTCGGCGGAGATGCGCCCGTTCGACGTGCGCAACTCGGCGGCGCCTTCGCTGTCAGCCACCGTGATGGAACCGTTGGAGGTCTCCGCCTGAAGATCGCCTTTCAGCCTGTCCACGCGGACGCGTCCATTCGACGACTTGAGACGCGCGGCGCCTTCGGTCCCGTCCACGCGGATGCCGCCATTGGACGTCGTAATGCGGTCCAGCACGACGCGCCTGGGGACGGTAAGGATGTAGCTGACGCCGCACCGGCGCTGATCATGCCGCGGAACGGACGTCCGGATGCGCGCGGAATCCGGAGTGACGTTCACCTCAACCCGCACAACATCCAGCAGTTCACGCGAAGCCGCGTACTTGGTTCCACGAACTACGATCTCCTCTGCGTCCGAGCCGGTGATCTCCACCGGACCGTTGAAATTCTCCAGTTCAAGTCGGGCTCCCGGCTTCAGCGCGTGAGTTTCCTCGAAATCCGCCTGGTAGCGGCGGATGTCGCCGAAGTCACCGACTTCGCAGCCGCTCATCAACAACACTGAAAAACCAACCAGCCAAGCTGCACGCATGCTTATTCTCCTTCCTCCGACTTTATACGCCCGAAGCCGCTTTTTTGTTCCATGCTAACCTGTTAGCTAACCCTCAAGGGGCTCGCCATACAAATGAAAAAACTGCTGGCGCTTAACCGCGGCGAAATCGCTATCCGTATCCTCAGGGCAGCCAATGAAATCGGGCTCCGCACAGTAGCCATCTATTCGCAGGAGGACCGGCTGGGGCTCCACCGGTTCAAGGCCGACGAGGCTTACCTGGCAGGCGCAGGGAAAGGCCCCGTGCAAGCCTACCTGGACATTGAAGGCATCGTGGATTTGGCCCGTGAAAAGGAAGTGGATGCCATCCACCCCGGGTACGGCTTTCTTTCCGAAAACCCCGAATTGGCCCGAGCCTGCGAACGCGCGGGAATCACATTCGTAGGCCCGAGCGCTGAATTGCTGGACCTGTTGGGCGACAAAACCGCCGCACGGCGGCTGGCTCAGAAGGTGGGCATCCCGGTTGTGCCCGGCACGGAGCGGCCGGTGAGCCGCAAAGATGCGGCGCTCAAGGCAGCCAAGGAGATCGGCTTTCCGCTGATCATCAAGGCAGCTTTCGGCGGTGGCGGACGCGGCATGCGCGTGGTCACTGATGCCGGGGAACTCGCGGGCCGGCTGGAAGAGGCGCAACGCGAGGCTGGCGCCGCATTCGGCAATGACGCGGTGTTCATCGAACGGCTGGTGCGCCGCGCGCGGCACGTCGAAGTGCAGATCCTCGGTGACCGGCACGGCAACATCTTGCACCTGCACGAGCGGGAGTGTTCCGTTCAGCGCCGTCACCAGAAGCTGATTGAAATCGCGCCCGCCGTGGGGCTCGATGACCGCATCCGGAAAGACCTCGCGGAAGCCGCCGTCAAGCTCGCGCGCGCCGCCGGCTACTACAACGCCGGCACGGTGGAGTTTCTGGTGGATGCCGAAAGCGGCGAGTGGTATTTCATCGAAGTGAACCCCCGCGTGCAGGTGGAGCACACCGTCACCGAAATGGTGACCGGCATTGACATCGTCCGCTGTCAGATTCAGATAGCTCAGAACCTGGATCTGCACGGCCCCGAAATGCTCGTCCCGGCGCAGGAGCAGATTCCTCTGAACGGCTACGCCATTCAATGCCGCATCACCACCGAAGACCCGGCCAAGAACTTCACTCCGGACTACGGGCGCATCCACACTTACCGTTCTCCGGCTGGATTCGGCATCCGCCTGGACGGTGCCACCGCCTATACGGGCGCGGTCATCACGCCCTACTATGATTCGCTGCTGGTGAAGACCACCGCCTGGGGGCGCGAGTTCCTGCATGCCTGCCAGCGCATGGACCGCGCCCTGCGCGAGTTCCGCGTGCGCGGCGTCGTGACCAACATCCCCTTCCTAGAAAACGTGATCAACCATCCCGTCTTTCAGGCAGGCAAGGCGACGACGTCGTTCATCGATGAAACGCCGGGGCTGTTCCGCTTCACCGCGCGGCGTGACCGCGCGACGCGCCTGCTTACTTACATTGCCGAAGTGTGCGTCAACGGCAACCCGGAAGTCGCCGGCAAACCGCGCCCGGAATCCATACGGACGGCGCCCGTGCCTCCCACAGGCGGCGAAACCCCACAGGAAGGGACGCGGCAGTTGCTGGAGAAGCTCGGCGCCGCGGGCTTCGCCCAATGGACGCGCGAGCAGAAGCGATTATTGCTCACTGACACCACTTTCCGGGACGCCCACCAGTCGCTCATGGCCACGCGCGTGCGGACTCACGACATGCTGCGCGTTGCGCGCTATGTGTCCCGTCACCTGCCGGGTTTGTACAGCCTGGAAATGTGGGGCGGCGCGACGTTTGACGTGTCCATGCGCTTCCTGCTCGAGGACCCCTGGGGGCGGCTGCGCAAGCTCCGGGAGGCGGTGCCCAATATCTGTTTCCAGATGCTGCTGCGCGCCTCCAACGCGGTTGGCTACACGGCTTACCCGGACAACGTGGTCCGCGAGTTCGTCCGCGAATCCGCGGCGCAAGGCATCGACATCTTCCGCATCTTCGACTCGCTCAATTGGCTGCCCAACATGCGCGTCGCCATGGAGACGGTCGGGAAAACGGGCAAAGTGTGCGAAGCGGCCATCTGCTACACCGGCGATATTCTGGACCCGCGCCGCGACAAGTACCCGCTCGAATACTACGTCCGCATGGCGAAGGAACTCGAGCAGATGGGCGCGCACGTTCTCGCCATCAAAGATATGGCGGGCCTGTGCAAACCTTACGCCGCCCATAAACTGGTGAAGGCGCTGCGTGAAGAGGTCGGCATGCCGGTCCATTTCCATACGCACGACACCAGCGGGATCAGCGCCTCCTCCGTTCTGAAAGCGGCCGACGCTGGCGTCGACGTGGCCGACGCCGCGATATCCTCCATGAGCGGCACTACCAGCCAGCCGAATCTGAACTCCATCACCGCGGCGTTGGACCATACCACCCGCGCCACCGGACTGGACCGGCAGGCGCTCGACCGCTGCGCCGACTATTGGGAAGTCGTGCGGACCTGGTACACGCCTTTCGATGAAGCCCCCAAGTCCGGCACGGCCGAAGTGTATCTGCACGAGATGCCCGGCGGGCAGTACACCAACCTGAAGGCGCAGGCTGCGGCCATGGGGCTGCGTGAGCGCTGGCCGGAAGTGGCCCGCATGTATGCCGACGTGAACCACGCGTTCGGCGACATCGTCAAAGTGACGCCGTCGAGCAAAGTAGTGGGCGACATGGCGCTGTTCCTGGTGAGCCACGGCATGACGGTCCATGAGTTCGAAAACCTCGGACCCGATCACAGCATCAACATTCCCGCCTCGGTCGTGGACATGTTCAGCGGCTCGCTCGGCGTTCCGCTGGGCGGCTGGCCGAAGAAGATCCAATCCGTGGTGCTGCGCGGCGGCAAGCCCAAGCGGGGACGCCCGGGAGCGAACCTGAAGCCGGTCGACCTGAAGCAAACCTCCGCGCAACTGGAGAAGAAGTTGGGCCACAAGCCGTCGCAAACGGACCTGCTCAGCTACCTCATGTACCCGGAAGTGTTCCTGAAGTTTGCCCGCGCGCGCCAGGCGTACGGCGATCTCGATGTGCTGCCGACGCCGCAGTTCTTCTTCGGCATGCAGAAGGGCGAAGAGATCACGGTGGACCTGGAGCCCGGCAAAACGCTGGTGGTGAAGTTCCTCACCATCGGGGAGCCGCACGAGGACGGCACCCGGACGGTGTTCTTCGAGCTGAACGGGCAACCGCGAGAGGTGACCGTTCGAGACAAAGTGCTCGAGGTCAAGAGCATCAGCCGGCAAAAAGTTGACCCGGACGTGCCCAATCACGTCGGCGCCCCCATTCCCGGTCTTGTCACCAGCATCGCGGTGGAACTGAACCAACCCGTCGCCAAGGGAGACAAACTGCTCGTCATGGAAGCCATGAAGATGCAGACCACTGTCTACGCGCCGGTCTCGGGGAAAATCGCCAAGAAACTGGTCCAAGTAGGCGACCACGTGGAACCGAAAGACCTGCTGATGGTAGTGGAGTAGCAGCGCGCCCGTCCGCACGCCGCGCTGGGTTGAGCACGCCCTCCGGTTTCTGAGACACTGGCCGCTGGCGGAGCCGCAAGAACCTGCGAAACAGGACTGCGGCGCCCGCCTCGGCGAAGTCGTATACCGCATTTATCGGGATCGGGAGGCGATGGTGGACCCTTCAACTCAAGAGCGCCCGTGGCGCGGTGGATTGAGCCGCAGACGGCTGCTGGCAACCGGCGCGGGTCTCGGCGCCGCTCCACTGCTGGCGGCGTGGAGCGCACTCGGCGGAAATCCCAGCCAGGGCGCCGGAGGCGCGGCACGACGGCGCCCGAACATCGTTGCGATTCTGACGGATGACCAGGGCTGGGGCGACCTCAGCATCCACGGCAACACGAACCTGGCCACTCCCCACATTGACTCCATTGGCAGGGAGGGAGCGGTGTTCGACCGCTTCTACGTTTGCGCCGTGTGCGCTCCCACGCGGGCCGAGTTTCTGACCGGGCGCTATTACGCGCGCGGCGGTGTCCGTGGCGTGACGACAGGCGCGGAGAGGCTGAATACGGATGAGCGAACCATCGCTGAGGTCTTTCGGGAAGCCGGCTATGCGACGGGAGCTTTCGGGAAGTGGCACAACGGCACGCAGCATCCGTACCATCCGAACGCCCGCGGCTTCGACGAGTTTTACGGCTTCACGTCCGGGCACTGGGGCGACTACTTCAGCCCTGAACTCGACCACAACGGCAAGCTCGTTCGGGGCAAAGGTTACATGACCGACGACTTGACGGACCGGGCCATCGGCTTCATCGCGAAGAACCGCAGCCGCCCTTTCCTGTGCTATCTGCCTTACAACACACCGCATTCTCCCATGCAGGTGCCGGACCGCTTCTACCGCAAGTTCGCGGACTTCGAACCCGGGATGCGTAGCCGCGACCCGCGGCAGGAGGACATCCTGATGACGCGCGCCGCGCTCGCGATGTGCGAGAACATCGACTGGAACGTGGGGCGGGTGCTGGCCAAACTGGATCAGCTGAAACTCGCCAATGACACCATCGTGTTCTACTTCAGCGACAACGGGCCGAACAGCTGGCGCTGGAACGCCGGCATGAAAGGCCGCAAAGGCAGCATTGATGAAGGGGGCATCCGTGTTCCGTTCCTTATCCGCTGGCCGGCGCGGATCAAGCCGGGCACCAGAGTCCCTCAGATCGCCGGGGCCATCGACCTTCTGCCAACCCTGGCGGAAATGGCCGAAGTGGATGTCAAGCCACCCAAACCCCTGGACGGCGTCAGTCTCCAACCGTTGATCGCAAGTCAAGCGCGCGAGTGGCCTGACCGGATGATTTTCTCGCTGTCCGGAAAGAGAGTCAGCGTGCGCACGCAGCAATACCGGCTGGATGCGGATGGGCAGTTGTTCGACATGATTGCGGACCCCGGGCAGGAAACGGACATTGCCAAGACCAAGCCGGATGTCGCGTCGAAACTGCGGGACGCGGCCGCGCGTTGGTCAAAGGAAGTGCTTGGGGCAGGCGGTCCTGACAATCGCCCCTTCCCCGTGGGGCACGCCCGGACGACGTACCTGCCGGCGCGGGATGGCGTGCCGGAAGGCACAATCCAGCGCAGTTCTAAGCACCCGAACGACTCGTTCTTCACCAATTGGACGAGTCCTGAAGACGCCATGAGCTGGCACATCGAAGTGGCTGAAAGTGGAGAATACGAAGCCTCGCTTTACTACACTTGCCGGGCGGCGGATACGGGTTCCAGCGTGGAACTGAGTTTCCTGGGCAGCCGGGTCGAAGGAAAGATCTCGCCGGCGCATGACCCGCCCTTGGTGGGCGCCGCAGCAGACAGGGCGCCGCGCAGCGAATCCCTGGTGAAGGACTTCCGTCCGCTGCGCCTGGGACGAATCGTGCTGGGGAAAGGAACTGGCCAGCTGACCCTGCGCGCTGTGAAGATTACTGGCCGGCAGGTGGCGGATATCCGCTACGTGGTGTTGACGAGGCGCAGTTAGGCCGCCCTTTCGCCTGGGCCATTGCCCTGACCGGCAAACCTGAGAGCCGCGCGGTCCGGCGCCAGGCAGTTTCAAGCCGTGCTTCTCGCCAGCCAGTCCGGACCCACATGCTTGGCCCTCAACCGGCTGCGGCGGGCAGGCTGTTCGGAACGCTGGTAGCAGCCGATGTCGGTGGGATCCTGACGCGGACGGCCGAGGATATCCTCAGCCACGTCGGCTAACGCAAGTGGAGCCCGTTCGAGCGCCGGGCTTTCCGGTCCGGGCATCCAGTACTCGTCTTCGTAACGCTCGAGCGCCGCATCCACCACTGACACGTCCGGCAGTCCGGCGGCAGCGCCGTCAAACACGTTGGCGGCCCAGTGCAGGCCAGACCTGGGTTCGAGGATTTGCACGAGCGGTGTCCGGTTCCCGCTGAGCAGGTTGCCGGCCACGGCACAATCCTCCGGAGGCAGAATCTGAGCCGACGTCCCCGCGCCCAGACCGGAAACAAACGGTTGCGCGCAGGCGATGGTCATGTTGAAAGCGATCATCGCCCGCTTGACCTGGAAGTAGCCGCTCAAGGGGGAATCCACGATGCCATTCACGAGCGAGATGGCTGCCCGTGAACTCGTGCCGGTGAGTCCTTCGAAGTAATTGTTGATCACACGGTGGTCCTCGCCGATAATGCGGACCCCGCCCGTGCGGGGCTTCCCGTTGCCGATGAAGAAATTGGAATCCACCAGGCAGCGGTTGCCGTGGCGCAGCGTCAAAGCGCCCTCGCAGTTTTCAAACGTGTTGTACCGGTAGATGTTCTCGCAGGACTTGTTGGAGACGATCTCCGCTTCGCCGTTGCAGGACTCGAAGTAGTTGTTCTCTACCACCGTCATGGAACTCTGCATCGAAGTGGCGCTGTCCCCCACGCGGATCGTTTCTCCTCCGTTCACAGTCAAAGGCGGGCGGAAGCCGAAATGGTTGCGCTCAATCCAATGGTGATTCGGCGGTCCCCCGGCAGGCAGCCAGACCACCAGGGTTGTCCCTACGTTGGTCTTGCCGGCGGCATAGCAGCGGTCGACGCGGTTGCGGTAGCCGTAAATCGAAATCCACTTCGTGTCGCGCGTCGGATCGGGCACGTTGTAGTCTACAATCGCGCATCGCGTCAGCCGGCAATAGCTGGCCAGCCGCGTGGTCGACGTGCGAAAACTGACGACGTCACCCAGGTAAAATCCATCCCGGAAGTACAGTCCGTCGGCCACCAGGAACTTCCCCGCCATGCGGACTCGTGAATTGCCTGAAAGGATGACCTTGCCGGGCGTCGTGGCGCGAAGCGTGATGGGCCGGCCCCACTCACCCTCGCCTTCAAAGCGTATGTCCGCGTCCACCCAGACGCCGTCTTCCATGAAGATCGTGTCGCCGGGTTTGGCGGCCGCTACGGCCGAGTGCAATTCCGCAACACTGCGAACCACCACTGGCCTGGCCGCAAGAACGCGGCCGAGGAAGAATGGTGCGGCGAGGAAAGTACGTCGCTGCATGACTGCCTCCGCCCCACAGTGTAGCAGCCGCGCGCAGGACGTCTTCGCCTCGCCCCTTTCAGACGCGCCGCCTCCGCTCTCCCGGGCGGGGATTGCGGGTACGTTTACTTCCTTAGCCTGGAACTGGTTGAGAGTTACTGCCCAATTAGTGTTTACCAGGAGCCATGGCCACACCGCGCCGTTCGTGAGCCACGTAGGCCTCGAGCGCGACCATTTTCGGATCATCCAGCGCGAGCGGCTTGCCCTCGAGCGGTTGTTGTATGCACCAGTTGATCATCTCGCGCAGCGCAATCACCCGGCCGAGCTGTTGCTGGAACTTCGGATAAGTCTCCGGGTGCGTGTTGGCGGCATTCGGATGGCACTGGGCGCAGGCCACTCCGTTGGTGCCAAGCTCAGGGCTCACCCAAAGCTGCCGCCCCCGCTGGACAACCGTCATGAACTCCTTTTCCCAGCGCTCCAAGTCTTTCTTTTTGAATTCGTCCGCGCGAGCGCGCAAGCCCGCCAGCGTTCCCGCCAGCACGAGCGCTCCGATAACGGCAATCACGATCTTTTTCATCATCCCTCGCTCCTGTCTCCAGTCGATCATTCCGCGGCTTCTTCCTGCGCGGGCCTTGGGCGGCCATTGCCGGGCGCCGTTGGCCGCTGCCTGCCCGGCGGCCAGCCGCTCAATAGTGGACCTGCGGCGGAATCCGCTTCTTCTCGTCCTGATAGTCACGGTCCTCGGGCCGCCCCGTGGCCGGATTGAAAGCTACAAACCGGTTGGCATTGTCGTAGAGGTTGTACTCGAACGAGACACGGCCGCTGCTTGTGTCGATGATCTGCCAGCCCGTCCCGTCGCGTTCGAAGAAGGGGTCCGCCCGGTTCATCGGGACGGTAATCTTCGGCATCTGGTGCTTGGCTTGCGCGTAGCTCTGCGGGTAGGGCCAAGGCCAGGCGGTGGCCATCACGGCGTAGAAACTGATGTTGCCGATCTGGTTGTACTGTATCTGGTGCACATGGCCGTAAACGACTGTGGCTTTGGGGAACGGCTTCAATAGCGCCTGAATCTGCTCCGCATCCTCAGTCCAGAAGTTCCAGCCCTTGTAGAGCTTCTGGATGGGAGAGTGCGAGAAAAGGACAATAGGCGTTGCCTTGTTCACCTTGGCCAGATCCTGGCGCAGCCATTCCCGCTGTTTCTCGCCCACCATGAAGGGGGAGCCGTTGGGGTTGTCCAACCCGGCCATTTCCAGCATGCGCTGTTCCGCCGTCGGCCAGCGCCGGTAGGTCCAGTCGTCATAGGTGATGATGCTGTTGAGCACAATGAAATGGACACCCTTGTGGTCAAAGCTGTAATAGTGCGGGCCGAACAGCTTGGACCAGTATTCACCCAAGTCAAGGTAGTAATCATGCTCGCCCATCACATAGTGGGTCTTGTAATTGAGCCGAGCCATCAGTTCGGCGCCGTGATCCAGTTCTTCTTTGGTTCCCAATTGCGCGAGGTCTCCGCCGAAGACGACGAAGTCGGGCTTGGGATTCAGCAGGTTGGTTTCCGCTACCGCGCGGATGAGCCCGCGGTCCCAGTTTCGAACGAACTTGTTGCCCTTGATGTGCTGGATGTGCGCGTCGGAGATATAGGCAAAGCTGAATTTCTGGCTGGGATCGGCGAACGTCAGTTCCACGAGGCTTACGGGCAGCAGCCCGGCAGCCGTGGCAGTGCAAGCCTTGCATAGGAAATCCCGGCGGTTCAGATTGTGCTTAGTCATTTCCGGTCTCCTTTCGTCGGCGTCTGCAAGTGCGCGAACTCGGGGCTGGTGAGTGCTTCCAGGAACGCCACCAGGTCGTCTATCTGCGCGTCGGTGAGGTTGAGCGGACGCATGCCGCTGCTCAGGAAGTCGTTGACCCGGTCGCCCTCGTTGGTCACGCCGCCGTTGTTGTAATGCACTACCACTTCCCGCAGCGTCTTAATGCTGCCGTCGTGCATATAGGGAGCGGTGACGGCAATGTTGCGCAGCGTCGAGGTCTTGAAGGAGCCGATATCATCAAAGTCCCGCGTGATCGCCACGCGGCCCAATTCCGATGTCCGCTTGTCCGTCAAAACTTTCACATCCACTTCAGAAGCTGTGGCCTTGGCTTTCAGGAATTCGCTAACCAGGGCGGGCACGTCGTCCTGAATGGCGTTGATCCCCACGCCCACGTTGTGGAAACGGTTATCAGTGAAAAGAGCTTGCGTCTGCTCGATGACGTGGCAGGAGACGCAGCGCCCCTCGTTAACAAACAGACTGAACCCGCGCTTCTGAGCCGGCGTGAGCGCATCCTGCTCTCCGGCGAAGTAGTAACGGTCGAACGGCGAATTGCCTGAGATCTTCGTGCGTTGAAAAGCGGCAATGGCTTGGGTCACCTCGGTCATGGTGACCGCAGTTCCACTCTTCCCGAAAACTTTCTTGAAAGCTTGAACGTAGTCCGGGTCCCGGCGGACAATCTTCAAAATTGGCTCGTGGTTGGGCAGACCCATTTCAACGGGGTTGAGGAACGGATGCAGAGCCTGATCCTCCAGGCTCGGCGAGCGGCCGTCCCAAAACAGCGTTTCAAAAAACGCCGAGTTGACCACCGTTGGCGCATTGCGCGTCCCCTCCAGCTTGCGAATGCCTTGTGAAACCGGAAGCGGGCTATCGGTGAATGCCTTGCCGGCTTCATGACAAGTGGCGCAACTTACGTCCCCCGTCGCACTGAACCGTTGGTCGTGGAAAAGCTTATCACCCAGAGCCACCTTCTCCGGAGTCTGTGGATTGCCGGCTGGCACAGCCAGCGGCGGTAGGCCTAGTGGCATTTTCTCCGGCGCATTCTGCGCAATCGAGCCGGAGGATGCCAGCAGCAGGATGACTGCGGCTAGCCATAGTATAGGATTACCTTTCATTCTCTCTCCTCTCTCTCGCGGCAAATACTGCAAAGTCCGCGCAACTGCACGCGGAAGTCCTGTACATCGAACCCGCACTCGCTGGTGTCGGGTATGACAGTCGCGTCAAGTCCCGGGTGGCTGATATCCGCCACGGCATCGCAACGGACACAAATCAGGTGGTGATGAGTCTCAATGCGCCGGTCGTAGCGAATAACGCCTCCCGGGTGACAGACCTTGGTAATAACTCCCAGCCGCACCAGGCTTTCCAGCGTTCGGAAAACCGTGGCGCGCGAAATCCGTGCTTTCCTTACAGCCGGCAAAGCGTAGACTTCATCCGCCGAAGGGTGGGAGTCAAGATCGAGCACGGCTTGAAGGACGATGCGACGCTGCTGCGTGACGGCTACACCCAGCTCGCGGCAGCGTGTCTCAAAAGATTCCACCCGCTGCTTTTTTTCGTGCCCACTCAAGGAGCGGGATCTTGTTGCCTTGATCTGCCCCATTAGTTGAGACTCTATCTCAGCTAGCGGCCCGAGTCAAGGGAAAAAGACAGAAGGACGCCATACGTTACTTTATTGCGGTCACTTGCAAAGTGGCGGCAAGCATCCGCGCGGTGGGACAAATGTGATTTGGCGGCCGCTGGCGCTGCCGCTGCGCGTGGGCCACTGGTCGCTGACCAGCCTGCAACAGCGATTGGTGAAGACGGGCGGCCGGCTGGTGAAGCACGCGCGCTATTACTGGCTCCTGCTGGCGGAGGGTCACCTGACGCGCCGGCTTTTCGGGGCCATGGTGCGGCGCATCGATGGTGTCCAGGTTCGCTCCCCTGCCCACCGCAATGGCAAGGAGAGGCCTGACGCTCTGTTGAGTGGCCCGGCGTGCGGACGCTCAGCTCGACTGCTGCGTGACGAGAGTGGAAAAGCGTTTTCCGATGGCGAGCGCCGGATCAAGCGGAACATCCACCGGCTGGCAGTCCGGCGGGATGTGAATCGAAGGGCGCGGCGCGATGGATTTCCCTTCAAAGCCCGGCAGCCACGGCCGCTGAGCTTCGAGCAGTTCAGCGCACATGCGCCGCGTTTCATCCAGCGTGCACACGGCGCCCGTCAGCGGATCCATGGCCACAGCCTGCACCACGCGCTCGGGGTCGGAGTAGAGAGCGGCCTCGGCGGCGAGAATCTGAACGCTGACGTTGCTCAGGCATAGCGCGGCGCATTGGGGCGGCAGTTCTCCCACGACGGTGGGATGCAGCCCTGTGTCATCCGCAAACGTTGGCACTTCGACGCAACAACCGGCCGGCAGGTTCGTGATGTAGCCGTCATTGCGGACGTTGCCCATGAAGCGGAACGGATGCCCCGTAACAACGGCTTCCATGATGTAGGAGCAATACTCGACGCTGCGGTGATCTACTGCCGTGGACTCGAAGCTGAGCGGATCTTCTTCGGCGTACTTTTCGGCTACTGTCTTGCACCACGTGTAGTAGGCGCCGCCTTCGCCGCCGAAGCCCGGCTCATCGCAGTAAAGGTCGAGGGCCTTCTGATTCTTCCGGAACCAGGGCACGTATTCGCTCAGGTGCCCCGTGCTCTCGGTCATGAAGTAGCCGAAATGCCGGAATACCTCGCCGCGTACTTTCTCGTTCTTGTAATACTCAGGCTTCTCGAAAACCTCGCGCAGGACGGGGTACAGGTCCCGCCCGCGGTGCTCGAGCCGGAGAAACCAGTCCATGTGGTTGACGCCGCCGCAGGTATAACTGATCTCTTCCTTGGGCACCCGGCAATACCGGGCAATCAGGTCAAGCGTCGTTTGAACCCCGTGGCAGAGACCCACGAAGCTCGCCTGGCTTGCCTTGCCGAGCGCCAGGCAATTGGCCGACATAGGGTTGGCATATTGCAGCAGAAGGGCGCCCGGCCTGGCCAGTTCCTCCATGTCGCGGGCAATGTCCACCAGCACAGGGATGGTGCGCAGACCCCGGAAAACACCTCCGGGACCGAGCGAGTCGGCGACGCATTGGTTTACGCCGTACTTCAGCGGGATTTCGTAATCCTGGCGAAATGCCTCCACGCCGCCGACTTGAATCATCACCACCACGAAGTCCGCATCACGGATAGCCTCGCGACGGTCCAGCGTGGCCCAAACGGATCCCGGCAGCCCGTTGCCGGCCAGCATGCGCCGCCCGAAATCCTCCATGCTGCGGAGCTTCGGCTCGCTGCGGCTCATCAGGGCAAACTCGGCCCCGGCGAGCGCCGGCGTGGCCATGATGTCGTTCATCAGCGTCTTGCAAAAGACGATGCTGCCGGCGCCGATCATGGCGATCTTGACGGGCATGGTGTCCTCCTGCGGCAGACCTTATTTGCCGAGCGGCGTCAGGTAGATGTTGCGGTAGTGGATCAACGCCCCTTCGCTTTGGAGTGAAACCGCGCCGCGCCTGTCGCTGCACTGCGTGGCGTGGTTCACCAGATCGCCGTTCACCCAGACTGTGATTTCGTCGCCCTTGGCCAGGATCTCCATCTTGTTCCATTCCCCGATGGGCTTTTCCGAGCCGTCCGTGAGGTTGAGGTGCCTGCGGTCCTTGCGGCGCTTGTCGGCGTCCGGCACTTCCAGCGTTGTGCCTATCACCCAGAAGTCGCCCGCGTTGTCTTTGGCGAGTTGCACTTCAATCGACTTGGGCCAGACACCCAGAGCATTGGGGGTAGTGGTATGCACGAGCACGCCGTTGTTGCCACCGGGAGTGCCTTCCGGCCAGCGCCATTCGAGTGTCAGCCTGTAGTTCTCGTATTCGTTCACCGTGCGGATGTAGCCGGGCGGCCTGCCTTGGCAAATCAGGATTCCGTCCTGCACGCTCCAGACGTCGGACATAGGCGTAGCCGTATCTTGCTGCTTCGCTTTGGAATTCCAAAGATAGTGCGTCCACCCCGTCAGGTCTTTGCCATTGAAGAGTTGGATGGGTTTGGGCTCAGCGGCGAGCGCGGCCGAACCGGCCAAGAGAGCGGCAGCCGTGATCACGGCTACCCGGACAGCCAATCTGCTGGACATTTGCATTCCTCCCGTAAAGTCCCGGCATCAGTGCAGCCGGAAAAGCGCGAACAGCAGGCATTGTACCTTAGCTGGTTGCGGCAGCGGAGCCTGCCACAGGGCCGACGCCCCCGGCGGGTCATTGCAGCCGGCGGAAGAAGTACATGCCGGGCGGCCCCTCGAAGTAGAGCGTGGCTTCAGGTCCTTCGACGACACCCATGGGATCCTCGAGCCATCCGTTCCTCCAGATTTCCCATGTTCCCGGCGCGAGCCCCGTGAGGAGGTACCGTAGCCGCTCGCCGCCTTCCGTCGTGAAGAACAGCGGCGAGCGGGCGCTCCTGCCGGCAGGGTGGAACAGCACGACCCACTCGCCGAAGCGGAATCCAACGAGGTCAATCTCCACGACGGGCTCCACCTGAGCCGGCGTGGCGCCCCCGGCGGGCGATAACTGGATCACATTCAGAAAGACGGAGTCCTCTTCAGCCTGCCGTGGGGTGACCCTGACGGAAACCCCGCCCTCGGCATCAACGCCCGCCGTCGCCAGAACCCTGTTGCCGGCGCGGGGCAGAATCGCCTCACCGAAGACACGCGGCGCGCCTTTCTCAGGTGAGAGAAGGCCGTGGAAAGCCGCCTCCCGGATATCCGGCTCTTCCAGCGCGTTGAACGTCCAGCAGGCTGGCCGGCTCGGTTGCGACGGAACGGCGAAGTCCATCACGGCGATAGCCGCGGGATTCCCTGCCCGCGCCGGACGCAATACGGCCACGGACCGTTTCAGATCCCGAAAGGACCCTCCCTGAGACTGCGTCGCGTCCAACACGAGGAAAGCCACTTCCGGATTAGCGGGGTCAGGACCGAAGTAGTGTGCGAGCGCCCTTCCCGAAGCAGCCCCCGGCCCGAGCACATGCCGCAGGGCGCCCAGTTCCCACCAGCGGGGAGCCCCTGCCTGTTCCGCACTTTTGCCGGCCAGAAGATCCGCGGCGTCCTGTGCTCGCATCGTAATCGGCGTACAGTCTCGAACCGCCGCAGAAACATCAAATCGTGCGCCGAGCACAAGCGCAACGGCACAGATCGTGAGCCGCCTGAGGAGAAGCACACCTCATTGTGCCTGTGACACCCGGACGATTCAAAGCGGTTGGATTCCGCGAGCTGCAACCGTTCACGAGCCGTTGCGGGGGACGTGCTGACGCGCGGCGATGATGCGACCCGCGCGGTCGAGCGTCAGTCTGCTGCCGCGCCAGTCCACCTGCCAGCCGAACAAACCCGCCACCCACACTGCAAACGCCCAGCCATCCAGCAAAGGGATCAGCGCAAACCAGCGCACCGTCAGCGGACAGCGCAGCACGCCGTGGCCCACCGCCAGGCCAGCCGCCACGCGCGCCGTCACCAAGGCAACCGCCAGCCACGGCAGGCCGTAACACGCCGCAAACGCGGCCCAAAAAGCCGCCATGGTGAGAGGCAGTCCGAGGTAGCCGCCGGGGCGTGAAACCCGAATGGTACGGCGCCAGCGCAGTTGACGCCGCCAGACTTGCCTCCAACTTCTCCCGGAAAGAACTGTCCTGACGATGGTTTTCGAAACGTGAATGCGCGATCCTCTTTGTCTGAACAGCTTCCCCAACTGATAGTCATCCGCCAGGTAGGATGCTATCGCCGCGAAGCCGCCGGCTTCGGCAAGTTGTGCGGCGCGGACTGCCAGCGTCGAACCCAGCGCAAACTCGTTCACGCCGACCAGCGGCGCCACCAGCACGCCCGGCATGAAATCGGCAGCTATTCCCAGAGCTTCCCAACGCCCGGGCAGGTGCGCGGATTCAGCCCGGTAGGGGCAGGTCACCACGCCAACTTCAGGGTCCTCAAGCGGCGCCACGATGTTGCGCAGGTAATCCCTGGGAACGACGATATCGCTGTCGTTGACTACCAGCACTTCCCCGCTCGCCTCGGTCTCCAGAGCCGCCAGCACGCCCGCCTTCTGGTTGGGCGCCGTTGCCGCTACTCTTACCAGCTTGAGAGTCACGTGCGGAAAGTCAGCGGCGAGCCGTTCGATCTCGGGAATGGCCGGGTCCTCGGGGTCACTGACTCCGAACAGTATTTCGAAGTCCGGATAGTCGAGCAGCGCGTGGGACCCTATCGCCTCGCGGAATCGCGGTTCCAATCCGTGGACGGGCTTGAGGACAGAGACGCGAGGCAGGCGTCGCGGACCGGGTTCCGCGGAGCGCGAGTGCCGCCACGCCGCCAGCAGGACCAGAAGCTGGTATCCCAGCGCGGCGGCGGCGATGAATCCGATGACGTAAAGCACTGTGGCGGCCTCACGCGGCCAGCAGCGCTACACCACAAACGATGCACGCAGCGCCGGACCAACGCCTCCAGTCAAGCCTTTCCTTGAGCACCAGGCGCGCCAGGACCACTTCGACAGCGTAGCTTGCCGCCGTAGCGGGAACGGCAAAACTGAGGTCGGCGACGGACAGCAGCTTCAGGAAGGCAAAGAAAGAAATCGCCATGCACACAATGGAGAGAACCAGGTAACGGCGGCGGAACAGCCCCGCCATCACGCGCGCCCATCTGCCGGGACGGAAATCGGTGATCTCGCCGTGCCGCTTCATCTCACGGCTTTGCAGCAAGTCGCTGAGCGTAGTCGCGGTGACGACCGTGGCCACCAGCAGCCACTTCATGCCTGTCCCCCGCATTTGGGCGGCGTAGTGCGGGGGTGTGTCGCAGCCACGAGAGCCGTGCCGGCCACAATCAGCAACGTCCCCAGCCAGCGTTGCCAGCTAAGCTGTTCGGCCAGGAAGAACTTGCCCATGAGCGCCGTCAGCACGTAGCCCACCGACGTGACGGGCAACACGAAACTCAGGTCCGCCCAGCTCAGCAGAGTCAGGCGGGTAAGCAGCCACAGCATGAGGAGGGCGATTCCCAACAGCACAAAAGGACTGAACACACGCTCCAGCAGCGCCCCAGCCGTGGGCACCGCAGATTGCCTCATGCCGATGCTCAAAGAGAAGTTACCGAGCACGTTCGTCAGGACGACGACCGAGGCAGCCACGGCGGTCTTGACAATAAGCCCTGCGCCAGGAGCGCTCATGGGCGCTCCGCTCCAGCGTCACGATGGGGCTGCGCAGAGCGTTGCCTTTGTTCGCGCACAAAGCGCTTGCGGCGGTAATGAAGTTCCAGGTACTCGCGGGCCGCTTTGATGAGGCGCTTGCGTTCACTGGAGTCCGTCAGGGCCTTCCTGAGGATCGGCCAGAGCACTTTGGGGCGGGAATAGTACTCACGGTAGAAGCGCTCCACCCAATCCACGAGTTCGCCGCGGTCCAACCCGGGATAAGCGATGTTCGGAAGTTGGTGACCGCCTTCATCGGTCATCGAGTCGATGGTCAGCAGACCGTTCTTCACCACGTAGCCGTAGAATTCGGTGCCGGGATAAGGGTGGGCGATGGACACCTGAATGGTCTCCAGATTGAGTCGTTTGGCGAACTCAATCGTGCGGCGGATGCTCTGCCGGGTTTCGCCGGGAAGGCCGATGATGAAATCCCCGTGGATGGCGAGCCCGAGTTTCTTACAATTCGCCGTGAAGCGTTCCGCCATCTCCAGCGTGGCGCCTTTGCGGCTGTTTCTCAGCACCTCCGGGTCGCCGCTTTCGTAGCCGACGATGAGCAGGCGGCAGCCGGCGTCCTTCATGGCTCTCAAGGTCTGCTCATCCGTCGTGACGCGCGAAGTGCAGGACCAGGTCAATTGGAGCGGCTTCAAGTGCCGGCATAGATCCAGCGTGCGTGCCCGCTGATAGTTGAACGTGTCATCGTCGAAGAAGACCTCCCGCGCTTCAGGGAAGTTCTCCTGGACGTAGCGCGCCTCTTCAGCCACGTCCTCCGAAGATCGCAACCTCCACCTGTGTCCTGAGTGCGTCTGGGGCCAGAGGCAAAAACTGCACTGCGCGGGACAACCTCTTGAAGTGTAGAAGGACAGGAAAGGGTGCCGCAGGAATGGCACGTTGTAACGGCGTATGTCAAGGTCCCGCCGGTAAACTCTCGTCACCCAGGGAAGCCCGTCAAGGTCTTCGATGTACGGCGCATCAGGATTGTGGACGATCCCACCGTTGCGGCGATAGCTTACACCGGCTAATTGGTCAATGGGTTTGCCGCGCGCGTAGCCGGCCACCTGATAGTCGAATTCCCGCCTCACCAGGAAATCGATGGCAGGAGCATTTCGGAGCGTTGATTCCGGGTCCACCGTGACCGGCGGGCCAACGAAGGCAATCCTGAGCTTCGGGTTGACATCCTTCATCCTCTCGGCAATCTGAACGTCAACCGCAAAACCGGGCGTCGAGGTGAACAGAACCAGGAATTCGAAATCCCTCGCCAACTCCACCGTGTCGGCGATGGAAAGCCCCTGCGGGGGAGCATCCACAACGCGGCTGTCTTCGAGCATTCCGGCGGGGTAGCAAAGCCACACGGGATACCAATACGATTCCACCTCCCGGGTGGCCGGCCAGCGCGAGCCGGCGCCGCCGTCAAAGCCTCGAAAGGAGGGCGGATTGAGGAGAAGGGTCCTCATGCGAGCTTCAACTCCGAGACTAAAGCCTGTGAGACTCGCCTGGCAAGTCCTGGAACATGACCGGTGTTATGGAGGGCTGGAAGGGTCTGCGCCGGGGTTGAGTTGGAACGGTCCGGCTGGTCAGGGCCTGCCCGCAGGCAGGCTGGCCATGGCTTTCTTGTCCGAGGGGGTGCCGTTACGGAAGTTGGAGAACTTGATCGTAAGATGCGTCAAGCCCACCAACCGCGTGTCGATGGTGCTTTCAATCTGCACGGGGTACGCTATCCCGTCCCGGATGTGATAGTCGCGCATGAATTCCACCTTCCGAAGAAAGATAGACGGGTTCTTGACGAACCGGCCCGATTCGCGCACCGGCAGACCGGTGGTGGTTTCCACCCAAAGCCAGCCCTCGAAGAGCCCCACGCGCTTCTTACGCGGCTCGACTTCGTAAAGCATCAGCCGCCAATCGCCGCTGCCGTGGACTCCGCGGTATTTGAACTTGTAGTTCTCAGGGGTGATGGAGACTTCTTTCGGCTTCAGCGATTCGGCAGCCTTCACTTCCGCCGACATGTAGCGGGCGATGACATCCCTTTTGATGAGATTGTCGCCAATGAAATTCAGCACTTGATAAGTGATGGCGCCGACGCGGGAGATGTAGCGGAGAGCCCGAAGTCTGCCTTGCTTGTTCAGCCGAGGCAGGTTGGCCTCGATTTCCACGTCCATGGAAACATCGCGGAGGGCGGTTTCCTGCGCCCTGCGTGATTCCACGTACTTTTCCAGAACTTCTACCGCTTGCCGGGTGTCCGGACTGGGTTGTCCGTGCAAGACAAACGGCATTGCTGCCGTGACAAGCAACAAGAAAGAGCGTAACCGCAAATCGACCCTCTGTGAGCGTTGGTCCTTGGGGATTCGGCGGCTCCCCATCGCCAATTCATACTCTATCAGATCGCTAGATGCGTTTTTGACCGCCGGGGATTCGCGCCAGGGCAGTTCCAAACCGCACGAAACTGCCATACTGGCTCCATGGCGGAGATAAGGAGCAAATCGCCGAAGGCAGACACGAGCGGGCCATCATCAACGTGCAGCGATTCGCCGCCCGTGTGGAGCGCAAGCGGACAGGTTGATTCGGGGAAAACGGCCTGCAAATCGTTAAGCTTGCAGAGGGTTTGACTCAGCCTGCCGGCCTGTGATAAAGCCAATACCCAAGGAGGCATTCAATGCGGCTTGTCCTTGTTCGCATATCGGTTATGCTGGTCCTCGGCATCTGCCTAACCGGCTTAGCCGTTGCCCAGGAAACCCGCGGCACCATCCTGGGGCGAGTTACCGACCCCAGCGGAGCCGTCGTTCCCGGCGTCGCCGTGCGCGTCACGAATGCAGCCACCAACGTGACCGTTTCGGCCCGCACCAACAGCGAGGGCAACTTCGAAATACCTTATCTACTGCCCGGCACTTACCGCATAGCGGCGGAGATGGCCGGCTTCAAGTCATTTCTGCACGAAGGGATTGAACTGAGAATCGCTGACCGGCTGTCCATTCCCGTCACGATGCAGGTAGGCGAAATCACTGAACAGGTTACGGTAACCGCGGAGACGCCCCTGCTGGAAACAACCACCGCTTCAATGGGTCAGGTAATCGATCAGCGGCGCGTGGCGGAACTGCCCATCGCGCATGGCAATCCGTTTCTGCTGATCGGACTGAGTCCCGGCGTTGTGCACACGCAAAACCCGGGGTTGGACCGGCCGTTCGAGCCAACCCACATCGTGGGCTACTCCATGGACGGCGTGAGGGCCAACCGGAGCGAAGTCACGCTGGACGGCACACCCAACACAGCCCTCAATAACCGGTGGGGCGTAGGGGACCTGATGGCTGGCTATACTCCGCCGGCTGACACGGTGCAGGAGTTCAAAGTCCAGACCGTCACCTTCGATGCGGGCATCGTCCACACCCAAGGCGGAGTCACGAGCATCACACTGAAGTCCGGCGGCAACGCCCTGCACGGAACCGGCTACTACTCCCTGCTCGATCCCTCGCTCAACGCCAACCTGTTCTTCGCCAACATGGCCGGCCAACCGAAAGGCGACTTCACCTACAAGCGCTGGGGGCTTAGCGGCACGGGCCCGGTCTGGATTCCCAAAATCTACAACGGCAAGGACCGCACCTTCTTCAGTTACGGCTATGAAGGCATTCGCGAGAGCCGCGCCATGGGGGCGGCTTACGGCGCCGGTACACTTACAGTCCCCACACCGGCACAAAAGCAAGGAGATTTCTCGGCGCTCCTGAGGGTGGGGCCGCAGTATCAAATCTATGACCCGGCCACGCGCGTGCCCGCGCCCGGCGGCCGCACGAGCGTCCAACCACTGCCGAACAACATCATCCCGGCAAGCCGGCTTGATCCGGTAGCGCGAAAGATCATCAGCTACTGGTCAGATCCCAACGCCGCCGGAACGCCGGACGGGATGTTCAATCTGATCCGCGTGAACGACCCGGAGATCATCGCGTACTACAACCACATCGGGCGCATAGACCACAACATCAGCCCGAAGCACAGGTTTTTCGGCCGCTTCAACACCTACAAACGTTTCAGCGACTCCAGCCACTGGTTTCGCAACGAGGCCCATGGAGGCTGGTCGGATTGGAATCAGCACGCATTCTCGCTCGACGACGTTTACGAAATCAGCCCGGCCACCATCATGAACTGGCGCTACGGCTTCTACCGGCTCTCCATTTACCAGTATCCGGCCAGTGTAGGGTTCGACCTGTCCACGCTGGGATTCCCGAAGAGCTATGTGGACGCCATTCCGAAGGATGTCCGGAGTTTCCCGTCCTTCAGCATTGCCGGATACCAGAGCACGCCGAACAACTGGTGGCGGTATCCGCACGCTAACCAGAGTATTGAGGGGCACGTGACAGCCATCCGGGGCAACCACGCCTTGAAATTCGGCGGAGGCGGGCGCCAATACAGAACGTTCCAATACGAACCGCACAATGCTTCCACCGGCATTTTCAGCTTCGGCACGGAATGGACCCGCGGGCCGTTTGACAACAGCCCAGCCGCCCCCATCGGGCAAGCCTTGGCCAGCTTCATGCTCGGTCTTCCCAGCGGCGGGGGCGTCGACCGCAAGGCGAGCTTCGCCGAGCAATCCACCGCCTGGTCTCTCTACCTCCAGGACGACTGGCGGGTGACCCGCAACCTGACGCTGAATCTCGGGGTCCGCTACGAAATCGAAGGACCCATGACCGAGCGCTTCAACCGCACGGTGCGCGGCTACGACTTCTCCACGCCCAGTCCAATCGAGGCACAAGTTCGCGCCAATTACGCGCTCAATCCCCTCGCGGAGATCCCTGCCAGCCAGTTCCGTGTTCTCGGAGGCCTGACGTTCCCCGGTGTGGGAGGCCTGCCCCGCACTCTGTGGAAGCGCGACCTCAATAACATCATGCCGCGCTTCGGCCTGGCGTACTCCTGGGGACAGAAGACCGTGTTGCGGGCCGGCTATGGCCTCTACTATGCGCCGCTCGGCATCCACCGCGGCGATGTGGGTCCCACGCAGTACGGGTTCAGTCTGCGGACCGAGGTGATTCCCTCGCTGGATAACGGGCTGACTTTCAGAGCTACGCTGAGCAATCCCTTCCCGGACGGCATTCAGGAGCCACGCGGCGCCGCCGACGGCCTCAACACTTTTCTGGGGCGCAGCGTCCGCTTCTATGACGAAACCCCCAGAGCGGCCCACCAGCAGCGCTGGCAAGTGAGTTTTCAGCGGCAGCTGCCACAGCGCGTTCTGTTTGAGGCGGCCTATGTAGGCAACCGGGGCGTCAACCTGGAAATCCCGAGGGACCTCCGTTACCTTCCGGTGAAGTACCTGAGCCGGTCGCCTCTCAGGGACCAGGCCACGATCGACTATCTCAGCGCGCAGGTTCCCAATCCGTTCTTCCCCTTGCTTCCCGGCACGGGCCTTTCGGGCCGGAACGTTTCCCGGTCCTACCTGCTTTCCTCTCAAGACTACGCACATTTCACCGGACTGACCACGACGATGTATGAAGGCTACTCCTGGTACCACGCGCTTCAGGTGAAGACCGAACGGCGCTTTGCCGCCGACTGGACGGTGAACGCCGCCTACCAGTGGTCGAAAAACATGGAAGCCACCGGGAGGCTGAATGGCATGGATTCACCGCTCGAATACGTCATCTCGGACCAGGACCGCCCGCATCGCTTCGTCGTAAGCGGAATCTGGGAACTCCCCTTCGGAAGAGGCAGGAGGCTGCTGGGCTCGGCCCACGCCGTCGTGGATAGAATCGCCGGCGGCTGGCAGGTGCAAGGCATCTTCACCGCGCAGGGCGGGCCGCCGTTCGGCTTCGGCAACGCCCTGTTCATCGGGAATATCCACGACATCACGCTGCCCAAGAGCCAGCGCACACCCAGCCGCTGGTTCAACATCGACGCGGGTTTTGAGCGGGCGTCGGCACGTCAGCTAGGGAGCAATTACCGGCTCATGCCCACCCGCTTTAACAACGTGCGAGGCGACGGCTTCAACACCTGGGACCTGTCGGTTCTGAAGAACACGCGAATCCGGGAAGACATCAACCTGCAATTCCGGGGTGAGTTTCTGAACGCCTTCAACCATCCCATGTTCGCCGTGCCAAACACGAGTCCAACCAGCACGGCTTTCGGCCAGGTGACCAGCCAGCGGGGATATCCGCGCAGGATTCAGCTCGGCTTCAAGCTGTTGTTCTGACATGTTCCTCCGGCACCTGCCTTGGCTGCTGGCCATGGGCGCTTGCGGGGCCACGGCGGCCCCGCAAGCCGTCATTGTTGACCTCGCGTTCCAAAGCCGGGTCTTCGGCGAGGAGCGCAACTTCCGCGTCTTTCTCCCGCCGGATTATGACAAGGCCGTCGAGAAACGCTATCCCGTCATCTACTTCTTCCACGGCTGGAGTGAGCGCCACAATGGGCCGCCTCGCGGCAGACAGGGCTACGACGCAGGCAACGATTACGGCGGAGACAACATCGCCGCTTTCGTCGGCCGTCACGACGTCATTGTTGTCAAGTGGGACGGCTACAACCCGAGAACCCCAGGCGAGGCCTATCTACGCCCGTACAACATCTCGCCCGTCGAAACGCACCGTCAGTTCCCGCCATACTTCGTGGAGTTGGTGCGCCACATCGACGAGCGCTTCCGTACCATTCCCGACCGCGATCACCGTGCTACCGCCGGCCTGTCCATGGGCGGGTTCATGTCCTTCTGGATCGCCGGCAAGTACCCCCATTTGGTGGGCAGCGCCTCCAACTTCATGGGCTCTTCGGAATTCTACGTAGGTCCGAACGCCTCGCCCACCGAGTACCGCCACACCGAGATGTACCGGAACTACGAAGGACTGCGGACGCGCCTTGTGCTTGGGTCCAGGGACTTCATTCGCTGGTATCACCAGCGGATGAATGCGGTTTGGGATTACACGCGCCCCCACCACGAGCACGAGGAATTCGACTGGGATCACGGCACGCCCGGCATGGCCAAAACTCTCAGTTTCCACATGGATGCGTTCCGCCGGCCGCTGCCCGCACCAGCCCAATGGCACCACGTTGACGTCTACCCGGACTTCGACGTTTGGGGCTACAGCGTATCGAGCGACCGGCGCCAGCCAGGCTACACGGTGCTCGAAAACGTTTCCGCCACGGGCTTCCGTTCAAGCGTCCGGGAGTGGCTGCCCGGTGGCAGAATCCTGCCTTCGGTGGCCCTGCGCATCGCCACCAAAGCCGAGTACCGGCCGGGTGCTGCCTACCGGGTTACCGACGTGAACCTCGATAGCGGCGAAACCCGGGAGTCCATCCACACTGCCGACCGGGAAGGCCGGCTGCGCTTCCTGCTGGACGGGGCCAGGCATGAAATCGGGATCGCTCCTTCTGAAACCCCTCTCCTCACCGTGGCCGGATGGCGCCAGACGAATGGGCCGTGGGCCACTGCGGGCGAGCCGGTGGAGCTCGAACTCGAAATCCTGAACAAAGGCGCCGCCGCCGCGCGTTCCGTTTCCATCGAAACGTCAACCACCAACCCGGGCGTGGTTATACTGTCCTCTGCGCTAAATACCGGGCCGCTGCGTCCGGGTGAGCGAGGCAAAGCATCGCCCGTGCTCCGGTTCACGGTTCAGGACCCTGAGCGCGAAATCGTCAGATTCCAGGTTCGGCTCACTGCACCCGGCGGCGCCACGTTTCAGGTCCCGCTGGAAGTTGCGCTATTCCGCAGAGTGGGCGAACTTGACGAGATTCGCATCCTGGACGGAGCCGCTGCCCCGATTTGGGAGCGCGCCGTGGCGTCCGCCGAACGCGTACTCGGCCGGGGCAACGGCAACGGCGTGGCGAACCCGGGAGAAAGCGTTGCCATTGCCGTGCGCGATGGCCGCGCCTGGCGCGCCGTGGAGTTATTCTCCTCGGACAAGTGCATCGACCTCACCGAAAGGCTTTCCGACCCCTGGGCTTCCTACGACAACGTGGGAGCCACGGCGAAGATCTCGCTTGCCGGCATTTCCGGCGACTGCGCGGACGGTCACGTGGCGCCCTTGTTCGTCCGCTACCAGATTCCAGACAAGCCTAACCATGTGTTGAAGGAAGGGGTCTTCCGCCTCAAGATCCAACGGCAACAGCCTTGACGGAGGTGCTTCGCTCCTGTTGACGAGGCGGGTTCGCCGATAGCAGAATGGCTGAGGTGCGAAATGTCCCAGGCGCCGGGTTGTATGTCCTCGCGGACGCTGAACGTGTGCGTCTTGCAGGCAATATGACCGCCCGCAGCAGCGCCCCGCTCGCCATGACGCTTTGATTCCTGCATCGCCTATGTCTCACCCTTCCACGACACCAACGGGCTCCGCCCCCCGGAGATTTGTAAGGCTCGTCCCACCAGGGTTGCTTTGGCCTTTCATCCTGCTGACCAGTTGCTTCGCCTGGTGGGGATTGGCAAACAACATGACGGACACGCTGCTGGCCGCATTCAAGCGGATCATGAGCATGTCCGACTTTCAGACTTCTCTGATCCAGGTGGCATTCTACGGATCCTACTTCTGCTTTGCTCTGCCGGCTGCCATCTTCATCAAGAAGTATTCCTACAAGGCGGGGGTGCTGTTGGGTTTGGCGCTCTTTATCACTGGCGGGTTGCTGTTCTACCCGGCCAGCAAGACCATGGCGTACGCGCACTTCCTGGTAGCGCTCTACATTCTGGCCGGCGGCTTGTCGATTCTCGAGACCAGCGCGAATCCTTACATCATCGCCCTGGGGCCGGAAGAAACCGGTACGCAGCGTCTCAACCTGGCGCAGTCGTTCAATCCGATCGGTTCCATCCTTGGGGTCGTCATCAGCAAGCTCTTCATTCTCTCGGAACTGAACCAGCTTTCCGCCGAGCAAAGGGCGGCGCTGGCGCCGGGTGAACTTGAGAGCATCCAAACACAGGAACTCGCCGCGGTCATGGGGCCTTATGTAGTGGTCTCCGTCATCCTGCTGGTGATCTGCCTTCTGATCGCCGTCTGCAAGATGCCGGCTGCCAGCGACCAGGAGCAGGGCGGACGCTTGAATCTGGGACCTGCGTTCAAACGGCTGGTCCGGAGCCCTAACTACGTGTGGGGTGTGGCGGCGCAGTTCTTCTACGTTGGCGCTCAGATTGGCGTGTGGTCCTTCACCATCCGCTACGTGATGAAGGAGCTCTCGCTGAACGAGGAACAGGCAGCCACCTACTATATTGCGGCTCTGATCCTGTTTGCGGTTTCCCGTTTCATCTGCACGGGTCTGATGAGCCTGTTCGCGCCGGGGCGGATTCTGCTCACCCTGGCTCTGCTGGCGATCATTTGCACGCTGATGGTGGCGTTCGTGGGCGGCTATCCGGGCGTCATCGCTTTGGTGTGCATCTCAGGCTGCATGTCACTGATGTTTCCCACCATCTACGGTCTGGCCGTACGCGGGCTCGGCGAGGATATGAAGATAGGCGGCTCGGGATTGATTATGGCCATCCTGGGCGGCGCGGTGATCACCGCGATTCAGGGTCAGGTTTCGGACATGGCAAGCAGTATCAGCCTGTCGTACCTCGTGCCGCTGGGCTGTTTTCTGGTGGTCGCTTTCTATGCATTCTCAGCCGGCAAGATGGTTGGACGGCGTCCCCTGCCGCCTGAATCAGCTACTTTCGAACGCTTCTGAGGCTAGTGGGTTGGCGCCACCAGCCCGGTCAGGGCCGCAGCGTCAGGCGCTGGCCGCCGGGATACGTTGAAGCAGATCCGTGAAATCCTGGCGGCTTTCGCAGCCGATGGTGAAGCAATCGACGCAGTCAAGCCCCAGCGCGTAGCGCAGACATTCGTCGGCGCGGTCGCGTAAACGGCCCTGGCCGAAGATCTTCATGCCAATGACGCCTTTGCCCGCGGCTTTCAACCGGCGCAAAGCGGGCACAACTTCGGCTGGTTGCCCATCCATGGTGACTCCGGCCGGATTGATGCGAGCCAGAACCACCTGGACCCAGGGCGTTCGTGCGGCGGCGCCGAGAGCCTCCAGGCTGTGCGCGGAAAGGCCGTGCGTGCGCACGACGCCCTTTTCCCGGGCCTCCGCCAGCACGGCCATGGCCCCCTTGCGTTGCTCGGGCCAGTCGGCATCCGTCAGGGCGTGGAAGAGCACGATGTCCAGGTAGTCGGTGCCGAGTTCACGCCGGAAGCGGTCCAGGTCGGCGCGCATTTCCCTTTCGGTGGCGGCGTGAGTCTTGGTGAGCACGGCCAGTTTCTCGCGCGGCAGCCCTTGCAAAGCGGCCTTCAGATGAGGGTGAGAGCCGTATTGATCCGCCGAATCCCAGAAGAACACGCCCTGATCAAACGCCGCGCGAAGCAGGTCCGCGAGCCCATGAACACCGAGTTTCCGCGTCTGGTTGGAACTGCCGCCCCAACCGACGGTCCCGGTGCCCATGGCGAGCCGGGTCACCTCGACTTTGGCGGGCCCGAGCTGAATGCGGTCCGTGGCAGACTTGCGGGCTTGCGCCGCGAGGTGAAATCCACGGCCATTGTGCCAGGCGGCGGCTCCAGCCGCGGCGATAGCACCCCTCAAGAAAAGTCTCCTCCCGATCATAGCCACATCATACTAGGGATTGCGTTTTTGCCCCCTCACAGATCTTGTGGATATCGTGCCGTGAGATGCGATAATGCCTGCATGCCAAAGGCACAGTACTTAATCCTGCTTGCCGCCATGACACAGTTAGCTTCCTACCAGGCTTTTGCCCAAGAAAGACAACACGCCCGTTCGATGGTGATCAGCGAGCGCGGCATCGTGGCTACCAGCCAGACGCTGGCTTCTCAGGCTGGGGCTCAGATACTGGCAAGAGGCGGCAACGCCATGGATGCGGCTTTGGCTGCCAACATCGCGCTGACCGTCGTGGAACCCATGATGAGCGGCATGGGAGGCGACCTGTTCGCCATCTCTCGGGACGCAGGCACGGGGAAGCTCAGCGGCATCAACGCCAGCGGGTGGGCGCCCAGACGCCTGTCCCTCGAGTTGCTGAAAGAGCGCGGCATTGACAGCATGCCGCAACAAGGCATCCTTTCCGTCTCCGTACCCGGGTGCGTGGATGGATGGGAGCAGTTGCATAAGAAACACGGACGCCTGCCTTGGGCCGAGCTTTTCAAACCGGCCATCTACTACGCCGAGCATGGCTTCCCCGTCACGGAACTCATCCAACAGCATTGGGTGGATGCCGTCGCCAAGCTGTCCGCCGAAGACTACTCCAGAAAAGTCTTCCTGCGTGACGGCAAGCCGCCCCGCTTGGGTGAGGTCTTCCGGAATCCCGACCTCGCCAAGGCGCTACGGCTGGTCGCCAAGGAAGGCGCCAGAGCTTTCTATCGCGGGGCCATCGCTGACGCCATTCTCGCCACTTCACGCCGGCTGGGAGGCGTGCTGGAAGCGGATGATCTGAGTGAGTTTTCCTCCGAATGGGTGGAGCCGATCGCCACGGACTACCGCGGCTGGAAAGTCTGGGAACTGCCGCCCAGCGGTCAAGGCATGGCCGCGCTGGCCATGCTCAACATCATGGAGCGTTTCCCGCTGGGGAGCTATGCGCCGTTAAGCGCAGACGCCTACCACGTCAAGATAGAAGCCCAGAAACTCGCCTATCAGGATCTGAAGCGTTACCTGGCCGACCCGCGTTTCGCGCGCGTTCCGGTGGACGGACTCATCTCCAAGGCATACGCGGCCAAGCGCGCCGCCCTGGTGCGCATGGACCGCGCCAACTGTGAGACTGCCGCGGGGGACCCTGGCTCAGGCGCGGGCGATACGGTCTACCTGACCGCCGTGGACAAGGATGGGAACGTTGTCTCCCTGATACAGAGCATCTATCTGAGCTTTGGAGCGGGCGTCGCCGTGGACGGATACGGATTCCATTTGCACAACCGGGCGGGTTTGTTCGAAATGGACGCCGGTCACCCGAATGCGCTCGCGCCGCGCAAGCGCCCGTTCCACACGATCATTCCCGCGCTGATGGAGAACGAAGGCCGGTACGTCGGCTTCGGCATCATGGGCGGGCTCAACCAGGCTCTGGCTCACGCACAATTCGTCTCCAACATCGTGGACCATGGCATGAACCTGCAAGCCGCCCTGGAGGCGCCCCGCTTCACCAAGCTGAACTACGGGGGCTGTGACTTGCTGATTGAAGGGCGCGTGCCGCCGGAGACCCGTCAGGCGCTCACGGCGCGCGGACATCAACTCGACGTGCGCGGAGACTACGCGTTGTTGGTGGGGGGTGGACAAGCCGTGATGCACGATTCCAGGGCCAAGGTGAACTATGGCGCCTCCTCACCTCGTAAAGACGGGGCGGCCATTCCCGAACCGGATCCCTACTTCTGACGGCTCGATGTCGTTTCCGGGCTGGCTGACCGCCTCCCCGAATGGACACTGTATTGGTTGTTGCTGGGCATCGTAGCAAGTCAAAGAAACATACAATCTCAACCTCAGGAGAAAGCTGCATGTGGATTTCCGTAAGGACGTTCATCCGTGTGTCACAGCCAAGCGCCCCTGTGAGACTTCGCGAATCACTTCCTGACACAGCAAGCAACAACAGTGAGCGTTGCCGATGTAATCGAGGTGTCATCCTGAACTAAAAAGCTGAGTCGGTCGCCGGTCAGCATAGCAGGCGTGAGCGGGATAGTCTTTGTCCCAGTAGTCCCTGCTGGAAATGGAAATGTCCCGTAAACGCTTCCCGACGCTAACCCGCTAGTCCCTTTGTAAATGACCCACCTGCCGTTACCCGCGTCTGGAGAAGTAGCCGACGCCCCGCCACTGAGTGCTTTATACGTAAAGGTCAGTTTGCCCTCTAGATATTGGCAACACTCCTTCGAAAATAGCCGCAAGTTGTTGAAACTACGTGAGCCGCCCCCGGCCATTTTCATTCTTCGTTGTGACCCGCAGGGTCATGGGCGACTCCTTTCCTGAAAGTGGGGGTTGCGCGTTATGCTCCATTAGACCCCACCAGCGCGACCCCTGAAATAGTGAGGCCTAACGCTCGGCATCACCCGCCGCCCGGTTTTTGGGCGGCCGGGTGCAGCGCCCGGTCAGGCGCGAGCCACCAAGCTCGGTCTTCAGCTCCTCATAGTTCCAATAGATAATGCGGTCGAATTCTGCCCCGGTTAGGCCGACCCGGGCGCAGACTTCGCGCAGGACTGCCGATTCCAGGGCCTCATACTGGGCAGGGTTGCTCTGCACCTTCTCGGGCAGCTTTGCCCCTGCCCACTTGAGAACGTTCAGAGCTCGTACGTCCAACGTGATGAGGCTTCTGCCGAGATCCAACTCGATCAGCAGATCTCTTGCGCCCTTGTTCTTGATGTATGCTAAGTCACGCCAGACGTGTTTGACGCGCTCGCGCTCGCTGGGCTCCGCCGCTAGCAATTTGAGGTAACGCTTTGCGCGACCGGGAAAGGACTCCAAAAACTCCAGATTCCTAACAAGAGCTGCGGTCTTCCTGCACCTCTCGGGCTCAAGGGTGACGTATCTGACGGCATGGCGTCTGAGAACCCCGTGGATAACCCTTCGTCGCGACCCCGGCCCCTTTGCCAGCAGTCTCGAAAAACGAAGCGTGGAGTGCATCTCGCTCGACTTGCTTATCCTCTCCCATCCAGCGGAACTTCCGACCACACACACCTGAGACACGATCCTCCGCCAAAACCCTTGGTCTCCGATACGCTTCCAGTTGTCGGGCACTGGGAAATGGACACGTGCCTTCTCAAGGAATCGAGGCTGCGCGACAAGGTTCGCCAGTCGCGCTGCAACATCGGCTGGGATCAGATTCTCGTTGCCCATAAGTAAGAACGTCCAGTCTCAGTGCGCCTAACGACTTTGGCGCTCAGCCGCGAGCGGCGCCTTTCGCGGGCGCCGGCTGCAGCGCCCTCGTTAGGCGACGCTCTGCAAGGCATTGACGAACTCACGCCCGGAAAGTGGTTCGGGAAGTGCTTTGCCCTCGCGTTCGTACACCTCGATGGCGTCCTCGATGATCTCACACAGTTGCGCGAAAACCGCCTTGGCATCCTGCCCGTGGCAACCACCGTAGAACAGCTCCGGGCAACTCCCGATGAAGCAGTGGTCCTCGTCCGACCACTCCACCAACTTGACGTACTTGTCACCCTTGCTCATCGCTTCGACTCTTCAATCGCCAATCGTACCGCCCTCTCTTGGTAATGTAAAGCATCATCTCCTGGCTTTCCGGAGATCGTCACGGGCTTCCGGACCTTCGGATGAACGAAGTTCCGATGACTCCCTTTCCCGCCCCTGTCTACGAACCCGGCCTACGTAAGATCGACGATCAGGTCCCGCAACTTTCGGGGCAAAGCAGCTCCTCCATTCGCCTAACGGCTGGGGCATCATCCGCCGCCGCGTCGTTTGCGGCGGTCGGGTGCATGCCCTCGTTAGCCACGGCCCTCTAAAAATCTCTGCTGTCGAGAAGCCGGGCCCCGTGGTGGACCGTGAGAATCTGCACGTCCTCGTCGCGAATCCGGTAGATGACGCGATAGCTGCCCACAATAGTCTCCCGAATGTTGTCGAGTCCAAACTCCGGAACGATTCGTCCTGAGCGCGCAAACTGCGCCAGTTGATCGGTGGCGCGCAGCACGCGGTCAGCAAACGCCGCCGCCACTTGAGGTGCGTCGCGAGCAATGAACAGGCAGATCGCTTCCAGATCATCGGCAGCCTGGGGCGACCACCTTACTTCAGCCATTTCGCCATGCGTTGGCGAATCTCTTCTTGACTGATCAGTTCCCCGCGATCGGCCTGGCGAAGGCCTCGTTCGACCTTGTAAAGCAGGTACAGTCGATCCAAGGCATCTTCGACTCCAGCGTCGTCCGGCAGGTCCTCAATTGCCCTCAATATCTGCTGCTTCGTCTGCACCACAACCCTCCAATTCCACTTCGTATCCTAGCACCGACCGAGGATCGCAGTCCGCCTGCTTCACCCATGCGACCGGTGGCTAACGGCTGGGGCATCACCCGCCGCCCGGTTTTTGGGCGGCCGGGTGCATGCCCTCGTTAGACGGCCGGTGGAACCGGTCCTTGTAAATGCACAGACAATCCTCAATTTCGTGGGGCTTCAGTACCCGGAACTCCGGTGGGCATTCCTCAAGGGCCAAATATGGCGCTCGCCAATTGAGCCCGAGAGCACGAGCCCCCTGCCTCGTACCGCTGTGCAGGTACACGCGCGTCGGCAACAGACCCAGTCTAGCGCCGATGCGAAGAGCGGTGTCATACACGGTCAATTCGCCGATGCCCAGGATTGAGCCTATCGTCGCCTTGACACGGCCCAGCAACACGTCAAAGTCTGGCGCATCATCGAGCCGCTCGCGCGACAGTTCTGAGGCCGCTGCCTCGAGCACCGCGCGAGGCACCCGGCGTTGATGATCGTACCGCAGGCCACACGGCGTTTGCGCCAAACCCGCCCGCCTTACGGCCGAACCAACCGTCCGTTCCGCTGCGAAACTGGCCAACTCGTCTCGGGCTTTGGGACGATGAAGCGCCACGTACGCCCGCACGATCGCGGCCAAACTGACATTTCCACTGAAAGCCGTCGGGGCTGCGCAAGCGCTCCCCCGGCTCCGTCTCCGTTTGCTTCCAGAGTTCATCGCCGCCGCCTCCGGCCGTCTAACGACTTTGGCGCTCAGGCGCGGCCGCCTTTGGCCGTCGCCTGCAGCGCCGAGTTAGACGGTCGACCCTGATCTGCCGATCTCGGGGACCGACAGCCTGCGGCAAATCTTTCTGGCGAGCAGATCGGGCACCTCCGTATGCCTCGGTATTGCCTCCACCGCACCCGTCACCGGGTTGGTCCACAACGAGTGGCCCCGACCCTCGCGTTTGAGACAGCAGCCATGCCTTCGAAGATGCTGGAGCAACCCGCTCCGCTTCACTCGACTATCACGGTCTCGCGCTCGGCATCGGCAGGGACGCCCCGCAGCGCATCCTCGCGCCTATCCTCCAGAATGAGCGCGATGGCTTCGGCCAGACTTCTCCGTGCTTCCTCCTTGGTTCGCCCTTGGCCATTCGCACCGGGAATCTCCGGGCAGTAGGCGATATGCCACTCGCCGTCGCGTTCGAAGATAGCCGTAAACTCGTTGGGCATTCTCTGCGACCTTCCCTGAACCATTCTACACAAACCGGCCGGGGGGCCCACGGCTGTCTAACTTCTGTTTAGGCTGACCTGGATAAAACCGACCCTGGTCGGCCTAAGACGAGGATGCCAGCGGCGGCCCGGCGCGGCAACCATCGTGTTTACAATCGGTTCTGCCATATCCCAAAACTTGCCCTCCTGTTTTAGGCCGACCGGCTGGCCGGCCTAATCCTGCCCTCCCTGGAGACGGCCTTCTACAAACCGTCAAGCGGGCTGCGGACCCCTCGACCGCCGCGGTTCAAGACGTGGGTGTAGACCATCGTGGTCTGGACGTCCTTGTGCCCTAAGAGCTCCTGGACGGTTCTGATGTCATACCTCTTCACGGCTCAGCACCACCGGCAACCGCTTCGGCTTGCGCGCCCGCACCACCCCTTCGATTCGATCCAGGGGCTGCTCCAGGACGTGTTGGTAAAGGAAAAGAACTGCTGCCAGCGCCTGGTTCTGTGTTGACGCGGCCACGTTTTCACTAATGGCGAGATGGGTCAGGAACCGGTTGAGGTCCTTCTCTGCGAGTTCGCGCGGATGAGTCCCGCTGTGAAACGCGAGGAAGCGTCGAATCCAGTGGAGGTAGGCCTATTCGGTGCGGCGGCTGTAAGGCCGGTTGCGCAGAGCTTCAACCATGCAGTCATAGAGCCTCGGCTTTGGATGACCAGAGAACAATCCCAGTGGTGAGCGACGATCCGCTACGGAGTTGCTCGTGACATTCCCCGTTCCACTTTGGACTTATAAAACCGAGAGCGTATCACGCGCAAGAAGCCCGCCGCACGGGTGCACCGAGTGCATCGAGTCCTCGCGGTGGTCGCCCCCAGCGCCGAGCACCGTGGAA
>JBBIND010000037.1:325-4993 GCA_037444075.1 Acidobacteriota bacterium | reverse complement strand
CGACATGGACACCCAAAATGCTCTCGGCTCTCAAGTCAACCGACTCAAGCGAATCCGGGCTATGGCTGGTGATTCGAACCTGGGTCAGCCGGCTTGCCTCCCGGAGCGCATCCAGCAACGTGCCGGCCGCGGCTGGGTGCAGGGCGATCTCGGGCTCTTCAATGCCAACCAGGTGGACATGTCCCCCTGGCCCATTCCAGGATTGGAACAGACATACCAGAATGCCCAGCGCGCGCAGCGATGTGGCCGTGAAAGGAACGCTGCAACCACTCGCACGGTAGCAGGCACTATCGAACGCCTGCAGAAAAAGTGATGCCCCGGCGAGGATGGCCGGGGCATCGAAACGTCCACTGTAAGAATGTAATCCGGCGCCTAGCGCTGGATTCTCGCCGACCCGCCTTTGGCGAAGGCGCGCACCTCGTCCACCGTCGCCATGGTCGTGTCGCCGGGATAAGTGGTAAGTAGGGCGCCGTGCGCCCAGCCGAGCTTCACCGCGTTGTCCGGCTCCTCGCCCGACAGCATGCCGTAGATAAGCCCAGAAGCGAATCCGTCGCCACCGCCGACGCGGTCGTAGATGTCGAGCTGGCAGGTCGGAGCAACGTGCTGCTCGCCGTTGACCCACGCCACTGCGCTCCAGCTGTGCCGGTTGGTGGAGTGTACGTCGCGCAGGGTCGTAGCCACTACTTTCACCTGCGGGTGCAGCTTGATCACGTTGTCGATCATCCCGAAGAACGCGCTCGGATCTAGCTTTGACTTCGTCTCAACCTCCGGTCCGGGGATCCCCAGTCCCTTCTGAAGGTCTTCTTCATTGCCCACCAGCACGTCGACGTTCTTCACGATGCGGGCGATGGTCTCGACAGCTTTGTCCTGACCGCCGGAAATCTTCCAGAGCTTTTCACGGAAATTCAGGTCAAAGGAAATCACGGCGCCCGCGGCCTTGGCTGCCTGCATCCCCTCGATAATCACTTCAGAGGTGGTCGGGGACAGCGCCGCAAAGATCCCCCCGCTGTGGAACCAGCGAACGCCGCCGGAGAAGATGGCTTTCCAGTCGAAATCGCCGGCTTTCAACTGAGCCGCTGCTTCATTGCTGCGGTTGTAGAAGACTACGGGTGCGCGCACGCCCAGCGAGCGATCACTGTAAACGGTGGCGATGTTCGGTCCGTTCACACCGTTGTGCTGGAAGTGCTTGTAGAAGGGCTGAACACCCATGGCCTTGACGCGCTCGGCTACCAGTCTGCCGACCGGGTAATCGACCATGGCGGTCACGATCCCGGTGCGCAATCCGAAACAGTCCGCCAGGTTGGCGGCCACGTTGAATTCTCCCCCGCTGACGTGGATTTTGCATTCCGTCGCCTTTCTGAATGGAATGATGCCGGTATCGAGACGGTGGATGAGAGCTCCCACGGATACGAAGTCCAAGGCGCCATCCTGGTGGATATTCAAGCCATATTTCATACGAGTCTCCCTGTAGCAGAAATTTGAGTGCTGGTGGCTCCTGCCGGTGTACGCCGTGTGGCGGGCCGGCATGATCCCAAGTGGATCAAAGCTCCAATATAGCAAAAGGCCCCCCAGCGCCTTCCGGGACTCTGGAGAGAGGCCAAAGGCAGGGCACTAAACGTCAACCGGGGCTGCGGAACGCCCCGCCGGGACAGTTAGATCTCGTACTCGGGGGCGCGGACCCGTCCGAAGCGGACACGGTTCCAGACCCGCTCATGGGCGAAGTAGAGTCCTGTTTTCAGCGCTGAATCGACCACGCCCGCGCCCAAAGAAACGCTCAAGTCGCCGCTGATAAAGAACACGATGCTCGCCGTAGTCAGCGAGCCGAGGATACGGTAGCTGACGGCTTTGGCGATGCTGCGGGCGTGCGAATCCATAGGCGTTACCCGAGATTGTATCACCATTAACTCTATCGACAATGACCAGATTTGGCCGGAGGTTCTCCCTACTTCGCGTTATACTGAAAAAAAGTGCCCAAAGTAACCTTTCAACCTGCTGGGATCACCGTGGAGTTTGAATCTGGGAAACTGCCCTATTCATCGCACGGCAAACCGGAATCGCTGCTGGACGTCGCATTGCATTTCGGCATCCACCTGGAACACGCTTGTGGCGGCAACTGTGCATGCACGACGTGTCACGTAGTGGTGCGGGAGGGGGAAGAGAACCTTTCAGAGATGGACGACGATGAAGCGGACCGCCTCGACATGGCGGCGGACCTCACGTTGCACTCGCGCCTGGGTTGCCAGTGCATTGTGAAGGGTGATGTAGTCGTCGAAATCCCCGCCTGGAACAGGAACTACGTCAGCGAGGGGGGCGGTTCGATGAACCTGGGGGACGCTATCCCCACCACGCCCCGCTGAGTCATGGACGCGGCAGGCCGCGCAACCTGCCTGTCACTTGAACGAACAATTCCATAGGGATTTCCGCATTAAACCGCACTGAGGATTCCTGCCGGCTCACCTGGATGCCGTCGTAGAAGCGCAGCATCTCCGGTTGATTCGTAGGTGTGGACAGGCGCGCTATCCCAACGAATCCTTTCAAAGCACTTTCCACGGTTCGCGCTTCCTTTTCGGACAGGCACTGTGCATGTCCGACGGCGTGAACGCCTTTGGAGAGGTCCGCTGCCGCGGTGCCGTTTTGGATGAGAGCAGCGAGTTTGCCCAGGTTCACCAAGTTGCCCTCTTGAGGCACCGGAACCCGGTCAAAACCGCCGATGCCCGCAGCCCAAACCTGGTTGTTCGCGGGGATCGTTTTGATGAGGTCCGCCAACGCCTTCTGCGGTCCTGCATGACGCCCGCGGTTGTCAATCATGGAGCGCAACACGTTCGGCCGCCCTGCGAGCGCGGTGCTCGTGTTCAGGAAGGTCACCGCGACGTTGTCGTCTCCAATGATGTTGTAGCCCTTGTAGGCTGTCCTGCGGGCACCCTCGATTTCCAGTTTCGGCTCGAGTCCCATGTAGCTGAATTTGCCGCGGGCCATGATGAGCATGTCCTTCCCATTCGAGACGAGCAGGAATTCCCAAAGATCGCGGCGCGGGTCCAGGCCTGTGCGTTTCACGAAAGTTTCGAGCCACGGCAGTTCGCGGCCGGCGACGAACTGTTCCCAGAACGCCGTCTTCCGGAGCTGGTCGACGCGGATGCCAGCCAGCATGAGCGTGTCAGAGGGCACCATCGTACTGAGCGCCGGGTCCATGCGCACGGAGGTAGGCGGCGCGGGCCGGCAAGCGAACATCGCAAACACGGCAACGGCCAGCAGCGAAGGGGCGAGTCTCATTAGTAGTCTCTCCGGGAGAAGATCACCAAGGCTACCAGAAGAGCAGCCGCGGCGAATAAGGCAGAACTCCACACGGGTGTCCACCCGCCGATGGGCTGTTGGCGGACAAAGTTGAGCGTCATGACTCCCATGTCATAGACCTTCGGGAGCATGTGATAGAGGCCTTTCCATAGCTGGCGTGTCCACTCCGAAGACAGCAGCCGCTCCATGAGGCTGGTCTGAGCGAGGATGGGGCTCAGGATCATGAGAGCTGCGGCGACCATGGTGGCGACGGCCGCGTTTTCAATCAACACCCCCACCAGCACAACGGCGGAAAGGAGCACTGCAAAGACGAACACGGTTGTCGCAATCGTCCACAAGAACGCCGGCGACCAATCGCCGGTCTTCCAGCCGAAGATCGTCCAGACGCCCAACACGAGGTAGGCAATGTTCAACGATACGACGAGCGTGGCGCCCAGGTAGCGCCCCAATAGAAGGTGGGAGCGCCGCACCGGCTTGGAAACCAGCAATTCGATACGGCCGGGCTCCAGCAGGCTGGGGATAAGCCCCGCCGCGGCAAAGACGGAGAGGAGCATCCCCCAGGTGTACAGAAACGTCGCGATGGTGGAGTGAACCTGCCTGACGATCATGTTGATGTCCCGCACCCGCCCGCTACTCTGCCCGAAAAGAGTAACCGTGGCCAGCGCGCCCTCGACGATATCGATCTTCATGATGAACAGGAAGAACAGGATCATCAACGTGGACAGGCCGAACAATCCCCAGAAGATCATGCGCGAACTGGCTTCCCGGAACGTATCCCGCACCAGGGCACTGGTCACAAGCAGAGGGCGGCTACGCATTGACGGTCCTCACGAAGATGTCTTCAAGAGTGCTGGTGGTGGGCACGATGGACTCGATCAGACAGCCTTGCCCACGCAACAGGTCGACCGCCCGGTTGAGTTGCTCGAGGCTCGAGAAGTGGAACTCGCCGCCATTACCCATCACCTCAGCTGATCCGCTTGACCGCAGCTCGGCGGCGAGCGCTTCAGGCACACTCTGCGCCCGGAGCCGGTAGCCCTTCCCGGCGGTCAGTTCGCGCACGTTTCCGGTGAGCGCCACGCGCCCGCGGTTCAGGATGGCCACTTCCCGGCAGAACAGTTCCACCTCCGCGAGCAAGTGAGAGTTGATGAAGATGGTGACCCCTCGTTCTTCGAGCCCGCGCAGGATGTCCCGGATCTGCCGGCGTCCGATCGGGTCGACGCCGTCGCTAGGTTCGTCGAGAACCAGCAATTCAGGCGAGTGGATGAGAGCCTGCGCCAAGCCGACACGCTGAAGCATGCCCTTGGAGTACTTGCCCAGCCGGACGCCGCCCCACCGGCTCAAGCCTACGAGCTCAAGCAGTTCGGGTATGCGCCGCCG
>JBBIND010000037.1:0-256 GCA_037444075.1 Acidobacteriota bacterium | reverse complement strand
TCAAGCATGCCCGCGCCCGTCAGATACGTGGGGAAGCGGTGGTTTTCAGGCAGGTAGCCCACCGGACGCCGCGCGGACGCTTCGCGCGCGTTCTGGCCGAACAACCTGGCCTGACCGGTGGTGGGCGCCACGGCGGAGAGCAGCATTTTGACGAACGTCGTCTTGCCTGCCCCGTTGGGTCCCAGCAACCCGTAGGTGGTGCCACGCGCTACCGAAAGCGAGACCTCGTCGACAGCCAGCACTTCGCGTCTTCTCC
>JBBIND010000036.1:0-40003 GCA_037444075.1 Acidobacteriota bacterium | reverse complement strand
CCATTTAATGTAGGGTGTCCCTATTTGATTTGTCTCAATTTTGGGGTCCAGACCAAACAGTCCCATTTCGCGGGCTGACCGAGTCACGACGCCCGTGATGATCGTCCAGGGAGATATGGATTATGTACCGATCCAACAGGGGGAAGAGTTCTTCACTGCCCTTTTTCGACAGAATAAACCCGCTCTGTTCGTTCGCTACTGGGGTGAAGGACACATCCTGGCGTCGCCCGCCAACATCAAGAATTTCTGGGATCGAGTTTACGATTGGCTCAAGCGATATGTGGACTAGACAGGTGATCCTTCTGATCGGGGCGCTGCCGCCGGCTCCTCCCTGCGGGCCGAGCCGAGGAAGGTGGCCCCCTGGGGACGGACCCCCTGGGGACGCGCCTGATTCCGCAGGTACGCCCGTCTGCCAACTTTTGCTGACGAATTGCCGCCCTCCAGAGCCAGCAATCCGCTCCTCCTTGTAATTTTGGGGGTGTTTGGGATGCGAAATTGACTACCCCGCGACCTGCCCAGGCCCGCGCGGGACGCTCCCCGGCATGGCTCCGCCCGGCGGCCGCATCCGGCGGCCACTACGCATCCTTCAAGTTGCTTGCTTTGATCGGGTTGCCGCGCTTAGCCCGCGGCTCGGCCCGTACTCACTGGCGCCGCCTCCACCAGGTAGATAACGTGTTCGTCGCCGGCGGCAGCGTGCTTCCGGCCAACGGCGGGTTCAATCCCGTCCTGACGATCCTGGCGGTGGCTTTCCGGGCGGGCGAGCACATCGCCCGGACGTGGAAAGGGGCCGGAGTCCGGCAGGTGTAAACAAGGAGCTATTGCTAAAAAATTAGCATTGACAGCCGCCGCAATTAGTGCTAATTTCTTAGCAGATGATCCCCAAGCCCTACGCCAGCCTCAGCCGCCGCGAGCGCCAGATCATGGACGTGCTCTTCCGCCTGGGATGCGCCTCGGCCGCCCAAGTCCGCGCGGGAATGCCCGATCCTCCCAGCTACTCCGCGGTGCGTGCTACGCTGCGCATCCTCGAAGACAAAGGCGTTGCCCGGCACGAAGAGCAGAAGGGCAAGTACATCTACGGGCCGGCGGTCTCGCGGGACTCGGCCCGCCACTCGGCGCTGCGCCGGCTGGTCGAGACCTTCTTTGACGGCTCGGCGGCCTCGGCCGCAGCGGCGTTGCTTGGGTCGTCCGCGGCCCATTTTACCGGCGCGGAGTTGGACCGGCTTGCCGGCTTGGTGGAGAAGGCCAGGAAGGAAGGAAAGTCATAATGGACTCTCTTTGGTCGATGCTGGTTTCCATGGCGTGAAAAAGCGCCGCTGTGCTGGCGGCTGCGGCGGCCGTGTCGCTCTGCCTGCGTGCGGCCTCCGCCGCGGTCCGTCACGCGGTCTGGATGGCGGCGTTCTGTTCGCTGGCCGCGCTGCCTCTGCTCGCCTGGATCACCCCCGCCTGGCCTGCCGGCTTCGTGATTCCGGTGGCCAGTACCGTCCCGGCGGCGGGAACCGCAGCCGCGGGCCTCAACGCCTCGGCGATCGCGGTGCTTGCATGGGGCTCGGTGGCGCTCATCCTGCTGATCCGCCTGGGTCTGGCGCACGCCGGCCTGGCGCGGATCGTATGCCGCTCACGGCCGGTTGGCTCCGAGAAGGGAGTCCCCGTTCTCGAAACCACCGATTTCACCTCCCCGATAGCCTGGGGGCTGTGGCGTCCGCTCATCCTGATGCCGGCCTCGGCGGCGCAGTGGCCGTCCGGGCTTCGACGCAATGCAATCACCCATGAGCTGGCCCACGTCGCCCGCGGCGACTGTTTCGCCCTATTGGCGACTGACCTGGTCTGCTGCTTCTACTGGTTCCAGCCGCTGGCCTGGTGGGCCAGGGGTCGCTCCATCGAGGAACGGGAACGCGCCTGTGACGACGCGGTGCTTGCCTGCGGCGCTCGCGGACCCGATTACGCCGATCAGCTCATCGCCGTGGCTCGCGCCTCCCTGGGAACGCCGGCCGCCGGAATCGCCATGGTCCGGAAGGGGGAGCTTGGCAAGCGCATCCGCGCCATCCTCGATCCGGGGGTCAGCCGCCGCGCAGTCAGCCGCCGGGCCACGCTCATCACCGTCTCCCTCTTTCTGCTGCTGGTGGCGCCCCTGGCGGCGCTTCGCGGCCAGAATGAGGAGATACACAAGGTCGGCGGGGATGTCGCTCCCCCGAAGCTGATTCACAAAGTGGAGCCTCAGTACACGCAGGAGGCCAAGGACGCCGGGATCGAGGGGAAGGTGGTGCTTTCGATCGAGGTCACCGCGAAGGGCGAGCCGCGCAACGTGCGTGTACTCGAGGGTCTGGATCCCGGTCTCGACATCAACGCAGTGGCGGCAATCGCGCAGTGGCGCTTTGAGCCGGCCACCAGGCAGGGGAAGACCGTCGCGGTGAGAGCCACGGTCGAGGTGAACTTCAGGCTGGATTGATCAGCCGCACACGATCTCGGTGAGCTTCCGCGAAGCCGTCGGATACTTCTCAAGCCCGGCACCCAGAAGTTCGTCGGCGATCGTCACATATCGGCGATCGTCACATAAAGGTCGCCGATGGTCCCCGGCGTCCGCGTGTGCAGCCCGGTGTGGAGCCCGCCTGCGTGCCCGGCGAGGGTGACCGGCAGCCCGTTGTTCTTGTGGTCATTGGCCTCGGCGTGCTCGTGCACAAACAGCAGGCAGGTGTTGTCGAGCAGCGTCTTGTCGCCTTCCGGAATCGATTTGAGCTTCGCCAGCAAGTACGCGAACTCCTCGACGTGCCAGCGGCAGATGTCGCGCATGATGCGCTGGCCGTCGGGTCCGTCGGCCCCAGGCGCCTTGCCGTCGCGGTGCGTGTAGTCGTGGTGCCGTGCGGCGGTGTAGCCGAGCCACGGGAACCGCGTCAGCCCCTGGCACTTGGTCAACATGTAGGAGGCCACGCGGGTCTGCCGCGTCGCCAGCGCATGCGCCAGCAGGTCCGACTGCAGCTTGGCGATCCGCGGCCAGTCCTTTATGTCGCCGTCGTAGTCGGGCTCGTCCACCTTGTAGTATTGCGGCGGCAGGCTTGCCACGGCCCGCTCGACGTCGCGCACGGCGTCCAGGTGCTCGGCCAGCCGCTCCCGGTCGGTCCGGCCCAGCGACTTCTTCAACTGCTGCGCGTCTTCCCGCACCGCGTCCAGCACGCTCCGCTTGCGGTTCACCCAGCTCAGCTCGCGCTGGCCGAACAGCCGCTCGAACAGCTTGTGCGGCAGCATTTCGGGCGGAAGCGGCCGGTCGTAACCGGCCCAGCTCATGTTGCGCTGCACGCTCTCGCCGAACGATTCCTGCGACACCCCGATCTGGAGCGAACGGAAGCGCGAGTCGCCGCCGACACGGAGATCGTGTTGGAAGGACAGCCGGAGGTGGAAGTGTCCGTCGGCGCCGCAGGCAAACCGCGCCGCGTCATCGTCAATCGGAAGGAATCACAATTCTCCTGGGACCCGACTGAACGGCTGGCCACCTTCGCCTGGCGCCGCTCAACGTGAAGCCCCGGTGAGGCTGGCCGGTGCTACGGACGCCGCCGGCCGCGGAACGTCGCGGCTCCTCCCGCTTCAACTGGCCTTTCGGAGAGCGTCTTCCACCGCTTCCGGATGCCGGGCGATTACGGCAAGCAACACACGCGCCGGACCGTCCGGGCGCGTCCTTCCCTGTTCCCAATTCCGCAACGTGGCCGGCTGGAAGCCGAACTTGGCGGCGAATTCCGCCTGCGTTAACCCCAGGCGCTTGCGCGTGGCGCGAACGTCGATGGTGGGAACTTCCACCGTGGTGACGCGGACCGGCACCTGCTTGCCTTCCACCCACTCCACCGCCTCCCGCAGGCTGGCAATAGCACGGGCGCCGGGGCTCGGCTTCCGCAGCTTGGTTGTGCGAGTCTTCTTCATTTCGCCATCCTCCTTCGATAGCCCGGCACCAGGCGGGGCAGCAGGGCTTTCATCTCGCTTCGTTCCGCGCGAGTCAAAGTAGTCTTCTCGTTCTTCGCGAAAACGTTGAGCAGGAACAGCGGAATCGACTCGTTGTGGAAGTAGTCAATCATCCGAACCCCACCCCGTTTGCCGCGTCCGGGCGTTCGCCAAGCAGTTTCCTGGCCCCTCCCGTATCCGGCATGATGTCGCCGGCATCCGGGTTTGCAGCCAGGAAGGAGACCACGTCCGCTCTTTCGCTTTCGGCCATCGCCTCGGCGGCATCCCTGAGGAAACCCGGGGTCTCGACCACCGCCATGAGAACGAAAGCCACCCTGACTACTATACGCTATTAGCGTAGTCGCGGCAATGGCCGGATCACTTTCTGTTTCGCCCCCGGCTCTTGCTTGTTTCCGGGTCTTGGATGCCCCTATTGCAGGCAGTCCGTGAACGACGCGCAGCGCCGCGCCCAATCCCAACCTGCCGGAGCTTCGCCGTGAAGGCGCAACTGCTCTCCGAAGAGCGCCGCCACTTCCGGCACGTCAGTGTGGCGCAGGACGCCCAAATAATGCGGTCCTTGCCGGTGTGAGGCGGGCGGCGATTGCACAATCACCGTCTTCACTTTCCCATCGAGCAGCGCCGCGTACATCGCATTCACTCCCATCTCACCCTTGCCGATGAGCCGAATCTGCCCTCCGTCCACTTCCGGGAGCGAGCGCAGAAACTCGAGGCTGCGCAGAAGCTCGTACACCTGCATGGACTCGAGCGTCGTCCCGGCAACCATCGCCTGACGCTTCATGTGATGCAGCGGATCGTTGTCGGCATAGCTGCGCAGGTTCCGTTCCAGAGCCCGGCTACCGTGATCGAGCGTCTCCACAATCAGCACAGCGTGGTTGCCCCATTGGTTTCTTTCGAGCGGCTGTTCATTCCCCCACACCGGGATTCCGCGCCGGTGGTCCGCCACCAGCAGTGCCGGCAGCTTCGCGGAGCCGCTGTGGCCTTCGGGCAAGGAGTAGATCCCTTTCACGCGCAGTCCCCCGAACCCCGTGAACTGCACGCGCCGCACCTTCCTCCCTTGTGCGGTGCCGTCTTCAGACCACTCCGCGTCAAAGCGGGCGGACTCGCGTGGAAACGAGCGGAAAACCTCCGCCCGCAGCGTTGCCGCAAGCTCCTCGCGCCGCTCGTCCCGCCGCGCCTCCGGCATGCGCCGTCCCGCGTGAAGCGCGAACAACTCTTCGTCAATGCGCGTCAGCCGCTCGTTCAACGGCAAACCCGCGCGGAGGCAAACCAGTTGATCATCCGCGGGCTCCTCCACGGCGCCCTCCTTGTCCACCGCCGCCTCCTGGCCGAAAAACTCTTTCAGGAAGAACGAGTACACCGGCAGCCGTATGGCCTCGGTGTCCCGGTGACCGCCCGGCGCCACCGCTGCCCGCAGCGCCTGCTCCGCGCCGTACAGCCTGTACACGGGCCGCATTTCCTCCAGCAGTTCCTCGAAGCTGTCCATCGGAAATCCGGCGTCCGCGTCGGCATTCACCTGCAACTGCGCGCGCGGCGCAATCAGCGCACCGATTTCGGAATAGAGCAACCCGTAGCTGTTCACCGGATATTGGCAATCGCAGTGCGCCGCGCTCAATCTTCTCTTCACCCACCCGTTGGTCGAAAGCGTTCCGGACACCGGCGCCGAAGCGCGAATCCGTTCATCCAGCGCCGCCAGAAAGAAAGTGGTCATCCCTCCGCCGGACCTGCCTGTGGCGCCGATGCGCTTCGCATCCACGTCCGCCCTCGACGCCAGATAGTCCACCGCCCGGCGCGCGTTCAACAGCTCCACCGCCAGAGGCGAAAACCCGCGGCTGTACCAGTGGAACCAGGCGTGCGCGTACACCCCGTGGTGCGTGAACTCCACCTCCCCCATTTCAATGTTGTCCATCACCAGCGTGGCGATGCCATGGGTTGCGAACCACGCGCCGTGCCTCTTGAAGTAGCGTTTGTTGGCATGCCCGCATTGGTAGATCACCGCCGGGTACGGCTGCCGCCCATTCTTCGGCAGGTACAGGTTCGCCGTCACGGGAATGCCCGGAACGCTCTCGAACACCAGGTTCTCAATCGTGTACTCGCCGAATTCCGCCCGCCCCGTGACCTTGGCCTGCGGCGGACTGCCCGGCCAATGCTCTTCATGCCAGAGCATCCTGGCAAGCTGCCCTCTCAACTCTCGCTTGCGCTCCTCCCATTGCGCCGAAGTGGTGATGCCGTCAAACTGCCGCCGCGTGCGCTCCGCCACTGTGCGCTCAAAGTAGGCCTGCAAAGCTTCGAATTCCGCATTGCCTCCCGCCGCCTGTCCGCCGCCCGCTGCCTGCCCGCCGCTCGTTCCGTCCAGTGGGAGCAGCGCGTTGATTTGGCGCGACAGTTCCGCGTAGGCTGTTTCGTCGAACTTCCCGTTGTGCCGCCACCTCACCACGCCTTCGCGGTCCAGCAGCAGCAAATAGGCGGCATCCGGCTCGTCGTAACCAAGCCGCTCCTTCCACGGTCCCGTTCCCCCGTACACGGTGATTACGTTCTCGTGGTTCTCCTTCGGAGTGCCCCGCCTCATCCCGCTGTTGATGAACCACTTGCCAAGCCGCGCGAAACCGCCGATCATGGGCACCTCAAAGAACGTGACCTCCGGTCTCTGGCCGAACTCCTTGCGGAATCGTGCCACCCAAGCCTCCACGGCGAAGCGTGAATCGTAGGTGAACCCAAACGCGACTAGCGCAATCCGGCCCTTAGCCGCCGCCGGAAGTTCCGCCTCGCGCCCTGTCAGGAAGTTGCCGCTCAGTTTCGGCATGGGCTCGCCCGGGGCGAGCAGCGGCGCTGCTCCCATAGCCATTAGCAGTATCAACGGCACGACCATCGTGTGCTCCTTCCCGGGGCTGCTGACCGTTGTTCAAACCAGCCCTGTAACATCATCGAATCCTTTCCATGCGCGCAGCTGAAACAGCCCGCGCAGCCCGGTAGCCAAAGCCGCCACGGCGCCACCGCAACACGGTGCGCATGCCGCTACTCCCTCGGGAATCATGGCACAAAAGCGCGAGTACGCCCGGCAGCGCGGGCTGCGGCGCGCTATCATCACTGTCCCCGTCCTTACGCCGCGCCTTTCGAGCCTATGGCTGGCGCTCGTCACGCCGCTCTACGCCCGGCGTAATCCGCCGCCCGGCGCTTCGTAGCGCCGCTGGCAAGTGTAAGACCCTTACAGGCGCCGGGGCTGAGCGCTCATACCGTAGCCGGACGGACTTTCACTCCCGGCCAACTCGCGCATGACATCTTCGTAGAAGCGGTTGCTGGCCTGCCGGATACCTTTTTCCGCGTGGCCGGGAAATGCCAGATGCTCGAGCTCGTGCACGAGGACGGTGAGGAGTGCGGCGGCGTAGTGGTAGTCGTCCAGCCTCTTGCCCAGATCACCCGCTGCCAGGGCCGCCAAAGGCATAGGGCGCCACTGCCGTATGCCCTCATAGGAAAGGTCGATTTCTCCCACGGAGCTGCCGAACTCGTTGGCGAGGCGCCGGGCGAGAGGGCTTTCCGTGCCGGGCGGATGGAAATGGCCGAGACAATCACACGCGCCGCGGCGGCGCAATTGAATCACGACCATGGACGGCAGCTTTTTGAACGTCGGCGTGTAGGACGCCGCTACGTCGGCGGGCAGGATGGGGAGGGTATGGGCGTAGGCAGCCGCCAGAACTTCCGCGGCTTCCGCGCCGGCCGGAGGGTAGCTGAGAAGCAGCAGGGGAAGCTCCGCGGTGGCGCGCACCAGGGTCTGCTTCTGCCCGCGCAGTTTCTGGCTGAGCAGTTCCAGAAAACCAGGCAGTCGAACACGCGGGCGGTGCGCTCGCGGCATTTAGGTGCACCTCCAAGGCGGCTGGCCTCATCTGATATTCTGGCAGACAGAAGTATCGGTCAGCATGTCTGCCAGTACCCGTTATCAGCCAATTGGGCCATTCTTCGCCGGCCGCGTGCCGTCGGGCGTTAAGTGGCTGCTCATCTCCAACATCGCGTTGTTTGTCGCCTACTTTTTTGCGATCCGTACCGGTTGGGCGAGCGCGTTTCATCCCTTCGGCCTGATTCCGGCCTGGGTCGTGGAGCGTCTGGCCTTCTGGCAGTTGTTCAGCTACATGTTCCTGCACGACCCGCGCGGTTTCGGGCACATCCTGTTCAACATGCTCACACTTTGGATGTTCGGCTGCGATCTCGAGAGGGCGTGGGGAAGGACCAGGTTTCTTCAGTTCTACTTTTTGTGCGGCGTCGGAGCCGGCGTGTGCGCGGTGATCGGCAACGCCGCCTTTGGCACGTTGAACACGAGGACCATCGGGGCTTCGGGCGCCATTTATGGAATTCTGCTGGCGTTCGGCGTGCTTTACCCCAACGCCACGGTGCTGTTCAGTTTCCTGTTCCCCATCAAGGCGAAGTACTTCGTGTTGATCCTGGGCGCCATTGCCTTCATGAGTTCGTTGGGCGCGAGCGGCAGCGGTGTCAGCCATGTGGCCCACTTGGGGGGTATGGTTTTCGGCTACCTTTACTTGAAAATGGGGTTTTACCGTTTGGATCTGCTGGAGCCGCTCCGGAAGCAATACCGGCAATGGAAGGGGCAGAGAGCCAGAAAGAAATTCCAGGTTTATATGCGGAAGCGCGAACAGGATCGCGACCGCTGGATCCATTGAGCAGTGAATCTGCAACCGGCGCAGGCACGTCTAATAAAATAGTCGAGGGAGGGAGTGAGCATGAGCGCCATGAAAGTATTGGTATTAGCTACCGCCATCATGCTGGCTGGCGCCGACTGGGCGGCAGCGCAGCAGGGTCCCACTTCAAAGTCCTCGGAAACCGTGGCGCGCCCACGCAAGAAGGGGGAAGTGGAGGAGAAGGAACTTCCCAAGATCCCCTCCGTTTTCACGAAGAAGGATCAGCCCACCGTGCCGGCGGGGTCCCCGGTGTTCCGCAGCGACGTCACAGCGGTGACGCTGGACGTGGCCGTGCTCGACAACCGTGGACGGTTCATTCCGAACATCCCCCGCGGCAACTTCCGTGTTTTGGAGGACAACGTCCCGCAACAGGTCAGCGGCTTCGAGATGGGTGAAGCGCCCATGACGATCTGCCTGGTGATCGAGTTCAGCAACCTGTTCCAGCACTACTGGGGCGAGACCTGGTATCAGACGCTGACGGCGGCGTACGGATTCCTGGAAACACTGAAGCCTGAAGACTACGTAGCCGTAGTGGCTTACGACCTGCGCCCGGAGATTCTGAGCGACTTCTCGACCGACAAGCGGGCGGCTTATGAGGCCATGCAGCGGCTGCGAATCGCCGCCTACTCGGAGTCCAACCTCTTCGATGCGGTTACCGACACCGCGGACCGCATGTCCGAAATTGAAGGGCGGCGAGCCATTCTGCTGGTTTCCAGCGGCCTTGACACCTTTAGCAGGCTGACATTCGATCAGACACGGAAGAAGTTGCAGTCAGCCGGAGTTCCTATATATGCCATCGGCCTGATGCAGGCATTGCGCGAGTACTATGACGCCCGAGGATACTTGAGTCCCATCGCCAGGTTGGATTTTCTTCAAGCGGATAACCAGCTGAGGACGTTCACGCGGGAAACGGGAGGACAGGCCTTCTTCCCCCGTTTTTATGGTGAATTTCCTTCCATATTTCAGGCGATTTCCCAGGCGCTGCGAAACCAATATACGCTCACATATCGATCCACGAATCAAACCCGCGACGGCAAGTTCCGCAAGATCAAAGTGGAACTCATCAGCCCCACGGGCGACCCCCTGCGCATCGTTGACGAGCGCGGCAGATCGATGAAATATAGCGTTGTGGCGAAAGCCGGCTATATCGCCCCGCGCGAAGTTGAGTAGGCCCGGGGCGCCGTCTTGCATGCGCAAAAAGTCAAGCAAAAAAACTCGTTTCTTACCACACTGATACGAAATTGTTGACACTCCGTTGAAGCATTTGGTATTTTCGCTTGGTCTCATGTCACCTGCAAAACAATCTCCCGCTGCGCGGATCCTGCTCATCGATGACAACCGGATGGGAATGGCGGCCAGAAAGGCGGTGCTCGAGCAACTCGGCTACGAGATCCACACCGCCGGAGACGCCGAGGCGGCATTAGCGGAAGCCGATGCGGTCACGTTTCAGCTGGTGATCACGGACTACAGGATGCCCGCCATCAACGGAGTCGAGCTGATCGCGCGGCTGCGGGAGAAGTACCCCAATCTGCCGGTGATTCTGCTCTCGGGTTTCGCCGATGCCCTAGGGCTGGATGAGAACAACACCGGGGCTGACGTGGTTCTGCAGAAGAGCTACAACGAAGTCAACCTCATGGTGCGCAGCGTCAGCAGGCTGCTGCAGAAGAAGCCTCCCAAGAAGCCGCCATCAGCTCAGTCGAAGCCCCCAAGTTCCCGGCGGCGGATCAAGTAAACGCGGCGCCACAGCCGCCCCCCTGAAAGGTCTTGTAAGGTCTATGATCAGACAGGGAGGATTGTGCACATGTTGGAAATCACCTGGCTTGGACATGGCACGCTACAGTTCAGGCTGAAGAGCGGCGAAGTCATTCTGGTGGATCCCTGGGTGGAGGGCAATCCGTCTTATCCGGAGAGCCACTCCTTCGAGCGCATTGACGCGATCCTGATCACCCACGGGCACTTCGATCACATCAGCGACGCGGTGAGACTGGCCAAGCAGTTCAAGCCGGCCGTGGTTTCGAATTTCGAGATCTCCGTGTGGCTCGGCTCGAAGGGTGTTGAGAACACCATTGGCATGAACAAGGGCGGCACTCAGCAGGTAGGTCCGGTGAAGGTCACGATGACCCACGCCGTGCATAGCTCAGGCATCCAGGACAACGGGCAGATGCTGTACGGCGGAGAAGCCTGCGGCTACGTGCTGCACCTGCCGGACGGGCGAAAAGCTTACCTGGCCGGGGACACTTGCGCCTTTTCGGACATGGCCATCATCCAGCAGCTTCACCAGCCCGAGCTCGCCGTTCTGCCTATCGGCGATCTGTACACCATGAGCCCGCAGGAGGCCGCGCTGGCCTGCGTTATGCTGAAGCCAAGCAAGGTGATCCCCGTGCACTTCGGTACTTTCCCTCCGCTGACGGGCAGGCCTGAGCAATTGGCGGAGCTCATCCGGGAACTCGAGGGAACCGAGGTCTGGCCCTTGGAGCCGGGCAAGCCGGCCGAGTGGTGATGAGCCAGGACCGGCAGGACGTGCCTCCCGTTCGGGAACGCACCAAGCAACTGGGGGCCTGGTTTCTGGGCCCCAAGGCGGAGAACGCCAGCATTGAGGAGGAGATGGTCCTCCACGTCCTGCGGGACTACTTTCACTGGCGGCGCAACTACTACCCGTCAGACGAAATCATCGTCACGCAGCAGATGCGGCGGGAGTCACTGGATTTTTCCGACGCGCTGTTCCAGCAACTCAACGAGATGCTGGCGCGGCTGAAGCGGCACTTCCCCTTCTACAGCCCGCGCTACATCGCGCACATGCTTTCGGACCAGACCATCCCTTCCGTGCTGGGCTATTTCGCGGGCATGCTCTACAACCCGAACAACGTCACGCCGGAGGCCGCCCCGGTGACGGTGGAATGGGAACTGGAAGTGGCGGCGGACATGCTGCGCCTGCTGGGCTACCGGCCGCCGCCTGCCACCGCGCACCACCGGGAGACGCGGCAGGAGTTCGGCTGGGCCCACCTGACGAGCGGCGGGACGGTAGCCAACCTGGAGGCTCTCTGGGTGGCCCGCAACATACGGTATTTTCCGCTGGCCGCGCGCAAACTGGCGGCCACGCACGGCCTGCCGCTCAGCGTGAAGATGCCGGGCGAGGCGGGCGCAAGAGCGCGCTCGCTGGCGGCGCTGGAAGAAGCGGAGTGCCTGGGGATCAAGCCGAACGAGGCAACTTTCCTGCTGCCGAGGCTGATCGACGCCGTCCGGCAGCGCTGGAAGCTGGGTGATGCCGAGGCCGCGGAGCGAACCTGGGAACTGATACGGGAGACAGGCCTCAGCCTGGCGCATAGCGGGCCGGCGGAAGTCTTCCGCGGACATCCCCCGGTGATCTTCGTCTCCGGCGCGGCCCATTACTGCCTCACGAAGGCCGCGGACCTGCTCGGCATCGGGCGCGACAACCTGGTGCTGGTAGACATGGACCGTCATTTCCGCCTGGAAGTGCGCGACCTGGAAGACAAGCTGATCAAGTCACTGAAGGAAGGGCGCGTGCCGCTGGCGGTGGCCGCCATCGGAGGCACCACCGAAGAGGGCGCCGTGGATCCATTGCACCGGATTCACGATTTCCGCACACGCCTGGAGCGGGAGCACCACCGCAGCTTCTGGCTGCACATCGACGCAGCCTGGACCGGCTATCTGCGGACGCTGTTCGTTTCAGAAAGCGATCCCACGGGGCGGGGCAACACGGGAGCAGTAGCGGAGGCGGTCCACGAATTTGTCTGCCGGACGCTGGAGTTGAGGCGCGGGAACTACAAACGTGTGATCGAGTTGCGCTGGGGAAGCCGGGAGGTGATCAACGCCTTCCTGGCATTTCCGAAAGCGGAGAGCATCGTGATTGACCCGCACAAGATGGGCTACGTGCCTTATCCGAGCGGCGTCGTCGCGTTTCGCAATGACCGCATCCGGCATTTCCTCACGCAGCAGGCGCCTTACATCAGCGACACGACGAGCACGGAGCCTGCCGAGCGCGTCTACAAGCCCCCGTCGACCGTGGGACCTTACATCGTGGAGGGTTCCAAGCCGGGCGCGGCGGCCGCGGCCTGCTGGCTGTCGCACCGCATGATTCCTCCGAACCGGGAAGGTTACGGGGAGATCATGCGCGCTTCCCTGCTTGGGGCGCGGGAATTGTACGAAAGGCTGATTCACTGGGAACAATCCTGCCGCGCCAACCGGACAGCGACGAAGTACCTGTTTGTGCCGATTACGGTGCCGCCTCCTGACACCAACGTAGTCTGCTTCGTGGTTTGTGAGAAAGAAAGCACCAGCTTGCGCCGCATGAACCGTATTGGCGAGAGGGTCTACGAGCGATTCACCATATCGACCACGCTGGGCGAAAGGGACTACAGCTATTCGCAGCCGTTCTTCCTGTCGCGCACGCGTTTCCAACTGCCTCACTACACCCGGCACTCGGTGGAAGATCTGCTGGAAAGAGCAGGCGTGGACGCGCAGGAATATGGGCGCGAGGGGATCTTCGTGCTGCGGGCTACGGTGATGTCGCCCTACATCGTGCTCACGGAGGAGTCCGGGCACAAACAGTCCTACCTGAGCGAGTTCGTGGAGACGCTGGCCAAGGTGGCGGCGGAAGCCGTGGAAAGCCCGGGGCCTGCTGAAGGTGAAGCCGCGGGCTGAACGGACCCCTGCCGTCAGGCGGCAATGATAGGATGGTCGATCGTATGAAACTAGGAATGCTTGGTTTAGGCTTCATGGGCCGGACGCATCTACAGGCCCTGCGAAACATAGCGGGCTGCCAGGTGGTGGCGGTGGCTAGCGACGATCCGGTGGCGCTCAGCGGAGACCTGACGGGCGCGGGCGGCAACCTCGGCACATCCGGAGAAGCGTTTGACTTCAGCGGCATGAGCAAGTACGCCGACTGGAAAGACGCCATCAAGGATCCGAACATTGACGCGGTGGACATCTGCCTGCCCACACATCTGCACGCGCCCGCGGCCATCGCGGCGCTCGAAGAGGGCAAGCACGTGCTGGTGGAAAAGCCCATGGCGCTCGATGGCAAGGACTGTGACCGGATGATCGAAGCGGCGGCCAAGGCCAAACGGATTCTGATGGTGGCACAGGTGCTTCGGTTCTTTCCGGCCTACCTCCCGCTGGTGGACTTGCAGCGCAGCGGGCGCCTGGGCATGCTGCGTTCGGGCATTTTCCGCAGGCGCTGCGCGGCCCCTGGCTGGGGAGCGTGGCTTCAGGACGCGGACAAAAGCGGGGGCGGCGTTTTCGACCTGCTGATTCACGACGTCGACATTTGCCTCCACCTGTTTGGCCTTCCGCGTGCAGTTTCGGCCACGGGTTGGGAAGCACTCGGAGAGGGCCTGGATCAAATTACGAGCACGTTCTATTACGACACCGGAGAGGCCGTCATCACGGGCGGCTGGCACCATCCGCAGTCCTACCCGTTTTCCATGGAGTACACGGTGTCGGGTGACGGTGGAACGGCGGACTACAGCTCCGACGGCCGGGTTCCCAGTTTTCACCGCGCCGACGGAGCGGCGGAGAAACTCGAAACGCCGACCAAGGACGGTTACGAGGCGGAGATCGAGTATTTCGTGAAGTGCGTGAAGGAAGGCGCCGCGCCCACGCTGTGCACGCCTCAGGATTCGGCCAACGCCGTCAAACTGGCGCGCCTGATGCTTGAGGCCAGAAATCGAAAAGGAGAGGTACTTGAATGCAAGCTTTAAGAGACATGGAAATCGGCGTGATGTTCTGGGCGGGCCGTGACCCGCTGGAGACGGTCCGGGAGGTGAAGTCGCTGGGGGTGCGCTGCGGGCAACTGGCCATCCCCGGGGATTTGGACCTGGAAGGAGCCGCGCAGGCGTGGAAAGCGGCTCTGGACGAGGAGGAGTTCACCCTGGTGACGGTTTTCGCGGCCTACCGCGGCGAGGATTACGCCGACATCCCGACGGTGCAGAAGACCGTAGGCTTCGTTCCTCCGGGGACGCGGGAGGAGCGCGAGAAACGGACGCTGGAGGTGAGCGATTTCGCCGCCGCCCTGGGCGTACCCAGCATCGCCACGCATATCGGCTACGTTCCGGAGGATACTTCAGACCCGGACTACCAGGCGGTGCGCGACATGGTTCGCCGCGTTTGCGACTATGCCGCGCGCAGCAACCAGATGTTTGCGCTGGAAACCGGGCAGGAACCCGCCGACGTTCTGCTGGGCTTCATCAAGGACGTGGAACGCACCAATCTGCGCGTGAATTTCGATCCCGCCAACATGATCCTGTACGGCACCGGCGACCCCATTGAAGCGCTAGGCGTGGTGAGCGAGTACGTGGTGTCGGTGCACTGCAAAGACGGCCACTGGCCGCCGGAGGGCGTGGCCGGAGCATTGGGCACAGAGCAGCCTCTGGGGCAGGGTTCCGTTGGCATGGAACGCTTCGTGAACAAGCTGAAGGAAATCGGCTACACGGCGCCGCTCAACGTCGAACGCGAAGCGCCAGACCATGCGCAGCGCCTGGCGGACATCCGCATGGGTGTGGAGCTTCTGGAGAAACTGCGGGGATAAGCCCTGAAGAAAAATGGACCGGGCCGGCGCTACCGGCCCGGTTTTTATTTGGGCCGCGTGGCCTGGAAAGTCCCGGTATAACCGGCGAACTCCCAATTGCCGGCAAGTTTGCCGTCCGCCAAATTACCTCTGATGTTGAGGTTGCCCTTCAGGTTCTCCCTTTCATCGATGTAAGCGATGGTCAGGTCCAACTTGGTATCCGCATAGTTCCCCTTGATAGTGAACACCTCCGCGAATTTTCCGCTGACCTCACTGCCTTCAACCTGAAGAGTGGCAGGCACTCGCCGCTCGCCGTCCGGAGTCTGGAACACGAAGTTCCACTCCCCGTTCAACGTATTGGCAGACAACGCAGGCACAACAGCGAACCCTACGAGGAGGGCCGCCAGAGCACTCAGTAATGCAATTCTCATGAAACTAATTTACCCGAATCGCCGCCGCGAGACGAGCGGCGCTGCCACGAAGAGGGCAAAACACCCACAGCAATGCTTTTGACCCTCCCGGCAGGGAAGAGTACACTGTATATGGGTTTTCCGGATCCGATATTTCCCGGAGCCAACCGCCTTCCCCGGGCGGCACTTTGACAGATTAGGATAAGGCATGCCATCCAGCAAAGAATCCATCAAGAGAAGGGAGTTCCTCAAGGGAGCCACCACGGTAGGCGCGGCTCTGGGCCTCACGGGCACAGCACTCGGCGCGCGTAACAACAAGATCAACCCCGGGCGCGTGCTCGGCGCCAATGACCGCATCAATGTGGGCGTCTTGGGTGCCGGCGGGCGCGGAGCCTATGTCGGCAGGGTCTTCGCGAAGATCGGCCAGGACACGGGCGCCTGCCAGGTGACGGCGGTTTGCGACGTCTGGCAGAAGCGGGTCACGCAGAACAAACAGGCCTTCAATTGCGAAGGCTACATGGACTATCGCGAGGTGATCAATCGCAGTGACATCGATGCCGTCGTTGTCGCGACTCCCGATCACTGGCACGCCAAGATGGCACTCGAGGCGATGGACAAGGGCAAGGACGTCTACCTGGAAAAGCCCATGTGCCACACCATCGAGGAAGCCAAGCAACTGGTTGACACAGTGCGCGAGACCAAGCGGGTGCTTCAGGTAGGTTCGCAGACGACCTCCGGCGACCAGTGGCACAAAGCCAAGAAAGCCATCGCCGACGGCATGATCGGCGACATGATCCTGAGCCAGGGCTCCTACCACCGCAACTCGGTGGAGGGCGAGTGGAACTGGAAGATCGACCCCGAGGCCGGTCCCCAAGGCAAGGGCGACAACTTCATCGACTGGAAGATGTTCCTCGGCCCCGCGCCGAACCGCGCCTGGGACCCCGACCGGTTTTTCCGCTTCCGCAAGTATTGGGACTACTCTGGCGGCATCGCCACGGACCTGTTCTATCACGTCGTGGCGCCCATGAACATCTGCTGGGGCCAGCCGCAGTTCCCCTACAAGGTGACAGCGGGCGGCGGCATTTACGTGTTCAAGGATCGCGAAGTGCCGGACACGTTCCACCTGATCGGCGAGTACAGCCGCGGGCACTCCATGGTGCTGAGCTCATCGATGGCGAACTCGCAGCATATCCCTGGCTTGATTCGCGGGCACAAGGGTTCGCTCATCATGGTGGAGCACGGGCGGTTTGAAGGCTTTGCGCCGTACATCACCGTCCGTCCGGAAGCGCGCGTGATCGACGAAGCCTACAAGACGAAGTGGGGGACGGCCGACGTTCGCATTCCGGTGGAACAGACCAACACGATGCTGACGCATGTCACCAACTTCCTGGATTGCATGCGTTCGCGTCAGAAGCCGACCCTGGACGTCGAGACAGGCGCCAAGGCTCAGGTTCTGATCACCATGTCAGTCGCGGCTTATCGCGAAGGCCGTGTGCTGTACTTCGATGAGAAGACCTGGAAGGTCCACACCAAGCCGCTGAAGGCTTAAGCCAGGGCGGGGGCGGGTCTCAGGCCCGCCCCTCCAGCTTTTCCCAGTCTCCTGCCTCGCCGAACTTGGTTCCCTCCAGGGACGCGTCAATGCTGCGCAACAGCCCTGTCAGCACCCCGCCTGCTCCCACTTCGATGCAGTAATTGACGCCCTGGGAGGCGAGGAGCCGGACCGTCTCCAGCCACTTCACTGAGTTTGGTATCTGCTGAACGAGTCCTTCGCGCGCTTCCGCCCCGGTTCTGATTTCCCGAGCCTGCCAATTGTTCACCAGAGGCACGGCGAGGTCATTGAACGTCACCGCTTCAAGTTCCGTTTTCATGCGCAGTTGGGCGGGCTCCATCAGCGAGCAATGGAACGGGGCGCTGACCGGGAGCATGACGGCGCGCTTGGCGCCGGCGGCTTTGGCGGCTTCCGCCGCCCGGGTGACAGCGCCGGCGTGTCCTGCTATGACGACCTGGTCCGGCGAATTCAGGTTGGCTATCTGCACTACCTCGCCCTGAGCCGCGTCCGCCAGAATCCCTTCCAGTTTGTCTTCGGGGAGCTTGAGCACAGCAGCCATGGCGCCCACCCCGGCGGGCACTGCCTCCTGCATATACTGGCCGCGCTTGCGGACCAGCCGCAACGCGTCGGCAAACGAAAGCGAGCCGGCGGCTACCAGAGCGGAATACTCCCCGAGGCTGTGCCCGGCGACGAAGTCAGCGCGGACGCCCTTCCCGGACAACACGGCGTGAGCCGCGGTGGATACCGTCAGAAGGGCGGGCTGCGTGTTCTGCGTCAGCTTCAAGTCCTCTTCCGGTCCATCGAAGCAGAGCCCGGAAAGCGAGAAGCCGAGGACCCGGTCAGCTTCCTCGAAAACCGCGCGTGCCACGGGATAAGATTCAGCCAGCGACTTGCCCATGCCGGCAAACTGGGAGCCCTGTCCTGGAAACAAGAAAGCGATTTTTGGCATAAGTCTAATATTTTCCTACATTGACGGTCTCCAGCAGAATCTCCGGGGCCCGTAGCCCGTAGTTAGCGTTTCGGAAAAATTCCTAATTTTGTTGGATCCATGACGGCAGCTGTTGCGTCTTACGGAGCGAGAGCAGGAGGGGCTCATGATCAACAAGCAATTCACCGCACCTGTCACCCAAACCAAGGGTTGGGTTCATTGCCTCATTTGCAGCCGCGCCGTGGAGGCGGAGATTCTCCACGCGCCGGGCAAGTCCGCCGCCAGGAAAGGGCAGAAATGCCCTCGGTGCTCCGCATCGTTGGATCCTGCGCCGGTGTTGAAACAGCAGCAGGCGGCATGAGAAACGGGCCGTCCCGGCCGGAAACCTGTACGCAAAAGGCCGGGTGCGCTATAGTGGAGCTAACGAAGACGGAACGGAAGGCATGCGAAAGAAGAAGGACGACAACCCGGAATTGGTGGTGCCCAAAGCACTTTTGGAGCGCGCCAAGGGTTCCGTCGAGGGCGACAAGCTCCGGCGGCCTCCTAAGCAGTGTGTCGTCTGCTCCGACAAGGTTGCTCCGAATTCCGCTGAGGATCTCTGCTGGGTCTGCCGCAGGCTGAAGGTCAGCGCCTGGCACGAGAACGAACTCCAGATGCCCGTCCAGGACTGAGGCGGGCGGAAAACCCTATTACTCTGTTGAATTTGACGCTCTTGGTGTGCGGCGAGGCGCGCGTTCAGCTTCCCGTCGAGGCGTAGTTGCGCACGCCGCGGTTCCAGATGGTGAGCGCCAGCACGGCGAAGACCACGGTGATGAGCGGGAGCAGAAACACGTAGAGGCGGTAGGCGTCCTGCCGCAGCACGGCGGCCGCGGGGTAGAAGCCGGCAAAGCCGAAGGGGATAATCCAACTCAGCAGGACGCGGATGAAATTGTTGTAGATGTCCAGCGGGTAGCGGCCGAACGTGAGCATGTTGTAGATGGGCGGGACAATGCCCACCCGGTCTTCCGCCCAGAAGCTGACGGCGGTCAGCATCAGGAAGACCGAAATGTAGATGACGAAACCGCACACGACGGCGGAAGCCAGGAAGAGCCACTCGAAGGCGCTCAGAGTCAGGTCGAGTTTCCGCAGGCAGATGACGACGAGCACCACGCCCACTACCGAGTCGCCGAGCGCCTCCAACCGGAACTGCTCGAACAGGATCTGGAACAGCGAATGTAGAGGGCGCAGCAGAACCCTGTCGAACTTGCCCTCCACGATGTAGTGCTCGCCGAAGTAGTACAGGTTGATGCTGAGCATGTTGAACAGCGAAAGCGGCAGCAGCGAGAAACCGTAGAGAAGCAGGATTTCGTAGAAGTCCCAGCCGAGCAGGCGCGGCGCACGTCCGAAGATCAGGAACACTACCGCAATGCCGAAAGCGGTAGCCAGCACGGTGGGGAACAGCGACAGGAGGAAGTCGGCGCGGTAGCCGAGGCGGACCTTGGTGTACTGCGCGAAGTAGTGGACGAGCAGCATCAGGTACCGGCGCATCTATCCCCCGTGGACGGTAATCCGGCGGCTCATCCAACGCCAGAACCCAGCGCCGCCCCACAGCAGCATGGCTACCCACACCGCCGTCAGCCCGAGCGCTGTCCAGGTTTCGCGCCAGGACAGTTTGCCGAGGTAGATCATCATGGGCGTGAAGCCGATATGCTGAAACGGCAACCAGCCGCTCAGTTCGCGCAGGGGGCCGGGAAACAGGGTGATGGGCACGAGCAGCCCGCTGAGGAGTTCCTGCATCCAGAACTTCGCCCGCAGCAATCCGAGGATGGACTTGAGGCTGACCGCGCAGGTTCCCACGATGAAGTTCAGGGCGCCCACCAGCATCACGCTGCCTGTCAACGCCAGCAGGAAAGCTCCGAAGTGCGCCAGGCTGGCGGGCGGTTGCAGCGGGAAGACGAGCGCCACCGCCAGCGCCGTCGGCGCCGTGAGCATGATGACGCGGAAGGCGGATTCGCCCAGCGCGCGGGCGATGTAGCACCCCTGCAAATTGACCGGCTTGAGCATGACCAGGGCAATGCGCCCTTCCAGGATGTCCTGCGCCATCTCGTTGTCGATGTTGTTGAAGTACATCGAGCGGATGGCCCAGCCCACGGCCACATAGGTGACCATCTCGGACAAAACAAAACCGCCGTGTTCAGGAGACGCCGAGTAGACCGCCTTCCAGATGAAGTAGTACACGGAGACGTTGATGAAGTAGGTGATGACTCCCGTGTAGTAGCGGAGCCGGAAGGCGAGCATGTTCATGAATCCGATGCGCGAGAACTCGGCCAGAACGGCGAGCCTCACCGCACCGGCTCCTGAAACACCTCCCCGAGGTAGATGCGCCTCACGACCTCCTCAATGGACTGTTCCTCGATGGCGATGTCGCGCGCTTCGACGGCGTTGACCACCTGCCGGATGACGTCCGCCGAGGAATGCTGGCCGCGCGGAAAGCTCAACCGGAACGTGAACTCGTCAATCCTGGTCACAGTCACCGCGTCCATGCTGAGGCTCTCGAGGACTCCGCTCTGGCGGCTGTCCCGCAAATAGACCCGGATAGCGCCTTCCCGCCAGAGTTGGCGCTTCAATTCGGCCAAGGCGCCGTCAAACAGCAGGCGGCCATGGTCAATGATGAGGAGCCGCGGGCAGAGTTCTTCGATGTCGGAGAGGTCGTGCGTCGTCAGCAGCATGGTGGTGCCGTACTGACGGTTGACCTGCTTGAGGAAGGTCCGGATGTTCCCTTTGGCGACGATATCCAACCCGATGGTGGGCTCGTCCAGGAAGAGCAGAGGCGGATTGTGCAGCAGCGCCGCCGCCACGTCGCATCGCATGCGCTCGCCCAGGCTCAGTTTCCGCACGGGCGTGTGCAGGTAGCGCCCCAGCCCGAGAAGCGAGTCAAATTGCCGCATGCGCGCGCGGTAGTCGCTGTCGCTGACCCCGTAGATCCGCTTCAGCAATTGAAAAGACTCCACGACGGCGATGTCCCACCACAGCTGTGTCCGTTGCCCGAAAACCACGCCGATGGCGCACGCGTATTTGGTTCTCTCCTTCCACGGCACGTAACCATTGCAGGTCACGCTGCCCACTGTGGGCACCAGAATGCCTGTGAGCATCTTGATGGTGGTGGACTTGCCGGCGCCGTTCGGCCCGATGTAGCCGACCATCTCACCGGGGCGTATGTCGAAGGAAATGCGGTCTACGGCCCGCAGCGTGCGGTAATCGCGCGTGAACAGGTCGGCGATGGCGCCTCGGAGTCCCTCGCGGCGTTCGGCTGTGCGGAACTCCTTGACGAGGTCCTGAACTTCGATGATCCCGGGCATGCCCATCCTCATTTTGACATGGGCTCCGGCGAGCGGGAAGCAGCTCGGGGCAGGTAGTGCTGCGTGGATTCTGCGGCTCCGCACGTAATTGGGCAAGCTGAAGAGGGTGCTGAAAAAGCCGTTGGGCAAGCTGAAGCACGCCCTACGTGGGTCCGCAACTCGTTGGTTTGCAGCGTAGCATAAGCTTCAGCTTGTGTGCCCCGGACCCACCGAAAGGCTTTTTCAGCAGCCTCTGAAGCTCGCCCCACAAGATGCTGCTGAAGATGTCATTGGGCAAGCTGAAGCTCGCCCCACGGAGGCACGCAAGTGGTTGGTTTGCCGTGTGGCAGAACTTCAGCTTGTGCGCCCCGGACCCACCGGAAGGCTTTTCAGCCGCCGGCTAAGTTTGCGCAATCTGGCTGCGCAGGAACTGAAGGCCGCCCGAAGCAAGGGCTTCCGAAGAGGGCGCCAGGTCACGCCAGATGCATGCCGCCGCGGCAATCTCCGGGATGTTGGAGCCGAAGCTCTCGATGACCAGCCAACCGTCGTAGCCTGTTTCACGAAGCGCACCGAAGACGGCAGGCCATTCGACGTGTCCGCTGCCCGGCGCGCCGCGGTCATTCTCACAGGCGTGGAAGTGCTTCAGATGGCCACCCAAGGTGCGGATGGCATCGCCGAGGTCTTTCTCCTCGATGTTGGCGTGGAAAGTGTCGAACAGGATGCCGACCCGCGGGTGACCGACCTCGCCGCACAGCCGCGCGGCGTCCGCGGCAGTGTTCAGGAAGTACGTCTCAAAACGGTTCAGCGGTTCCACTGCCAGCGTCACGCCGTGCTCGTCGAGGGAGGACGCGAGCGATTGCAGGCCTTCCACGGCCCACTTCCACTCCTCCTCCGTGCGGCGCCTGCCGGGCAGATACCCGACCGGCGCGCAGAAAGGACCGGTGAAGATGTCCGCGCCGAGGCTCGCGGCCGTACGGATTCCGTCCAACAGGAACTCGCGCGCCTGCTTGCGCACGGCGGCATCATCGCTGACCAGGCTCATTTGCCCGGTCAACGCGGAGCAGAACGTGCATTCCAGCCCCGCCTTTTGCAGAGCCGCGCGGACCTCGCCGGCAGGCCACCCGTCAAAGCTGAAGCGGGCGATTTCGACGCCGTCGAAGCCCGCCTCCTTCAAGCGGTCGAACAGCGCGGCTTGCGAAAGGTCGAAGCCTGCCGTCCACAGCAGGGTATTGGCGGCAATCTTCACTGGATGAACTCCGCCGCGTCCGAATTGCCGGGGCCGAAGTGCTTCAGCATGACGAGGTCTTCGCTGTCGCTGCGGTTGGTCACCACGACACCCTCGGCGGCTGCATCGGCGGTGACAAACAACTCGTCCTTGGTCATCTGGCCGTAGCGGATGACGGTCGGGGTCTCCACTTCCAGTTTTCCAATCGAACCGCACCCTTGAGTGACGATGAGGCCGTAGGCGGCGGCGTCGCGAATAGTGACTGAGCGCCCTGGAGCAACCGTCAGTTCCTTGGCGGAGTAATAGGGCGTGGAGTAGACAATCCACATCTCCGAGTAGCCTTCTTCAGCCATCTCCCCGGCGGACTTGACCGGACGAGGATTGAAGAGGCGGTTCTTGGCGAACTCGGGATCCACGTTGGCTTCCCAGTTGAGCATGTCGAGCAGGTAGTCCAGGTCCTGATGATGGTCCTTGGGCACATCCTTGACCAGCAGATCCCACGGCACGGCGCGGCCCTCCACCATGGACTGGAACATGCCGAACACGTCGGAGTTGACCTGCGGCTCATACGTCACCAGCGAACCGGGAGCATGCAGGATGCCGGCATCGATCTGCCAGCCTGAGCCCGGTTTCAGTTTGTAGGCCCGGCTGAGGTAGAGAATCCCGTTGTCGCCCTCGTTCCAGCGCTCCAGGCAACGGCGCACGTCGTCGCGCGTGGTGCCAGGCTCGAGACCCATGAACGTGTAGGGGAAGTTGTTCTCCTTGATGTTGTATTGGGGCGGGAAGTAGTAGGCTTCGGGCTTGCCCTTGTGTCCCACGCGGGCGGCGAACGTGTCGTCCTGGTGCATGTGGTGGGGGATGGGGCCGAGGTTGTCAAAGAACTTGCACAGCAGGTTCCAGCCCTTCTGCACGGCCATCACGCCGCTGCCGAGGAACCTGTCACCGGCGGTCTCAATGGCTTCTTTGAAAAGAACCCGCTTCCCGTTGAAGTCGAGGTAGCTCAGGCCTTCATCTTCGGGAGTTAACGGACCGTTATCAGCCTTCGTGGTGGAGCAGAACCAGCGCTCGTCGATGCCGCCGCGGTGCGCCCCCAGCGCGTAGAGGTCCCGCGGGTCAAGCTTCAGCCTGCCTCCGGGCATGAGGAACGAACGCGGCACCCAACACGGCGCCATGCGCACGATTCCGTCCCCGGCCGACAGGGCATCGTTCAATAGAGACTTGGTAGACATGTTCTGTACTGTACTGCGACAGGGAAGCGGTTTCAACTGCGCCGGGTTTCAGGAGGCCCATTGACATTCCGGGATTGGTATACTCCGTAAACAGGAAGGCCGCCCCGCGAAAATGCTTATTGCGGGAACAGGGAGTTGGTCGCATGTTGAAGGATGAGCGAAACACTGCACGGCCAGGCCCGGGGCGCATCACCAGGCTGTTGAAGGCAGCCAGGGCGCGGGACGATCGGACGGTGGATGATTTGTTCCGCCGCACGTTTCCTGCCTTGCGCCGGCTGGCCCGCTCCTTGCTGGACAGCGAGAATCCCAACCACACTCTGCAACCGACCCTGTTGGCTGACGAGGCCTTTTTCAGGCTGATCATGAAGGAGCGGCATCACTGGAAGGACCGCGCCGCTTTTTTCAATCTGGCTTTGCGGCGCATGCGGCAGACCCTGGAGACCTACCGCTTGGAGCACAAAGCGACACCCGCCAGAAGCACCAGCCCCCGTGAGCCTCTGGGCCAGGTGGCCAGGACGGAGGCGGTTGAGGAAGTGAATCCAGAGTTCTTCGTCATCGTGGACGACCTGCTCCTCCGCCTGGCCGAGTGGGACGCTCGGGCAGCCCAGGTAGCGGAGTTCGTTTTGTTCGGCGGACTCGAGCAGGAGGAGATTGCGCGTCTGCTGGGCCTTTCCGTGCGCACGGTGAGAAACGACTGGCTTTTCGCCCGAGCCTGGATTGCCGCGAGGTTGTCTCCAGAGTGGACGGCGCCGCACTTCAAAGCCACAGCCTGAGACATGCCTCCCGATCGCGCCCGGGAAATCAAGGACCTCTTCCTGGAGGCTCGCGAACTTACTGTTGCGGCGCGGGAACAGTTCCTGGCGGAGATCTCCGATTTGGAAGTCCGCGCGGAATTGGCACGGTTGTTGCGGGCCGACCTGGGAGCCGCCGATGTGCTCGACGAAGATCCCTTGGGCGCACTCTTGCCGGAACCGCTTCAACTCCAGCCGGGCGATTTGGTGGCGGAGCGCTATCGAATCCAGAGCCTGCTGGCGGAGGGCGGGTTCGGCTCCGTTTATCTCGCCAATGACGAGCGCGCGTTCGGCCGCAAGGTCGTCCTGAAATTCCCGGCGGCCGCTGACGCCATGGAGTGGCGCGAGGAGAGGCTGGAACAGGAAGCCAGAACCCTGGCGCGGCTGCATCACCCGGGCGTCGTAGGCCTGCTGGAGGCCGGGGTCTCTGCCGAGCACGGCAGATTCCTCGTCATGGAGTTCATCCCTGGCCTTACGTTGCGCGAGGAACTCAGCCGCGGGCGTCCGGACCGGGAGCGTGCCTGGCGCATCCTGCGGCAAGTGGCGAGCGCGGTGGCCGCCGCTCACGAAGCCGGCATCATCCACCTGGATCTGAAACCCGAGAACATCGTGCTCCAAAACCCTGGACAGACGGATGAGCAAGCCGTGGTACTGGACTTTGGGCTGGCCTTCCTGCTCGCTCCGGATGATGACACACTTGCGCGCGAACTGGTGGGTGGCTCGCTGGACTACATGGCGCCGGAGCGCGCCGAAGGCGAGGCTAGTACCGCCTCCGACGTCTTCTCGCTCGGCGTGGTGGCGTACGAGCTGTTTACCGGCCAGCTTCCTCCAGAGCAACTGCTGAACCCAACGCCGGTCCTGGGGCGCTTCTGGTTTGCTCGGGGACCCTTGCCGCCAAGGATCTTAAAGGCGCTGCGCAGGGCCCTCTCACGCGATCCGCGACAGCGTTTCGCCACCGCACGGGATTTTCTGAACGCCATCGGCCGGCCACGCCGCCGGACGGCGCGCTACCTCTGGCCGGCGGCTGCCATGGTCATCGCCTCCGGCGTGTTGTTGGCGCCCCAAATGGTACGACGGCCGCCGGCCGAGGAACTGTTCGTCATCAAACCGTTCTCGGGTCAGGCGGGCCGGGAACTCTCGCCAAGTTTTTCCGCGGACGGGAAACTCATCTACTACGTGTGGATCAAGCGTGCGGAGACCGCGGGAGATATCTACGCGCGTGAATTTGACACCCGGAACGTCCGGCAATTGACCAACAGCCCGGAGGCGGAGTCTAGCCCGGAACCGTCGCGCGACGGAAAGTGGCTTGCTTTCGTTCGACGGTTCCCTGAAGCGGGAGCTGCGTTGATGGTCATGCCTGCCGAGGGCGGCACGGAGCGCACCGTCTTTCGAGGAGGAATCCACAGTTTCACATGGTTTCCGGATGGCGGGTCGATCCTGGTCTCGGTTCGCCAGCCGGAGGCCGGCGGGCAGTTGCGTCTCCGCCGCGTGGACGTACGGACCGGCGCTGTGAGCAACTACGTTGATCTGCCCGAAGGGTTGACCGGGGACATTGAGCCGGCCTTTTCGAACGGCGGCGAGAGGCTGGTTTTCTCGCGGTTTGAGAGCTATGGCAAGGCTGATCTCTGGCTGGTTCAACTCGATTCCAAACAGGCGCCGCGCGCTCCGCCGCAACGCCTGACAGATCTTCGGCTGGAGACCAATTGTCCCAGATGGAGCCCGGACGGCAAGAGCATCTTCTTCGTAGCCGGCCCCACGCGCCGTAAGGCTGTCTGGCGCCTGTGGCTCGAGGGTAAACGCGAGCCCCATCGCGTCACCGGCGTGGGCGACCTCCGGTATTTCACCTCGGCCCGCTCCCGCGAACTCCTGGCGATAACGCTGGGCCGCTCAGATTCCAACATCTGGCAATATGATCTGGCTGGTCCCGGGGGGCCCGTCGTTGGAGCGCGGGCTATTCTTGACGGGGCGGCTGAAGAAGACGAGCCGCGGTTTTCACCGGACGGCAAGGCGCTCAGCTTTTCCGCGCGGCTCAGCGGGGAAGAGCAGGTGTGGATTTCGCGGGCGGACGGGTCCGAACGCACGCGGGTGTCTTCCGCGGTGAATGCTGACAATATCTATTCGCTCTGGAATCCGCGCACATCCGAACTCGGCGTGATCTGGCAAATTGCCGAGGGTGGTTTCGCCGCGCGCTGGCTGGCGCCGCCTTCTTACGATTGGGCCAAGAGCCGCGGCGGAACCGCGGAGCCACCCGTGGCTTTATCCCGCGACGGTGAGTGGCTGTACTTCAGAAGGCAACTGAACGACGAGCCCAGGCTGTTCAAACGCCATCTGGGAGACGGAACCACGGTTCAGGCTGCTACGGCGCCCGCTTTCTGGTGCATGGAATCCACGGACGGCGCCACGCTTTATTACGTTGGTTTGGATGAAGCCCGCGGCGTGTGGCGAACGCCGTCGCGAGGCGGTGGGCCGGAAGAACAGTTCACCGGCCCCCTTGTCCGGCGAAGAGGTTTCGTTGTGGGCCGCACGGGTCTCTACTACATCACGCCAGGCATCCCCGGGTCTGTGTATGCGTTCCTGCGTTACAAGCCCTTCTCGGCAGCCCCATCCGCAAAGGAGGACGGGCGGATACTGGCCCGGCTGGAGAAGCCTCCCTCGTTCGGGATGGACGTCTCCGCCGACGAAAAACGGCTCCTGATTCCGAGGTTGGACATCCACGATATCAACCTCTACACGCTCGAGCCGGTGGGGCGGACCAGACAGGCCACCCAATAGACTGCGCGGTCCCGCACCACTCCGCCAGAAGCCCGTCTGGTTCCGCGCACGCCGGTGAAGTCCGCGAGTTCCGTGGAGACACGGCCGCCTGGAGTGAGCCACGGCGCCCGCACCACGAAAGGCACGCCCGCGCCGAGATCCGAAACGCGGCCCTTCGAGGCCGGGCACTTCGTCCCGCGCAGAGACCCGGCGAAGGTCCGCCTGCTGAGCGCCGCGCTCCGGGCGCCGGGTGTTCCAGGCAAGCGAGTCATGGAGATATACTACTCAGTTCGCCGTCTCGGCGAAAGCCCTTGAGATCGTCTCGAACTTGCCATGAAGCACTATCTAGCCATCGACCTCGGAGCCGAAAGCGGCCGCGTGATTTTGGGAAGCATTGACGGCGGGCGGCTGATCCTGGAAGAACTGCACCGCTTTCCGAACACAGGCGTGCGCCTGCCTACGGGACTGTATTGGGACACGTTCCGGTTGTGGCACGAAATCCAGCAGGGCATGGCCGTAGCCGGCAGGACCCGGGCGTTGCGGCTCGAGGGCGTGGGCATCGATACCTGGGGAGTGGACTTCGGCCTGTTCGGAGCGGATGGCGCGCTCGTGGACAACCCGCGCCACTACCGCGACAGCCGCAACAACGGGATGGTGGAGAAGATCTGCGAGGTTGTTCCGAAAGAGGAGATCTTTGCGGCGACCGGCATCCAGTTCATGCAGTTGAACTCGCTCTGCCAGCTCTACGCCATGAAACTGGCGGACTCCCCGGCATTCAAAGTGGCCCGGACGCTGCTGTTCATGCCGGACATCTTCAGCTACTGGATGACCGGCCGGTTGTGCAGCGAATTGACCATTGCCAGCACATCGCAGTTCTATGACCCTGTCTCGCGCGGGTGGTCAGCCGGGTTGCTGGAGCGGTTGGGCCTGCCGGTGGACATCCTCCCGGAAATCGTGATGCCGGGGACCAGGCTCGGAGCGCTCCTGCCGGAGATAGCGGACGCCACGGGCTTGTCCGGTGATACGCCGGTGTTCGCCACCGCCAGCCATGACACCGCTTCGGCGGTGGCGGCGGTGCCGGCGTCCGGTGAAGACTGGTGCTACATCAGTTCCGGCACCTGGTCCCTCATGGGCGTGGAGCTCGCCGAGCCGCTGATCAACAACCGCGTGCTCGAAATGAACGTGACCAACGAGGTGGGCGCGGAGGGCAGAATCCGCCTGCTCAAGAACATCGCCGGGCTATGGCTGCTTCAGGAGTGCCGGCGAGCCTGGGCGCTGGAAGGCCGCGAATACAGCTATGAGGAGCTGGCGCGTCTGGCGGGCGAAGCCGAGGCGTTTGCCGCCGTCATCCCGCCGGACCAGTTCCTCGAACCGGGCAGGCTGCCGGAGAAGATCGCCGCCTATTGCCGTTCAACCGGGCAGGAGGCGCCCGCACAGCCTGGCGAGATGTGCCGCGCTATCCTGGAAAGCCTCGCGCTGCGCTACCGGCAGGTTCTGGAAAGCCTGGAATCACTGCTGGAGAAGCGCCTGGAGAAAATTCACATTGTGGGGGGAGGCTCGCGCAACCGGGTGCTCAATCAGTTCGTGGCCGACGCCACGGGGAGGACCGTGGTGGCCGGACCGAGCGAAGCAACGGCGGCAGGCAACGTGCTTGTTCAGGCCATGGGCTCCGGCCAGCTGGCCGGGTTGGCCGAGGCGCGGGAACTCGTGCGGGCTTCCTTTGACCTGGAAACGGTGGAACCGCGGGACCGGAGCGGCTGGGATGAGGCCTACGCGCTGTTCCGCCGCCTGAATCGGTAACCGATCCGGGGCGCACCAAGCTGAAGAGGCTGCTGAAAAAGCCTTTCGGTGGGTCCGGGGCACACAAGCTGAAGCTTATGCTACGCTGCAAACCAACGAGTTGCGGACCCACGTAGGGCGTGCTTCAGCTTGCCCAACGGCTTTTTCAGCAGCCTCTGAAGCTAATGCTACGCGGCAAACCAACAGCTTGAGCGCCCACGCGGAGACAGCTGCAGCTTGCCTGTCGGCTTCTTCAGCGCCTGCTAGCTTCTTGAAGGCGAGGCGTCCCGGCTCGTGATGATGCGGTCAATCATGCCGTAGGCGAGCGCCTGCGCCGGTTCCATGATGTAGTCGCGATCCACGTCCCGGGCTACCTTGTCCACCGGTTGACCGGTGGCATCAGCCAGAATCTGGTTGAGCGTCTCCCTCATCCGGAGGATTTCCTTGGCGTAGATGTCGATGTCGGCTGCCTGCCCCGCGAGCCCGCTCATGGAAGGCTGATGGATGAGGATGCGGGAGTGCGGCAGGCTGTAGCGCTTGCCGGGCGTGCCGCAAGTGAGCAACACAGCCGCCATGGAGGCCGCCTGGCCGACACAATAGGTCACAATGTCCGGCTCCACCAGACGCATCGTGTCGAGAATTGCCAGGCCCGCCGTGATGGACCCTCCCGGGGAATTGATGTAGAGGGAAATGTCCTTTTCCGGGTCTTCGGCTGCCAGAAAGAGCATCTGGGCAATGACAAGATTCGCCACCGTATCGTCGATGGGGGTGCCCAGGAAGATGATGTTCTCCTTGAGCAGCCTCGAGTAGATGTCAAACGCTCTTTCGCCCCTCGAGGTCTGCTCCACCACCATCGGGACCAACACGGAACTGTGCATGCCGTAACCTCCTGAGATGATTCAGGCTTTCTTTTTCGCGGCGGTCTTGCGCGTCTTTGCCGGCATGGCCAGGGCTTTGCGCTTCAGGTCGAGAGCCACCACGACGTCAGCTATCGAAGTCGTCTCCAGATAACCTATGATACGTGATCGCAGAGTCATCCACGAGTCGTGCAGGCCGCACGGCATGTCGTCATTGCATTCTTCCAAACCGCCCGGGCAACGGTAGTACTCCGACAAACTGTCCACCGAATCGACAATCTGGAGCAAAGTGATCTTGGAGGCGGGTTGGCGAAGCGCAAACCCCCCGGTAGGGCCTTTGCTCGATTGGAGGAAGCCTTTGCGGGCCATCTGCTGGAGAATCTTGGCCAGGAAATGGCTCGGAGTCTTGGAACTCTGCGCGATCTGCTTCACCATGGCGAACTTGCCGGGCGGCACTTCGGCAAGGTAAACAAAAGCGCGGATGGCGTACTCCGCCGAGCGTGAATAAATCATTTTTCCCCTCGCAACTGTTGGAGTTACGTACACCAATATCTTAATAGCCATGGCGTTGCCGCGCAAGGCCGGAAGTAGGCGCAGTCCGCCGACCGGGCAGAGCGCCGCGCCGGGCAGGCGCGAGCCGGGGGGCGAATCCCGGCGTAAATTTGCTTCCAATCGCCGGCCCACTCGTGAGACTATTGAGATCGAGCCAACACTCCGATATAGAACAGAGGGACTGGGTTCGCCCCACGGCCATGCCGCAACACCAGATCTTATGGAAGTTCTGATTGCCGACGATAGCGCGACATCCCGAAGGATTCTCGAAGCGGCGCTCCAGAAGTGGGGCTACGACGTGAGGATCGCCCGGGACGGGCTGGCGGCATGGGAGTTGCTGCAGCGGGATGACGCGCCCCGCATGGCCATCCTGGACTGGATGATGCCTGGCCTGAGCGGGCCGGAAGTCTGCCGGCTGGTTCGCCAGCAAGGGAACAATCACTACACCTACATCCTGCTGCTCACATCGAAGAACGAAAAAGAAGACCTGATCAAGGGTTTGGAGGCGGGGGCGGACGACTATCTGACCAAGCCGTTTGACCAGAACGAGCTCAAGGTGCGGCTCGGACCCGGCCGAAGGATCATCGAACTGCAAGCCGAGTTGCTGGCAACCCAGGCTGAGTTACGGGAACAGGCTACCAAAGACTCGCTGACCAAGCTCTACAACCGGCACACCATCCTGGAGATCTTCGACCGGGAACTGGCCCGTGCCCGCCGGGAATCGAACCCCGTGGGGGTGGTGCTGGGGGACCTGGACCGCTTCAAGAGCATCAATGACACGTTGGGACATCTGGCTGGAGACGCCGTGTTGAGGGAGACGGCCCGGCGCATGCTCGGCGCTGTGCGTCCCTATGACGCCGCGGGACGTTACGGAGGCGAGGAGTTCCTGCTGATTTTGCCGGGGTGTGACGTGCATGCCGCCGGCTCGCAGGCAGAGCGCATGCGGCAGGCGATCGAGGCCGAACCGATCCGGCTTTCAGACAGCAGCCTGGTTCCCGTGACGGTCAGTTTTGGCGTGACGGCCCTTCCGCGCGGGTCCGATGCGAGCGCTCTGACACTGATCAGCTTTGCCGACCAGGCGATGTATCTGGCCAAGGAGCAGGGCCGTAACCGGGTCGTGCTGCATCCCTTCGGGCGGGACCAGGAGAAGAGCAAGAAATCCGGTTGAACTGAATCCGGCTGGCCTGATCTCTCTCTACGCGCTTCCTCCAGGCAATGGCCTCTCTTGCGTGGACTCGCGCCGGGAAAGGCTTACGGGCTGGTGCCTTGAGCCACCTGTTGGAAGTGGCTGAGAGTGGCGGCATAAGAGGCAATGCCGGAGAAGAGAGCTTCGGCATACTTCCGCCTCTGATCTTCGCGTTTCATGAGGGACTCCTCCCGCGGATTGCTCAGGAATCCCAATTCCACCAGCACGGAAGGCATGGAGGCGCCGATCAGGACCACAAACGGGGCCATTTTCACGCCGCGGTCCCGGGAAGCAGGATTGCTGCTGCGGGCGGCCGAGTGCAAGGATCGTTGGACGCGCGCCGCAAACTCGCGGGATTCCTCCATCTTGTCCTTCAGCGTGATCTTGCGGACAAGCTCGGATAACTCGTGGATGGACATCTGTGAGCCGGCATTCTCGCGCGCGGCGACTTCCAGGTCCGCGCGAGAACTGGTGAAATTCAGGTAGAAAGTCTCCGCCCCGGAGGCAGTCCTCAGCCGCGAGGAGTTCGCGTGGATGGAAATGAACAGGTCCGCGCGAGCTTCGTTGGCCAACCGGGTGCGCGTTTCCAGCGGAACAGCCGTGTCATCCACCCGGGTGTAGATCACTTCCGCGCCCATGCGCTCCTCGATCAAGCCGCCCAGGCGTTTGGCAACGTCCAGCACCAGTTCCTTTTCCACCACTCCACTGCGCCCGATGGTGCCCGTGTCATGACCGCCGTGCCCCGGATCGATGACCACGCGATTGAGCTTCAGCCCCAGCGCGCGTGTCAGAGAGTGCCCGCCGGCGCGCGTGCGCTGCGCAGGCTTGCCCACGGCTTCAGGCTGGGACGGCGCGGGCTCCTGCTCTGCCTGGGCGGCAGTCTGCTTCGGCTCCTCCTTCACGGGTGGCGCGGTGGCCGCGGGCGGCGGCGTGGCGGCGGCAACTGGCGGAGGCGCCGTTGCGGGTGGCGGCTTGGCTGCCGCCCGGCGGGTGCTCTCCTTCGGGTTGGGTTTGGCGGGGGGAGGAGCCGCGGCGGGCGGCTTTACGGACTCAGGCGCCGGGGCTGAGGTCACAGGCTGTTCCTTGGCGGCAACAGCAGGCTCGGGCTCGCGAGGCTGTGCCGCGGCCTGCTCCTTGGCCGGCTCCGGGGATGGCGGCGTTGAGCGCGTTTCCTCCTTCTCTTCAGCCTGCGGCTGCGGTGGCCGTATTTCGATGATGAGACGATGCGGGTTGGCCAGTTCAGAGACGCTGTAATCCACCTCACCCTGGAGGTCGATCACCACCCGGGTCACGGCAGGCAGGGTCTCAGCCACGCGAATCTGTTCTACCAGCCGGTCCCCCACTTCGATGGCGTGCAGTTTCTGTTTGGAGATGCGCTGGCGGACGCCGAACAGATCAAAATACACGCGAGGCGGGTTGGACAGTTTGTCGTACTTGTAGCGGAACTCCCCACTGACTTCGAGGGCGATCCTGGTTACGTCTCCGAAGGACCAATGGCGCACCGCGGTCAATGCCAGCCTGGCGGAATCCTGTGCTTGAGCAGGCGCAATGAAGAGCAAGAGCAAGCCGGCGGCTTTACTGAAGCGCCGCGAGAAGCGGTTCGTAAGCCATTTGCCCGAGCCTGCTATATTCATAGGCTTCTCACCTCGTCCGGAGATGCAAGCGCCCCTCGGAGTCTACATAACGGTCCAGACTGGCGTGAGCGGGAGCTATCGGGGGGGGCGCCGGGGTGGTTGCCTCCGCCGCGCGGTGCTGAGCACGCAACTGCCCTAGTTTCCTGCCCACTCGTACGACGTAATCCTGCGTTTCCCTGAAAGGGGGGATCCAATTGTGTTTGAAGACGGCCCCCTCACCCGCATTGTACGCTGCCAGCACCAGCCGCAGATCACCGCGGAACAGGTCTGTCAGATGTCTCAAGTACCGTGCGCCGCCCTCGATGTTCTCCTGAGGATTGAAAACGTTCACGACCCCGAAGCGGCGCGCCGTCGAGGGGATCAACTGCATCAGACCCTGGGCGCCTTTGGGGGACACGGCGTAGGGATTGTAGCTGCTTTCCACGTGGATGACCGAATGCACAAGCAATGGGCTGATACCGTGGCGCCGCGCGGCATCCTGGACGATCCAGTCAATGTCGCCAGGCGCATACTGACGCGCCGGCGTGGCCTTGCGGGCAACGGCGACCGGCTTGATCACCTTCGGCGAAACCACGCGCTGCGGCACCACCACGCGCCGCACCAGCCGCCCGCTGCGTTGATCAGCACGGACCACCGACGAAGCTTCGTACGGCGCGCGCGCGGAGGGATCCGCCCACAGGTGCGGGCCCACCAACGAGCAAGCGGCCAGGATGAAACATATCCGCATCTGCTTGTTTTTACGATTATAACCGCATTCCTCCGCGGCGCCAAATGCTTCCTGTGTTGCGGATGTTATGATGCGGTCATGAGAGGCGCAGGTTTCGTCCTGGCAGGGGGCGCCAGCTCCCGCATGGGGCGCGACAAAGCCTGGTTGCCGTACGGGGGAGTGCCCATGGCGCAGCGCGTGGCGGAAACGGTGAAGGCGGTCACCGGTACGGTCACGCTGGTCGGCTCCGCGGAGCGATACGCGGGTCTGGGCTTCCCTGTCGTCGAAGATCTCCGGCCGCGCGCCGGCCCGCTGGGCGGTGTGGAGGCGGCTCTGCACGCCACCGAGGCGGAATGGAACCTGATCGTGGCCTGCGACATGCCGCGATTGCGCGAGGACTGGCTGGCTCGGCTGCTGGAGGAGGCCGAACGATGCGGGGGAGACTGCCTGATCCCATTGGGCGCGGACGGCCGCCCGCAGCCGCTGTGCGCGGTTTATCATCGTGATTGCCTCGAGCCCATTACGCGCGCTCTCAACGAGAATGTCCGTAAAATGACGGACGCGCTCAGCCGGCTTCGGGCCGTCTACCGGCCTGCGGGCGCCGCGGAGAATTTTCTGAACCTGAACACGCCCGAACAGTGGGCGGAGCATACGCTGCGTAGTCATGAGTGAGCTGTATCCCTACTACATCGAGTTTCGTCAAGTTTATAAGACGTTCGACTACCCTGTTTTGGACGACGTCAGCTTCCACGTCCGCGCCGGCGAAACGCTGGCCATTATCGGCCGAAGCGGTGTGGGGAAGTCCGTCAGCCTGGCTCACATCATGGGTTTTCTGAAACCGGACGCCGGGCGCATCATCGTGGCGCACAGGGACATCACCGAGGCTTCCGAGGCGACCCTGCGAGAAATTCGCAAGAAAGTCACCATGGTGTTCCAATCCGGGGCGCTGTTTGACTCGCTCACGGTCGCCGAGAACATCCTGTTCAGCCTGGAGTTGCGGGAAGACTACAATGCCGCCAGCAAAGAAGAGGTAGTCAACGGGCTGCTGCGGATGGTGGACCTGCTGGACTTCCGGGAAGCCTATCCTACGGATCTCTCCACGGGGTACAAGCGCGCGGTGGCAATAGCACGCGCTCTGGCCGCACAACCGGAATGCATTCTCTACGACGAGCCGACCACCATGGTCGACCCGATCATGTCGGACGAGTTGGCCAACCTGATGCTCAAGCTGAAACGGCAGTTGAGGCTCACCTCCGTGGTCGTGACGCATGATCTGGACCTGATGCGCCGGGTGGCGGACCGGGTGGTGATATTGCACGAGGGGCGGGCGATCTACTTCGGCCCGGTAGAGGACCTGCCGCGTTCGGACCATCCGCACATCCAGGAATTCCTGGCGATGGACCGCGTGGCCATCTGACTCTACCTGAGCGCGGCAGGCGTCAACGGCGCCAGCGCTCCAGCAAGGCGTCCCTGACTTTCTCAAACAGTGAACTGCTGCGAACGTCGGGGGGCGGCGCTTCCGCTTCCATCTGGAGGATCTCGCTCGCGGTCGTATCCCGGCTGGCCGGTGATTTGTCCACCAACCGCACGCGAAAACCCTGGAAGGCATAGGTCCTGAGGAACAGGCGGCCGTCTTTGTCCTGGATTAGCAGGGAAAAGGACGGCATGGATGCGTCCTCGGAGTGTTGAACTTGACCAGGATAGTAGCCGATCAGGTGCCGCTCGATGTAGCTTGTCTCGTACCGGTGCCGCCGCGGATTGAAGACAAACACCCGAAAGCTGTCGAACTGGTACGGCTTGTTGCCCGAAGAAAGTGTCGTCCAAAGCCAATGGTGCTTGGTCTCGCCACGGCTGGTGACCTGGCCAAGCGAGAAATATGAGGTGATGCGGTGGCCCTCTGCGTATTGGGCGACGTCGTCCGGGATTGACATGACCAGCCGCCGCGTCAACGCCCAGCCGACCCGGCCGTCCGGGATGCGGACCAGGCTCCAGTCGTCTTGAGGTATTTGCGGGTCGGCGGGCGGTGGTGGCGTGCGTTCCCGAACCTCGCCGCCCTCTCGCGGCGGTTGATACGGAACGCGAGCTTCCACGCGGTGCCCGACCACGTCAACCGTCCCCTCGTCCGGGATCTGGTAGAAAGTCGGCGCCTGCCGGTTTGGGCTGGTGTGGACGTTCAAGGGGTCGTAGACGGTGGCTTTGCCTTGTGAAGGGAGCTTGGCAGAACGCTCTCCGAGAGACCGTAAGTGCCTCATTTGCAAGGGGTTGAGCAACATCCGGCTGTCTGCCCAGCCCTCCACTCCGCGGCTGTCGCGGACCCTGGCGAAACGGCGGCGCCGCTCGAGGATCTCGAGTTTCTCGCCGTGTTGCACCGTGGATGTGACGTCCGAACCCGCAGCCAACTCGCTGCGCAGATTCAACGAACTGGGGCCGACGTAAGCTTCGCCTATCGCAGGCGCGCGGCTTGGCCCTCCGCAGGCGGCGCAGAGGAGCAGCAGCATTGTCCCGGCTACGTAAAAGACTAGTTGCATGGAGGAACGGGAGACCGGAGCGGCGGCCCCTTGACAGTCTAGCAGGTGCGGCCCGTGGGCAATCGGGCTCAGGGCACAAACGCCCGAAGAATCTCGAGCGGTTGTTCAGCGCATATTTCGAACGGCTCGGCGCTGGCGGGCACGTCCCACAACTGCCCCGGGGACACGCTCATTCCGGCCAGCGTGCCCCTGCCTCGCAGAATGATGCAGCGCCAACCGCGGCGTTCATCGGACCGGCAATGGCAACGCTCTTCGATGCGCTGCCAATGGACGCCGAAATACGGACAAAGGGCCAGTTCCACCTCGCCGCCAGGCAGCGGGCGCTGTATCGCCGGACCCGGATGGCGTTCCAGGCGGGCCACGTCCACGGCTTGTTCCAGATGGAGCTCGCGAGGGCGTCCGTAGTCGAAAAGCCGAAACGTAACGTCCGAGTTCTGCTGAATTTCGCACAGCGCAATGCCCGCGCCAATGGCGTGCACCGTTCCCGCGGAGACGAAGTAAGTTTCCCCCGGCTGCACCGGGCGCCACTCGAGCAGATGCTCCACCTCTCCGGAGAGGGAGGCGGAACGCAACCGCTCCCGCGTGATCGGCTCGCGGAAGCCCAACGCGATGCGGGCGCCGGGTTCGGTCCGCAGAATGTGCCACATCTCGGTCTTGCCTCGTGGCAAGCCGAATCCAGCCGCCTGCTCGTCGTCCGGATGCACCTGCACGGACAGCCGCTCGGAGGTGAAGATGAACTTCACCAGGATTTCCGCGCCGGGAAACGAAACCTCACCGATCTTGCGCTGTGCCGTGGGGAACCAGGGCTCCAGGTCCGTGGTTCCCCAGACTTTCTCGTCAAACACCGGCGAGGCGCAGACCGGCACCAGGCTCATGCCGTCAGGTTTTCGGCGAAGCGATGGATGCGGTCCAGGCCGCGCTCGAGTTCGGTCATGGAGGCGGCGTAGGAAATCCGGATGTGCGTATCCGTACCGAAAGCCTCGCCGGGGACGACGGCTACGTGCGCCTCCGCCAGCAGTCTTTCAGCAAACGCCATGGCCGAGTCCACGCCCTTCTTGCCCAGGAACGCGCCCACGCTGGGGTAGGCATAGAAAGCGCCCTTCGGCTCGGCAACCTTCACGCCGGGGATAGCGCGGAGGCGCTTCACTACGAAGCCGCGGCGGCGCGCGTACTCGGCCAGCATTTGGCGGACCGAATCCTGAGGCCCTCGCAACGCCTCCACACCGGCGCGCTGCGCGATCGATGTGGGGTTCGACGTGCTATGACTCTGCAGCTTCAGCACTCCTCCGATCACGGGCGCGGGCGCAAGCCCGAAGCCGATCCGCCACCCGGTCATGGCGTAAGTTTTCGACAGCGAACCGGCGACGATGACACGGTCCTTGGCCCCCGGTATGGATGCTATCGAGAAAGGCTCTTCGCCATCGTAGAGGAAGTGGCAATAACACTCGTCGGTGAGCAGCCAGATGTTGCGCGCCTGGCAGAGTTGGAGGATTGCCTCAAACTCCTGGCGCGAAATCACGGCGCCGCTGGGATTGGACGGTGAATTGATGATGATCAGCTTGGTCTTCGCCGTCAGGTGCGGCTCAATCATGGCCGCGCTCAGCGCGAATCCGTCGTCTTCGCTGGTGGGAACGAAGACGCACTTGGAGCCGCAGTAGTTGACGACGTCTTTATAAGTCACCCAATAAGGCGCCGGTATGATGACTTCATCGCCTTCATTGAGGAGGATCTGCGCGAAGTTGAAAATGACGTGCTTGCCGCCCACGCTCACCACGCACTCGTTCGGCGCGTAGGCTGTGCCGAAATCGCGTGTGTGGCTTTCGCAGATAGCCTGCTTCAATTCCAGGATGCCGCCCACCGCGGTGTACTTTGTGAAGTTCTCCTCGATGGCTTTGACAGCCGCGCTCTTAATGTTGTCCGGTGTAGGAAAATCGGGTTCTCCGGCGCCGAAATCGATGACATCGACGCCTTGACGGCGAAGATTATCGGCATCAGCGGCCACTTTCATAGTGGACGATACGCTGATCCGGGAAACTCTCTCTGCGAGTGCTTGAGATTGAGACATCTGCCTAGGCATCCTCTCCTAAGATTCGGTGTTTGAGCCGCACCTCCACCGTAGGCGGGACGAGTCCGGAGATGTCGCCGCCGAGGCGGATGACCTCCTTTACCAGACGGGAGCTGATGAAAGAGTTGGCCTCGCTAGCCATCAGGAAGATCGTCTCGATTTCCGGGCGGAGTCTGCGGTTCATGAGCGCCATCTGAAGCTCGTATTCGTAGTCGGAAATGGCACGAATGCCCCGGAAAATGATGCCGGCTTGCTGCCTTGCGGCATAATCCACAAGCAAACCGTCGAAGGAGTCCACCTCGACGTTGGCGTAGGGGCGGACCACTTCCTCCAGCATCTCCATCCGTTCCAGCACGGTAAACAAGGGTTCCTTGCTTTCGTTCCGGAGGATGGCCACAATCAATCTGTCCACCAGGCGGGCGCACCGCTCAATCAGGTCCAGATGGCCGCTCGTAATCGGGTCAAAGGACCCCGGGTAGATTGCGACCCGCTGGGCTGTCTTGCCCGCTGATGGATAGCGTTGGTTCACTATTACGAGTACGAGTTCAGATGAGTAATTGATTGTAGCCGAAACGCTCGCCGTGCGGGGCGCGGCAAGAGCGGCAACAATAATGATGAAGGCAGGCCACAAGGAGGTCCGCAACAGTGGAAACCATCAACCTCGAGACGCTGCTCGCAACGCCGGATGACTCTCTGTACGAGATTTCCAGCAAGGCGCCCGGACCGCGCGGCGAGCTGCCCTTCGACGAAGAAACGCTGCGCCGCAGGCCGTCCGGCGACCTGTTCGGCTGGGTGCAGAATGCCGGCATGGGTTGGGACCCGGCCGCGCTGGGCGGCAAAGACATCCTGTTGTTGAGCACCCATGGCGGGCTGCGCGAGCCGGACGGACGTCCGGTGGCGCTCGGCTACCACACCGGCCACTGGGAAGTGAACCTGCTGGTTGAAGCGGCGGCCAGGGAGTTGAAAGCTCATGGCGCCGTGCCTTTCGCAGGCTACTGCACAGACCCTTGCGACGGCCGGACGCAGGGCACGCCGGGCATGTTTGACAGCCTGGCGTATCGCAACGACGCCGCCACCGTGCTGGGCAGGCTGATCCGCTCCTTGCCCACGCGAAAGGGCGTGTTGGGCGTGGCCACCTGCGATAAGGGGCTGCCGGCCATGATGATGGCCCTGGCAGGCGCGGGCAACCTGCCCGGCGTGCTGGTCCCGGGCGGCGTCATGCTGCTATCCGAGGACGGCGAGGACACCGCCCGCGTGCAGAGCATCGGCGCGCGCTTCGCCCACGGAGAAATCACGCTGGAAGACGCCCGCATCATGGCTTGCCGCGCCTGCGGCTCCCC
>JBBIND010000035.1:21954-40515 GCA_037444075.1 Acidobacteriota bacterium | reverse complement strand
AAGCTTCCTTACGGCCTCCTCCAGCGCAGCCGCAATCGCGCGCCTCCGGTCTGGCGATACTGTCGGCATGGATCTCCGAACTTGGCTCGTGAGTTACGGGCCACTGTCCTGCCCCCTGCCAAAGTTGCAAGCCTGTCTCTGCAAGCTTTGTGCCAGCGCAGCGGCGCCGATCGGTCGAGGTTTCAATAGCTTGCGAACCAGCGGCACCCGGTCAGCCATCCGGGTTGTGCGATTGTGGGACGGCACTGTCCGGAATCGGACACCGGGGGCGGGAGAACGGTGGCGGTTCCCGAATCAGAAGATGCGCCACTCGAGCCGGCCGGCCGTGAACTTGGCTGCGTCGGCCACGGCTGTGACGGCCACGGCTGTGACGGCCGCCGGGTTGGGGTTGCAGAAGTGCCTGGATGGTGAGGCGCCCCGCACGTTGCAACTGGCCTTGCCGGGCGGCAGCGGCCGCTGGGGCCTGAGCCGCAGCGTGTTCCGCGATGGCGGCCGCCCGCACGGGCTGGTGGTCCTCACCGATCTGAACCGCGCGTTGCGTGAAGAAGAGCGGCAGGCCTGGCAGCGTCTTCTTCGAGTGCTGGGCCACGAGCTGAATAATTCCTTGGCGCCGATCCAATCGATTGCCGGCAGCCTCGAAACGATAGTGAACTCCGAAGCATTGCCCGCGGACTGGCGCGACGATGTCCGCAGATGCCCGGGAAAGGATTGGTGCGCTGCAGCAGTTCGTACGCGCCGGTGAAATCGCCCATCGCCAGGCGGCCGATGAAGCCGCGGACGTCCGTGCGCACGGGGCAAGCCTCAATGCAGGGCGCATCCTTGCAGTCGATGCAGCGCCGCGCCTCCGTCAGCGCCTGATCGTCCGAGAAACCGAGTGAAACCTCCAACGGCGTGCGCAACCGGTCTTCCATGGACAGGAGCGGTAACAGTTGGCGAGGGAGTTTGGGGTTTGGTTTGGGTCTACAGCCTTCTGTGGACATATGTCTGAGCCCGCCGGCAGGAGCGCAAGCAACTCCATGATAGCTGATAAACAGGCCTGGAAATCCTTACACCGGCCAAGCCACGAGCCCCCCGGGCCAACTGCCGCGCGGGGTGATAGCAGGCAGAGATTCCGGAGTTCGCGGGCTCAGGTCCCGGGGGGACTCACCGTTACCTCCAAAGTGATATGATGCCCGGCACGTCCGAACTTCAAGGGAGGAATTGCATTATGCTTCAGCATTGCCAACGCAACTTGGTATTACTCGTGGCAGTCTTCTTGTTCGCTGCGGTCCAGCCTGCGCTGGCCCAATCCGCTATGGGGCGCATCCTGGGAACCATCCAGGATGCCAGCGGCGCCGTGATTCCTCACGTTACGGTTAACATCATCAATTTGCAGACCGACATCCGCGCTTCGGTCACCAGCAACGAGCGCGGCGACTACATCTCGCTGCCGCTCTCGGTCGGCATCTACCGCGTAGAAGCCCAGATGACCGGTTTCAAGCGCGCCATCCGTAGCGGCATCACGCTCGAGGTGCAGCAGAACGCGCGGGTCGATCTCCTTCTGGAAGTCGGCGAACTGGCCGAACAGGTCGAAGTGGCTGCCGACGCTCCGCTGCTAGAGACCACATCCTCCGCGCTCGGCCGAGTGGTGGACAATCGCCGCATTCTGGCGCTCCCTCTCAATACGCGCAATGTCTACGCGTTGGTGACATTGACCCCGGGCATCGCCGGTTCCATAGGCGACAGGTTTGACGGCATGAACTGGTCGGCGTATTGAACAAGGCGGCGAACCATGGACATCCTGATCGACGGCGCCACGGCCTCGCAGCCGACGGTGACCGGCTACTCAGCCGTCAGCGTTTTTCCATCCGTGGACGCGATCCAGGAGTTCAATGTGACCGGGGCAAACGTGCCGGCCGAATACGGACGCACGCTCGGTACGGTACTGAACGTGGTCTATAAATCCGGAACCAACGCCTTCCATGGCAGCGCCTACAACTTTCTGCGCAACTCGGTTTTCGACGCGAACAACTTCTTCGCCAACAGGCGCGGCGACAGTTTGCGTACCTTCCAGCGGAACCAGTTCGGCGGGGTCGTGAGCGGTCCCATCCGCCGCGGCAAGACCTTCTTCATGGGCTCTTATGAAGGCTTGCGCGAGCGGCGCTTTTCCGAAACGACGCTCAGTGTTCCCACGCTGAGGGAGCGGGAGGGTGATTTCTCCCAGACCCTGGCCGGCGCCAACCGGCCGGTCATTATTTACGATCCGTTTACCACACGGGCCAATCCCTCCGGCAGCGGTTTCATCCGCGATGCGTTCGCGGGCAACCGAATTCCGGTGACGCGCATGGATCCCGTGGGGCGCAACGTGCTGAAGTATTACCCGCTGCCGACCACGGAGGGCGCTGCCTTCACGCAGAAGAACAACTACTCGCGAAGCGGCTCCTACCAGGTGAACACGGACAACTTCGACATCCGCGTCGATCACCACCTGTCGGTCGCGCAGAAGGTCTTTGGGCGCTATTCGAAACGACATCTGGAAGACGTCCCGGCCGTGCTGTTCCCGCCAGACATCACTATTGCCGAAGGCCGCATTGTGAACAAGGACCGGAATCACCATGCGGTCGCCGAACACAGCATCACGCTGTCGCCAACCATGGTGCTCACCTCTCGGCTGGGATTCTCCCGCACCCTGTTCCCCTTCATCAATCAGGGAATCGGCTTCCTGCCCTCGACGCTGGGGTTGCCCAGGGCCATTGACAGCTACACGGATCAGGTCATGTTCCCGAGGTTCGAGGCGGCAGGCTACGCATCGCTGGGACACCGTGACCACCGCCGCAGCACTTCCAACACCTTCAGCACGTCCTCCAGCCTCTCTCAGATCCGCGGCTCGCACACGATGAAGTACGGTTTCGATGGCCGGATGTTCCGCAGCAACACCCGCGAATTGCGTTCCCCGTCCGGAGAATTCCGTTTCAACGCGGCCTTCACCCAGGGGCCGAATCCGCTCAGCGCCAGCGCGACGGCCGGCAACGGCCTGGCGTCCCTGCTGCTAGGCACGGGTATCAGCGGTGACCGCCTGATGACCCAGTACAAGGACGAGGCCGCCCAGAGCTTCTACCTGGCCGGCTACGTCCAGGACGACTGGCGCATTACGCAGAAGCTGACCTTGAATCTTGGCATGCGCTGGGACATGGACACGCCGCGCACTGAACGCTACGATCGCCTGAACTACTTCGACCCTAACGTTCGCTCGCCGCTGGCCGGTGTGATTCCAGGCTTCCCCGACATGCGTGGCGGCCTCATCTACCAGGGTGTGGATGGCAATCCCCGCCATCAATACTTGAGGGACTGGCACAACTTCGCTCCACGCGTTGGCTTCGCCTACCAGGCGACGCCACTCACCGTGATCCGCGCGGGTTACGCACACGTCTATTCGGCATCGTTCAAGGCGGCGTCGGGCACCGACACCCCGTACGGCTTCCGGGGTGAGACTCCCTGGATTTCGACGCTCGACGGCATCACACCGCTCAACCTGCTCAGCAACCCATACCCGAACGGATTTGGCGTGCCGCTGGGCAGTTCCGAGGGGCTTCTCTCGGCCGTCGGCTTTGATTTCCGGCCCAAGTTCAGAGACGACAAGGTGCCGTGGGCCCAGCAGTGGAACGTGACGCTGCAGCGGGAATTGCCCGGCCAGCTGATGTTCGAGCTGGGATACGTTGGCACTCGCGGCTATGAGCTCGCCCTGGAACGTTATCCGAACCAGCTTGATCCCAGGCACATGGCGCTGGGTTCGCAGCTGAACCAGTTGGTCGCAAACCCGTTTTTCCGGCACCCGAATGCCGGCGGAATTCTGGCCGGGCCTCAGGTGCGCCGCGCACAGTTGTTACGGCCTTTCCCGCAATTCGGCGAAATAGTCGGGGCTCGCGACACGGGCGGCCGTTCCTGGTACAACGGCATGATTGTGAGCGCCAAGAAGCGCATGGGGCGCGGCTTGCAGTTGGACGGCTCCTACACCTGGTCCAAGACGCTGGACTTCGGCGAGGACACCGTGCAGAACGAGTACGACCGCATGGCCAGCCGGGCCGCCGCGCAAATCGACATCACGCATCGATTCGTCCTGAGCTACATCTATGAGTTGCCCTTCGGCCGCGGCAGGCAGTGGGCCAGTAACGCATCCGGTTTCGCCAACTTGCTGATCGGCGGCTGGCAATTGAATGGCATCACAATTTATCAGTCCGGACTGCCAATTTCGATATCGGCCAGCAACACCGCCGGCCTCTACAATCCGCGCACCACTCCGAACAACAATGGCCGGAGCGGCAAGCTAACCGGCCCGGCACAGGAGCGCCTGAACAGATGGTTCGACACCTCCGTATTCTCGCAACCGGCGCCGTTCAATTTCGGCACCGCCAGCGCGCGCATCCACGACGTGCGCGCCCATGGAATGCGGAACTTTGACATCTCGCTATTTAAGGAAGTCCAGACCACGGAGAAGTTGACGGTGCAAATCCGCTTCGAGGCATTGAACGCGCTCAACCGGGTCCAGTTCAGCGGCCCCAATGCTGGGGTGACGTCCAGCACATTCGGCGTCGTCTCGGCGCAGACTAACGCCCCGCGCCAGCTGCAGCTCGGATTGAAGGTGCTCTGGTAGGCGGAGCCGGCGGTATGACCAGACGTCAGTTCATCGGGCGGGGCTGCGGGTCCTGAACCTGAACCCGGGCATCCTCCATCCCCGCGCCTCGCCCAACAACGGCACCAGCGGCAGGCTGACAGGGGGCGTACACAGTATGCTCCGGTCCTGCAACGGGCCGCGAAGCCCTCACTCCGGCCAGTGCCCGCGCAGTCCGGTCAGGGTGAACTCGGACCCCCGGATGTACTCCATGAGCGCCCGCTCGCGCGACCGGATGGCTTCGACCTTTTCTTTCAGCGTGCTCTCCAGGTCCGGAGGCACCAGCAACAGGCCGTTCTCGTCGCCGTGCAGGAGGTCTCCCGGGCATATGCTCAAGCCGCCCACTTGCACGGGAACACCCACTCTGGCTACGTGGAAGTAAGCATGGCTGGCTATGCTGCCACGGGCAAAGCACTGGAACCCGAGCGCGCGCACCTCCGGCAAATCGCGCACTCCACAGTCCGTCACCAGCCCCACGGCGCCCAGCCTTGTGAAGACCGTTGCCATCACCTCGCCGCAGTGGGCGGCGAAGTCGCGGTGCGAGCCGATTTCCTGAAAAACGATGACCACAGGCCTGAGGGAATCGGCCACAGCTTCGTACAGATCCAGAAATGCGTCGGTTCCACCCGGAGAGCTGCGCGTCATCGTCTCCACCTGAGCCGTAACCGCATAGCCGCACATCCTGCCTTTCTCTGGAAAGAGGCAGCGAATGGAGAGGTCGCTGAAGCCCTCCGTTCTGGGCCTCACGTTCAGCAGTTCGATGGCGTTCGAAAGAGTAGGCGTGTCAACCGACTTGAGGTACTCAATCCAGTCCATATTGCCTCCAGTAAGCTGAGTAAGTTGAGTGTTCAGGCGCGCTCGTAGCGGCCCATGTACTGCGCCTCGGCGAGGATGTGTCCCTGCAAGGCGGCGTCCAATGCTCCACGCCGGGCGCCTTCAGCCAGTCCCAGCGTTTCTGCGTCGAGCGCGTAGAGCCGGAAGTAGTAGCGATGCGGTCCGTGGCCCTTGGGAGGGCAGGGTCCGCCGTAGCCAAGGCGCCCGAAGTCATTCGTTCCGCTGACGCCGGCGGCGCCTTTCCGCCATGCAGCCTCGAGGCTCAGTAAGTCCGCCGGGATGTCCCACAGGAGCCAGTGGTTCCATACGCCTGCCGGAGCGTCGGGGTCGTCCACAATCAGCGCAAAACCCTTGGTGGTGACCGGCGGATCACTCCAACGCATGGCCGGCGAGAGGTCCTCGCCTTCACAAGTATGTCGTTTCGGGATGAAGTCCCCCTCACGAAAACCTTCCACTTGCAGCTTGAACGTCATGCTTCCCCCTTGCTCAGTCTAGCGGAGTCTTCACCGGAGGGCTCCGGGGTGGAGGTGCTATAGTCGCCAGTATGATCCGGATATTTCTTGTCCTGGCGGCGATTTTGTGCCAACCGGCCTGGAGCGCCGCCAAACAGCCTCTCACCCACGAAACCATGTGGCTGTTGAAACGGGTAGGCGCGCCCAAAGCCAGCCCAGACGGCAAGTGGGTTGTGTTTTCGGTGACCGAACCGGCCTACGATAGCAAGGACCAGGTTTCGGATTTGTGGCTTGTGCCCGCGGACGGCAGCGCGGCGCCGCGGCGTCTGACCGCAACCAAGGGCAGCGAAAGCGACGTCGATTGGAGCCCTGACAGCCGCCGCATCGCTTTCATCGCCAAGCGCGAGGGCGACGAAGAGAACCAGGTTTACGTACTCAACGTCATTGACGGGGGCGAAGCGTGGCGCTTGACGGGCCTCAGTACGGGCGCGGCGGCGCCCCGCTGGAGTCCGGACGGAAAGCAGATGCTGTTTTCGAGCAACGTATTTCCGGGGGCTGCCGATGACGAGGCCAACAAGAAGGCGGCTGCCGAGCGCAAGGCGCGCAAGTATCGGGCGCGCGTCTACGAAAGCTTCCCCATCCGTTACTGGGACCGCTGGCTGGACGACCGGAAACTGAGCCTCTACGTCCAACCGGTGGAGCCGGGCGCCACTGCCCGCAACCTCCTGGCGGGCACCAAACTCGCTTCAAGCGCCGGATTTGACGCGCCCTTCACGGCGACCGGCAACGATTTCAAAGCCGTTTGGGCGCCGGATGGGAAATCCGTTGTGTTCGCCGCCGTGACAAACCGCACGGCCACGGCGCACTCGAATACGATCACGCAGCTGTTCCAGTCACCCGCCGAGGGAGGCGAGCCGGGCCAGTTGACGACGGGCAAGGACAGCTACTCAAACCCTGTCTTCAGCCCGGACGGGAACGCCCTCTACGCGGTGTTCAACCCCAACAACGACAAGGTCTACAATCTGGACCGCATTGCCCGCCTGCCTTGGCCGAGGCAAGGTCAACCCAAGCTGCTGACGTCCGGTTTTGACCGCTCGCCGGGGAGTTTCGTCATATCGCCGGACAGCCGGACGATCTTTCTGCTGGCCGAGGACGCGGGGCATGAGAAGTTGTATCGCCTGTCCGCTGAAGGCGGCGTGGTGAGCTTGGTCCGCGACATGACCCTGGGCGTTTACACCGGCCTCGATGCGGGTGGAGCGAACAATGCTCCGTTGCTGGTGGCCAATTGGGAAAGCGCCGTGAACCCTCCTGAGGTGGTCCGCATTGACCCCGCCTCGGGCGAGCACAAGCTGCTCACAAACTTCAACACCGAGCGCGCAAGCGAGATCGACTGGCAGCCGGTTCGCCATTTCTGGTTCACCTCCAAAGCCGGCAAGCAGATTCACAACATGATTGCCCTGCCGCCGGGCTTCGACGAGAAGAAGAAATACCCGCTGGTGCTGTTCATTCACGGCGGCCCGCACACCATGTTCAGGGACCAGTTGGTGCTGCGTTGGAACTATCACCTGCTCAGCTCGCCGGGCTACGTAGTGCTGCTGACCAACTACACCGGTTCGACGGGTTTCGGCGAGAAGTTCGCTCAGGCCATCCAGAACGACCCGTTGCGGGGCCCGGGCAACGAACTCAATGAAGCCGCCGACGAAGCCATCCGCCGCTTCCCGTTCATTGATGCCTCACGCCAGGCGGCAGGCGGCGCCAGCTACGGCGGGCACCTGGCCAACTGGCTGCAAGCCACCACCACGCGCTACAAGTGCCTCTACAGCCACGCCGGACTCATCAACCTCGAGTCGCAGTGGGGCACCAGCGATATCATCTATCACCGCGAGGTGAACAACGGCGGACCGGTATGGGAACAGGGCAAGGTGTGGCGGGAGCAGAATCCCATCCGCTACGCGAAGCGCTTCCGCACGCCCATTCTGCTGACCATCGGCGAGAGTGACTATCGCGTGCCGCTCAACCAGACGCTCGAGAACTGGAGCGTTCTGCAACGGTTACAGATTCCCAGCCGCCTGGTGGTTTTCCCGGACGCAAACCACTGGATTCTGCGTGGTGAGGACAGCCGTTACTTCTACGAGGAACTCCTCAGCTGGCTGAAGAAGTACCTGGGCGCTCCCGCGCCTTAGCGGACTGCGCCGGACTTTAGTCAGCCGGGCGGGCCGGCCTCAGGTAGCGAGCCAGGAAGCGATAGATCTCGCGGCGCGATTCGCGCGCCAGTTTGGTGTCGATGCGGTTGAAGGCGTGCCCGCCGGGCGCGTCCTTATAGATCTTGTATTCGAATTTCTTGCCCTCGGCTTTGAGGGCGGCAATCAGCCGTTCCACTTCGAGCACGTTGACGTCTTCGTCGTTGGTCGTCGTATGGATGAGCAGTGGAGTGTCCAGCTTGGCGGCGTGTGAGACGGGCGAGCGCCGCAGATACTCCTGCACGTCCTGTTGGGCTGTTTTGCCAATGTGGTAGGAAGCTGAGAACAGGTCGCGGTAACTCTGCGACTTGTACCCCATGCGCGCGACCAAGTCGCTGACCGGGACGCCGGCGTAGGCGCAGGCATAATCGCTGGCGTGCTCGAAGATGTTCATGAGCGCGATCATCCCGCCGTGGCTCCAGCCGATGATGCCGACGCGGCGGTTGTCGAGGAAGTCGTGCGTTTCGAGCATCCAGTTTCTTCCGGCGTGCACGTCAGCGTTCTCCCAGCCGCCGTAGTCGATTTGCCGGTAGAGGGTGCCGCCGTAGCCCGTGCTTCCCCGGTACTCGGGCGCGATAATGCTGTAGCCCTGCTCGATCAACTCGCGGACAATTCTGGCGTAGGAAGTTCCAAAGTTGCTGTGGACCCCGCCGTGCGGCAGCACGATCAAAGGATGTTTGCGGGAGCGGTCCAGGTTCTTGGGAATGAAGGTGTAAGCCCGGATCACAAGCGGATTGCCGGCGCCTTGAGCAGTAGGGTTGGGCTGGCGCCGGGCGGGCAGGCTGGTGTAGGCTACCTTGTCTACTTCAGCAATGTCGCCTAGCTTGACGTGCCACATCAGATCGTCAATGGCTTTGAGGATCCGATCCGAAGTGTGGTCCCGGCCTTCTTCCACCTGCGCGGGGCGATCCGCCGGCGTGGCTTGAGCAGAAAGCCCGGGGACGCAGAGGAGAGCGCAGCAGAAAGCAGCAAAAACGTGGAGTTTCATAGGGTTCCTAATTCTCTACAATACAATGGCATGAGCCCTGAGCACGGTTCCCTGCTCAGTATACTGGTGCCTCTGTACAACGAGGAGGAGTACATCGTCGCGGTCCTCGACCGCGTGATGGATGCGCCTTTGCCCGCGGGTCTGCGGCGCGAAGTGATCGTCGTCGACGATGGCTCCAACGACGATTCGGCCGGCGCCGTGCAGGAGGTGATCGGCAAATGGGACGGCGCCGTTCGCCTGCTGAGGCATCCTCGCAACCGCGGCAAGGGCGCGGCCATACGCACAGCAATCGCCGAGGCGCGCGGCGAGTTCGCCATTATCCAGGACGCCGACCTCGAGTACGACCCGCGGGAATACGGCAAACTGCTGACGCCCATTCTGGAGGGACGCGCGGACGCCGTGTTCGGGTCCCGTTTTCTGCCGGCCGGGGAGCGCCGCGTACTGTACTTCTGGCACGCGCTAGGCAACGGCTTGCTGACGGGACTGACCAACCTTGCCGCGGACCTCAACCTGACGGACATGGAAACCTGCTACAAGGCTTGCCGGATGTCCCTGCTCAAGAGCATCCCGTTGCGCTGCAACCGGTTCGGCTTCGAGCCGGAGATCACCATCAAGCTGGCCAAGCGGGAGGCGCGCATTTACGAAACACCCATCAGCTACCACGGACGCACCTATGAGGAAGGCAAGAAGATCGGACTGATGGACGGCGTCGCTGCCATCGGGGTCATTCTGCGGTTCTGGTTCACTTCGGACCTGCATAAAGAATCCGGCCCGGAAGTGCTGGAAGCCATGGCCTGCGCGCCCAACTTCAACCGTTGGCTGGCTGAGCAGGTTCAACCGTGGCTCGGCCGGCGGGTCCTCGAGATAGGAGCAGGGGTGGGCAATCTGACGCGGCATCTGGCCCGGCGCCGCGAACTCTACGTGGCGACCGACATCAACACCGAACACCTCTCCCGGCTGAAGAACCTGCTGCAGCACCGGCCGAACCTGCAGGTCCGCTTGTGCGACTTCAGCGACGGCGGTCAAGTTGCTCCGCTGGAAGGCTGTTTCGACACGGTGGTGTGCCTGAATGTGTTGGAGCACATCGAGGATGACCTGGCGGCCCTCCGGCATCTGTTCGCCACGCTACGCCCGGGCGGGAGGGCAGTCGTGCTGGTACCGCACCTGCCAGGCCTGTTTGGTTCTCTGGACGAAGCGGTGGATCACCGTCGCCGCTACAGCCGCGATCACCTGCGCCAGCGTATGCAGGAGGCGGGCTTTCAAGTGGAGCGGGTACTGGATTTCAACCGCGTCTCAACGCCTGGCTGGTGCTTGGCCGGAAAGTTACTGCGCAGGCGGAAACTCAGCCTGTGGGCCATGAAGAGATATAACAGCATGGTCTGGCTGTGGCGAAAGATAGACCGGTACCTGCCGTGGGCGCCTCTTTCGATCATCGCCATCGGGCGCAGGCCGTAAGTTCGTTGAGCTCATCGACGCGTCTGACAGTCAGACTTCCCGTCCTTTTCTGAAGTCACCGGAAGCCATTCCGCGGGCCTTCGGCACGGCAGGGCGAAGAGTATACTCGGGGTATGAAGAAAGCTCTTGTCGCTTTGCTTTCCAGCACGATAGCCGCCTTTGCCCAGTTGCCTGACTTCTACCAGCGCGTGGACCGTTTGGTGTGGGTGGTGGACGACATAAAACCCGTGGTCGAGGGCTGGCGGAAGGCCGGCTTCGGTACCGTCCTGGAGATGGGGGACGGGGAGATCACGGAGGCCGAATACCGCGGCAAGCCGGTTTCCATCCCGGTGCGCGTGGCGGGAGGCATGCTGGGCGAAACAGGCGTCCACTGGGTGCAGCCGCTCGGCGGGAACAATGCCTTCACCGATTTCCTGAAACGCCACGGCAACGGCGTCTTCAGCCTGGTGCATCTGGTGCCGACGGCTCAGGCTTACGACGCTGAACTGGCGAGGATGCGCTCGCTCGGAGTTGGGGTGCTGCAAAGCGGCATCATGACGAACAGCAACGGCACGATCCGTTATGCCTTCCTGGACACGGAGAAGGAAGGCAAGTACGTGCTGGGGCTACTGCACCTGCCGTCTCCGGAAAGACCCGGGCCCCTGGCCCTGCCGGCAGTAGGCGAGAGAGGCCCCCGCATCACGCAGTACGCATTCGCCGTCCGCGGCTTCGGTCCCGTGTCACGTTACTGGGCCAAGCTGGGGTTTCCCGAATTCACAGTGACGCAAACGCCGCTACGGGATCTCATCTACCGGGGAAAGCCTGGACAATTCGAGATGCAGTTGGGCTGGCAGCGGCATGGCAAGGTGCCCTACGAGTGGATTCTCTCGCTCAAGGGGCCGGACGTTTATCTGGAGCACTTGGAGAAGCACGGCGAGGGCGTGCACCACATAGCGTTTCAGGTGGAGGACATGGATGCTGCCATCGCCCGCTGGAACTCTCTCGGATTTCCCTTGAGCATGGCAGGGGCATGGGGCGACGCCGGCAAGCCGGGTTCAGGGCGATTCGCCTATCACGACACTCACGCCATCGGCGGCATTGACATCGAACTGCTCTGGAACTTCAAGTGAACGGAGCATCCCGCAGAGCGGGATAGCCTGACTCAAAGAAGGGTCACAAGGACATGAAAACCACCTGGACTGCTATGTTGCTCGCCGCTGGCTTGTTTGCGCAGCCGGCGGCGCTGAAGGCGGAGATAAATCTGCTTGCGTCACTTGATGAAGGATCATTGAAGCGCTTCACCTCCAATGGCCCTGCGGCGTTCCTGAGCAAAGAAGACAAGAGCCTGACAATTACGTTTCCTTATGCTCCCGGCGACCTCGAACTGAGGATTCCCGTGCGGGCGATGGGCTGGCCATCGGATTGGTCGAAGTATCGCGCCGTCCGCTACACGTTTCACGCGAGCAGCCTCGAGATGATTGCCGTCGGCTTCGGCGACGGAAAGCAGACCAGGCTCTTCATCACCGAGCCCCTCCCCGGCATCCGCATTCGCGGCGTGATCCCATTTGACGCATTTGTGCAAACGCGCGCAATGGTCCCGATGCTGCCGGTGGGCTACAAAGTCTGGCCGCAGCGGTTGTTCACCTTTGAGAAGGTTGAAGAAGTGGTGTTCAGGATGCGCTATCCTGCGGCGCCTGCGCAGTTCACCTTGTACGAATTCACGCTCACGGAAGAGGTTCCCACCGACGACATCCTGGACAGGAAACCACTGATTGACCGCTATGGCCAGTGGATCCCGGAAAATTGGGACGACAAAGCGCACAACGACGAACAACTGCGTAAACTTTGGGCTGCCGACCAACTGAAGCCGGTCTCCTATCCTTTTTGCGAGCTCGGCGGGGACGCCTCGCGGAAGCGGAAAGCCACGGGCTTCTTCCGCACCGAACGCGTCGACGGGCGCTGGATGTTGGTGGACCCGCACGGGCACCCGTTCTTCTCAACCGGGATGGACCTGGTGGGCTACCAACAGTCGAGCTTCGGGACGGACGTGCGGCGGCGTGAGTTCCTTTACGAGCAACTACCGCCGCCCGGTCCCGCGTGGCTGACCGAAGGCAGAGTCGTCTCCTACTACGTCTGGAACATCATGCGGCGCTACGGAGACGGGTGGGAGCGCAAGTGGACTGAGAACATCCTGGCGCGCCTGCGCAATTGGGGCTTCAACACGGTGGCCAACTGGTCCGACAGAGACCTGGCGGTCAACAGCCGCATGCCGTACGTATTGCCGCTCTCGGGTTGGACAACGCGCAAGACTTTCCCGTTCCCGTATGACTTCCCGGACGTGTTCTCCAAGGAGTTTGAGGAAAACGTGGAGGCGGCGGCGCGCCGTCAAGTGGTTCCGCTCAAGGACGATGCCAATCTCATCGGCTGGTTCATTGGCAACGAACCGCGCTGGGCACGCGATTTCGGCGCTCTTCAGTCTTTCGCGGAGATGGTCCTGGCGGACCCCGAGCCTAGCGCCACGCAGGCGAAGCTGAAACAGATGCTCGCGGACAATCCCGGAAACGCGGCGCGTATCAAGGAGGATTTCCTGTTCGAGGCGGGTCGCAAGTATTTCGAGACAGTCCACGCAGCCATCCGCCGGCACGACCCGAACCACCTCAACCTTGGCATTCGTTTTGCCGGGCGTCCGGATGAACGGTGGGTGAAACTGCACTCCATTTTCGACGTCTTCAGCATCAATATCTATTCGGCGTCATTCGCGCCGGATGCGGACCTGGTAAGGCGTCAATCAGAGCTGTCCGGGCGCCCCGTCATGATTGGTGAATTCACCGCCTGCACCCCGGGACGCGGCTTGCAGGGACTCTTCTACAACGTGCACAAGGTGAAGGATTACCGTGAACGCGGCATCGCCTACCGTTACTACGTGGAAAACTCGGCGGCGGATCCCCACATCGTCGGCACGCATTGGTTCCAGATGGTGGACAACCTGCCGACGGGTCGGCCGAGCGACGCCGAGCGCCTCAACTACGGTTTCATCAACGTCATCGACCTGCCCTATGCGGACCTGGTGGAAGCGGCGCGCCAAACGCACGCGCGCATCTACGGCTTAAGCAGCGGGAAGCTCAAACCCTACAGCGTGAAACCGCGCTACCACTGAGAGCGCCTGATTTCAACGCACTTTGGCGGTGCGGCTGAGAGGCTCCAGATCACCGGCGTGCACTCTGTACATGCGCCGGTGCGTGTTCCGCGCGGAGAACACCAGGGGCGCGTACGGGATGTCCTGTTGGTTGACGAAGCCGAGGTTGTAGTTCTCTCCATCGAAGCGCCCGGTAACGGGTTGATCATACAGCTGAAAGTAGTGCGCGCCAACCACCTGCGGCATGGACGCGGCCACTTCCACGTAACGCTGGTAAGCGACGCCGCGCTCGGTCTGGTTCTTGACCATCACGAGCGATGGCGCATAGCCTCGCTCCGCCGCGCCGAAATGGAACTCACCCAGCAGGATGGGGCGCCTGGTGAGCCGGTGGATCTTCTCGATTTGCTCGCGCGGCGGCTCAAAGCGATAGATGTTGATGCTGACCACGTCAAAAACGTCATTGGCGCGCATGACGGCGTCCGGGGCGCTGCCGGCCCAACGGATTCCGAGAATCATGTGGTTGGGATCCGCTTTGCGAATCGCCTCGCAGACAGTGCGGAAATAGTGCCGCGACAGGGTCTCCATCAGGCTGTCGCGAGACTCCGGGGACTCGCCGTGTTCCTTCAGATAAGCGCGCACGAACGCTTGCGTGGCGGTGGGTTCCGCGTCGCGGAGGATGAGGTCAATCAGGTTGCGATGGGGCCAGCGAGGCTCGTTGCCGATGAAGTATCCGATCAGCATGCGCTCGTCACGGTACTTGCGGCATTGGGCCATGGCAGCCGCTTCGGCAGCGGCGACAAATTCCTTGCTGTAGACGTCCGGGAAGGCGTGCCAGTTCTTGGCTGACCGGCCGACGGCAACGCTGGTGACGAAGGGAACGGCCGGCCGGTCGAACAAAGATGCATCCGACCAATTGGCGATCGTGTTGAAGCCCCACGCTTTGAGCCGCTGCTCGGCTTTGCGTCTCCAGTTGCCCATCGTGTCGGTTTCGCCATACCGGGCAGTGGCATTGTGCTGGTAGAAATCCGCGGTTTCACCAGCCGAAGGCGGAAGACGCAGAAAGAGCTTTTCGCGGCCGGCCACTCGGGTTACCTCGCGCGGGCGTACGCAATTCGGGCCGACCGAAAAGAACAGATGACCCTCCGGGTCCACCAGCCACCAGCGGCCGCCCACTGCTTCGGCCCGGAAGAAGCCGGTGGCCTTCTCACGCCGGTGCCGCCAGCCGCCATAACGCGAGAAGCCGTAGTCCTCTGCGCGGACAAGACGGTCGTCCTCGCTCTTCCATGCCCGGCGTAGCTCTTCCAGAGAACGGATCTTGCCGGGCCAATCACTGCCGATCCACTGGCCGAACTCGTCCACCAGGGGTTTGTCGCTGAGGACTTCGTCCGGCACGGCATCCGGCAGCAGAGTCAAGCTGCTTAGACGGAGCGTTACGGGACGATTGGGCGTCATGTGGATGGCGAGCGACTCTACCTGCGTCATGTCAATGTGGTTGCCCCAGTTGGACATCCAGTAGCCTTTGAACTGCCGGTTGTTCATGTACTCGCGCGTGAGAAACTGCATCGGTATCACGGCGCGGACGGGTACGTTTTCAAACGGTTGGACGACGTATACAAACGTCTCGCCCTTGCGGCTTCGGAACGTAAGCCGAAAGCGGATCGTGGAATTGGACGCGAACTCGAAGCTGAAGGCGCCGAACCGCGTCCAATCACTTGCGCGGGAGGGGACCGGCAGAACCACGCCCGTTGGCTGATCTGAAGCGGGAAAACGCAGAACTACGGATTCCGTCTCCGGACCGGGTGTGATCTCCGCGCCCGTGCGCTCCACCTTGGCAAGGCTTTCCGGAGCGAGCATCGGGCGGAGCGGATTCTCGGGAAGCGCGGGGCTTGAAAAACACGCGGCCAGAAACAGGATAAGGGCAGAACGGGCTACCATAGGCACTCCTCGAAGGATTGTCCGCCATCGCGCCCGGGAAGCACAACCGTCGGGGCCGGCTGCGTTGGGTATTCCGCGCCTGACGGAGTTGTCCCGGATACAATAGAGCTTTCATGCCGTTCCCTCAAGCCGCCGCCGATTTTCTCCAGAGACAGGCTGACTTGTTGCGGCGCGTGCCGGACAAGATGCGGATTGTCTATCCGGAGGGCTCCGACGCGCGCGTCCAAGCCGCCGCCACGCGTCTGGCGCGCGAGGGTCTGGTGCAGCCCATTTTGGTGACGGAGAATCCTGCCAGCGCCGTGGATGGCGTGGCGTACGTCGATCCCGCCAAGTGGCCCCAAACGAAGCAGTATGGCGCGTTGTTTTTCGAACGCCGCCGTTCACGCGGCGTCACCGAGGTAGAGGCTCTGAGCGTGGCCCACCGCCCGCTGCACTTCGCCAAACTGATGGTGGCCGCAGGCGATGCTGACGGCAGCGTGGGCGGAGCCGCCACGTCGACGGCGGAGGCGGTGCGAGCCGCTCTGCATTGCATCGGCACCCCGCCCACCGTGCGGACTCTTTCGAGCGTTTACATCCTTGCGGTCCACAACCGTGACTTCGGACACCGGGGACTGCTCGCCTTGGCCGACTGCGCCATCGTCGTCGAGCCCACTGCCGTTCAGTTGGCCGATATCGCCATCGCTTCCGCCGAAAGCACCCGCACGCTGATAGGGGCGGAACCCGTGGTGGCGCTGCTCTCCTTTTCAACCAAGGGCAGCGCGCGGCACAAGTCCGTAGAGAAAATGGCGGAGGCGCTCCGCATCGTTCGCGCCCGCGCGCCCGAACTGCACGTGGACGGAGAATTGCAAGCGGACGCGGCTCTGGTGCCCGCCATCGGCCGTTCGAAAGCCCCCGGTTCCACCGTCGCCGGCCGTGCCAATACGCTCATCTTTCCGGATCTGAATTCCGCCAACATCGCTTACAAGATGGTCGAGAGATTGGGCGACGCCGTGGCAATAGGCCCTATTCTCCAGGGCCTGGCGCGCGCGGGCAATGATCTCTCACGCGGTTGTTCGGCGGAGGATATCTATAACGTGTCGCTGATAACCGCGGTACAGGCTGCCAGCATGCGGAGCAGTGTGGGCAGGGGCGCCCGCTAGCCCGCTTCAGTCCGCATCTCCCATGATCACTTCCGCGGTTTCGCGGGCGATCAGCAGCTCTTCCCGGGTCGGAATCACCCAAACGCGGGTCGAGGCGCCTTCGGCGGAGATGTCCGCTTCAGCTCCCACTGCGGCGTGGTTCTTTTCGGCGTCGAGCCTGATGCCGAGCGAGTCCAGAGCCTCGCACGCCAGCGCACGCACGGCGGGCGAGTTCTCCCCGATGCCTCCGCTGAAAATCACGGCGTCGGCGCCGTTCAACACGCCGAAGTAAGCGCCAAGATACTTCTTCACGCGATAGCAGAACACCTCCACGGCGAGCTGAGCGCGAGGGTCTCCGCGCCGCATCCGCTCCTCCAGGTCCCGCATATCATTGGACGCGCCCGAAAGCCCCAAAAGACCGCTGCGGCGGTGAAGCGTATCGAGCATCTGTTCCGCGCTCATGTCTTCCCATTGCATGATGTGGAGCAGCGCCGCTGTGTCCACGTCGCCGGGGCGTGTGCCCATCACCAGACCTTCCACCGGGCTGAAGCCCAGCGACGTATCCACGCTGGTGCCGCGGTTGACGGCGCACATGGAGCACCCGCTGCCAAGGTGGACGGTGATCAGCTTGAAGTCCTCCGGACGCGCTCCGTGCAATTCCGCATAGCGCAGCGCGAGGTAGCGGTGAGAGATGCCGTGGTAGCCCACCCGGCGAAGCTGGTAACGGTCATGCCACTCGTAAGGCAGCGCGTAGAAGCGGGCGCGGCGCGGGAGCGAATGGTGAAAGGCCGTGTCAAAAACAGCGGCTTGGGGGATGCCGGGAAACAGAGCCCGAGCGGCATGATAGCCCTTCAGATTGTGTGGTATGTGCAACGGCGCAAGATCGCGCGCCTTTTCAATCTCCCGTTCCACCTCATCCGTGATCCGAACGCTATGCGTAAATTGCCCGCCGTGCACCATGCGGTGCCCCACACCGTCGATGCGCGAAGTACCGTCAGCCTCGCCCGGAGCGCCTTCCAGGAACGAGGTCAACCGGCTGATGGCCTCCTTGTGGTCGGGAATCTCCTGTTGGCTTCTGTGCGCCGGTTTGCCAGCAAGCTCGAACCAGAGAGTCGCCTCGGCGGAGCCCACTCGTTCCACCGAACCGCGCGCCAGCACTCGTTCCGGGCCCTGCGCGCTCCCCGTCTTGGTCTCAATCAACTGGAGTTTCACGGAGCTGCTGCCGCAGTTCAACACCAAGATGTTCATGATTGTTCCATTCGGATCAAAGCGCACCGCGGTGTCGGGCGCTCTGCGTGGTATCTTAGCTTACTGTTCACCTCTGCCGTGGATGATTTGCTCCGGCAGTGAACTGACGGGAGAAACTGCGTGCTGCCCTCTCAGCCTGATTTCGAAAACCTGCGGTCGGCCATTCTCCGCCCGGGGCGCCCGGCGCGGGTGCCTTTAGTCGAATTTGGTGTAGACCAGGACGTAAAGTGCGCGTTCCTGGCTCGTCCCGTAAAAACGTTGGCCGACGAAGTGGATTTCTGGTTCCAGGCAGGTTACGACTACGTGCCGCTCCAGGCGGGAATCCGGACTCTGTTCTGGCCTGGCTACGCCGCCTCTGAAAAGCCGGGTGACCGTGAGCACGAATCGGCCGGGACGCTGCACCGGAGGAGCCGTACCAGCTACACGCTGTACCGGGACGAAGAGCGGGACATGGACTGGGCGGCGGAAGGCCGCGGCGTCGAGGGCCTCGGCCGCCTGGCGCACGATCCACAGCGCGGCGGGCAGATC